>CACKSH010000001.1 GCA_902602765.1 Paracoccaceae bacterium
CAGAGTTTCTGTCTCCGGGCTTAAGTCTTGGTTTGTCGAGTAAATTCACAGAAACTGAAAAAGAAAACTCTAACTACGATACAACGATCTTGGATGTGTCACCGCAGGTTTCATTTCCCATTAGTGATTACAGTAAGTTATCTGTAAGCATAGGATATAATGAAACTGAACTCAGAAATGCGGTGAATGTTGGAAGTATTATTCAAAATGAAGTGGATCTAGGGCAAGATGAAAGAGCTTACTCGAGAATTGCATACACATATAATACATTGCGTGACGGGTTGGATCCAAACTTTGGGGTACTTTTAAAATTGTCACAAGAAGTTTCTGGATTTACTGGGGATGGAGAGAGTTCAAAAACAAGTGCGTTGGCTAGGATGCAGAGAAAAATTTTTAACGAAGAAGTTTTAGTCAAAGGAACGCTGGAGGGAGGCGTGTTGAATTATGGCAATAGTCGAGTAACAGACCGTTTTTTTCTTGGCTCAGCATTAATGCGAGGGTTTGAGCCTGGTGGTATCGGACCGAGAGAAATTGTTAACGAAGGCGAAGTAATAAATGATGCCCTAGGAGGAAATACTTTTGCCGTATTAAGGTTAGAAGCTGAATTTTCTTTGGGTCTCCCTGAAGAATATGGGATCGATGGTGGCATATTTTTTGATGTGGGAAACTTGTGGTCTTTGGATAATATAAGTGAGGATGTTATTTATGATGATGGTTCCTGGCGCAGTGTGCTTGGGGCCTCCTTATTTTGGAAAACACCAATAGGGCCACTCAGATTTAATTTTTCTCGCCCATTACAAAAGGAAACATTTGATAGGGAGCAAAATTTTGATCTTACTATCCGGACCCAGTTTTAGAAATGCGTCTTCTAAGTATTCTTATATGGCTATATATTTCTACCCCATTAATTACTATTGCGCAGGAGACTAGTCTTGGTGAAGCAAGGGTTTCTAGTGTATTGACAATTGACATCTCGAGAATTGCAAGAGAAACCCAATATGGCAGGCGCGTATTTGAAGAATTTGAAAATGCACAGAATGAATTTATTGAAAACAATACAGTTATACAGAATAATCTCGAAGCTGAGGAACAAAGCCTCGTAGAACTGCGTAAAAGTCTTGCCCCGGATGAATTTATGAAGCTCGCGGTAGACTTTGACGAAAGAGCGAATTCAATTAGAAAAGAACGTTCAGAGTTAGAAAATACACTTTTTGAAAAGCGCGATGAGAACATAAGCGAATTATTGAAACTTTCTGTACCGTTCTTGCAAGAAATCATGCTTAGCTATAAAGCAACTATAATAGTAGATAGAAGAAACATAGTTCTATCTAATCCGATGATAGATATTACAGAAAAAGCAATAGAGTTAATAAACGATAATTTAGGAGACGGGACCGAAAATTCTGATTAATACGACTTTCGTTTAAAGCTCGCTTTGATTTTAATAAAATTCCTAATAATGTCTCAATGAGTAGGAAGATCAATGATTGATGATAACAGAAATGCAGATATCGGTTTAATTAAGCGCATTCTGCCGCATCGGTATCCGTTTCTATTGGTTGATAAAGTAGTTGATATAGATGGATTTAATAACGCCACAGGTCTAAAAAATATTACTTTCAATGAACCACAATTCCAGGGACATTTCCCAAATACTCCTATTATGCCGGGGATTATGATAGTGGAGGCAATGGCACAGACTGCCGCGGTTATGGTTGGGGTTGGCCTGAATTTGATAGACAAAGAGATGCTAATATATTTTATGGCAATTGATAAGTGTAAGTTTCGAAGAAAAGTAATTCCTGGCGAACAATTGAAAATGAAACTGAATACCGTAAGGGGAAAGCCTGGGGGTAAGGTATGGAAGTTTTACGGAGAGGCGACTGTAGATGGTGAAATGGCAGCTGAAGCGGAATTTACTGCAATGATGGATTTGAGTCGTGCCGGGGAATAATGTTGGGAAATATTAATATTCATCATAGCTCTATAATTGAAAAGGGAGCACAAATTGGTGATGGAAGTTCTATTGGACCGTTTTGCTTTGTTGGAAGCAGAGTCAGATTAGGAAAAAATGTTAACTTAAAAAGCCACGTCGTTATCAAGGGTGATACTTTCTTGGGAGATGATAGTACAGTTTTTCCCTTCTCTGTTTTAGGGGAGATACCGCAAGATAAAAAATTCAATGGTGAGCCTACTAGCTTAAAGATAGGCAAGCGAAATCAAATTCGAGAGCACGTTACAATAAACCTGGGTACGAAAGGTGGAGGTGGCGTTACCGAAGTTGGCAATGACGGTTTGTTTATGGCTGGTTGCCATATCGCACACGATGCTAATGTTGGAAATAATGTTATTCTAGTTAACAACGCTTCTTTGGCCGGTCATTGTGTTATAGAAGACAGTGTTATTGTAGGGGGATTAAGTGGGGTACATCAATTTGTAAGGATAGGTGAGGGGGCTATAATAGGTGCGGTCACAATGGTAACTAATGATGTTATTCCGTACGGATTGGTTCAAGGTCCTAGAGGTAAATTGGATGGGTTAAATCTTGTGGGTTTAAAGCGTAAAGGTGTTCCAAGAGTTGATATAATGGCGTTGAGAGCAGCGTTTCAAACTCTTTCGCAGGGAGATGGTACTTTCCAAGATAGAGCTCAGAAACTTACAGATGATAGTGACAGCAAATATGTAGAAAAAATAGTAAGTTTTGTTTTAGGCCACAGCGATAGATCATTCCTTACCCCAAGATAATAAAAATCGATGAAAAATTTTAAGAATGTTGCAATTATAGCTGGATCAGGAAATTTACCAGGACTAGTTTATGAGCAACTCTCCAATCCTTACGTGGTTGGTTTTGAAGGAATGGAGTGTTCTTTGAGTAACCATGCTGTTTTCCATAATTTTAACCAGCTTGGTAAATTTTTTGAAGACTTAAAGAAACGTCGAATTCGTAGCGTTGTAATGGTTGGGGGCATGAAAAGACCCTTATTGGATGAAACAAAATTTGATGAGTATTTAAAGGTGAGATCTCACTCATTTTTTAGTGCTCTGCAACAAGGCGATGATGCTCTTTTAAAATATATTATCTCATTATTTCTTGAAAATGCTATTACTCCTATTGGCGCTAATGAAGTTGTTCGTAATTTGACATTGAAACCAGGGTTTTATGTTGGAGCTCAAGACAGTGTAAATTTAAATGATGTTAAGCGCGCCGACCAAATTTTGGAAAAAACAAGCTGTCTTGATATTGGTCAATCGGTAGTAGTTGAGGCCGGACAGGTTTTAGGAATTGAAACGGCTCAAGGTACTAAACAAATGCTTGAGTACGTTCGTGATACCTCTTCACTTCTTACGCGAGCAGGGGGAGGAGTTTTAGTCAAAAGAGAAAAGATAAACCAAGATCTGCGAGTGGATATGCCTACTATCGGCCCAGAAACAATTCGTCAGGTACATGAAGCTAAATTGGATGCGGTTATTATAAGTCCCAATACAGTTATTGTAATTAAGCAGGATGAATGTTTTCGATTATGCAAGAAATTTTCGTTGTCTTTTATAGTCAGAGAGCGAGATAAATGAAAGTTTATTTGATAGCAGGGGAGCCTTCTGGTGATAAACTTGGAGCTGAATTAATGGCTGGGTTAATTACCTGTGCTCCTTACGAATTAGAGTTTTGTGGAGTAGGTGGTCCTTTAATGGAAGAACAAGGGCTAAGTAGTTTGTTCCCAATCAATGAGATAGCAGTAATGGGTATCGGGGAAATTTTAGCAAAATACAGTTTTTTGAAGGAACGCATTAACTATACAGTGGATGACATACGTAAGCTGAAACCTGATGTTTTGATTACTATTGATGCTCCAGAATTTTCCCTGCGGGTCGCCAGAATGGTTCGTCAAAAATTATTCGTAAATACGATCCACTACGTTGCACCTACTGTTTGGGCCTGGCGGCCGAAGAGGGCAAAAAGAATGTCTGGCTATGTAGATCACATTTTAGCTCTCTTTCCTTTCGAACCACCTTATATGAAACGTGCGGGTATAAGTTGTGATTTTGTTGGACATCCAGTAGCAGAAGAAAAGTTACCAGATCGACGCTTGGTCAATAAATTTCGTCAAGAACATGAACTAAGCAAAAACGATAAACTTATAGCATTTCTGCCCGGCTCAAGGCGGTCTGAGGTTGATCGTTTAATGCCAGTTTTTAGAAGTGTAGCATCAAATCTGATTTCTCAACGGTTGGATATAAGAATTGTCATTGTTGCAGCGCCTGCAGTCAAAAACATCTTACTGGAAAGTTTGCGGGAGTGGGAAACCAGGGCAATAGTAGTCACTAATGATGATCTATCCAATAATGATTTCCAGAAACTAAAGCGAATAGTTTTTGCTTCTTGCGATCTCGCACTAGCAGCTTCTGGTACAGTTTCTCTAGAATTGGCTGCAACTGAAACCCCAATGGTAATTGCCTATGATATGGGCTTTTTATCAAGAATGGTTTTTCGTTTTTTGATACGAGTTAATAGTGTTAACCTTGTAAATTTGATTTCTAATCAAACTAGAATTCCAGAGTTTATTGGTAACAATTGTAAGCCTGATAAGATCGTCCATGCCTTGTTAAATGAATTAGATAATCCGACGGGTCAAAAATCAGTAATGCGAAAATCTTTAGAGCTTTTAAAAGTTAGTGGAGCAAGTTCAGGGATTGCTGCTGCTAACTCTGTTATAAACTTTTTGGAGACGCGGAAAACTTAGAGTTCTATGGTTGTATGAGGTTAGAAAATATTTTTGTGAACCCATTGAGAGACATGGGAATCACTATTTGTTGATCACCAGAAGATATATGCTTGAGGAAGATTGACGCCTTTTCTTTCCTTTTTAGTGCTTCAACTTCGTCGTCAGTTAGTCCAATTTGCGAGTAGCAACCAAGACTATTACAAAACTTAAATTGATATTTTTTGGGCTCTAACTCTTGTATTGCCAAAACCAATCCTTCGGAGAGGATGGTTTCCAATGGTACTATTATAGTTGCCGCCGCTGCCGCAACTTGACCTCTTGGCAGCTTAATTATTGAGATCTCTGCCACTGGTTGTTGTTTTTGGTTAAATATAATCTGATTTGCTTCACAGCGTTCTATCGAATTCACCAGTTTAATGCACTTATGTGTCCAATTTTCGAATCTTTCTTTAATATATGGTTCCGTTTTTTGAGGTTCTGACATCATTGTGTCGTCGATAGAAAGACTGTCAGCTTCTTCAGCCTCAAGGCTTGATATGCAGAAAATAGAAAGTAATATACAAATTATAATTGAAGTCAGGACAGATATGTCTTTTTTCGAGAGACTTGCGCGGATTTCTTTCAATATCAGATCACCTTAAAATATCGGGTTTTAAATGACCCTAGTACTAGTAATCTCAAGATCGTATTCTTTACGCACGAGTGGGTCAATTAAATATTGTATTAATAAAAAGTAATATTCATGTCTCAAAAGTTTTTAGAATAGCAGAAAAATCTAAGCCAGATCCGTTCTTGGTTTCTACAAAGTCTTTGTAAAGTTTCATTGCAAGATTTCCCATTGGCGTAGCTGCCTTGGTTTCGAATGCTGCATTCTGAGACAATTTAAGATCTTTTAGCATTAAATCTGACGAAAAACCTGGGATGTAATTGTTATCAGATGGAGCTTTTGGTCCAATTCCAGGAGCTGGGCAATATTCATTCATTGACCAGCTATATCCGGACGAAGTGGATACAACTTCAAACATAGCTTTACGGTCGAGTCCAAGTTTATCGGCTAAGGCAAAGGATTCACAAGTTGCTATCATAGTAGCGCCAAGTATCATATTGTTGCATATTTTTGCAGCTTGTCCACTTCCAGTTTTGCCGCAATAAACTGCTCTGTTACCCATATATTCAAACAAGTATTTAAATTTTTCAAATACTCCGTTGTTTCCACCAACCATAAAGGTAAGGCTGCCGGACTTAGCCCCCTGAACACCACCTGACACTGGCGCATCTAACATAAAAATATCTTTTTTATGAAGGATGTTGCATACCTCTTTTGTGGTTTTGACATCTATAGTAGAACAATCAATCAATGTGCTTTTGGCACTAAAGTCATTAATAAATTCGTTAATAATGTCTTTCACGATCAATCCCGATGGAAGCATAGTAAACACCACATCTACTTCTTTAAGTAGCGATGGTATACATAACGTCATAGTTAACTCAGGTAGTTTTATGGAGCTATCCGCGTCAAAACCAAAAACTTCATTACCGCCTTTGGCTAAATTTAACGCCATTGGTGCTCCCATATTGCCAAGCCCTATGAAACCAACTTTCAAATTTATCTCCATATAGTTAGATGGGATTTACAACTGACTTTTATTACCTGAGTGAATGAGGTAAAAATTAGTCCATCGCTTTAAAGTTAAATTCTCCACCTTCTTTTATTCCCGATGGCCATCTGCTGGTTACGGTTTTTGTTCTAGTATAAAATTTAAATGCATCTGGACCGTGTTGATTTAAATCGCCGAATACTGATTTCTTCCATCCGCCAAACGTATGATAGGCAAGCGGTACTGGGATTGGAACATTTACTCCAACCATTCCTATATTAATTCTGTTTGCAAAATCTCTAGCTGTATCACCATCTCTAGTAAAAATAGCAGTTCCGTTACCATATTCATGGTTCATGGCTAAGCCAATTGCTTCTTCGTATGAACCCGCCCTGACGGTAGATAAAACTGGCCCAAATATCTCTTTTTTGTATATATCCATTTCTGGAGTAACTCGGTCAAACAAATGCGCCCCAACAAAAAAACCATCTTCATAACCTTGCAGGCTAAAATCTCGACCATCAACAACCAATTCAGCTCCTTGATCTATTCCACTCTGAACAAGACTTAAAATATTTTGTTTTGCTGCACTGGTAACTACTGGCCCAAAATCAATATCATCTCCGGCTGTATAAGGACCAACTTTGAGCTTTTCTACACGTGGCACCAATTTTTCAATTAGGCGATCGGCTGTCTCTTCTCCTACCGGTACGGCAACTGAGATAGCCATACATCGCTCACCAGCAGCACCATAACCAGATCCAACTAACGCATCTGCTGCTAAATCCATATCTGCATCCGGCATAACTATCATGTGATTTTTAGCACCACCGAAGCATTGAACTCTTTTCCCGTTAGCGCATCCCGTCCCATATATGTACTCAGCAATTGGTGTCGAACCAACAAATCCAACTGACTGGATTGTGGGATTAGTGAGCATTGCATCAACACTAACCTTGTCTCCATTGACGACCTGCAATATCCCTTTTGGTAACCCAGCTTCTTCCATAAGTTCAGCCAGTAAAATTGGAACGGAGGGATCTCTCTCTGATGGTTTCAATATAAAAGCATTTCCGCACACTATAGCAGGGGTAAACATCCACATTGGTATCATCGCTGGGAAGTTAAATGGAGTTATTCCTCCACAAACACCCAGTGGTTGCTTCATCGAATACATATCAATACCTGGGCCTGCACTATCTGTAAATTCACCCTTAAGCATTTGTGGAGCACCGATACAGTATTCAGCTACTTCCAACCCTCTTTGTACATCCCCCTTTGCATCTGGAAATGTTTTACCATGTTCACTACTCAAAACTTCTGCAAGTTTGTCCATATCTCGATGAAGTAAGTCTACAAATTTCATCATAACTCGAGCTCGTCGTTGCGGATTTACTGCCCCCCATGCCGGTTGCGCTTCAGCTGCAATTTCAACAGCTATATCGAGCTCTTCTTTCGACGCAAGCGGTACGCGTGCCTGAACTTCACCGGTTGCGGGATTGAATACATCGCCAAATCTGCCCGAATTCCCAGAAACACGTTGACCATTTATGTAATGTGTTAGCTCTGCCATCTTTTTCTCCTGATAGTTGCTCGTAGTATGCTTGTCCCAACAGGGTAAATCCAGAGCTATTTATGAAAAAAGTTATATAAATTTAGCTTGTTATTGACAGTATTAAAATATCTCTGAAAAACAAAGAATTTGTAAGCTTATTATTTCCATAAAAAGTCAATATAATCGATAAAAATTAGCTTTAATTGAGTGTAAGCACATAAATCTAATGGTCTGGCATCTTAAAATTAGTCAGTAAGTTTCAAATGTTCCCTTTTTTCCCAAAAAAGATAAGCCTTCTGAGTTTTTTCTTGAAATTCTATCATAAAAATGGGATTTCGGTATCAGAGCCTTGACTAAGGAAAGTAAAGTGCGAATTGGTCTATATCCGGGTACATTTGATCCAATAACATTGGGCCATATTGATATTATAAAAAGAGCATCTTTGTTGGTTGATAGACTGGTAATAGGTGTGGCTATTAATCGAGACAAATCTCCATTGTTTAATTTAGATGAGAGAGTGCAGATGATTGAAGCTGAATGCTCAGGCCTAAGTTCAAGAACAGGGACTGAAATCATCGCTCATCCCTTTGAAAACCTTCTTATAGATTGTGCAAAAGATGTAAACGCTTCTGTTATTTTTAGAGGTCTTCGCGCCGTGGCTGATTTTGAGTACGAGTTTCAAATGGTTGGTATGAACCGGGTGCTAGATGATAGCATTGAAACAGTCTTTTTAATGGCTGAGGCAAAACATCAGGCGATTGCGTCTAAGTTAGTTAAGGAGATTGCACGATTGGGTGGCGATGTTTCTAAATTTGTCACACCAACGGTAAATGACCAGCTAATGGAAAAATTTTGAATCAATTATCTAATAAAATTATAACTTAATATGCTTTGCCATTTCCATTGCTGTGTCAGCCATCCTATTGGAAAAGCCCCATTCATTATCATACCAGCTCAGAACTCGTACTAAATTCTTATCCATTACCCTAGTCTGATCTGCGGCAAAAATTGATGATCTACTGTCATGATTAAAGTCAGAAGAGACAAGTTTTTTATCCGTATATCCTAGGATACCTCTGAGATTTGTACTTGCAGCTTTGTGAATTTCTTCATTAATTTCAAGACTGGAAGTCTCCTGCATTGCCTCAAAGGTAAAATCAACGACAGATACATTCGGCGTAGGTACCCGAACTGCAAATCCGTCTAATTTTCCTTCTAGTTCTGGTAATACCAAGCCAACTGCTTTTGCCGCGCCTGTTGTAGTAGGTATCATACTCAAGTTTGCAGCCCGAGCGCGGTATAAGTCATCATGCATTGTGTCTAGAACTGGTTGATCACCTGTATAACTATGTATCGTAGTCATAAATCCACGTCTTATGCCTACTTTTTCGTGTAAAACTTTCACTACAGGAGATAAGCAATTTGTAGTGCAAGAGGCGTTTGAAACAATGATATCGTTTTTTGTGAGAGTTTGGTGATTGACTCCATACACAATAGTTTTGTCAGCATTTTTTGCTGGGGCACTAATTAGGACCCTTGAACATCCGTTTTTTAGATGGGAAGCGGCCTTTTCTCTATCTGTGAAAATACCGGTACACTCCATTGCGATATCAATATTCTTCCATGGTAACGCTGCTGGCTGTTTAATCGAAGTTACCTGAATCTCCATTCCCTCAACAATAATGGAGTTTTTGGTCGTTTTTATATCTCGAGAAAATTTTCCATGCACGCTATCAAATTCGAGCAGATGAGCGTTCACTTCGGTGGATCCTAAATCATTGATTGCTACGACCTCTAAGTCTTTTCTTTCAGACTCTATTATTGCTCGCAGAATATTACGCCCTATCCGGCCGAAACCATTGATTGCAACCTTTACTGGCATATTTTTTCCCATAGTAAGTTAGCGCTAACATTCAAAAAATAAATTAGAAAGTCAAGCTGCTTTAGGCTTTTGCAGCTAATATTTTGTCAGTTTGGTGTAAAAAAAATATAGTAAAGTAAAACTTAAAATTAGTATTTGTAGTCCAATATTACGACAATTTTTGTCCAATTAGTGAGGCAACATCTGTCATTCTGCATGAGAATGCCCATTCATTATCGTACCAAGCGAGTATTCTGACTAGGTTTCCGCCAACTACTCTAGTTTGGTCTGGAGCAAATATCGACGAATGCGTTGTATGGTTAAAATCGATTGATACTTTTGGCTCAGGATCATATGCAAGTACTTTGCTCATAAAACCTTTAGATGCATCTTCTATAATCTCATTAATATTTTGGGTTGATACTGTCTTTTTTGATTTGAAAGTAAGATCTATAGCAGATACATTCGGGGTCGGTACCCTAATTGCAGTTCCATCCAGCTTTCCATCTAGTTCAGGGATTACTGTGCCTATAGTTTTTGCAGCGCCAGTAGAGGTCGGGATCATAGCCATTGCAGCAGCACGGCACCTATATAAATCGTCATGTTTTTTATCCAGCGTTGGTTGATCACCAGTATAACTGTGTATAGTAGTCATCATTCCGTGCTCAATTCCTACAGCGTTATTTAAAATTTTTGCGATTGGTGCAAGACAATTTGTAGTGCATGATCCATTTGACAAAATTTGTTCTTTTCCCGTGATTTGGTGTTCGTTAACACCAAATATAACGGTTCTGTCTACATTTTTTGCTGGCGCCGAAATTAATACCGACTTAGCCCCATTTTTAACGTGAGTTAAAGCTTTATCGTAAGTGGTGAATTTTCCAGTACATTCGAGCACAACATCACAACCTGACCAATCTAAATCGGCTGCATTATATGATGACGAGACTTCTATCGGCCCCCTCCCTAGATCTAAGCTATTTTCGTTAACTTCTACTTTGGCAGCGAAACGACCATGAACACTGTCATATCTTAAAAGATGTGCATTAGTTTCTATTGGGCCAGGTGCATTAATTTTTGAAACAACGACATCGTTTCTAGAGTATTCACTAATGCTTGCCAAGGTCGTTCGGCCAATTCGGCCAAAGCCGTTTATCCCTAGAGTTGTTGTCATGTTATCCCCAATATATGTGATTCTCTTATAACCAATATCTTAAGAATAAAAATGATAATTTTATTTAAAATTAGCATGTTAGCGATAAAACTATATGTTTGCGCAAACAGTTAGCGCAAACTAATTTAGTTCCGAATTAATGCCAAGGAAAATTAATTATTGATAGTTAAAAATTACAAAAGATTTGTTGCTTCCTTAACAATTCTATCTGGTGTAATTCCGAAATGACTGAACAAAACCTCAGCGGGAGCAGATGCGCCAAAAGTTGTCATGCCTATAAAGGCAGATTTGTTTGCTTTTGCCCTTTGACCCAAAAGCCATTCATCCCAACCGAGCCGTACTCCTGCTTCGATACCAATTCTAATTGACTGTTCATTAGGTAATACACGTTTTTTGTAGAGTTTATCTTGTTGCGAAAATAATTCCATGCAAGGCATCGATACCACTCTCGTTCCTATTCCTTTTTCTTGTAATAACTCACGTGCTTTTAAAGCTATAGAAACTTCAGACCCAGTTGCGATCAGTATAACCCGTCTGGTTGTTGAAGCTTCTTCTAAAATATATGCACCTTTAGAAACTAGGTTAGCCATTTGATGTTTTCGTCTAACAGTTGGGAGGTTTTGTCTAGATAAAGCTATAACAGATGGAGTTTTTGTTTTGGATAGCGCTATCTCCCAGCTTTCGGCAGTTTCAATGGTATCGGCAGGTCGAAATACTAAAGTATTTGGAGTGGACCGTGATATAGCGAGGTGCTCCACAGGCTGGTGGGTTGGGCCATCTTCTCCGAGTCCAATACTATCATGCGTCATAACGAAAATGGTTGGTATTCTCATAAGAGCGGCAAGTCGCATTGCTGGTCTCGCGTAATCGGTAAAGCACATGAAAGTTCCACCATAAGGTCGGATACCTCCATGCAGTGCCATGCCATTCATTGCCGCGGCCATGGCGTGCTCTCGAATACCGTAGTGTATGTAGCGACCTTTTCGATTAGATCTATCAAATATTTTCATGTCCGTTGATTTAGTATTATTTGAACCAGTCAGATCTGCCGAGCCCCCAATTGTTTCTCTCATAACACTATTTACCACGTTTAGTGTTAGTTCACTAGATTTCCGTGTTGCTATTGTCGGTGATGCAGCACTATTTTCTTTCTTAAATTTCCGAATGACCGTACTTAATTTTTTTGGGGCATCCCCAGAAAAAATCCTATCAAACTCAGACTTTTGCGCACTTGATAGATTTTCAACTTTAGATTGCCATGAAATAAATGTTTTCTGTCCGTTGCGGCCGGCTTCTTCCCACTGGTCTTTAATTGGTTTTGGAATATCAAATGGCTTATGGTTCCATTTGTAAACTTGTCTTGCACTTTTAATTAATTCAGGATCGGTTAAGGCTCCATGTCCTTTAGAAGTGTCCTGCGCAGTGGTGCCGATTGCGATATGAGTTTTACAAGCGATCATGGTGGGTTTTTCTGAACTTTTCGCTGCCAAGATCGCTGCGTTGATTTCCTCTGGGTCATGACCGTCTATTTCGATAACCGACCAGCCTGAGGCCTCAAAGCGTATTTTCTGATTAGTTGAATCGGCAAGATTTACAGGACCGTCTATAGTAATATTATTGTTGTCCCAAAAGACGATAAGCTTGTTGAGATTGAGATGCCCAGCAAGGCTGATAGCTTCCTGACTGACCCCTTCCATTAGACATCCGTCTCCAGCGATAACATAAGTATAGTGATCGATAATATTTGGTCCAAATCTGTCACGAAGGCTTTCTTCTGCTATCGCGAAGCCTACGGAATTTGCTATTCCTTGTCCGAGTGGACCAGTAGTTGTCTCGATTACATCTGATAGAAAATTTTCTGGATGCCCTGCTGTTTTTTTGCCAAGCTGCCTAAAATTTTTAAGTTGATCGATGTCAAAATCTGAATAACCACAAAGGTGCGCAATACTATAGAGAAGCATTGATCCGTGGCCGGCCGATAAAATAAATCTATCTCTATCAGGCCAATTAGGGTGTTGTGTGCTAAATTTAAGATGTTTTTCGAATAAAACCGTTGCAACGTCTGCCATCCCAATTGGCATACCTGAATGACCGGAATTTGCGGCGGCTACGGCGTCCAGTGTTAAAATGCGAATTGCATTGGCTTTTTCCCAATGCTTTGGGTGAAGTGCTCGAAGTTTTTCAAGTTCCATCTAAGTTTGGGTCCTTCAGAAAATTAGAATATATCACTCCTTAACACGAGTACTGCGAAGTTCAAGTAAACAGTTAGAAGATATTTATAGAGATTAATTTTTAATAAATAAGCAAACTTAATCTATGAAAAATTTCGAAACAGGTTTATAAAATAAAAAACGCCAGTAATTTATCCAAGTGGATTTGATTAAAGGATAAGATATGAATCAAATAGTTGATTTTGAACGTAGAATTGAGTTTGCGTTGGACGAAATAGAGCGTGTGGTATCTCAATATTCAAAAAGCTCTAACCTTGATACTGAGCAGGTAAGCACTGAATTAACGGATCTCACTTCTGAGAACGAAAGGCTTGAAGCGTTAATTGAGAAATTAAAATTAGAGCACAATAAAGAGGTACAAGCTTTACTAGCTGAAAGAGATGAAGAGCGAGCAACTGTGAAAGAACTTTATAAGAGATTAACTGAAGTAGTTGAAAATCCTGGAGATTGAAGCTGATGCCTGAAATAAAGTTAACGATAGGAGGTAGAGATTTTGAAGTTGTTTGCCAAGAGGGCGAAGAAAATTTTCTCACCGACGCGGCGAATTTGCTAAACTCCGAATCTCAAAAATTGGTTTCACAGTTGGGTAGATTGTCGGAGTCTCGAATGCTGCTTATGGCAGGGTTAATGTTGGCTGACAGAATGATAAATGCAGAGAAATCGTTTGCCGAGCGAGAGCTGTTAATTAAGCAAAGAGAAACTGAATTAGATAAAGCGTTATCTGCGGCCAAGGCTACTTCTGAAAGTAAGCCAGCGTTTGCAAATGAAATTTCCGATCTATTATCTAAAACCGCAACACGTCTAGAAAAGGTAGCTAAATTAACCTCAAATCATTAATTTTTATATTGATTTGGTAATAATCAAGCGTTAGCTTCACGTATTTTTTCTGCAGCATCTTTGTCGAATTCAATACCCTTTTTTTCAAACAAGCTATCAAGCTCACCAGATAGAGCCATCTCTGTTATTATATCACAGCCTCCAATAAACTCTCCTTCCACGTATAGCTGTGGAATTGTTGGCCAGTCCGAAAAGTCTTTTATTCCTTGCCTTACAACTTCATCAGCAAGTACGTTAATATCTTCATAATCTACGCCTATATAATTAAGAACGCCCGCAACTTTGCTCGAGAACCCACACTGAGGCATTGATTTATTACCTTTCATGTAAAGTACTACTTTGTTTTCTTCGATAGTTTTTTTAATTTTTTCATTTACGTCAGACATACTTTTTCCTTTACTAGTCAGATGGGGCTTTCGTTGTGAGTGCTAATGCATGTAGTTCGCCGTTTGAACCATCCATTTTGCCTTTTAAGGCTGCATAAACTGCCCTTTGCTGCTGAACTCGGTTCATATCTTTGAAACTTTCATCAATAACCTCTGCAGAATAATGATTTCCATCTCCTGCTAAGTCAGTAATTGTAATACTTGCATTTGGAAACTGTTCACGTATCATATTTTCAATTTCATTTGCCTGCATAGCCATTTTAACTCTCCTTTCTACATCCTAAATGTTCTTTTCGCATTTGAACAAGCCAAAAAACCAGATAGTATTTAATTTTAGATGATTAGTTAAAAATTTCAGCAAAAGAAGTTCGAAAACTATTGAATAACTTTTCCTTACCAGAATAAAACTCTCCAAACTTTATTTGATCGCCCCCAAGTGTGCCAATCTTACAAATAACAACGCCTGCCTTGCGAGCATTAACAAAGAGTGCCTCAGCTTGGTCAAAATTAGATGCAATAATATATCGAGCTTGGTCTTCTCCAAAAAGGGTATCAGTGTCGGAGATATCGATTTCCATTCCAATATTCCCCATTTCAGCCAATTCAAACGCTGCTAATGCGATGCCACCGTCTGATAGATCGGTACAAGCATTTATTAATTCTCTATTGTTTAGAATGAAGTATCCATTCTGCTTTTCGGCTATTAAGTCTACATTGGGTGGTGCACCACCTTGAAGATCAAACATTTCGTTAACAATTGCAGACTGTCCTAAATGTCCAGAAGTCTCACCTACAACGAGTAATAAATCTCCGCTGTTAATTGAGTTTAAGATTGGTTCTTCGTCTTCGTTTAAAAGTCCCACAGCACCAATTGTTGGAGTTGGTAGTATTGGCTCTCCATCTGTCTCATTATATAAACTCACATTGCCAGAGACTATTGGCATTTCTAACTTTTTAGCAGCCTCTGCTATACCTTTTATGGCAAGAACAAGTTGACCCATAATTTCAGGCTTTTCCGGATTCCCAAAATTTAAATTATCGGTAGAAGCAATAGGTTTTGCTCCAACAGCACAAAGATTTCGAAATGCTTCAGCTACAGCTTGCTTGCCGCCTATAAATGGATCAGCTTTTACGTAGCGTGGAGTAACATCAGCTGTAAATGCTAACTCTTTCTTGGTTCCATGTACCCTAACTAAGCCTGCCCCAGACCCAGGAGTTATTTTTGTATCAGCCATAACCTGGCTATCATATTGTTGAAAAACCCATTGCTTTGAGCAGTAATTGGGCGAATTTATGAGAGATTGTAATCCTTCAATTGGATTAAACTTTTTCGTTTCTGGCAAAGGATTAGCTTTAGCTGGGGCTTTCCAAGACCGATCGTACTCTGGTGAATTGCCCGATAAGGCTTTTAAGGGTACTTGCGCCTTTATTTCTCCATTGTGTTGAATAATGAAAAGATCATCTCTTATAGTTTCTCCAACAATAGCAAAGTCCAAATCCCATTTCTCAAAAATAGCCCTGCACTGAACTTCTTTTTCTGGCTTTAGAACCATTAGCATTCTTTCTTGAGACTCTGAAAGCATCATCTCGTATGCACTCATATTTTCCTCGCGGGTTGGCACCAAATCTAGATTAAGTTTTATACCGAGATTTCCTTTATCACCCATTTCTACTGCAGAACATGTTAGGCCGGCGGCACCCATATCTTGAATTGAGATAACAGCATCTGTCTTCATTAATTCCAAGCAAGCTTCTAGAAGTCTCTTCTCGGTGAAAGGATCACCTACTTGAACTGTTGGTCTTTTTTCCTCGATTGTATCGTCAAATTCAGCTGATGCCATCGTCGCTCCGCCAACGCCATCTCTGCCTGTTTTGGCTCCAAGATAAACGACCGGCATTCCAACACCTGATGCAGCTGAATAAAATATCATGTCATGATCAACTAAGCCAGCAGCAAAAGCGTTTACTAAACAATTCCCATTATATGATTTGTCAAACCGAATTTCACCTCCGACGGTAGGAACCCCAAAGGAGTTTCCGTAACCCCCAATACCTTCCACAACACCGTGAACTAGTTCCTTTGTTCTCGGATGAGATAATTCGCCGAATGATAGGGCATTCATGGCTGCCACGGGTCTCGCGCCCATTGTAAAGACGTCTCTAAGTATACCTCCCACACCGGTTGCGGCACCCTGATGCGGTTCAATATAGCTTGGGTGGTTGTGGCTTTCCATTTTAAAAACAACAGCTTGGTTGTCCCCAATGTCCACTATTCCAGCATTCTCACCAGGTCCACATATTACATTTTTACCTTTTGTAGGAAGTAATCGTAGCCATTTCTTAGACGATTTGTAGGAACAGTGCTCATTCCACATTGCAGAAAAGATACCTAACTCGGTAAACGTTGGTTCTCTGCCTATAATTTGCAGCAACAAATCATATTCGCTCTTATTTAGGCCATGACTCTTAATAAGTTCCGGTGTAATTTCAGGCTCGAGCATATTATTCCTTGATTTGTCACTGTTTCTAGTAATGGATTGGTATAGTGAGAGCAATGGAAAGGTTTTAGCGTTTCTAATAACAAGCCAATGTCTCTAAATAATAGTGTACTTTAGGCAAATGTTTTTGTAGCTACAAAAAAGTCTAATTTCACTAAAGTAGACATTCGATTATTGCAGGTGGTCCCAAACTGATTAATCCTCATTGTGATCCTGAAATACTTATAATTTAGAGGCTTCTAATGCAAAAAGTTTCTCACGAACTTGGATTACCGATTGGCTGCAAAGCTAAACTTGGTTTAATCGTGCTCCAATCAGATGAAACCATTGAATACGAATTTTGGGAGTTAATATCAGGGCTTAATTTAGCTCTTCATGTAAGCCGCATTTCCAGCGACGCCAACGTATCTGAAGATGGCTTAATGGCAATGAAGAAAAAATTGACAACTGCAGCCAGTTTGTTCCCAGAAAAATTAAGATTTGATGCTGTCGGGTATGCTTGCACTAGTGCTTCAAGTGTGATTGGCTCTGATATTGTAGCGAAAATGATAAAAAAAGGCTGTAATGCAGCACAGGTTTGCAACCCGCTGTCTTCATTAATAGAGGCTTGTAAATATAAGAAGGTAAATGATCTTTTATTTCTAACGCCTTATGTACCTGATGTGTCTAAGATTTTAATTGAGGAGGTTCACTCTCATGGCATTAATATAAGCGTAGCAGGGACTTTTAATGAAGAGAGTGAACAAAATGTGGCTAGAATAAAACCAGGCTCAATAATTCAGGCCGTTAGTGAACTATATTCAGGACAGCCTGCAATATTTATTTCGTGTACTAACCTTCAAACACTTAGTATTATTGAGGAAATTGAAAAAAAATTTGATTGTGTTTGCTTTTCATCAAATCAAGTTTTGATTTGGAATATGTTACGCTTAGCCAATGTTGAGCACAGTTTAATAGGTTTTGGAAAACTTTTTAGTGATATCTAAAAGCAAAGATTGCTATCATCTGAAAACATTTAAATTTTACAGGTCGAACGATGCCTAAATATAAAACAATAAATATACTATTAATTGGGGTAGTAGTCTAACATTTTAACTTGCTTTTAAATTAGCTTTGTCGTGCTCAAGTTTTATTTTTTTTCTGTGTTCAATTATTTCGTCTTGGACGAAATCACGAAATGTTTCAATTTTTTTTGAATGACGTAGTTCTTCTGGATAAGCGAGATAGACAGGCACTTCAACAGACTCGACGTCTTGCAATACCCTCTGAACTCCATCAAAATCCTGAGTGACATAATCTGGTAAAACTCCAATTCCCAGATCATGAATTACTGCCTGTAATACTCCGAAGTAATTATTAACCGTTAGCATGGATGGGAGATTATATTTTATTAACTTTTGGACGAGTTCCATCCCTGCACCTACCTGTGCAGACTTCGGATTTTGACAGATAAGCCTGTGCTTTTTCATATCCTCAAGTGTTTGAGGGTTGCCATTTTGAGATAAGTAACGCGGCGAAGCATATAGCCGCATCCTGACAGTCATAAGTCTTTTTCTAATTAAATCGGCTTGGCTAGGTTCTTTCATTCGAATTGCTACATCCGCTTCACGCATTGGTAAATCCAGTACTCGCTCCTCAAGCATAAGATCAATTTTAAGCTGCGGATAATCGTCGTAGAGCTTTGGTAATCGGGGAGCCAACCATAATGATCCGAAACCTATTGTCGTAGTAACTCGTAATTCTCCATATATTTCTTCCTCGCTATCTTTAATTCTCGCAGATGCAGCCTCTATTCTTTTGGACATTGATATTGTTGCATCAAATAACAACTCGCCTTGTTCGGTTAAAATTAATCCTCTGGCGTGTCTGTGAAATAAAATAGTGTTTAAGCTTTCTTCAAGAGCTCTAATTTGACGGCTTACTGCGGATTGAGATAAATGCAGTGTGTCTCCAGCATGAGTTAAGCTGCCAGCACCCGCCACTGCATGAAAAATTCTTAGTTTGTCCCAGTCCATTAATATCCCTGTAATTTTGAATTATTCTTAAACTAATTCATTAAAATTTCAATTAATTAAGTATCTGAAGCAAAAAAATTCTTATTGTTTTCGATGCTACTGGATAATTTTCATTTATTAATATAGTGGCCGTAGCGAACAACAATATCATTAGATTTTTATGTATAAAAACGTAAATTATGACGTAAGTTATGCCCACTCCGCACAGAGCAAATTAGGTAGGGCCATTATAAGGTGTTTGGAGAATGCTACTGGTAGATCGGCACTCTTGAGCCGTTCGCCAAATTTGCGAACAAACATGCATTATATAGAAAATTTGTGGCACTCAATAATGGAAAGTTATGGGGTTACTATAGATATAATGCAGGGTGAATTGGGGGATATCCCTGTTGACCAGCCATTTATAGTCGTGGCCAATCACCCATATGGTATCTTAGATGGTTTGGTGATGGGGTCTGTACTGGCTCAAAGTGGAGCAAACTTTAAAATTATTGCAAATGATATTTTTAATAAAGCACGGGAAATTAGTGACAAAATCCTCCCTATTTCATTCAAAAATACTAGTGAAGCGATATCATTAAATTTGAGAACCAGAGAAAATGCAATCACGCATTTATCTCATGGAGGCGCAATTGGAATTTTCCCTGGAGGAACTGTGTCCACTTCATCAAAATTATTTTCTCAACCAGCAGATCCAGCATGGAGATCATTTACAGCTAAAATGATATTTAAATCAAATGCTTTGGTTGTTCCTATTTTTTTTGATGGCAATACCAGCAGAATATTTCAATTAGCTAGTCATTTACATCCTACTATAAGAGCTGGTTTGTTGCTGCGTGAATTTAAGTTGCGTTTAGACAAACCTGTAAGGATAGTAATTGGCAAACCCATTCCGCGATGTAGAATGGATCTTTTTAAAAATGACTCTAGAAAAATTATGGATTTTTTGAGACTTGAAACTTACAAGCTATCACCAAATAAAAATCAGACTTTTGACTACGGATATGAGTTCGAACATAAACATAGAAATATAAAGGTGTAATAAATGGCCGTAGGAATCTTTGACTCTGGTCTTGGTGGTTTGACCGTTCTCGAATCTGTGTCGCAAAGAATGCCCACCCAGTCTTTCATCTATTTTGGTGATAACGCAAATACACCTTATGGAGTAAGGGAGCCTGCTGATATTTATAAATTGACTACTATTGGTTTGGAAAAGTTATGGGATGAAGGCTGTGATTTGGTCATTTTAGCTTGCAATACAGCGTCTGCGGCAGCCTTGCGATCAATACAAGAAAATTTCCTACCGGAAGGTAAACGCTGTTTAGGCGTTTTTGTGCCATTAATTGAAGCTCTAACAGAGCGCAACTGGGGGGATAACTCAGCGCCAAGGGAGGTTTCTATTAAAAAGGTTGCGCTTTTTGCTACTCCGGCAACCGTTTCAAGTAGAGCTTTTCAACGTGAACTAGCATTTCGCGCTATTGGGGTTGATGTTGAGGCACAGGCATGTGGAGGAGTTGTCGATGCAATTGAAGAGGGAGATCTCGTACTGGCAGAAAGCTTAGTGCGTAGCCATGTTGAAGCCCTAATAAGAAAAATGCCGTCTCCCGAGGCTGCAGTTCTTGGATGTACGCATTATCCGATCTTGGAAACGATTTTTAAGGAAACTTTAGGTCCTAACGTGGAGGTCTTGTCTCAGGCTGCCTTGGTAGCAGAAAGTTTACTGGATTACTTGGATAGGCACCCAAATATGACAGGAACTGGAACAGTTTCCAAATTTATAACGACTGGAGACCCCAGAAAAGTTTCTGAACGTGCGACACAGTTTTTAAAACGTAAGATTGACTTCGAGCACTGTTAAATCTTAAGTTTTATTAAAAAGAGAATACGCATGACGCACAAAATTGGAATAATTGGAGCATCTGGTTATACAGGCGCAGAGCTTATAAGGCTTATCGAAACGCACCCGAAAATGGAAGTTTTGGCATTGGTTGGAAATACGAAAGCTGGATCTTCTATGTCTGATATATTTTCGCATCTATCTCATACAAAACTTCCAAATTTAACAAATTTTGAAGAAACAAATTTTGAAGAAATTGATTTATGTTTTTGTGCTCTGCCTCATAAAACTAGTCAGGAAGTTATTAGCCAACTTCCAAAAAATCTAAAGGTTATTGATCTCAGCGCAGATTTCCGTCTGAGAAACGCTACTGATTATAAAAAATGGTACAAAGAAACCCATGTTAAGACAGAACTTCAAAAAACGGCTGTTTATGGTCTCACTGAATTTTATCGTGAGCAAATAAAAGGTGCAAAACTTATTGCAGGAACCGGGTGCAACGCAGCGTTGGGTCAGTATTTATTGAGACCTCTTGTTGACTCAAGTGTAATAGATTTTGGTGATATAATTTTAGATATGAAGTGCGCAGTTTCAGGCGCAGGCCGCGCAATGCGAGAAGATTTGTTACACTCCGAAGCGTCAGAAGGCATAAAAGCTTATGCTGTGGGTGGGACACATAGACATTTGGGCGAATTTGATCAGGAGCTCTCTCTTGTAGCGGGACAACCTTTAAAAATACAATTTACTCCTCATCTTATTCCTGCAAATCGAGGGGTACTTGCAACAGCCTATGTAACAGGAAATTCCGAGAAAATTTACAATGTACTGTACAGTCGGTACAAAGATGAGCCTTTTATTCACGTTCTACCTTTCGGGAAAACGCCGTCTACTCAGGATGTAAGAGGCTCTAATTATTGCTACATCGGTGTGGTTGGTGATCGCAAACACGATAAATGTATAATAATTGGGGTACTGGATAATTTAACCAAAGGTAGCAGTGGTCAGGCTATACAGAATGCTAATTTGATGTTGAATGAAAAAGAGACTTTAGGGCTGCAAATGGTTCCCGTTTTTCCTTAGGTAATAACACAATGAAGAATTTGAAAAAAAAACGCAGAATTCAGATCATTAGTATTGCCTTCGTTTCATTAGCTGTCGCTACTACTTTGATTGGGGTTGCAATGAAAGATGGCATAAACTTTTTTAAGAGCCCGACACAAGTTGTCGAAAATACTCCTAATCCTAATGAAGTATTTAGAATAGGTGGGCTAGTAGAGGAGGGCAGTTTACTTCGTGGTGTTGGCGAAACCGTTGCATTCAATGTTACAGATGGGAATGAAAGTGTTTCTGTCAAATTTACTGGAATTCTACCAGATCTATTTGAGGAAAAACAGGGGATGGTTGCAACAGGTAAATTTTCTGATGGAGTATTTTATGCTTCTGAAATTTTAGCCAAGCATGACGAAAGTTATATGCCTAAGGAAGTAATTGACGCACTTAAAGAGCAAGGGGTTTATCAGGAACCAAATAAATGATTTAGTGTAACTTGGTAGTTCGAAAAGTTTTCTTTCTTAGTGCGAGGCATCACATATTAATGATTACTGAGTTAGGTCATTTTTGCTTAGTCTTAGCTATGTTTATTGCATTTTTGCAATCGGTTGTCCCCTTAGTAGGTACTCGCCGGAATAGCTATGGAATGATGAGCTTTGGTAGTGTAGCGGCGAACCTACAATTTGCACTTCTATTAGTTGCATTTGCTTCTCTAACTCATGCGTTTGTTACTTCAGACTTTTCTGTCCGTTTAGTTGCTTTAAACTCTCACTCATTAAAACCGCTGCTCTACAAGATAAGTGGAGTTTGGGGTAATCACGAAGGTTCCATGCTTTTATGGGTTTTAATTTTAGCATTGTTTGGAGCAAGTGCTGTATGGTTTGGAAGCAATTTGCCAATTCGATTGAAAGCCACAGTTCTTTCTGTTCAAGGTGCAGTTGGGCTTGCATTTTTGATATTTATCGTTTTCACGTCTAATCCATTTCTACGAATTTTTCCGATACCATTCGACGGGCAAGACCTAAATCCCTTGCTGCAAGATCCAGGGCTAGCTTTTCATCCTCCATTTTTATATTTAGGCTATGTTGGCTTGAGTATGTCTTTTTCTTTTGCAGTCGCTGCTCTTATCGAAGGTCGAATAGATGCTGCATGGGGTAGATGGGTAAGGCCTTGGACGCTTGCAGCATGGTTGTTTTTAACGATAGGAATAGCACTTGGGAGCTGGTGGGCTTACTATGAACTAGGTTGGGGCGGCTTCTGGTTCTGGGATCCGGTGGAAAATGCATCTTTTATTCCTTGGTTATGTGCAGCTGCACTTTTACATTCTGCCATCGTTGTCGAAAAGCGCGAGAACTTGAAAAGTTGGACAATTCTTTTGGCAATTTTGGCGTTTGGTTTTTCCCTTACAGGAACGTTCATAGTCCGATCCGGGTTGCTGACTTCAGTTCATGCATTTGCTAACGATCCAGAACGTGGTTTCTTTATTCTATTGATTTTTTGTTTCTTTGTCGGCGGAGCTTTAATCCTCTTTGCGCTACGATCAAATTCTCTGCAGGCAAAAGGTGTTTTTTCTGTTGTAAGCAGAGAGAGCTCTTTGGTCGCTAACAACATTTTATTGGTTGTATCTGCTTTTGTTGTTTTTGTTGGAACGATTTGGCCTTATATTGCGGAGATATTTTTTGACAGAAAATTAAGTGTTGGGCCCCCATTTTTTAATATTGCCTTTACGCCTTTCATGGTCGCCCTAGGTTTGATTTTGCCGATTGGTGCTATGGTTCCTTGGAAAAGAGGAAAGTTGAACAAAATAACAAAATCTTTGATGATTCCAATTTGTGTTGCTATTTTACTCGGCTGTTTTGTTTGGGCCTTGCAGGCTCAGAAAACCATTCTTGGTCCTATGGGTTTATTTTTAGGGGTTTGGATCGTATTAGGGGCGTTGTATGATTTATACACTCGTACTGGTTCAGAGCGAAACTTAACGAGATTATTTCGTTTACCGCGTTCAGATTGGGGAAAAACTGTTGCCCATATCGGTTTTGGCACAACTATATTTGCTATCTCGGCGCTAGTGGCTTGGGAGTCGGAGGATATAAGGACGGAAAATGTTGGCGCAACTTGGTCTTTTTCCGGATATGATTTTACACTAGAGTCTGTTGAGAATTTATCAGGTCCAAATTACTTTTCCATACAAGCATCGATTAAAGTTGCCGAAGATGGAAAAACTGTAGCGACCTTGTCTCCAGAGAAAAGAAATTACCCCGTTGCTCAAATGCCGACAACCGAGGCTGCGATAGATTACAAATTAACGAGAGATATTTATTTGGTATTGGGAGACCGACAGGTAGATGGTAAATGGACGATAAGGACGTACATAAAACCCTTTGCAAATTGGATCTGGGCCGGATGCATAATTATGGCATTTGGAGCATTAATATCATTATCAGATAGACGGTATAGAGTAGCGGCGGGGGCAAAATCTACCTCAAGAAACAACATAAAAAAAGTATGACCATGATTTTTCAAAAAGCAATTTTTGTCTTTGGTATAGCTATTTCTTCTCTGGTTCTTGCTGTTGAACCAGATGAAGTTCTTGATAATCCGTCTTTAGAAGAGCGCGCACGACAAATATCGAAGGACTTAAGATGCTTGGTTTGTCAGAATGAAAGTATTGACGAAAGTGATGCTGCTCTAGCTCGAGATTTGAGAGTATTAGTTAGGGACAGACTTCAGGTAGGTGATAGTAACGAGGAAGTTCTACAATTTGTAGTTGATCGCTACGGAGAGTTTGCATTACTTCGCCCACGAATTGATGGAGTAAACTATTTGCTATGGTGGTTTGGGCCTTTATTTTTAATTTTTTCAATCATAACTGCTGTAACCTATGTTAGAAAGCTTAGAAAAATATCAAAGAGTTCAAATGACTTAAGTGCACCACTTGATGACGAGGAACGTAAGAAATTAAGTGAAATCATGGGTGATTAAGTTATATATTTTAATCAAAAAATTAGGGACGTTTAAATAAAATATGAATTACGAAAATTTATTGGTCGAATATGAGAACTCGGTAGCAACGATTATTTTAAATAGGCCAAATGTGATGAATGCTTTGAATGCGCAAATGAGGGCGGAACTTACAGACGCGGTTACTCGATACTCGAAAGATGCTCGTGTCGTTGTTCTCACAGGTGCGGGTAATGCGTTTTGCTCGGGTCAAGATTTAGGCGATGGTAATTCGTTACAGTCGCTAGATTTAGAGCGAACGCTAAGAGATGAGTATGAGCCTTTGATACATTCGATAGTCAACTCTCCAGTTCCAACTGTTACCGCATTAAATGGGGCTGCTGCGGGGGCTGGAGCAAATTTAGCACTTGCAGCCGATATAGTAATTGCGAAATCAAGTGCTTATTTTGTGCAAGCCTTCAGTAGGATTGGCCTCATTCCAGATGTTGGTGGTACTTACTTTCTCCCGCGGGCTATGGGATTGGCTAAAGCTATTGGTTCGTCGATTTTTGCGGATAAAATAATGGCGAGTGAGGCACAAAAGATTGGCTTAATATATGAAGCTGTTGAGGACGAGGAATACGATAGTCATTTGAAGTCTCGGTTAGACTATCTTGCTAATGGGCCGACGGTAGCTTTTTCTGGCATTAAGACTGCTATGAGAGGATCGTTTACTAATTCGTTAAATGAACAGTTAGAGATTGAGGCAAAATTACAAAAAAAATGCGGTGACACGCGGGATTTTAAAGAAGGTGTTTTGGCATTTCATGCAAAAAGAGTTGCAAAGTTTGAGGGGCGATAATTTATAAACTATCTTTTTTCTATGTCGACATAGTCCCTAAAAGTTTCGCCAAGATATAGCTGCCTAGGTCGTCCAATTTTTACTTGTGGATCTGCAATCATTTCTTTCCATTGTGATATCCAACCAACGGTCCTAGAAACTGCAAATATTGGAGTAAACATTGAGGTTGAGAAACCCATTGCTTCTAGGATGATACCGGAATAAAAATCAACATTCGGAAAAAGCTTCTTTTCAATAAAATATTTGTCATTAAGGGCCATATACTCAAGCTCCTTTGCGACTTGCAAAAGTGGGTTATCATCGATGCCAAGAAGTTCTAATACTTCGTCCGCAGATTTCTTTAAAACCTTTGCTCTTGGGTCAATATTTTTGTAGACTCTATGTCCGAATCCCATCAATCGAAATGGATCGTCCTTATCTTTTGCTTTGGCTATATACTCAGGAATACGCTCAACAGTTCCAATTTCCTTTAACATTTCTAAACAAGCTTGATTTGCACCGCCGTGAGCTGGTCCCCAAAGGCAGGCAATTCCTGCAGCAATACATGCAAATGGGTTTGCCCCAGAGCTACTTGCGAGTCGAACCGTAGAAGTAGATGCATTCTGTTCATGATCTGCATGCAAGGTAAAAATTCTATCCATCGCACGGCTTAAAATGGGATTAACTTGGTATTCTTCTGCTGGAACTGCAAAGCACATTCTTAAAAAATTCGATGCGTAATCCAAATTGTTTAGTGGGTAAATAAAGGGTTGCCCAATTGTATACTTATAAGCCATGGCAGCTATTGTTGGCATTTTAGCGATAAGCCTTATAGAGGCTACTTCTCTTTGCCAAGGATCTGTTATGTCCGTGCTGTCATGATAAAATGCTGACATGGCTCCCACTACACCAGTCATAACCGCCATGGGGTGGGCATCACGACGAAAGCCTCTGAAAAAATACATCATCTGTTCATGAAGCATTGTATGAGTTGTGACCCTTTGCTCGAAATCTTCTAATTCAGCGCCAGTCGGCAAATAGCCGTATAATAATAGGAAGCACACCTCCAAATAGTGTGATTTATCAGCTAGTTGATCTATTGGATAGCCTCTATGTAAAAGATCTCCTTTGTAACCATCGATATAGGTTATTGTACTATCGCAGCTGGCAGTGGACGTAAAACCAGGGTCGTATGTAAATACACCGGCTTGGTTATACAATGTTGTAACATCAATTACATCAGCTCCCGCTGATGGAGAATGAATAGGCAATTCAACCTCATTTGATCCAATAATAAGTTTTGCCGTTTTTGATGTGCCAGTCATACTGTCCTCCAGAAATGCAGCAACTAGTTTATGCTATTATCTCAAGCTATCACGAACTTTTTGAGTTAAATTTCGTTATTATACTTAACTTCAAATTCAATTAGACGCTCAATTGTCTCTTCTCTACCTAGAACTGTCATCATATCAAACACACTTGGTGTTTTTGAGCTGCCCGCCAAGGCAGCTCTGAGGATGGGAGCTACAGTCTTAAACTTCAATTCTACCTGTTCACAGACTGAGTTCAATAACTCTTCTAATTTACTTCTGTCCCATTTAACATTTTGCAGTTGCGGCGTCAATAATTTGAGAGTTTTTAGAGGGAATTCTTCTATTTTTTCTCTTACATCAAGATCAATATTTATTGGTCTATCTTTTAAAATAAAACTATTTTTTTCAATTAGTTCAGGAAAGCTCTTCACAGAAGATTTTGTGAAATCTAATGCCCTTAGAAGTCCATTCAAATGATTCTGAGACAAACTTGGCTGATCCACAACATTTAGGTATTCGATTAGCTCATGCAGCAGTGCAGCATTATCTGTATTTGCTATATGCATTTTAGAGATATTCGACAATTTTTTAAAGTCAAACCTTGAGGGGCTTTTCCCAATATGTTGCAGATCAAACCACTTTTTTGCTTGCTCATCAGTAAAAAATTCATCGTCTCCATGGCTCCAGCCCAATCTTGCAAGATAATTTCTCATTGCAGATGCGGGATACCCCATTTTTTTATATTCTATCACGCTAGTGGCTGAATTCCGTTTCGATAATTTTTTTCCATCTTCACCATGTATGAGTGGAATGTGTGCGTAAACCGGAATGTTCCAGTTCAATGCAGAATAAATTAAATTTTGCCTGGCAGCATTGTTCAAATGATCATCGCCCCGAATAATGTGTGTTACACCCATATCGTGGTCATCAACTGCGACGGCTAACATGTACACCGGTGTTCCGTTAGATCTAAGTAGGATCATATCATCAAGCTGATTATTCTGTATGCTAATATTGCCCTGAACTTCATCATTAATTATCGTAGCCCCACTTTGCGGAGCCTTAATTCTTATTACAAATGGTTTATTAGGAAATTTGGATGGTGGTGCTTCTCTCCAGGGACTTCTAAAAGCATTTGGACTTTTATTTTTTATCGCCAAGTTTCTCAAGTCATTTATCTCATATTCAGATAAAAAACATTTGTATGCTTGCCCTGTTTCCAAGAGCTTATATGCAATCTCGACATGTCGGGGTGCCCGCGCTGACTGACTGATAGGATCACCATCAAAATCCAATCCTAGCCAGGCCATACCCATTAAAATAGCATCTGTTGCGGCCTGAGCTGAGCGACTTTTGTCCGTATCTTCAATTCTAAGTAAAAATCTACCATTTCTGCCTCTTGCGTATAACCAGTTGAATAGAGCTGTGCGGGCAGTGCCGATATGCATATCGCCAGTGGGAGAGGGAGCAATTCGTGTCACAACCTTAGACATAGTTTTTGCCTTTTTTTCAGATTCCTAGAAAATTTTGATTTTTTTTACAATTAGAAAGACCAATGAACAAGCATGCCTTGTTTAGATCAAAATAGCTTATGTAAGATAGAATTGCTTTCTGCGAAAAGATTATAATCTAAACAAATAAATTAATAGGATCTAATTAACCCGACTAATCGACCCTGAACCTTTACCTGGTCACTAGGCACTATTTTTGTCTCATAAGCTGGATTAGCCGCTTCTAAGGCTATTGCATCGCCTCTATAAAAGAACCTTTTCAATGTCGCCTCACTATCTTTAACTAGCGCTACAACTATATCACCATTTACAGCTGTTTTTGTTTCTTTTATTACAACTATGTCGCCATCATTAATTCCCTCTTCAATCATAGAGTCACCTTTAACCTCAAGTGCATAATGGTCTCCTCCATTTCTTAGCATATGCCCTGGAATGGCCACGTTGTGAGAAACTTGGCTTATAGCCTCGATTGGAACTCCAGCTGCTATGCGGCCCATTACCGGTAATTCTTTGGCGTGTACTGAACTGGGAAGATGCGTTGTGTCTGTCTCTGCTTTAATAGATGAGTTTTTTGAAAAGTCAGCGTTTAATTTGGCTAGTTCATTATTCGTTTCCAACGACTCTGGTAATTTTACTATCTCAATTGCACGCGCTCTATGTGCAAGCCTTCGAATGAAACCACGCTCTTCTAGTGCTGTAATAAGTCTATGAATTCCAGATTTTGAACGTAAATCCAAGGCTTCTTTCATTTCATCAAAAGAAGGTGGTATTCCGTCTTTATTCAAGTGCTTATTAATATAATTTAGCAGATCCAATTGTTTGCGTGTAAGCATGCTTTTCCCTCAGTTTTTTATCTTTGTTCTACTAATGTTCCTTATTTGTGTCAAGCTTTTATGGTTTTACGTTAAATTTTGATATATTCGCATAATGTATCTGCAGGGATTGCCTTCGCATGCGGCGGTCTGATGAGGAGGGCATTTGCATCGGATAACAAAGCCAATCTAGCACTATCTTGATTATCCATAGGTTTTAGACATCCATTCGGTAGTAAAACAGCGCGCATATAGTGCTCACGCGGCCCATTTTCCGGAATTGGAGTGCTGCAGAGCGCTGTGAGACGAGGGATGCTTGTTCTTTCTAATCCTAGCATCGCATGTATCAATGGCTTTATAAAGACATAGCCACAAACTAGTGCTGAAACGGGATTTCCGGGTAAGCCGATAATTGGGGTATTATTTATTTTTCCGGCCATCATTGGTTTTCCTGGCCGCATTGCTACCTTATAAAAACTTTTATCAATACCAAGGTTACCTGTCGCTGCATTAACAAGATCATACTTTCCAACTGATGCTCCACCTATTGTTATAATTACATCAACATCCTCCGCTAATCCTAGAATATATTCGATAGATTTTAAATTATCCTGAGCTATTGGTAATATTCGTGTGGCAGCTCCACAGTCGTCACAAAGCGCAGCTATACCAAATGCGTTTGAAGCAATTATTTGATCAGATTTTGGTATCTCTCCCGGAAATACTAACTCATCGCCAGTAGAAATTATTGCAACTATTGGTTTTTTTCGCACGCTTATATGCGAAAAGTTCATTGCTGCTATCAACGAAATATCTCTTGCTCCAAGTATAAGTGGGGCCATTACTGTATGACCAATAGAAAAGTCAGAACCTTCCATTCTAATATGCGATTTTTTATCAAACTTTTCTTTTACTTTTATTGAAGCGCCTAAGGCTTCAACGTCCTCTTGAATTATTACAAAGTTAGCTCCATCGGGGATTCTAGACCCAGTAAAAATTCTCACTGCTTCATTTTGGTCTATCGCCTTGCTATATGAGTGCCCTGCGGCGGACTCCCCAATAACTTTAAATTCTTTTCCAAAGTTCAAATCTTTTTTATTTATAGCATATCCATCCATCGCTGATGATGGAAAAGGGGGGTTGTTACTAGTTGCCCGCAGCGGTGCAGCCAATACACGACCTAAGCATTTTCTTAGCTCAACTTTTTCGATAGGAGTAACTTTTGCAAGTGTAAATAATTTTTCTAAAGCTTCGTTTACAGAAATCATGGATTTTCGATAAGCCCTGACTTTCCGCCTTCTTTCCTCGTTAATCGAAGATTACCAATCTCAATTGTTTTATCGACGGCCTTTAACATATCATAAACGGTGAGAGATGCGACTGAAACAGCTGTTAAAGCCTCCATTTCAACACCTGTAGGTCCACTAGTTTTTACATGAGCTTCAATATCTACTCCCGGCAATTCTGTATTTGGCACAAGATTTATTTTTACGTTGCTTAATGGAATTGGGTGACAAAGAGGTATCAAATCCGAAGTTTTCTTGCAGCCCATAATGCCCGCTATGCGAGCAATTGACAAAACGTCACCTTTCTTTGCTTTACCCTCAGTCATGATATTAAAAGTCTCACGTTTCATTCTAACGGTACCTTTTGCTATGGCTACTCTGTCAGTATTAACTTTTGAGCTGACGTCAACCATGTGGGCGTTGCCTTTGTTATCAAAGTGGGTCAAAGAATTCGACATCTATGGCCTCAAAGGATTTTCAAGAATTCTTTGGGTTGCTTCTGTCACGTCGTTTTGTCGCATTAAACTTTCTCCTATTAGGAATGACCTTACGCCTACTCTTGCCATAGACCGCAGATCATCATTACTGAAAAGCCCACTTTCACTAATAATTAATCGCTCACTGGGTAAAAGTTGTGATAGCCTTTTCGTTGTGTCGGTTGAAGTCTCGAATGTCTTAAGATTTCTATTGTTTATGCCAATCATGGGAGAATTTAAATTCATTGCTCTCTCAAGTTCTATTTCATCGTGCACCTCGATTAAAATGTCCATGTTCCATGAAATAGCGGCATGTTCTAGCTCTTTTGCCTGCTGGTCACTGACCGAAGCCATAATAATCAAAATACAATCTGCATTTAATGCTCGTGCCTCAATAACCTGATAAGTATCATAGATAAAATCTTTTCGTAGGGCAGGAAGGTTGCATGAGCTTCTAGCAGAAGTCAAATAAGCCTTATCACCCATAAAGCTTGGCTTATCTGTCAAAACAGACAAACACGTAGCACCGCCTTTTTCATAGGCTTTAGCCAATTCTTCAGGATTAAAGTTATCTCGAATTAGCCCTTTTGATGGTGAAGCTTTTTTTATTTCTGCTATCAATCCATAGCCGGTTTTTTGAGCAAGTTTTATTGCTTCGTAGAACTTTCTCACGGGCGATGCAGCTTTTGCAAGCTCCTCGATATCGCTTCTAGATATAAGCTTTTTATCTTTTTCGATTTCTTTTAGTTTGTATTCTTTGATGTTATCTAAGATAGTTTTACTCATAGCTCACCATTAGAGACTTTTCTGACTATCTCCAAAGCTTCATTTGCTTTGCCGCTGTCTATACTTTCGACCGAACATTCTACTCCGTCCTTTAAGGAGTCACACTTTCCAGAAATCATTAAAGCAGCAGAGGCGTTTAAAAGAACAGCGTCCCGATATGCACTTTTTTTACCCTTAAGCAAAGCTTTGAGTTCAGCTGCATTTTCATCTGGAGAACCACCCAGTATTTCTGACAATTTGTGAGTAGGTAAACCCGCATCTTCTGGATGAATTTCAAAAGAACTTATTTTCCCATTAATTAGTTCCACTACCGACGACGAGCCTATAATCGTAAGTTCATCTGTACCGTCTGATCCATGTACAAGCCAAGCTTTTTCGCATCCAAGATTGTCCAGTGTTTCAGCCATTGGAAAAAGAAGGTCTGGCGCAAACGCACCGCTCAGTTGACGTTTTACACCTGCAGGATTAGTCAATGGTCCAAGGATATTGAAAATTGTTTTGCACCCAAGTTCTTGTCGGATAGGCATAACATGCTTTGTTGCGGGGTGATGCATTGGAGCCATCATAAACCCTATGCCCGCATGTTGGATTTCTGATTCTACTACACTGGCATCGACCATCACGTTTATACCAAGGCTAGTCAGAGCATCGGCAGCACCTGATTTTGAACTTAAATTTTTGTTACCATGTTTAGCTACATTTACTCCAGCTCCAGCTACTACGAAAGCAGATGCCGTAGAAATGTTAAGTGTTCCTATTCCGTCTCCACCTGTGCCAACTATATCAATAGATTCTGATGGAGCATTTACAGAAATGCACCTAGAACGCATGGCTTCTGCTGCTGCAGAATATTCCGAAACGGATTCACCGCGCGCTCTCATAGCCATCAATAGACCACCAACCTGTGAGGGCGTCGCTTTACCTTCAAACAATATGTCAAAAGCTAATTTAGCCTGAGCCGTACTTAACGGACCCTCTGAGGCAGCGTAGATTAATGGTTTCATTTCTTCAGTCATATTTTAATTCCTGTATTATCGAGGAAATTATTTATTAATTGATATCCAAACTGAGATGCAATGGATTCAGGATGAAACTGCACTCCAAAAATAGGAAGCTTTTTATGAGAAAGTCCCATAATGGTACCGTCCTTGAGCCAAGCCGTTTTGTTAAGTTCTTTTGGTAAAGTTTCTCGAGAAACGATTAAAGAGTGATACCTTGTGGCATTGAATACATTAGGTATTCCTACAAATAATTGGTCATTCTTGTGATGAATTTCACCCAGTTTCCCGTGAATTATTTCGTGGCAACGAATAATATCCCCTCCAAATGCCTGTGCTATCGTTTGGTGTCCTAAGCAGACACCAAGTAAGGGTATTTCGTTTTCTGCCGCTTTAAGTGTTAATTCTAAACAAATTCCTGCTTGATCTGGGTCACAAGGACCAGGTGACAAAACTATTCCGGATGGCTTCATATTAATTGCGTCTGTTACGGAAATAGCATCATTTCTTTTTACGACGATCTTTGGCGATAGTTCACCTATTAAATGAACTAAATTAAATGTAAAACTATCATAGTTATCGATGATAAGGATCATAATTTTTCCTATAGAACGATCAGGACTAGCTTCAGAAGTCTTCGTAGAGTACTATTACCCTGTGATAGTTGTGGGTATTGATGTGTGCAAGTGTTTTAAGATTATGCATTCATTTTTATACGAGGAGAAAGTACTATATTAAAGTTTTTATTTGGCATTATTTCTGCGATAATACTTGGGAGTGTAGCTTTAAGTGTACCCTCATTGGTGGGAAAGCTCTCTGTTAAAACAGGCGAACTGCCAAGCAAGGTTATATTGCAGGTACCGTCGGGCTCAGAATTTAATCAATCGCGGCTTGATTTGCCCCCTGTCGCAATTAATCGTTTAGAGCCAGTTATTATGCCGTCGAATGATAATATTCTAGTAGTAGACACAAATTTAGAAAGCAAATTGGCAGATCAAATTAAAGCTTCAGCGGTTGAGCCAATAACTGACCAACTTGGGGATGCTCTTGATAAAAAAATGGGTCAGCTAAGTTCGTCGCGAGGGCAGTTATTTCAACCACAGCCAAATGAAACAAGGCCAATCTTACCATCTATATCAAAAAATTTAGATAGTTCGTTGCTTGTTGGTGAGACCCCTTTGGAAAACCTGCCGAACTCAATAAAAAACGATAGTCTTGATCAAGTTGAGTATGATGGAACTGAGAAGCATCACTTAGAGGATTTTAATCCAAATCTTCCGAGTGAACCGTCAGTACCTATGTTGGAAGCAACGCCAATTGGGAATAGCTTGAAAAATTTTTCTGATTAGAGTCCAGCCGAAAGCCAGTTAGTAAACAAGTTAGATCAAATGGCCTAAATGTTTATTAACATCAATAATCTAATCTAATCCCAGGAAGTGGCAAATATACCTGCCTCTGCAGCTGCGCGTCTGATTGCGTTGGATTTGTGTACGGTTTCCATGTACTCATCTTCTGGTACACTGTCATATACAACGCCTCCACCTGCCTGAATATAAAGCTTTTCGTTTTTCAAAATTGCTGTGCGAAGTGCAATGCACATGTCCATGTCACCCGAAGAACTGAAGTAGCCAACGCCTCCTCCATAAACGCCTCTTTTTTCCGTTTCTAATTCATCAATAATTTCCATTGCCCTAACTTTTGGAGCACCAGAAACTGTACCTGCAGGCATACCTGCAAAAAAGGCAGACAGAGCATCATGTTCTGGTGCAAGTTCCCCAACAACATTTGAAACAATATGCATAACATGACTGTATCGCTCAATTATAAATTCCTCAGTTGGTTTTACTGAACCAATCTTAGATACCCGTCCAACATCATTTCTTCCAAGATCCAGCAGCATTAAATGCTCTGCTAACTCCTTTTTATCTTTGAGTAAGTCAACTTCTAAAGCTTTGTCTTGCTCGGGAGTTTTCCCCCGAGGACGCGTGCCGGCTATTGGCCTAATTGTAATTTCATTATCAAAAACTCGAACTAGAATTTCTGGACTAGCACCAATAACTTGAAAATCTCCAAAATTAAAAAAAAACATGAATGGAGAAGGGTTCGTCCGGCGTAGTGATCGATACAATGAGAAAGGTGGTAAGTTAAAGTCTTGTACCCACCTTTGTGAGGGTACAACCTGAAATATGTCACCAGCTGCTATGTATTCTTGCGCCTTTTTAACTGCTTGAATATAACCATCTTTTGAAAAATTCGAAATTGGTGGATTAATATTGCTTGGACTCCCTAAATCTCTAGTGTCTAGTATTTCTCTATCTAGCTTTTCTATCGCATCATTTATTAATTTAGAGGCATTTTCGTAAGACGTTTTAGCATTTCTATTTTTCTTGTGCCAAACTGGAGCTACCAATATTACTTCACCTTTCGCTCCATCTAAAACAGCAATGAGAGAGGGACGCAAAAATACTCCATCTGGTAGTCCCATCGGATCAGGGTTTAAGTCAGGCAGATCTTCTATTAGACGTATTGTATCATACCCTAAGTAACCAAAGATGCCGGCGCTTGCTTGTGGTAAACTTTTAGGGATATCAATGTAACTTTCTGATAAAAAATCCCTTAGTTCAGTTAATGGGTCATGGTCTTGCTGTGTGAAAGCGCCCCGACCATTTTGTTCTAAATTCTTGATAAAACTTTTTTTTCCTAAACATTTCCAAATTTTATCTGGACGCATGCCTATTATCGAGTAGCGCCCTCGGACTTCACCGCCTGTTACTGATTCAAGAATAAAAGAATTCTCTTCTCCATTCGTTAATTTCAGCATTAACGATACTGGTGTATCCAAATCTGCCGCTAATCGACAATAAACTAATTGGTTAATGCTTTTGCTATAATTTTTCTCAAATTGATCGAACTCGGGTGTAAGTTTCATAACAGGCACTATTGAAAATTTACATGCACGGCATTAATGGCGCTTTCGTCAACAGCAATACCTCTTGATTTCTGTATTTCTGAAACCAAAATTCTGAAGAGATCTTGAGATAAGGTTGATTTTATTTGCATTTCTAAAGATTTTAGAATTTCTGCTTCTTCTGGTTTATCCGAAATCCCATCTTTAATTTCTACAAGATGGATAATTGCAATAGTATCGTCGAGGTTTTCAATTTTATACTCGCCGCTATTCATTTCAAAAACTGTAGCTAGTAAAGCTGGTGGGGTTTCATCGGAAAAGCCATCTCTGGAAATTCCCTCGAATTTATCAGATTTCATAGATTTTATATTGCCGTTGGATAAATAAAGCTGAGCCTGTTTCCTCAACAATTCATTTTTCTTGCTACTTACCCAGTTATCGAGCACTGACTGATATACTTCATCGAGTGGCTTTAAAGCAGGTTTTAAAGTTTCATCTAACCGTAACGCCAATACTGATCCATCTGAAAGGGTAATTATTTCAGGAAAGTCTTTTGTTGAAACTGTTGTCGCTGCATCTCTGAAACCCTCGTACTGTGTTATTTCACTATCCACGGCTCCAGGAGAGTAAGCAATTGTTTTGAACTCAAGTGGTGTTTCTAAAGCCAATTCCTCTAGACTGGCGCCAGATGCAAGTAAATCATCGAATTGTTGAGCTAAATTAGCAATTTCTTTAACCGCTTCAGACAAGGCTAGTTCGTTGCTCAGATCTTCTTTTACGGCATCGAAACCACCAGTTTTAGCTTCCTGAATGTCTACCAATCGGAAAAGGCTTGGACCCAAGTCGGTATCAAATGGTCCTATAACTTCAGATATTTTTGCTGCAAAAAGTCCATTTCCAGCTTCGCCTAGTTCATTTTTTGTCTTATAGCCGATATCAATTTCGCTCGAAGAAAGGCCACGGTCATTTAATAAATTAGCAAATGATGTATTTTTTGAGTTGATAGAGCCTATTGCCTCTTCTGCTTCTTTCGTTGTCAAAAATACTAACCTTTCCGAGCGTCTTTTTTCTTCTTGATTAAATTCAGATATTCTCTCCTTGTATACCTCTTCTAACAAACTTTTATCTATCTCAATTCTTTTACTGAGCATATCAGGCGTCAATATTACATAAGAAATCATTTTAGTTTCTGGTCTCATATACTGAGCAGAGTTTTCTTTGTGGTATACTTTTATTTCTTCATCGCTTGGTTCTGGATCAGGCTCATCTAAATTATTCCAGGCCAGAGATACTAATTCAAAATCGCGCGTTTGAAAAAGATATTTAGCCATTACTTCCAAATAATTTTTGGGTATCATCATTCCTTCTGTAATACCAGATTGTAAAATCATTCTGGACGTTTCGGCTCGCACTGCACTCTCGTACATGGAAGGTGTCATGCCGGCGTTTTCAAGGACAAATGTATATGTCTCTTTATCAAATTTTCCGTCTATGCTTTGAAAAGCAGGCGTCTTATTCAAATTACTAATTATGACTTTATCATTAACAGATATACCGATACGTTTTGCTTCGTCTTCAAGGCTTTTTGCTGTTATTAGCTGGCTAAGTACATTGCTTGTAATACCAAAAGCTTGTGCCTGCTCAAATGTTATATCCTGTCCCAACTGAGCAGAAAATCTTCTTAACTCATTGCTCAATGCTCTGCTGTATTCTCTGCTGCTAATCTCAGTTTCACCGACCGAAGCAACGGCATTATCTGAACTAGAAAAATTCACTGCGCCAAATCCACCCAATCCAATAATGACAAAAGTCATAAGAACCCAGGCGAAAGTTTTTCCCAATTTGCTTTTAGAGCCTGCCATACTTACCTCTGATAATATATTTAATTACTTAACTTCATTATATTCTTTGTGGTCAGAACGCTGATAGCTGAGGTTTTTCAGTCTTTCAAGCAAAGTAGTAATCTTATTTTTGTCAATATTTGCAAACGCTATTCTGAATGTTCTGGGGCCATGCAGATCATATTTGGGATAAAACATGGTGCCTGGCATAAGCAGAATACCTTGGTCTCGTAAAATTAATGGAGCTAGAGTTTCGGATCCTTCTTTAAAAGGATGATCAACGAAAGCGAAATATGCACCACAGCCCCTTAAAGACCATCCATCTGCAGACAAAGGTTCAAATTTTATTGAAAAATGCTTTGCTCGTTCAAGAATTTCAGTTCTTCGGTCTGATTTCCAAGAGTCCAGATTAGCAATGCTCCAATTGGCAGCGTACTGGCCTAACTGTGGTGGACAAACAGTAAACGTATCTAAGACCTTTTCTACTTCAAATAAATTTTCATAGCTAGTTAGTAATGCCCCGACACGATGCCCAGTCATTCTATAAGCCTTCGAAAATGAATAAAGAATTGTAAGTGTCTGATGCCATTCAGGATTTTCAAATAGTTTGTGAGGCTGAGAAACGTTTGGATGAAAATCCTTATAGGTCTCATCAAGTATTAAACGTATATTATTTGAACTACACAATTTATAAAATTTTTGAAGTAGTTCATTCGAGTATATTGAACCTGATGGATTATTAGGACTAACAAGCACTATGGCGCGAGTTTTATCTGTTATTAGCACCTCTGCTTTTTCAAATATCGGGACCATATTGCTATCCGTTTCCAGTGGCACAGTCTTTACCCCGGCCATTTGTAGCCACATATGATGGTTGAAATACCATGGTGTTGGAATAATCACTTCGTCATTTTCGCTAGTAAAGGTCGCGATAGAAGCGCAAAAGGCTTGATTACATCCGCTAGTAATCGCCACATTTTTTTTACTTATTTTTCCATTATATTGCCTGGACCATTGTCGCGCCAGGCTTTCCCTTAGCTCATCTAATCCTAAAACTGGCCCATAGGTGTTAACTGCATTATCTGATAACACTTTGTCCGCCATAAACTTCAGCATTTTTTCTGGTGGTGGTTCAGTAGGTGCCGCCTGAGAAACGTCGATTATTGGTTTTGATGGTTGTAAATCTGGATCAGATATCCAACTTTTTACTTCAAGTACCGGTGGTGGATCTACGTCTTCTGTGCGTGTTTTTTTAAAAATTTTATCAGTCAATGTCATGATTAACTTAATCCGTTCCTCTGTACGGCTCGACATATTGTAGAGCCATATCCCAAGGGAAAAATATCCAAGTGTCCTGGCTTACTTCTGTAACAAATGTATCAACCTGATTTCTTCCTAGTGGTTTTGCGTAAATTGTAGCCACGTGTGCTTTTGGCATCATAGAGCGCACTGCCTCAAGTGTTTTCCCAGTATCTACTAAGTCATCAATAATAAGTACGCCAGAACCATCTCCTGTTAATTCAGCATTAGGTGGCTTTATAACTTTCGGCTCTGCTTGCGTCTGGTGGTTGTAGGATTTTACGCTTATCGTATCTACAGTGCGAATATCCAATTCTCTTGCCACGATCATCGCTGGAGCCATACCACCTCGAGTTATTGCTACTACTGCCTTCCATGCGCCTCTGTCTGGTCCCTGTCCATCAAGCCTCCATGATAAAGCTCTCGCATCACGATGTAATTGATCCCAGCTAACATGAAATCCCTTTTCGTGCGGTAAGCGTTCAGACATTAATCCTTCCTCCCAGTAACGGCGTCGATATCCGGAGCGTCTACTGCTTTCATACCAACAATATGATAACCAGAATCAACGTGTAAAATTTCTCCAGTGACTCCTGAACCCAGATCTGAGAGTAGATACAATGCAGATTTGCCGACATCATCTATAGTTACATTTCGTCTTAGCGGTGAATTAAGCTCGTTCCATTTCAATATGTACCTAAAGTCTCCAATTCCGGACGCTGCCAGAGTTTTGATGGGACCCGCTGATATAGCATTAACCCTGATGCTATCTTTACCTAAATCTTCAGCCAAATATTTGACCGAGGTTTCTAATGCCGCTTTTGCAACTCCCATAACATTATAATGGGGCATAACTTGTTCCGCACCGTAATATGTAAGCGTCAGAATTGAACCACCATTCGGCATTAATTTTTCTGCGTGGCTAACTACGGCTGTAAACGAGTATACTGAGATATTCATTGTCATATTGAAGTTTTCTAAAGTTGTATCAACATATCGGCCGCGAAGCTCAGTCTTATCTGAAAAACCTATCGCATGAACCAGGAAGTCTAATTGACCCCATTTTTTTTCAATTTCGGCAAACAATTTCGTAACACTTTGTTTATCCGATACATCACATTCAATTAAAAAATCTGATTCAACTCTTTCAGCAAGCGGCCCGACTCTTTTTTTTAAAGCATCTCCCTGATAAGAAAAAGCCATCTCGGCACCAGCATCAAAGCATGATTTTGCTATGCCCCAAGCTATCGATTTTTCGTTAGCAAGTCCCATTATAAGACCACGCTTGCCAGTCATTAATCCAAATGACATACATATTCCCCCGAAATTTAACTTTATAAATGTTTAAGCTATGGAAAGTAGAGCTTCAAGCCTGACAAATATTTTTTTGGCACTATTTACGGATTAAAGTGGGTTGAGTGCTAGGTGGAGTAAAGCAATGGTGGATAGAAGCGGTAAATTTGAAGGGGATAACCCTTTCGACATTTGTAAAAGGTGGATTGCTGAGTCTGAAGACGGTGAACTTAATGATCCCAATGCAATTGCATTGAGCACAGTGTCGGAAGATGGAATGCCTAACGTTCGCATGGTTTTATTAAAGAACATCGATCATTCTGCCTTTGTATTTTTCACTAATTTTGGCTCCCAAAAAGCTATTGAAATATTTGATTGTGGGAAGGCAAGTTTCGTATGGCATTCAAAGTTTTTGAGAAGGCAAATTAGGGTACGAGGTATTACCTCGCTAGAGAGTGAGCTGGCATCCGATGAATATTATAAGTCGCGGTCTTTGAAAAGTAGGCTGGGTGCATGGGCCTCAATTCAGTCAAAGCCATTGAATTCTAGAAAAATATTATTAGACCGAGTTGAAACATTTACTGAAAGTCTGGGCGATGATCCCGCAAGGCCAAAATTTTGGGGCGGATTTCGCATTGCCCCAACCGAAATAGAATTTTGGGCAGAAGGTGAGGCCCGTTTACACGATCGTTTTTTATGGTCCAAACGCGATCAGGATGGTCAATGGTCAATTGAGAGATTGTTCCCTTAGTTGTTACTAATTTATTTATTTAGTTGAAATCTCTAACAAGGTTCAAACTTATATTAATCCAACGTGCATCACTTTGTATTTTGAGTTGTATGGCCTTTTTGGCCGCCTTTGGCTCTATAGCAGATACAAATTGTATTCATGAGCAAATATCCATCTACTTTAAAAATCAGCAGCAAGCCAAATTTTGCGTTGAACTTGCTATTAATAATGAAGAGCGGCAGCGAGGCTTAATGTTCAGAAAGGGAATGGAACTCAGCGATGGGATGATGTTTGTTTATGAACGACCGCAATCTGTATGGTTTTGGATGAAAAATACTAGCATTCCACTAGACATTATATTTGCTGATGAAGCTGGAGTTATAACAAAGATATTTGAAAATGCCCGTCCATTTAGTACAACCAGTATCTTTGGCGGATATGATGTGCAGTATGTAGTAGAAATCAATGCTGGTTTAACAAAATCACTTGGTATTAAGACAGGAGGTTCGATAAAGCATAGTCTAGGTCTTCCTAGGGATTAGTGGAGTTGGCTTAATGTTAAAATTTATTTTTTAGCTTCTAGGTCTTTTCAAATCAATTTCGATTATATAGAGAAAGTCTGTCGGGGCGTAGCGCAGCCTGGTAGCGCGACGGTTTTGGGTACCGTAGGTCGCAAGTTCGAATCTTGCCGTCCCGACCATTCGCGTAGCTCCTAAAGCATTTTTATGGTTTTTATTTTGTAATATTTCCCAAAAATGTAAATTAATGCAAAATAAATTTTTTCATTAAAAATGAATCGCAGTGTGGATCTTAGATTTTGTTTTTTTTCTAAACTTTTTCCTGTAAACGTCCAAAACTATTACATTTTAGAGTTTCCTTTTTTTAAATTTATAATGTGTTCCCTAGTGATTTTTCTTGACGTGAAAACATAATCAAACTGTGTCAAGATAGTTTTTCTTAAATTTATGCAATTTAACTATTGACCTTTGACGCAAACCTACGTCTATTTGTGTCCACTGGTCACCCCACATACTACATGTAGTAGCTAAAAGGGTAAAGCGTCGTACCTTTGCCTAGAATTGTTGGTGGATCAAAATCATGGCCTTCATGTAAAAAAAAGAGGGCTAAACGAGAAAAGTTCAAAGTAGGCGGGACACAATGAAGATTAAAAGACAATTTACGACGGCGGGACAGTGCGCGTATCAAGAAATAAATTTTACCTCAACATCTTCCGAGATAAAAAACCCCGATGGGTCTGTAGTATTTCAGCTTGATAATGTTGAAGTTCCAACAAATTGGTCGCAAGTTGCAAGCGATGTCATAGCACAAAAATATTTTCGTAAAGCAGGTGTTCCAACGAAAACTGAGAAAGTTAAAGAAAAAGATGTACCTGAGTTCTTATGGCGATCGATACCAGCGTCTGATGCGTCTTTCACGGGTGAAACTTCATCTAAGCAGGTTTTTGACCGGCTTGCAGGAGCCTGGTCTTACTGGGGCTGGAAAGGCGGCTATTTTTCCGATGAGAAAGATGCGCAGACCTATTTCGATGAAATGAGATATATGCTTGCTACCCAAATGGCCGCGCCTAACAGCCCTCAGTGGTTCAATACAGGATTGCACTGGGCCTACGGGATTGATGGTCCTAGTCAAGGGCATCATTATGTTGATTTCAAAACTGGAAAGCTGGTTAAGTCAAAATCAGCCTATGAACATCCGCAGCCCCATGCATGCTTTATCCAATCTGTCAGTGACGATCTGGTAAATGAAGGCGGCATAATGGACCTTTGGGTCCGTGAGGCGCGCTTATTCAAGTATGGATCGGGTACCGGTACAAATTTTAGTTCTCTCAGAGGTGACGGCGAGCCGCTGTCTGGCGGAGGAAAGTCGTCGGGACTTATGGGATTTCTGAAAATAGGTGATCGCTCTGCTGGGGCAATAAAGTCAGGTGGTACAACAAGGCGGGCAGCGAAGATGGTAATTTGTGACGCTGATCATCCAGATATTGAAGAGTTCATCAACTGGAAGGTAAAAGAAGAGCAAAAGGTCGCTTCTATAGTGGCAGGATCAAAAATTCACGAAGCCAAATTAAATAGAATTTTTGAGGCTATAAAGAGGTGGGATGGTGACCTCCAAGACGCAGTCAATTCGAGCAAAAATAGTGCGTTAAAGGACGCGGTTAGAGAAGCCAAAAAGTCTTTAATTCCTGAAACCTACATAAAACGAGTTCTGGACTATGCGAGACAGGGTTACACGGCTATTGAATTTCCAACATATGACACTGACTGGGACTCAGAAGCATATGCGTCGGTATCAGGGCAAAACTCAAATAATTCAATAAGAGTAACCGATGCCTTTCTTGATGCTGTGAAAAACGACGAAGACTGGGATTTAAAGAATAGGGTGAATGGAGAGACCGCTCGAACTATTCGTGCCAGGAAGTTATGGGAGGACGTCGGCCACGCGGCGTGGGCTTGCGCAGATCCAGGAATTCAATTTCATGATACAGTCAATGCTTGGCATACATGTCCAGAAGATGGTGAGATAAGAGGCTCAAACCCTTGCTCAGAATATATGTTTTTAGATGATACAGCTTGTAATTTGGCAAGCATGAACTTGTTGAAATTTCTATCTGATGGAGAATTCAAAGTAGATCATTTCATACACGCAACAAAATTATGGACCGTAACGCTCGAAATATCTGTTCTAATGGCACAATTTCCATCGAAAGAAATTGCACAGAGATCCTACGATTTCCGCACGCTGGGGCTAGGATACGCAAATATTGGTGGTTTATTGATGAATATGGGACTGGGTTATGATAGTGATGAGGGTCGCTCATTGTGTGGTGCACTGACGGCAATCATGACGGGTGTAGCTTACTCCACAAGTGCAACGATGGCCGCCGAAGTGGGCACTTTCCCCGGCTATTCAAAAAATAAAAACCATATGCTCAAGGTGATAAGAAATCACAGAAATGCAGCAAGAGGCAAAGTGGATGGATATGAGTCCTTAAGGGTAAAGCCTGTTCCATTGGACCACCTCAACTGTCCTGATCTGACTTTGATAGAAAAAGCATTAGAAGCTTGGGACAAAGCACTGGAACTTGGTGAAAAAAACGGATTTAGAAATGCTCAGGTTTCTGTAATAGCTCCAACAGGAACTATCGGGCTAGTGATGGACTGCGATACTACAGGGATTGAACCAGACTTTGCACTCGTTAAATTTAAAAAATTAGCTGGGGGTGGATATTTTAAGATTATCAATCAATCAGTTCCTGCGTCTCTCAGAAAGCTCGGCTATTCTGAGGCCAAGATAGAAGAAATTGTGTCCTACGCAGTGGGGCATGGGTCAATAGGAAATGCACCAGGAATTAATCACACTAGCTTAATCGGGCATGGTTTTGGGCAGCAAGAGATAGATAAAGTCGAAGCAGCACTTGGATCCGCGTTTGATATTCGCTTTGTCTTTAATCAATGGACTCTGGGAGCAGATTTCTGTACCGAAGTGCTTGGTATACCTTCGGATAAATTGGTTGACAGTAACTTTGATTTGCTTCGGCACCTTGGTTACAGCAAGGCTGACATAGATATGGCAAATGATCATGTTTGTGGAACTATGACGTTGGAAGGGGCTCCGCACTTAAGTGTTGATCATTATCACATCTTTGATTGTGCGAACCCATGTGGAAAGATGGGTAAGCGGTTTTTATCTGTAAATAGTCATATTCATATGATGGCAGCAGCACAGTCCTTTACGTCAGGTGCCATTTCTAAGACAATTAATATGCCAAATGATGCAACGATAGAAGACTGCCAAAAGGCATATGAGCTTTCATGGTCGCTTGGGGTGAAAGCAAATGCGCTATATCGAGATGGTTCGAAACTATCACAACCATTAGCAGCAGCGTTGCTAGAAGATGATGACGAAGCAGCAGAGCTTATGGAAGAAGGCAATCCTCAGGTTAAGGCAGCAACTTTAGCGGAAAAAGTTATCGAAAAAGTTATTGTAAAAGAAATAGTAAAGGGTAACGAACGCTCAAAAATGCCGGAGAGGCGAAAAGGCTATACCCAAAAAGCAATAGTGGGAGGGCATAAGGTATACTTGCGAACAGGAGAGTACTCTAATGGCGCTCTGGGAGAGATATTTATTGATATGCACAAAGAAGGGGCAGGGTTCCGTGCTATGATGAATAACTTTGCGATAGCAATCTCGGTTGGGCTGCAATATGGGGTTCCTCTTGAGGAGTTTGTAGATGCGTTTACGTTTACAAAGTTTGAACCGGCAGGAATGGTGCAAGGTAACGATAGCATTAAAAATGCTACTTCTATTTTAGATTACATTTTTAGAGAATTAGCAGTCAGTTATCTAGATCGTACGGATTTAGCCCACGTTAAGCCAGAGGGTGCGAGTTTTGATGATATAGGAATTGGAAACGAGGAAGGTGTGCGAAATGTAAAAGAGGTATCTGACACAGCCGCTACGCGCTCTCTAGAGGTGCTAAAACAGATAAGTTCCACTGGGTATTTACGAAAAAGGCTTCCACAGGAATTGATGCAGCAGCAAGAAACAAGTAGCAAAATAACAGATCCAGGGGAGGTTGAATTGGCTACTATGGTTGCAGCAAAATCTATTTCACCAGTAGTTGAGTCTGATCCAATATTGGACCCTCGCGCCAAAGCAAAACTCCAAGGATATGAAGGAGATCCGTGTTCAGACTGTGGTAATTACACTCTTGTTCGGAACGGTACTTGTATGAAATGCAATACTTGTGGAGGTACTTCTGGTTGCAGTTAAAGTGAGACATGGGACAAGTGCGCTTGTCCCTGACGACGTTCAGGCCGCAGGCAAAATATCCAGCGAGCAGTTTTAACATAAGAGCTTGGACGGCGAAACTTAAGGAGGTCACAGATGACCTCTTTTTTTTATACTTACTATAACATCTTATTCTATTGACGAACGGACGCTTGAAAATCTTTAACGACGGTTTGCCACAGGTCTGCAGTCTGCGCGCCCGATACTGCATACTGGTCTGCTACAATAAACATGGGTACTGCTTTTATTCCCATTCGTCTTGCAGTACGATCTTCGTCAATTATTTTGTTTATGTCATTATCTGAATTTAGCAGTCGGAGAATTGATTTCTCATCCATGAAATATTTCGATGCCAATTTTGCCAGAATAGTATTACTGCCTAGGTCTAAGCCATTTATAAAATACGCTTTAAATAGCTCAGATACTATCTTATTTTGACAATCTTCCAGTACAGCCCAATTAATTATTCTGTGAGCATTTATTGTATTTGGAGTTGTTTGAATTTTATCGAGTTTCAGATCAATATTAAAATTTTTTGTATGCTCAATTACTGGGCGATATGCTGAAGCAAAACCACTAATACTTCCAAATTTTTGTTCCAAATATTTCTTTCTATCCATCCCATTTTTAGGCATCTCTGGATTTAATTGAAAAGGATGCCATTTAATATGAAACGGATTTTCATTGAGTGTCTCTAATGCTCGCTCCAAATGTATTTTTCCTATATAACACCACGGACAGATTGGATCTGAGTAAATGTCAAGTTGAATCAATGCTTAGTCCTTTAAAAGTTTTGCTGAGGTTTTTTCTTGATATTTTACCGTTATTAACTGTCGGTATAATTTCACTTTTGATATAAACACGTGGATTTTTGTAGTTTGCCAGACGTTTTTTAGCATGGTTTTGTAGGTCTTCTTCATTGAGATTTGCCTGTGTTGTAAAAATTGCGGCAATTACAGTAGTATCTTTTTTGATTTCTAGATTGAAGGCAACAATACTATCTAACCCCTCCAGATCAAGGAAAGCATACTCGATTTCTTTTGGCGATACTCTAAATCCACCTTGGTTTAGAATATCATCTGCACGTCCAAAATGTTCAATAAATCCCTCTGGATTCATTTTGCCTAAATCACCGGTTGCAAACCACTCTTTATTGTTTGATTTGATATGCTGCTCATTGTGATAACCAATCATTAATCCCTGGTCTTGTGTGGAAACTGCTATAATACCAACTTCTCCTATTGGTACTGGCTCAGATGTGTTCTGATCGATAATGGCTACTTTACGCCCTCTTTGGGGACGTCCGATAGTCTGAATTTTAGGGCCAGTATTTTTATTTGTTGATACAAAAGTCGAGCACTCACTCATTCCAAATGCTTCATAAATATATTTTTTGGTTTTTTTTCTCCATTTTTTGTGAATGTTTGGGGTCAATTTTTCTCCAGCGGAGAGGCAATGTCTTAGTTTGGGAAAGTTAAGTTTTTCATTTTGGTCCAGTAATCTCCGATAAACACCGGGAACCGCCGCAAATAATGTTGCACCAGAATTTTTTATAATATGAGGCAAATCAGAAAGCGATGACTCATAGTCTAACACTATAGCGGTTGCGCCTATACTCCATGGATCAAGTAAACCAGTGCCTAGCGTATAAGTCCAATTGAAAGCTCCAGCGTGAAGCAACCTGTCATTTGAGGTCAAAGCGTACCAATCAGAATGCATAGACTGTCTTGCCCAAATTGCTCGATGGGCATGTAAAACAGCTCGAGGTTTATTTGATGTTCCAGACGTAAATACAATATATGCTAGCCTATCTGGATCACCTTTTTCAAAGTTTGCTTCATCACCTTCAAAAGATAACTTTTTAATTTCCGTTTCGGAAATTATTTTCACGTTCCCCAGATTACCACTTAAAAATTTCGATGTTATTATAGCTTCAGGCTGTAAAATTTTCACAAGCTCCATTAGCTCATATTCTGTTAGGCTGATTGATGTTGGAACAGGGATTATGCCAACTGATATTGCTCCAAGGTAGGCTATTGGAAAGGTAACAGTGTTATCTAACCTCAGTAAAATTTTAGCATTTCGATTTAAACCAAGTTTGATAAGAGCATTTCCCGTTTTGAGTACTCGGCTTTTAAGCTCCTCAAAGCTTATAGAGTAATTGGAAAATTCCGAGATAATCTCTAGAGCTTTTTTTGTTGGGTTTTTGTTCGCGTTTTCAAGTACATATTCTGCTAAGTTAAATAGATCTGGACAGCGAGATTGTAGATTATCATGATATATAGAAGTCATTTTTATAGTTTCACGATCCAAATATTTTAGACAATATTAATAAAACTTTTATCAACTTGATTTCAAAATAAAACTAAATTTTTTGGACAGATCAGATTATAACTTATTTTGGTAATTTAATGATTACTAAAGTTGGATCCTGATAATTATAAAAATATACTTGGATGATACAGCTGAAAAGTATATAACAAATATACTGCTCGATAGGTTTCTTGCCTGTATGAAACCTGCCTCAATAACTATACGCCTGCCTTGTGCAGGCGTTTTTTTTATAAACCTGTTAAAATTTCTCAAAAAATTTATCGAGATTTCTCTATATATTGTTGGCCTTTAAAAGGTTTTTCTGAGTTTTAAGATATATAATTAGCAGATTATTTTACTATGCAAAAACAATTTGAAAAGTATCTTTTTATTTTAAGAATCAGTTCGGGAATCATTGATACAAAATACTGTATGTTTACGAATTACTTTTAATATAAGAGATAAATAAAATTAGTTTCACTTCACTTTTAAATCTCCGCAATAAAATTAAATAAGTTGAGAGAATAAAATGTCATTTCGATTAGATGATATCGATAGAAAAATCTTATTTGAATTACAGATTGATGCTGGACAATCTCTAGATCAAATAGCCCAATAAGTTTCTTCTTCCAAAACTCCAGTTTGGAATCGAATAAAAAAAATGAAAGATTATGGAATAATTGGAGATACAATTTCTATTCTTTATCCTGGAAATCTGGGTTTTGAGGCATGCTTTTTTTTGATAATTAGAACCAGCGAACATGATTTAAGATGGTAGGAAAAATTCTTAAATGTTCTAAAGAATAGGACAGAAGTCCAAGAGGCTCACCGCCTAGCTGGAGACATAGATTATATACTTAAGGTAATAGTAAAAGATGCTCGCGCATATGATAAATTTATCAAGCTTTAATTTCTGAGGTGAAAGTTCATAATTTTACAGCGCTCTTATCTATGGAAGAAATAAAAAGTACTGCCCACTTGCCACTATACGATATTAATTTTTCAGAGATACGTTAAGTTCGCATAGACCATGAAAATGATATAGGTTTGAGTAAAGTGGGTCATCTATTAACGTAATTTTAGGAAATTTTTCAAAGAGAATTGGTATCGCAGTAAGTAATTCTAATCGCGCTAGGGGAGCTCCAACACAAAAGTGAATCCCACTCCCAAATGATAGGTTTTTCTTTATTGGTCGAAATGGATTAAAATTATCCGCTGATTTCCAGTGTCTTTCATCTCTTCCTGCAGCACCAATTACCAATGCCACTTCATCACCACATTTAAATTGATGGTTTCTAAAAGTAATATTTTCATAAGCATATCTTGTAAAAATATGTAAAGGTGGGTCGTATCTTAAGATTTCCTCTACAGTGGCATTGATAAACTTTGGGCTTAGATAGCTTTTCTCTTCGCCATACTCAAGAATCGCTTTTATACCATTTCCTAACGTGTGAACCGTGGCTTCATGCCCTGCATTTAAAAGTAAAATGCATGTAGAAATTAATTCATCTTTTGTAAGCTTTTCACCTTCTTCTTCTGCTGCGATAAGATGAGAAATCAGATCGTCTTCAGGTTTATATCTTTTTTCTTCAATATAGCTTTCCATAAAACTTACAAATTCCTTAGTAGATGAATTTGCCTGTATTTCTAATTCTCTTGTCCGACGAGCTTGATACATCATAACCATATCGTTCGACCAACTAAGTAAATTTCTTGCCATAGTCTCAGGAACTCCAAGTAGCCTCGCAATAACGATAACTGGTAATAAGGTGGCAAATTCTTTCAGAATATCTACGTTATCACTTCTAAGATCATTTAAAAGTTTATGTGAGAGAGCAACTATTTCAGGTTGTAAGGTATTTATTTTTCGAGTTGTAAATGCTCGCAAGACTAGACCCCTTAACCTGGTATGTTTTGGAGGCTCAAGCTCCAGCATTGAATTTTTTTCTAAATTATTAAAATCTATTAAATGCTTTTCATTTTCCTGTGACTGATTTTTTAACTTTTCACGGCCAAATCTGTTGTCTTTGAATAACATTTCCTGACCAGCGTAATCAAAAACAGCTGGCATATTATATTCATGCCAAAAATATAAGCAGTCACTTGATACAAAATTTTTATAAAACTTATAAGGGTTTTGAATAAAGTCTTTATCGGTGGGTTTCTGAGAAATTAACTGCATTTCAATCTAAAAATTATGGACTAGTATTTTCGATTGCCCTTATTATTGGGGCAAATTTCTCAAAAGAGAGTGATGCTCCTCCCACAAGAGCTCCATTTACGTTATTAACGTTAAAAATTTCGGGGGCGTTTGATCCGTTTACTGAGCCACCGTAAAGTAAAGGTATATTAGATGCATTCGATCCATATAACTCAACTAATCTCACTCTAATAAAGTCGTGTATTTTTGATATTTCGCTGACCTCAGGGATCAAACCAGTTCCTATCGCCCAAATTGGCTCATAAGCTACGATTAATTTTTCAAAATTTGTATTATTTGCTAGAGAGTCGAGAAGTTGTTGTTCCAAAATTTCTAAGGTACTATTTTCTTTCCGCTGCAACTCTGTTTCACCGATACAAATAATTGTTTGTAACTTTTTCTCCAAAGAAATTTTTACTTTCCGCGCAACTATTTCATTTGTCTCATTATGTTTGTTTCTGCGCTCTGAGTGCCCAATAATCGAGTGCGTAATACCAAGGTCGACTAACATATTCGCACTTATCTCACCGGTGAACGCTCCCTCATTTTCTGGGTGTAAATTTTGTGCACCTATGTAGACGTTTTTTGCAAGTTCGCTTGCGGCAGACAAAAGGGTAAACGGTGGGCATATTATAATCTCTATTTTTGATCGTGCAAATTCGTTAGATATTTTTTTTATTTCTAACAAATTTTCAAGTTTGCCGTTCATTTTCCAATTTCCAGCAATAATCTTTCTCATGATGATCCTACTTAATCTTTTGTTTTTAAATTAAGACTTAAACGGATATCATTCTCAACACCACTAATGTTTTTTTTAAGTAAACTGATATCTTGCTAACGCGCCTAAACGTTTTTGAATTTTATACTCTCGCCGCAGCCGCATGCCTCAGAAACATTAGGATTATTAAACTTGAAAGAGCTTTCAAGTAACGAGGTTTCATAATCGATCTCAGTTCCAAATAAAAACATTTGAGCCGTCGGAGCTATCAAAACGCGAGCACCATCTTGTTCGATTACCTCATCATTTTTATCTAACTCTGAAACATATTCGATTGTATATTCCATTCCAGCACAACCGCCTTTTTTAACTCCAACACGAAGTGCGATTGCATCGGAGTCACCCATCAATGATTTGATCTGGGAAACTGCGCGTGGCGTAAGGGAAATAGGCGGTTTGTTTGGAATTGAAAACATATTAACCTCTACATAAAACCTAACTCGAGCTTTGCTTCATCGCTCATCATGTCCATTCCCCAAGGTGGCTCCCAAATTAACTCTACATCTACTTTTCTTATCCCAGCTATGGGTTCTATTGCGTCTGAAACCCATCCAGGCATTTCTCCTGCCACAGGACACCCTGGTGCAGTTAGTGTCATTATAATTCGCACGTCGTTTTCCTGGGTTATATCAATTGTGTATATAAGCCCTAGGTCATAAATATTTACGGGTATTTCTGGATCATAAACTGTTCGACACCCCTCGACCACCGTCTCATATAATGAATGATCCGTTGAGGAGGGAGGAATTAAAGGCGTTCCTTCCATTGGGTTTGAAGCGTCTGACATTATTATTACCTGTGTAATTCTGAGTAAAGTTATAAGTAATTAAAACTTAAACGTCCAGACTATAACGTTAACGAACAGCTTCGGAACCTGGAAAATCCAACTCTGAAACTTGCTCTGCCACTGGAGCAGTGTTTAATGGATGAAGTTCAGATGATACATTAGGAATTTCTTCCAACTTTTTCCACTTTTTTTCGTGGTATATCTCTAGTCCACTGAATTTAGATTTATATCCCATTTTAGAGCTTCCTGGCACCCAGTAACCTAGATATACATATTTTAAGTTTAGCTCCCGAGCTAACATTATGTGATCTAAAACCACGTATGTACCCAAAGAATACTTTGACAAATTGGGATCATAAAAAGAGTATACCATACTCAAACCGTCATCTACGATATCAGTTAGACAAGCTGCTACAAGCTTATTATCGAGTTCATACTCTATTACGCGTGTATCCACTGGCGTTTCTTCAATCATAGCAGCAAACTCGAAAACATCCATTTCTGCCATTCCACCATTAGCATGCCTATCTTCTAAGTAACGCTTAAAGAGTTCAAACTGCTCATCTGTTGCCCAAGGAGATGTAGACCGCCTAGTTACATTTTTGTTGATTTTGTTTGTTCTCTTTTGTGATTTATTGGGAAAAAATTGCTTAACTTCTACCCGGGCGGATAGACATGCAGCGCAATCTAAGCAAGTAGGTCTATACAAAACATTTTGAGATCTACGAAATCCTTGCTTTGAGAGGCAATTGTTTAAGCTCTGCGCTTCATCACCTTGGAGTGCAGCGAATAATTTTCTTTCTTGTCTATTTTCTAGGTAAGGGCATGCCTGTGGTGCAGTCACATAAAACTGCGGAGCTATTGGAAGAGAATGTCTCATAGCATTACATTATCAAGGTTATCGAAGCATGGCAATGGAAGACAACGGCACAATAAAAAACCTTTTAATGCAGATTACAGCATCAATAAATTAAACTTACTGAACTAAACATTCCTATTATTTGGTGGATAGATCTGATTTGTATGATACCTGTGGTATTAAGTTAAAAATTTTTTGCTAATATTAATGCGACAATTAAAAAATATTTCAAACAGTCCTTTTACTTCAGATGCGGCTATAATTCTTGAAATCAGGTCTTTATTTCCCAATTTCGATGAACCTTTGCAGAAACTGATCGCTGGTATGGCTGGATGCAGTCCCTTCCTTCACGACTTAGTCAAAAAAGAAGTGAACTGGATCAAAAAAGCTCTGAAATCAGAGTCAAGTCCCGAAGAAACAATAACTAAGGAAGTATTACAAAGCTCTAATATATCTAAGAGCTTAAGGGTTGCAAAAGCTCGAATTTCGCTTTGGACAGCGCTACAGGATTTATCAGGAAACTGGCAATTGGAAGAAGTAAGCAAATGCCTTTCAGAATTTGCAGATTTTAGCGTAAAGATAGCATTAAAGTACTCTATTGAATCGCTTATTGAAGATGGCAAGCTTTCACAGTTGAAAAATAATTCTGACGCCGATCAGCTAGGTATTTTTATCCTTTCAATGGGAAAGTTAGGAGCGTGGGAGCTAAATTATTCGTCTGATATCGACCTTGTATGCTTTTTTGATGACGAAAAATTAATTGAAAATGAGTTTTTTGAAACTAAAAAAGCTGCAGTTGCTGTTATAAAAAGGATGACTAAAGTTCTGTCCGAGGTAACAGAAAATGGATATGTTTTCCGTACTGACCTCCGCTTGAGACCAGATCCATCTGTAAATCCTATATGCCTTGGATTTGAAGCTGCAGAAAGGTATTATGAAGCTTTGGGTCGTACCTGGGAGCGAGCTGCATACATAAAAGCGAGGTACTGTGCAGGTTCTGAAAAGCTTGCAGTTAAATTTCTTTCTACATTATATCCGTTTATTTGGCGAAAATATCTGGATTTTGCTGCAATAGAGGAAGCACACAGCATACGTGTAAGATACCAAAAAAAAGCTGAATCTAAAAGTATTTCAAATATTCTTGGTCACGACGTTAAACTAGGTTTAGGGGGAATCCGTGACATTGAATTTTTTACACAAACACGCCAGTTGATCGTAGGCGGTAGAGATCCTGATTTACAATTTTCTGGAACTCTAGTTGCTTTAGCTAAACTGGCTGAAAAAGGCTGGGTTTCAGCAAGTACAGCCAGTAAGTTATCTGATCATTACAGGTTCCTTCGCAAGGTTGAACATTTATTGCAAATGGTCAATGATGCCCAAACTCATGTATTGCCTCAAACTGATAGTGGATTAATGCGGTTGGCTAACTTCATGAGTTTAGATCTTGCTGTTTTCAAACAAAAAATTCTAGCTTCCCTAAAATCTGTTCATGAACTTACAGAGTCATTTTTCAATCCTGAAAAAGAACTTTTATCTGAAGCAGTTTTTTATCAAGATAATAAAAATAGACGCGAACTTGTAAGCAGGTGGCCATCCTATCCCGCGCTCAGGACCGCGCGCGCAGAAGCATTGTTTTCTAAAATACAACCAATTATTTTGGAAAAATTATCAAATGCAGTGGATGCTGATCGCGCTCTTGTGTCTTTTGATAAATTTTTATCATTACTCCCAGCTGGAGTACAATTATTTTCATTATTTCATACAAATAGACAACTTATAGACCTATTTATTGACATTATCTCTTCATCGGATGCCTTATCTGAATATTTATCTGGTAATGTTCAAGTTTTAGATGCTGTAATAGAAGGGACGTTTTGGAGCGAGTGGCCAGGAATAATTGCTCTCCGAGAAGATCTGGCAAAAACTCTTGCCAGAGAAACGGATTACGAGAGCCAATTGAATGCTTCCCGCCGCTGGAGTCGAGAATGGCATTTTAGAATTGGCGTGCACTTACTGAGGGGGGTTATCACTCCGGAGATGGCAGGGTTTCAATATGGTGAATTAGCCTTAGCCACACTTAAAGAGCTTTGGTCTTTGGTTGGTTCGCAGTTTTCTAAAAAGTATGGTTTACCGCCCGGGCGGGGAGCTGTGTTAATTGGTTTAGGATCCTTAGGGACAAAACGGCTACACTCTAAATCAGATCTTGATTTGATATTGATTTATGACCCAGCTGGAATAGAAATGTCTGTTGGAGAAAAAGAAATTAATTCAAGAACTTATTATGCGAGGCTAACAAAGTCTATGGTGGCTGCGATTACTGCTCCTATGACTGAAATGAGTTTATTTCAGGTTGATATGCGATTGAGACCGTCTGGAAATCAAGGTCCAGTAGCCACTTCGTGGGAATCATTTAAGCATTATCAAACCTCAGAGGCCTGGGTTTGGGAGCATCTTGCGCTGGTAAATGCAACTATAATTACTGGGCCTGAAGATCTTAAAGCAGATGTTTCTGAGTTTTGTAAAAGTTTAAAAACATTACGGCCAGATGAAAAAGTTATGTCGGGCCTATCAATTATGAGGAAAAGGCTGCTGGCTGCACGATCGATGGATGAAAAGTGGAGCTTGAAGTTGGGGCAGGGCAAACTGCAAGACATTGAGCTAGTTTCTCAAATGGGCATACTCTTGAGTAATGAGGATATTTCTGGTGTTCATAGTGGCCTAATGAATTTGAATAAATTGAAGAAGATTTGTGCCGAAGATCTTAATTATCTCATTAATACATATGAGTTGTTACTGAGTGTGCAAATTTTATCAAAGTTGTTACTCAAGGAAGATATAAAAGATCGCGAGCTAGGAGCTAATGGGAAGGATCTTTTTTTTAAACATACAGATACGTCTAGCATTCCTTTGCTGATTGAAAAAATAGCAGAAATGACTTCCAAATCTGCAACCATAATATCTAATATCTTACCCAATCCAAAAGAGGTTTATGATGAAAGGTGATTACAATGATCCTAAGGCACTGATCAGAGAAAGCTTTAATATTGAGGGTATTAATATAGAAGAATGTAGATCAATTTTTCTAGATTGGGCCTTAAGTTTGCCCAATGATGTTGATGCAAAGAAAATTATACCTTTGCTGATAGAGAAATATAATGACAAAAAAGAACATCCAATGTTGCTTACTTTGAGAGAAGGTTTGATAACTAAAGTAAGCCCTACAAGGCGTGGCGGCAGGAGAGGCCGTCTGACGAATTGAATAAGGTTATCGTTCTAGTTCGTTTTGCCAAGCCTTTGCAATGTTTCCAAATCTAGTAAATTGACCTTCAAAACTGAGTTCAATTGTTCCTATTGGGCCGTGTCTCTGCTTTCCAATAATAAGTTCTGCCCGTCCATGAAGATGCTCCATTTCAGACTGCCATTTTGCCATGCTCTCAAGGTCTTGATCACTCGGTTTTTCACGTTCTTTGTAATATTCTTCTCTGAAAACAAACATTACAACATCGGCGTCTTGTTCAATTGAACCCGATTCTCTTAAGTCAGATAATTGAGGCCTTTTATCATCTCTAGACTCTACCTGTCTGCTAAGTTGAGATAAAGCAATGACTGGTATGTTTAGCTCTTTCGCGATTGCTTTCATACCCTGAGTTATTTCAGAAACCTCATTAACTCTACTATCTTTTGATGAGGCTGGCCTCACAAGTTGAAGATAATCCACTATCATTACGTCTAAACCATGTTTTCTCTTCAGACGGCGCGCTCTCGCTGCTAATTGAGAAATAGGTAATGCAGGCGTGTCGTCTATAAACAAAGGACAACTTTCTAAATTTTTGGCTGCATCTACAAAGCGTCGGAATTCTTTCTCTGTCATATCGCCTCGACGAATGTTTTCAGATGGAATTTCTGCTGCCTCCGATAAAATTCGTGCCGCAAGTTGCTCAGCACTCATTTCTAGAGAAAAAAAGCCTATCACACCTCCATTTATAGAGCCTTCAGTCCCATCTTTCATTAATCCTTTTTTGTAACTTTTAGCCACATTGTATGCTATGTTTGTTGCTAATGATGTTTTCCCCATAGAAGGTCTTCCTGCCAGAATTAATAAATCAGAATTGTGAAGACCTCCCAGTTTCTTATCTAAGTCTATGAAACCTGTTGAAATTCCTGCAAGCCCACCGTCACGCTGAAATGCAGCATTAGCTATATCGACTGCCTCGGTCACGGCTTTTAAAAAGGACTTAAAGCCACTGTCCGTTTTTCCAGCCTCTCCCAATTGGTACAGTGCTTGTTCTGCATCAACAATTTGTTCTTTTGGCTCCTGATCAATTTCCATTTTCTGCGCACGTTCTGAGATATCCTTTCCAAGAAGAATCAGCTGGCGTCGTATAGCCAGGTCGTAAATCAATTGTGCATAATCTTGAACAGCAAAGCCCGCAACGGCTGAAGCTGCTAGTTTAGCTAAATAGTTTGCACCTCCGAGTTCATTTAAGCCTGGATCATCCTTCAAAAAGGTAGTCAACGTAACAGGGGATGCTATACTATTTTTTTTAATCCTGCCGGATGCCACCTCGTAAATATGAGCATGAACTGGGTCAAAAAAATGTTCAGAACTAATTAAAGAATCTGCTCTATCAAACACATCATTGTTGCTTAAGATAGCGCCCAAAAGTTGTTGTTCTGCTTCAATGGAGTGTGGCATTGTCTCTGGAGAATGGATCTCTGCTCCAGTAGGATTAATTGCGGCTACCGTGTTCATTAAGCGCTCTCTGATTTATTTAGTGGATAAATACACTAATGATTAGAAGTGAGCAAATTGTATAATTCTGTGGATATATTGTGAATAATTTACAGACTTGATATCAATCTTTTTCAGATAATTTTTTATCAACTAAAGACGCTTGTTCTGCCATTCGCGTGGAGAATTCAAAAATTTTTCAACTTCATTAATTGTATTTGAAGAGAACGATTTTTGTAGCTTTGCTTCTTCTAAGATGTCCCACCAAGAACATAAAAAATGAAGCGTTATATTATTTTCTTCTAATATACTCTCTGCTTCTGGAAATATATCATAGTAAAAAATTACTGCTGTATGGGTGCAACTAGCACCAGTTTCTCTTATTGCCTCAACGAACGATACCTTAGAGCCTCCATCGGTCGCCAGATCCTCAACCAGAAGGACAGTCTGATTGGAACTAATTACTCCTTCTATACGAGCATTTTTACCGTAGCCCTTAGGTTTTTTCCTAACATAGGTCATTGGGAGGCCCATTCTTTCTGCAACTAACGCAGCAAAAGGTATGCCTGCAGTTTCCCCACCAGCAACGTTATCTATTTTTTCCATACCCACGTCTCGTAGAATTTTGATTGTCAAAAAATCCATTAGTGTAGATCTAATTCTTGCAAACGATATAAGCTTCCGACAATCAACATAAGTGGGACTGGGCAACCCGGAAGCCAGTTTATAGGGTGTATCCGAATTGAATGCTATTGCGCCTACTTCAATTAACATACGCGCAGATAGCTTAGCTATTTCATTATCTGGTAAATAGGATGATGGTATCATTTGTTAACCTATAAAATTATATTGATTTAACCGACCAAGATACTGGAAATCCTGGATCAAACACGGTGATTTCACCCTCTGGAGTAAATACTTTATTTGGAAATTCAATTGGATCCTTTTCTTTTATCAACTTTAAACGTTCACTATTTAAGGGTAAGTTATAAAAATTTGCACCATTAATGCTTGTAAAATTTTCTAGTTTCTCAAGTGACCCTTCTTGCTCAAACAAATGAGCTAAAATAGGTATTGTATTTAGCGCGGTAAAACACCCCGCACATCCACATGCACTTTCTTTTTGTGTATCAAAATGTGGGGCACTATCCGTGCCCAAAAAGAACGATGAATTACCAGATGTAGCTGCGTTCAATAATGCTATACGATGATTTTCTCTTTTTGCTACTGGTAAGCAGTAATAGTGAGGTTTTATGCTGCCTGCTAAGATAAAATTGCGATTTATTACGAGATGATGAGTTGTGATTGTTGCTGCGATGTTTTTTCTAGAAGTTTTAACATAATTCACTGCCTCTTGCGTAGTAATGTGTTCCAAAACAATTTTTAGGTTTGGGAAAGTTTTTATAATTGGATCTAGTACTTTATCAATAAATACATATTCTCGGTCAAAGATATCGACTTGTGGGTCCACAACCTCGCCGTGAACACATAATGGGCATCCAATTTCCTCCATTTTTTCAAAAACTTTATAAAGCTTCTTAAAGTTATGCACCCCATCTGAAGAATTGGTTGTAGCCCCCGCTGGATATAATTTTACAGCCGAAATTAAGTTTCTGCTAAAACCCTCTGCTATATCCATACGGTCGGTAGATTCCGTCAGGTAAATAGTCATCAAGGGTTTGAAGCTATGATCATCAGGGCAAGCAGCAGATATACGATTTTTATACATGATCGCTTCTTTAACACTTGTAATTGGTGGAGTGAGATTTGGCATAACAATAGCTCGACCAAAAGTTTTTGAAGTATATGGAAGTACAGCCTTTAAAATTGTTCCATCTCTTAAATGCAAATGCCAATCATCTGGCCTTACTATTTCCAACTCTCTTATCATACTTGTCGGTTACACACTTTTGAGAATAATTTCTAGCTAAATTAAAGGGCTAAATTTTCACTAATACCGTTCAACCGAAGTATTGGATTTACTATCAAGCTTACAATATTGAACAATCATTTTTGAGAGTTTGTTTTAAATCATGTTTCCACCCAATCTTAAGTTTAAGCTGTACAGAGTAGAATATTATTCTATTTCATATGAAGAGGGATTAGGCATTAGTACATGAAATCAAATTATTCGGCTGATAATATTCCAGAGGTTGCTTTGTCTTGGGCATCTGAAGGACAACCTGTAGTTCTAGCAACAGTTATTGAGACATGGGGTTCTGCTCCGCGTCGAGTAGGCGCTCAGATGGCAATAGGTCTAAATGGAAAAATGCAAGGTTCTGTGTCTGGCGGATGTATCGAAAGTGCAGTTGTGTCTGAAGCGCAGGAGGCAATTGAGACAAAAAGCATTAGATTGCTTGAGTATGGTGTAAGTAACAAAGACGCTTTTTCAGTTGGATTAGCTTGTGGAGGTAAAATCCGAGTGATGCTTGAGCCAGTTGGGCACACAATTTCACTTGAGACCTTGCAAAAACTTGTAGATTTTAGAAAAAATAAAATACCAGTTGCATGCGTTGTGAACATTATTACTGGAGAAACAATACTTCAGACAGACGGGTATTCTGAGCGTGTCTCAGGATTTGAAGAAGAAAATAAAATTTTTGTGACTGTTCACAATTCGCCGATTAGAGTAGTGATCGTAGGGGCTGTTCACATAGCGCAAAACTTGGTCAAGCTTTCAAAAATAGCAAACTTTGATCCACTTGTTGTTGACCCTAGAAGTGGATTTGCGAGTTCAGAGCGCTTTAAATCGGAAACAATTATTGAAGAATGGCCGGACACTGCCCTTTCTAAGATATCCATTGATAGAAACACTGCGATTGTTCTGTTAACGCACGATCCAAAACTAGATGATCCAGCTTTAGAAATAGCTTTAAATAGTGATGCATTTTACATAGGAGCCTTGGGATCGAAAAAGACCCACGCTGCAAGAATAGATAGAATGAAAGGGTTAGGTTTTGCTGTGGACTGCACAAACAGGATTAGTGGTCCTATCGGTCTTAATATAGGTGCTAGCAATCCTGCAGAAATTGCAATTTCAATACTTGCAGAGATAATCTCGAAACTACGCCAGGATAGACAATGAAATTTGGCATGGAGCGAACGGAACATGCTGCAGGAGGCATTCTAGCTCATTCATTAGTATGTGGAAAAGAGAGATTTAGAAAAGGAAAATTGTTAGATGAAAAAGATATCAGGAAGCTTATTAAATATGGATATGGCCAAATTGCCGTCGCTAGGCTTGAGGATCATGATACCGAGGAAAACCTCGCTGCTACAAGAGTTGCAGAAAATATCCATTTTATTGCAGAGCCAGAAAACTTTAAAAAAAGTATAGCTTTTACAGGGCGTGTAAACATCTTCGCATGTAGCACTGGTATTGTTGTTTTTGATGAAGAATATCTCATAAAAGCTAATTCGATCGATAACATGATTACGATTGCGACTATTCCGAATTACTCACAAGTTTCAAAGGGTTCTATCGTAGCTACGATAAAGATTATAAGTTACGGGGTTATCACCCTCAACCTTGAGAAAGTTGCAAGTTTAGTAACTGGAACAATTAGGTTGAAGAAACCAAAGTATTCATCAGCTCATTTGATTACGACAAAAATTTCTAGAGAAACTTCCGAAAGGGCGTTAAGTGCGATTAAGAAAAGAACAGATGCTTTGGGTTTATCATTAAGCATCAACAAAGATATTCCACATGAAGTAGGTAATTTAAAAGAAGCACTTGGTGAAGCCACGAGCGATGTAATTCTTATTTTAACTGCTTCTGCAACATCTGATATTTCCGATGTTGCTCCCACGGCTGTTAAATCTCTTGGAGGTAATATTTTGAGATTTGGCATACCTGTGGATCCGGGAAATCTCCTTTTCTTAGGTTGGTTGTCTGAAAAACCATTAATTGGATTGCCAGGGTGTGCCAAGTCCCCTGCAATCAATGGTGCAGATTGGGTAATTTCAAGGGTTGTTTGCGGTCATATACCGAGTGAACGTGAATTTGCCTGTATGGGGGTAGGCGGTCTTCTCAAAGAAAATAGCTCACGCCCAATGCCACGATTGAAATCTGGGATGCAAAACTAGCTCAGGTTACATTTTATTTTGAGGAGGTCGGCCCAATCATCATGGTCATTTGACGACCTTCCATTTTAGGGATGTTTTCTATTTTCCCATAATCTTCTATATCAGCTGCTACCCGCTCTAACAATTCTCTTCCTAATTCTTGGTGAGCCATTTCTCTGCCACGAAAACGCATTGTAATCTTTACTTTATCACCTTTTTCGAGAAACTTAGTTACGCTTCGCATTTTAACTTCATAGTCGTGAGTATCTGTTCCTGGTCTAAATTTTATCTCTTTAACTTCTATAATTTTTTGGTTCTTACGAGCTTCTGACTCACGTTTTTGTTGCTCATATTTATATTTGCCGTAGTCCATAATCTTACAGACTGGCGGACTCGCATTAGGTGAAATCTCGACTAAATCTAGCCCGGCTTCTTCCGATAGTTCTAGAGCTTTTTCAGGGCTGACTAACCCCACATTGTCTCCATCACTCCCAATCAGTCTAACTTCTGAGCATATTATATTTTCGTTTACTCTCGGACCTGTATCGCGAGAGGGTGGGGCACTGTGTGGTCTTCGAACTATTGATTTCTTCCTTATATGATGCTCATGTTTAGGTAGAAATAGCGACGTGTGTCTAAGGTTTCAAGAGTTCATTCCAGAACAAGTCAAACATTCTTAATAATTGTGCTTAATTTGTATGAATTGGTTTTGTATTCCTTTGAAACTGGTTCGCATGTTTGAGTGCAGAGTCAAATTTATCACACTTCTTGTTGATCGATATAATAGTTTTTGGATAAGCCTTAACAATTTGTTATATTTAAGGAAAAAATTTGAGGCAGTATAATGTATCCGAACTTGGCAGAGAATGGCGTTTTATTTGTGCGCCACACGAGAAATAAACGAAAAACAAGAATTGGACGATTATTTGAAAATTTTTTGTGTGCCCTCAAGGATTTAATGTCGGCACGCTGAATTATTTATCGACTAGCTCAACATGTGTAAGCTAAATTTTCCATTTAATTGAGCAGCCCATGGATGGGGTTTGCGTAATTGGACCTTTGCCACTGGTGGCAATTTCCATCATTGCCCCAAAAAGCTCTCGTCGCAACTCCTTCGAGTTTTCTTTTTTATTACTCAGGCGTCCTCGGTACTGTAGACTTAATTCAGAATTAAATCCAAAAAAGTCAGGTGTGCAGGCCGCATTGTAAGCCTTTGCCACTTCTTGAGTTTCGTCATACAAGTATGGAAATGGAAAATTTTTATCCTTGGAAAGCTGCTTCATGTTTTCAAAGCTATCCTCAGGATGAGTTGAGACATCATTTGAGGAAATGGCTATTACCTCAATTTCATTTTTAATTAGTTCATTAGCCTCAAAGATAATTTCATCAAGCGTGCTAACCACGTAGGGACAGTGATTACATATAAACATAACCAGGGTACCTTTGCGACCACGTGCCCTGTTAAGCTCGATTATTCCGTTATCAGTTGATGGAAGAGAAAAATTTTTTGCTTGCCAACCAAATTCACAGATTGGAGTATTTACTGCTGGCATTAGTACATCCTTCAATGAAAGTTATTTACCAATATTCTAGTTTATTGTAGCTTATCTGTATATTACTTTGGTCGATTTCTCAAATCGTCTATTCATATTTTCGGAGAGGATCTAGTAAATGAAAAAAGTTATTCTTATTTCTGTATTGTTTTTGGCCAGCTGTTCACAAATCACTGATGTCGCGAACGGAGTAGGTGGTGCAGTTGGAAACGTTATGAGTTCAGTAACTGATGCAGTTGGACTATAAATATCTTTGCCTAGTTATTTTCACTGAGTATTATTTAACCATATAATAAAAATCACATATCGGAGTTTCGTATGTCTGGTATTCATAAAAAAGTTTGTGTTGCGTGTCAATCTGATGCTGAGCCTGCAAGTTCTGAGGAAATAAATCAATTTGTCTCAGAAACAGAATGGTCGCTAATAGAGAAAAGTGGCGTGACGCAGTTACATCGGAAATATAATTTTTCAAATTTTGAGAGGGCGCTTATTTTTACTAATAAGGTAGGTGAGATCGCCGAAGAAGAGGGGCACCATCCAAAAATTGTAACCGAGTGGGGAAGTGTAACAGTTTATTGGTGGAGCCACAAAATACAAAAAATACATTTAAATGATCTTATTTTGGCTGCACGGTGTGACGTCGGATACTCGTCAATTTGAAATTTATTTATCAAATAATTCTGTTTAATTTGATGAACGTGTTTCTATAATTACTGAGAAAAAAATAAGGTGACACCGTGCCTTTAAATTGGTGTCACCTAAAAATTTTGAGACTTAAGATAAAATGTTGGTTCCCTGCTAACAGGACGCTCATTCGCCCACACTGCCTCTGGGTTCCAGTAAAAGTGTGAGTTGCAATTATTTCTAGCAAAAATGCAAACCTCCACTTTAAACCTCAATTGGTGTTACTGTATTACTACATTGGCCTATTGGAGCTTAAGAATGACAGGCTTAAGTTTTGAGTATTTTTACAGCCAATGAAATTTCATCGCTTGATATATAGCCGCAGTTGCTGCGTTTGATAAATTTAAAGATTTCACCTTAGCGTTTTTCATAGGTAAATAAAAGACCCTGTCAGGCATTGTTTGGATAATTTCGTGAGGTAAGCCCTTTGATTCAGAGCCAAAGATTAAATATGAGTTCTTTGAATATTGTGCATCATAAAAACTAGTTTCCCCGGTCTCCTCAAAAAATAATATTTCCTCTTTTTTAGGTTCTCTTTGCTCTATAAAGTCACTCCAATTGTCATATTGATTTAAATTTACGTCTTTCCAGTATCGTGTGCCTGAACGGGCTACGCTCGCATTATCAATAGCAAATCCTATAGGCTTGATTAGTATCAGTTCCAAATCAAGAGCTACGCAAGTTCTTCCTATAGCACCAGTGTTATGCGGTATTTCCGGTTCGACCAAAACTATCTTCATTTGCGATTGTCACCTATGTAAGCTTACCAATATTTGAAATTGTTTGAATAATCTGATAGTTTAAGCATCTAACTAGAAATCGTAAAGATCAGACACTTTTACTAAAAGTCGCGCCAATTTTGAGTAAATCTGGCTCGAAATGGTATATTACTTTTCTTCTTATCAGTTAAAGGTCTGAGTGGAGGGCGAAATGCTTAGTCACAAAATATACGAAAAACTTTCTAATATAATAAGTCAATCAGCCTTAAATAGTCTATTGGATACACAGGTTGAAGCTTTAGAGGAAGAGCTGGGTAAACTGGTTTAGAAGAAAATTGGAGATATTAACGAGATTTCTTATGATGATCTTTTAGTTGCATGGAAAATGCCATAAGAATTTAAAAAATTTAAATACAAATTAAGTGATTAAAAAATTACTGAAAGTAGAAATATATACAATTATTTAAGATTTCAAATTAAGACATATCGCTATTGTTATGTTTATGTTAGATTTTTAGTGTACTAAATTAATTTGACTTGGATCCTAATCAGATGAAATCAAAAAACGATGTGAATTTTTGGGAACCAAACGAAATTGTATACAGAGCAGGCGATAAATCTGCCTCTGCTTATTTGGTTCTCGATGGATCAGCTGAAATAATTAGTGCAGATGGAGTAAAACTGAATTCATTTGGTCCAAACGAATTATTTGGAGAAGCTTCGTTAGTTTTAAAATCTGATCGAACAGTCAGCGTTTTGGCAGGATCGTCTGGTTTATCAGCAAAGGTAATTACTTCTGCAAACCTTAAAAAAAGGCTTCAAAAAGATGTGTTTCTGTCAGCTTTGGTTCGAAAATTGGAAACTAGATTGCAAGCAGCAAATCAACAAATTGATACTCTTTCAAAAAAAAATAAGAAAGCTAAATGAAGCAATTTCTTGATCTGGATGAGTTTCTAGATCATGCATGGTCGTTGTTAACGCGTGGCGTCGCAGATCCAAAATTTGTCGCTAAGAACCCTACTTTCTCTACAATTTCTGAAGAAGGGTTTCCAACAATGAGGACTGTTGTCCTCAGACGTGCAGACCGAATAGCCAATTGCCTAGAAATTCACACTGACATCCAAACAAACAAAGTATTTTCACTGAAAAAAAATAACCTTGCTGGTCTACATTTTTGGATCCCAAAAGCCAAGTTTCAGATAAGGGCCTCAGTAGTTGTTGATATATTGACAGGGTCGAAAGTTGAGGATCAGTGGAATAAAATTCCAATGCAATCTCGTGTTTCGTACGGTTCAAAGCCATCTCCAGGTATCGAAATCAATGGTCCTTTTGATTACCAGAAACTTCCAGAGCAAGATAACTTTGCCGTTCTAAGATGTGATATCAGAGAACTTGATTTGCTATACTTGGGAGCCTTACACCAGAGAGCTTTGTACAAAACAGGGGATTTTTCTATTTCCACGTGGGTGGCCCCATAGACATAATATTACTGACATCTATTTGGTTCCAGAGAGCGGTGAATAGAATGCTCGCTTATCTGGATGGACGAAATGATTAAAATATCAGTTGTCTGGCTCTGTGTCTGGCTATTAAAATAAAAAAGGGGTCTCTTTTAAGCTAAACCCATTATTTCTTTGTCTACGGCTTTTGAGATCGAACCAACGACCATTTGATTAGTTGGTTGTCGTATAAAACTGTTAATGAAAATAGTCATCCGTTCAATACAATTAAGTATTGAAAATACCACATATTTTTCTTAACACTAGCCTGGTTTACCTAAGAGGCTTTTATCAATACTTTGCCTTTTATTTAAACTACGAACTAGGTTTTTAAACGGGTTTTCCAGAAAGAAATTACTGTGTCTTTCTTTGTATCGTCTTCCAACTCACCAAGTATTTTCTTTGCGGCTTTGATGTCGCCCAGATAATAACTATCTACAATAGAAGTGAGAACCTTTTTACTTTTAGATTTTGCCTCAGCAAGTGGTTCATCATCCGTTAAATAGACTTCGTACACGTCCAAAAATTCTACTTTTCCCTTCACTTGGGTTCTATCGATAAGCCTACAGAAGCTTTGTATATCTGGTGATAATTCATCTCTTACTGCACCTGAGATTAGTACGTTGGTTTTGTAAGTTTTATTTAAGTTTTCCAATCTTGCAGATGCATTAACTGTATCACTAATAACAGTAGTTTCCATTCGCAGTTCGCGACCAATAGTGCCGAGAACCAGTTGACCAATATGAATTCCGACGCCCATGTTAACTGGATCCTTCCCAGCAGTGGGTTCATCAGAATTATATACTGCTAACTGCTTATTCATTTCTACTGCCGCAAGAACTGCATCCTCTGCTGACGTCGGAAAAAGCGCCATAACAGCATCTCCAATATATTTGTCGATAAAACCATTATATTTTTTAATCGCAGGTGTCATAAACTCTAGATATCTATTTAAAAATTTGAAGTTTTCTTCAGGAGACATTTTTTCTGATATCCCTGTGAAGTTCCGCATGTCAGAAAATAAAACACCCATTTTCAGGGACGTACTGTCACCAATATTTACATCTGTGATTGCATCTTTTTCAAGTAGAGTAAGAAATTCTTTCGGTACAAATCTTTCGTATGATGTATTTAAAGTCTCAATATCATTAATTTTATCCCTTATACTATCTTTCATTTTTGAAATACCTGAAGAAAGATCTAATAACTCTTTAGAACTTTTATTTTTTTCAATAAAGATTTCTAAATTTCCTCCAGCAATTTGTCCCACTGATCCAGTAAGCGATGAAATCGGTTTAGAAATTCGGTTGGCCAAAAGTAACGATACTATACCACCAACGATTACAAACGTTATTGTTATCAAAATCTGGTTCGAAGCCAAAGATGCCAACTGATTTTCTAAACTTGCGGTGTCAAAAATAAGTTCTATGACTTTATCGCCCTGCGAGGCACTTCCATCAACTTCGTCAACATCTGCTTTCACGTAAACCCATCGTTCAGACTTATCTGCAACTTTTATGTCTAACCGATCTCCACTTTCATATACTGTTAATATATTCTTTTTTTGTGTGTCAGATGTTATAAAATCTGGCTTGTTTGCTACTGTTCCATTGCCATTAAAAATTATAACTGAATTCAATTCTGGGTTGAAATCTTCAAAACTACTTGAAATTGTGAGCAAATCTAAATTTTTTAGCGGTTCCTCAAATTGCGAGGACTTAATACCAATTTCCAAAATATATTTTTTATCTGGAGTTCCCCAATATGCATATTTTCGCACGTTCCCTGTTAAAGTTTCACTGGCAATTCTATCTCCTTGGTATCGGCTTTCTTCTCTTATCTTTTGTAATTTTTCATTAAAACTAGGTGCAACTTTAGAGAAATCTAAGTCTTGGTCTTTTGCAAAAGTGGTATGGATGATAACTCCAAATTCGTCTATTATGTATAAGTCAAACTCTTCACCTAAAACTGATTTCAGGCTGGGTAAATCTATATCACTTACTACTCCATTTGCTTTATAATAAGCGGCTTTGAAAGGCTCAAAAGCACTTAGCATTTTATTTTCAAGGCTAAGTGATAATATTCTGTATCCTACCTCGACTAAGTCATAAGCCCCAATAACATTTTCAGCTGTTTGGTCCACCATAAATTCGAAGTTGTCTTCTAACTCCTGCTTTGCTTTTGAGTAATCAGTATAAGATAAAAGTAGAAGAGCTGGAGCTAATACAAATAGAAAGCTTAACAATATTAAATGCTTAAGAGATATTTTCATCTTTAAAGTGCCTTTTTATAAAACGACTTTACTCCTCTAGCTTAAGATCCAGGATAACTGATGCTTGAAATCATGCAAGTAGCTTAGTTAAACAATTCTGCCTTGTGATAACTGATCGAAACGATGAGTAACCGCAGGGTCGACATCAAAACTTATTATAGACCCTTTTCTTATATTTTCTGGGTCAGTCGTTTTGACGATGAACGGACTGCCTCGAACGGTTTCACAGTGCACAAGAGCGTACTCGCCTAGGGGTTCAACTAAATTTGGTTTTCCTTGAATAACACCTGAACCTGACGAAACAACAATAAAATGTTCAGGCCGGATCCCGAGAATATCTGCTCCTGAATTAATCAATGCGCGGCCAGCATCCGTCAAGTCATCTGAATTAAAAAAGTTCATTTTCGGGCTTCCAATAAATTGTGCCACAAACATATTTGAAGGATTACGATATAATTCAATTGGTGAGCCAATTTGTTCAATGTTACCATCCCGCAAGACCACGATTTTATCCGCTAAGGTCATCGCCTCGACCTGATCATGCGTGACATAGATCATAGTCGTGCCTAGCCGCTCATGCAAACGTGCAATTTCAATGCGCGTTTGAACACGGAGTGCAGCATCCAAATTCGAAAGCGGTTCATCAAATAAAAAGACTTCTGGTTCGCGAACAATCGCACGACCAATCGCAACGCGTTGTCTTTGACCACCGGACAGCGCCTTGGGCGTTCTATCTAAAAGGCTGGAAATCTCCAAAATCTCTGCGGCGTTACGTACGCGCTGATCGATTTCATCTTTTGGGGTTTTTGCCTGTTTTAGTCCAAACGCCATATTCCTATAGACGGTCATATGGGGATAAAGGGCATATGTTTGAAAAACCATTGAAACACCACGCTTAGCGGGTGCAACTTCATTCACTATTTGATCGCCAATTGTGATTGTACCGCTGCTGATTTCCTCTAGGCCTGCAATCATGCGTAATAGCGTTGATTTTCCACAACCTGAAGGCCCAACAAATACAACAAATTCGCCATCTTTAATTTCCAAATCAATACTCTCAATTACTTTTGTTGCTTCATAAGATTTTGTAACGTTTCGTAGAATTAAGCCCGCCATTTCTTATCCATCTCTTCAATTGCTGCAACAAGTGCAGGCACAAATTCATTGTATCGTTTTGGAAGGTCGCCCCAAAGTTCGTTGTCATTCGCCAATCGCGTTTCATTTCCCTCGGCCAAAAGTGGTGCGACACGGTCCCATAGTGGTTCGTGGTAAGGTACTTTGCAGAGGCCTTCTTGTACGCACCGTGTGTAGACAACCCAAGATGCAATGCAATCAAATCCCGCTTTTGGCAACACGCCTAATTTTAAACATGCCGACAGCGTCGGTCGAATATAAATCGACATTTTGGAGTAACCGTCCATGCAAATGCGTTCCAAACTGTCGGCGATACCACTGTTTTCAAATCTGCGTGAGATCTCCCCAAGATAGGCAACGGTATCGAAAGGAATATTTTTATCTAGGCCAATGAGGACCTCGTCGCGCTCCCATGCATCAAAGTGTGCACGAATTTCTTGATCTTGCATGGCTTGATCAAATGTTTCGTGACCTGCCAAAGCACCCAGATAAGCAAGTCCCGTATGCCCGCCATTCAATATTCGGATTTTGGTTTCTTCATATGGAACAACATCGGCAACGATTTCAACACCCACCTTTGACAAATCAGGGAAGTCAGAGGCAAAACGATCTTCCAAAACCCATTGGATAAATGCTTCCGCATGCACTGGTGATTGGGCGTTGTGACCCCAATATGTTGCCATTTCTGTTTCTAACGCTTCGGTCGTGCGTGGTGTGATTCTATCAACCATCGAACAAGGGAAGGTTACATTTTCGTGGATCCAGGAAACAAGGTGATCATTTCTCTGCGCGGCCAAATACTCAATCAACGCATTCTTTAGAACATGACCATTATCGCGAATATTATCACAACATAAGACTGAAACCGGCCCGGCATCCGACACGGAACGTGCTTGTAACGCGGCAGCAAGAAAATCATAAATTGTTTCGACTTGTTCGCCTCTCAGACCCGCCGCTATAGGTCTTGCGCTCAGATTAAGTGACCAGTCATTTTTAAAATAATATCCGCTTTCCGTAACCGTAGCAGAGATAATTTTTACTTGCTCTTCACAAATTTTCTCAATTGCCCGCGCACGCGAGGTCGTCGCATCGATATACTCGGCATGTGATCTTACCAAACGATAAGTCAGCGTTCCATTGGTATCGATCTCCTTTAAAATGTAATTTGATTTAGCACCTGCTGCTTTAGCAAAAGCACCAGAATCGGATGAGCGCAAATTAATCGCAGTAATCGCCCAATTAAGATCACCTGTTTTTTCCATATAGTCATCAATATAAACTGATTGGTGCGCACGATGAAACGCACCATAGCCAAGATGGACTATCCCAGTTTTACAATTTGCTAGGTCATAGTTCGTTTTATATAGCATTGGACATGTCATCGTTTTTCCGCCATACCTGCTAGCAATTCGCGTCGCACGAAATCGCGATAATTTGATGGGGTCATCTCTTTAACCTTAAGAAAATGACGATTGAAATTGGCGAGATTGTTGTAGCCAACTTCATGACAAATTGTAGCGACTGTTAAATCTGTAGCCTGCAGCATGGAGCAGGCTTGACCTATTCGAACACGGATCACAAATTCGCTAAATTTACTTCCTGTAAACTTTTGGAAATTACGCGCAAAAGCTGTTTTACTCATCGCAGCCATATCAGAAGCCTTGCTCAATGAAATATTTTCAGCAAAGTTTTCAGTAATGAAATCTATGACCTTAGCGATGCCAGATGTACTATTATTGAAATTTGGGTAATTCACATTTGTTACAGACAAACGTTTTTGGTTTGGATGATCCTTGATCATTAACAAAAAGCTCATCGCTTTAAGAACTCGAATTGCACCATGAGCATTTCTTATTTCGATGAGTGATTTTTTTGCAAATGCCAAGTCAAAATTTGCAAATTCAATGCCGCCTTTCGAACGTTCCAGCAATTGATCTAGTTCACGAAATTCTGGAAAACCATGTTTTAAGTTATCAATACTGTCTTGATTGAATTGAAATAACATATCACGGACATCTACGGGTTTGGACGCGCCTATTTCGTCGGTCACCCAGTTATGTGGCAAATTAGGACCACATAAGAATAGTGCCCCGGGACCAAACTCGCCTATGTAATCTCCAACAAAGGCTTTGCCTTGGGTCGCTACTATTAAGTGCAATTCATATTCTTCATGGCTGTGCCAACGACAAAGGTCTGTAGGCCAACCGTGTTCTAAATACCGAACAGATTCCACAGCTCGATCGACATATTCAAATTCTGGCGTCAAATTGGACATCGCACTACCTCAAAACACTTCCACCATCGACACCGATAGTTTGTGCGGTCATATATTGCGATTGAGCGCTAGCCAGAAAAACAGCAACACGCGCAACTTCAAAGGGGCGCCCCATGTAACCTAGCGGAACAGCCTCACCCACTTCGAGTTTCTTTTGACCAATTTCCTTTCCTTCAAATTTTGCAAATAGGCCATCGACCGTTTCCCACATTGGCGTATCAATTACACCTGGTGAAATCGCGTTCACACGAATCTTGTATGGAGCAAGGGCCAATGCTGCAGATTGAGTGTAACTTATTACGGCTGCTTTCGTTGCACAATAATGTGCCACCAAGGCCTCACCTCGATGCCCAGCTTGACTAGCCAAATTTATTATAGAGCCCGCCATATCATGCTCTGTTAAGGTCCTAGCAACAATTTGCATCACCGCATACATAGCGCGCACATTTACGTCGAACAGGCGATCAAACTGATCCAGGCCAGCATCCAAGACGGACCCCATATCAAAAAGCGCTGCATTATTGAAAAGCACTTGGGGGCGTTCAGCGGCAACCCACTGGGCCAAATCATTAAGTCCACCTTCGCTTGTTAAATCAATTCTGTGATATTCGTGGGCGCAGTCGCCGGGAAAGGTGTCTGTGATATCGGTCACCAGTACGCGCGCGCCATGGGCCGCAAAATGTTCAGCGGTCGCCTGACCTATACCACCACACGCACCCGTCACTAAACAGGTTTTTCCACTTAAATCTGTTGCAACTAAATTTTTTTGGTTCATTTAACTGCCCCAAATGTGAGACCTTGCACTAATTGTTTTTGACAAAACCAACCAAGTACTACAATCGGTCCAACTGCTGCGGTCGAGACCGCAGAAAGGCGGCCGAAAAATAACCCCTCTGGTGCCCGATTGCCCTCAATCAATTTGGAAAGTGTTGCGGCATCTATAGTGGTCAAACGGACAGTCCAATATGCCTCGTTCCAACAAAATATGAAGCAAAGAAGCGCAGTCGAGGCAAGGCCGCCCCATGCAAGTGGCAGAACAATATCTTTAATTTCGCCCCAAATAGACACACCATCCATCTTTCCCGCTTCGATGATTTCTTTGGGAATTTCTTTAAAATACGTGAACAACATCCAGATGACGATGGGCAAATTGATCAAACTTAATACAATAATGATTAAGAAATGCGTATCGAATAAGCCTAAGATGTTTTTGGTTAAAAAGGTCATCGGATATAAAACTGCTGCCGCGGGTAGCATTTTAGTAGAAAGCATCCAAATAAGAATATCTTTGGTGTGCCGCGATGGATTAAATGCCATGGCATAAGCCGCAGGTACTCCTACAAAAAGTGTAAAAGCCGTTGCAAAAAGGGATGTAATTACCGAATTCTTGGCAAATCTCCAAAAATCGTAGTTTTCGATCATGTTCAAATAATTCTCTAGCGTTGGTGTGAACACTATTAAATATTCAGGTTTTACCGCATCTGCATCAGTTTTAAAGCTGGTCAGAACCATCCAGAAAATCGGAAAAAAAAACACAATCGCCACTGTCCAAGCAAGTACAGGCCAGAACACTTTGGAGAACGTGGATTTATTTACAACTGCAACCACCTTTTTTCCTAATCCATCAAGCTTTTGCCAATAATGCGGAGCAAAAATATCGCCACTATATTGGCCAAAATTACCGCAAATATGCCTGTTGCGCTCGCCGCTCCTATGTTATTTGAGGCAAATTCTCCAATCAAATAGGGTAAGTTTTTATTGCCGTTTCCACGCGATACAATTTCAATTTCTGCATAAAGTGAAAGATGAAAAATCGCTTGGATCATGATCACAATAGCGATTGGGCGCGCTAGATGCGGTATTGTTAGGTTCACAAACTGCGACCATGCGCTTGCACCATCTAAAATTGCAGCCTCTTTTTGCTGTTGATCCTCAGATTGTAATGACGTCATAAAGATCAGAATGGCGAAGGGTGTCCATTGCCACGTCACCATAACAATAACGGCATAAGCAGAGGTTTGCGTTGCACGAAATGAGATTGGTTGAAGCTCTGGCCAAAAGGAAAAGAAATTTCCAAGTAGTGGAAAATCGCGCAATCCGTCGATTACACCGTTCAAACCATTCACTATCAAACCATTTAGACCCAAAACAGGGTCAAGCAGCATGTTGATCCAAAGTACGGCGTTCACGGCCGGCATCACAAAGAATGGAGATATCAAAAGAACCCGAACCATGCCACGACCAGGAAAAGACCGATTGATTAACACCGCGATGGCGAGCCCTAGAGCAACGGTAAGCACAATAATTGAGCCAACGATGAAAACACTATTTTGAACTGCAAACCAAAAATCTTTGGATTTATACAAAACATACTCGTAATTTCCAAAACCGCGCCAGTTATCAATGTTGGGTGTCGTCCATTCAGGCTTGCGCAGATTGTTCAAAACGTAGCGAATGAATGAGAAGAAAATTGTCATTCCAAGCGGTACTAACATCCACACCAGTAAAAGTAGGACAGCTGGGGTCTGCATAAGGCGTGGTAAGGTGCGCTGAGACATGAGAATGGAGAATACCTTTTATGAAACATCAGCTCTTGTGGCTGAATTTGTGGAAGGGCCAAGCGTATCCGGCCCTCCCGTTTCTTGGTAGAATTGTTAGTAGTAACCTGCTTCTGACATGATTGCGTCAGCCGCTGATTGTGATGCAGCAAGTGCATCTTTCACAGATTTTGCACCTGACAATGCTGCTGCCATTTCCTGTGCAACTGCAATGCCGACTTCTGGGAATTCTGGAATCGCCGCGAACTGGACACCAACGTATGGTTTTAGGTCAGTTGCCGCTGGCGCTGCTGATTCAATCGCTGCCATCTCAGCTGCCGCAAAACCTGCAACCGCTTGGAATTCTGGCAATGCATATGTCGATGCACGCTGACCTGTTGGTACAGAACCCCAACCAAAGTCTGGATGATTGCCAACTGCCTGGACGTAGTCTTTTGATGTGGCCCATTCGATAAACGCTTTTGCCGCGTCTGCGTTTGGTGACCCCGCTGGAACCGCCATCGCCCACGCCCACAACCAATTTGCACCAACTGGGTTACCAGCATTGGGTGATTGTGCATATGCAACGCCGTCGACTGTTAGGAATGATGCAGCAATTGTTGCATCAATCCACATGCCACATTTGCCTTCGTTATAGAGCGCAAGGATTTCATTGAACGAGTTACCTTCGGAACCGGGAGGTCCATAGTTGCCCAATAAATCAACATAAAAATTAATCGCTTCTTCCCAAGCAGCCGTGTCAATTGTCGGACGCATATCTGCAGCAAACCATGCTCCACCGAATGAGTTTACAACAGTTGTGATGAACGCCATGTTATCACCCCAACCCGGCTTACCGCGCAAACACGCACCGTAAACACCGTTGTCTGGGTTATGCATCGCTGCTGCAGCACCTTTGATGTTTGCCCATGAATCGCTGTCACGAATTGTTACACCTGCAGCGTCAGTTAGGTCTTTACGGTACATGACCATGGATGATTCACCATAGAAAGGTGCTGCATACATAGTTCCTTCGTGAGACAAACCTGCACGGATTGCGGGTAGAATGTCATCCATGTCGTAGCTTGAGCCAAAGTTCAATGGTTCAATCCAACCTGCAGCACCCCAGATTGGGGCTTCTTGCATACCTATGTTGATTATATCGTACTGGCCGCCACCCGTGGCCGTATCAGAAGTTACTTGCTCACGAAGAACACCTTCTTCTAGAGCGACCCAATTCAAAGAAACGCCCGTCTCAGCAGTATACGCCTCAGCGACCTTTTGCATGTTGATCATATGACCGTTGTTAACGATCGCAATTGTTAGTTCAGTTGCATTTGCAGAAATAGCCAGCCCAAACGCGGCTGTCGCTGCCAATGCAGATGTGCGAATTGTTTTCATTATTTCCTCCCTTAGAACAGACCAGTATTGGCCCAATGTTACTAACATCGCAAAAATTCACCAAACGAAACTAGTACAAATTTTCCTATAAATGATACTATATTCGTAATCTTATTAAAATAACATATAGATTTATCAAATATTGTATTGCTTATGGTATGAACATAATATTTTTTTACCTTTTAGCGGTCAAAAGATTCGTGGGTCGTAGCATCCTGATTTGTTGTTGGAACGCACTGCTTATAGACGCGACACTACAAACACACCCTTTAAAAGGGTGTTGTAATGTCGCCAAGCGTTAGGCTGATTAATTTTTACTGTTGAATGAACTTAGAAGTTAGAGCCTCTAAAAAGAACCAACAACGAAGTGCTACTTTTCAAATAAACCCTCTTTCTTCGTACGCTTCCAACCGTATTGCGCCATACATCCGTTGAAAGCATTTTTTCTGCACCAGTAGCCCTAAGAGACTCCCAGAGATTATTAATAAGGCAATCTGTTCAAAATGTGGGTGTAGTGAAGTACCAGGGTATCGAATTATTTGCCGAGGTGCTTCTGACTCAGCGATGTTAGGCGCTGTGAGTAGAGATGGGGCTGATTAAACGGCCCCAACTAAGTTTGGATTTACATTTGCTGTTACTGGTTTTGTACCGAATTTTTTGTGGTAATTGTTTGCCAGTTTTTTCGCTGCTGCTTCTCTGTCTAAGTCTTTACGAACTGACTCAACAGTATTTTTTGCAAAAGAGTCTCTAGACTGTCCAATATCGTCTAAAATTCTATCAGACATTGTTGCTAAAGTTCTATTTGCTGCACTTGCAGCCTGAGCGAGTATTATTGCCCTAGTTATTTTTCTAAGCATAACATTTTCCTTTCTTTGTTATGCCTATAACGTGGTGTACTTATCGTTTAGATTCATCGCACAATAGGGAAAAGCCGCTATGCAATTAAATCAGACCAAGTTTTTCTTGCTTTCTCCTTCAATTCTGCAAAATCGTTCATCGAATTTACTCTAAATTAGTTTTTGCCTCGCGCACGAGTTTGTGACACTGCGCAAAAAAAAAGCAATTTAAAGTTGAGTAGGGGGATACATTATAGATTGTGAAAGGTGGAAACCCGTGAAAACACACAGAAAGCACAGGATGCGCGCGCGTCCGCGCGAGGCAAGTATTAGGCCTAAAATCAAGTAGCGGATAGCGTTAATTAACGTATTTTAAAAACATTTGTCTGGCTTTTTGACTGGCTGAGAAAAATAAAAAAGGGGTCGCATTTAATCTAAACCCGTTATTTATTTGGCTCCGGCGGTTGGGATCGAACCAACGACCAATTGATTAACAGTCAACTGCTCTACCGCTGAGCTACGCCGGAATACTCATTTCGTATAACAATAGGTAATTCACTAGTCTAGTGGTAAGAAATTATTTTTTGAAAAAACTTATATTAAAGAAAATATCGCATTGTCAGAAGATATATCATCAACCTTAACCTGATTTTTTATAATTAAATCAATCAAATGAGCCTTAACATTTCTTGACGCTATACCTAGTAATTTCTGATCGATGTCCAAATATACATTTTTTGTAATTTGAGAAATAGTTGCTTCGTTATTTTTGAGAAAATTGTGAATTTCTATTTCTCTTTTTTTTCGATGTTCAATTAACTCAGCTATCCGTCCACTGGGATTTTCGACGGGAAGTCCATGGCCTGGATAAAATTTTTGGCATTGAAGCTTATTTATTTCTTTACATGAATTTATAAATTGAGAAACGTCGCCTTCAGGCGGCGCAATAACGGATGTAGACCACTCCATAACGTGATCGCCTGTGAATAATATATCGAAATACTGATAACAGACATGGTTGCAGAGATGGCCGGGAGTATGATGAACCAATATTTCAAATTCAGATGATATTATTTTTTCTTTATCCTGCAAAAAATAATCAGGAACAAATTCCATGTCAATTCCAAATGACTCTGAAACTAAACCCATTTTGCATATATTTTTCATATTGTTAGATTGCCCATCTAATGCTCTTCCAAATGCAAATGTGGGAGCATTTACTATTTTCGATAGGGTTGGTGCAAGCTCACTATGATCCAAATGAGAATGGGTTACTAAAATATGAGAAACCTTGGCGTTAGGTGGAATAAATTCGAGTAGGTTACGTAAGTGTGTTTTTGAGTTTGGGCCCGGATCGATAATTATTAGTTCTTTTTTTCCCAAAATATACGTGTTTGTGCCTTTGTATGTCATTGGAGAGGGATTTGGTGCTGTAAGTCGTATTAATCCATCTTGCAATTTTACAGCACTTCGACTGGAATTACTTTCCAATGATTCTGGCATGAATATTACGTTCCTTAATCATAAAGAATAAGTTAAACATATAAGTGATGTTCAGATGGATCAAACAATATATGCCCAAGCGGCTTTACTGGAGAGCAGCGATTATATTGCTTTTTCCTGTGATCTTTCTGCAGCTTATTGTTTCTGTGGTGATTATTAAACGACATTTTGAAGGTGTCACAGAGCAAATGACAAGAACTGTAGCATCTCAAATTGAACTAATAGCAACTACAGTTGAAAAGATGGAGATCGAAACTGCTCTCAACTTAAGTAAGTCGTTGAACATGGAACTATTAAATATTGGAACCACTGATCAAAAGGTTTTAAATAGACGGCGCTTTTACGATGTTTCGGGTATAGTTGTTATTAGAGAGTTGTACGATCTGAAGTGGGTTCAAAATGTAGATTTACTTGACGATGATTATGTGACGGTCACTTTAAAATTGGCTGAAATGGATTTTCAGCTGCGTTTTGAGCGGGCTCGTGTATCGGCTTCAAATCCTCATCAGTTAATTGTAAATATGGTTGTTTTTGGGGCTTTTTTTACTTTAATTGCATTTGTATATTTAAGAAATCAATTGAGACCAATCACGCGCTTAGCTTCCGCTGCAGAGGCTTTCGGTCGAGGTCAGACAGTTCCTTATAGCGCATCAGGAGCAATCGAGGTCAAAGCTGCCGGAAATGCTTTTTTAGAAATGCGAAATAGGATCGAAAGACACATTGAGCAGAGGACAATGATATTATCAGGTGTAAGTCATGATCTCAGGACACCTTTAACTAGGTTGAAGTTGGGGATCTCTATGTTGGAAATTGATGATAAGGAGCCTTTAGAGCGTGACTTGGAAGAGATGAATCTCATGTTAGATGAGTTTCTAACTTTTGCTAAAGCACAAGATAACGAGAAATCAAATTTCGAACTTTTGTCAGTTTCAAGCATTATAGAAAGCATAGAATCTGATTATAGAAGATTTGGTGCTAAACTCGATATTGTGGATAATAAAAATAGTGGGAAATATTTGATGCGTCCGTCTTTGATTAGGCGGGCTTTGGACAATATTATAGGTAACGCACTTCGTTATGGAACGCTTGCAAATCTAGAAGTTGTTATTGATGAGGACCATATCAATTTTATTGTAGAAGATGATGGTCCAGGAATCCCAGCCGAAATGCTTTCTGAAGCTCTAAAGCCATTTAGCCGTTTAGATCCTGCAAGAAACCAAGACAAAGGTATGGGTGTTGGTTTGGGGTTGCCTATTGCATCAGATATAGCCCAAGCACATGGCGGTAGTTTAAAATTACTAAAATCAAAAAAATATGGAGGGTTGAGGGCGGAATTCAGAATAGCTGCAAAGAGGCAACTAACTTAATGGTAGGCCCGGCAGGACTCGAACCTGCGACCAAAGCGTTATGAGCGCTCTGCTCTAACCAACTGAGCTACAGGCCCTCCATACTGGTGTGCTATCACATCTAAGGCAGACGTCAAGTGTTTCGCGTTGAAGTTTTCTTTGTTTGCATTTAAGCCCCAATTTAGTGCAGGAAGGGTATCACTTATGAAATCAAATCTTAATGGTTTAACTTATGCTCAGTCTGGGGTAAATATCGATGCTGGAAATAAACTTATCGATAATATTAAACCTGCAGCAAGCAAGACATCTAGGACCGGTGTTGTTTCTGGTTTAGGGGGATTTGGTGCTTTATTTGATTTAAAAGATGCTGGCTTTGCTGATCCAATATTAGTTTCGGCGACTGATGGAGTTGGAACAAAGCTTCGTATCGCAATTGAATTAAAAACGTTAGATACTATCGGAATAGATTTGGTTGCGATGTGTGTCAATGATCTAATTTGCCAGGGTGCAGAACCTCTTTTTTTTCTTGACTATTTTGCGACCGGCAATCTTGATCTGGAAAAAGCTACCCAAATTATTACTGGTATTGCTGAGGGTTGCTTAATATCTAATTGCGCGTTAATTGGCGGCGAGACGGCAGAAATGCCGGGTATGTACAAGAATGCAGATTTTGATCTTGCTGGATTTGCAGTTGGTGCATTTGAAAGAGGTCATCATCTTCCAAGAAGCATAAACAAGGGTGATTTAATACTTGGGTTACCCTCTAGTGGTATTCACTCAAATGGTTTTTCGCTTGTTAGAAAAATAGTTGAAATTTCGGGCCTAAATTTACAATCTCCTTGTCCATTTTCTGAAAAGACTTTGGGAACAGAGCTCCTGACCGCCACAGAAATTTATGTTAAATCTTGCCTCGAAGCTGTTAAGACCGGTCATGTAGTTGCTCTGGCCCACATTACAGGCGGTGGTTTAACTGAAAACATTATCAGAATTCTAGAACCCGGGCAGGGACTAGAGATTGATCTTGATAGCTGGCCTTTACCTCCAGTCTTTAATTGGTTAGCAGCCGTTGGGTCTGTTGATCCCACAGAGATGTTGAAAACTTTCAACTGCGGTATTGGAATGGCGCTGATTGTACCTGCTGCAAGTAAGGATTTAGTCAAGCAATTACTTGGGAGTTTTTATGATCAAATATTTGAAATTGGGATCATTAATGACTCAAACAGAGTGTCATTTTCTGGGGAACTTTTGTGACAAAAAAAGTTGCGATTTTTATATCTGGTTCGGGTTCAAATATGGTTGCTCTGGTAAAAAGTATGCAAACCTTGCAGTTTGCTCTACCAACGCTTGTTCTATCAAATAAACGAGATGCTATTGGTTTAAACAAAGCAAAGGATTTGAAAATACCAACAGTTTGTATTGAAGCTGAAAAGCTAGCTGGTTGTGATTTGAATTTTGAGGCAGCTATTCAAAAAGAGTTAGAAAATTTTAATATTGATATCATTTGCTTAGCTGGTTTCATGAGAGTATTATCATCAAAATTTGTAGATTTTTGGCAGGGCAAAATTCTAAATATTCACCCATCATTGTTGCCAAAATATATAGGGTTAAACACTCACGAAAGAGTATTAGAAAATCATGAGGAAGTAACTGGATGTACGGTACATGAAGTAACTCGCAAATTAGATTGTGGTCGGATTTTAGGCCAAGCGACAGTTCCAATATTTCCTGATGATAATGTTGAGGCAATTAAATCAAGAGTGTTAGAAAAAGAACATATGCTGTACCCTAAGACGCTGGAGCAATTTTGTCTTGGAAGGTCTGATTTGATCATTATGTGAGATAAAATGAATATTATTAAAACTACATCGGAATTATCACAATTTTGCGATTATGCTTACAATTTTGACTATATTACCGTTGATACAGAATTTTTACGGGAAAGAACATATTATCCAAAACTGTGTTTAATCCAACTAGCAATACCAGGTGACCAGGAAAACAGTGCTGTTCTTATAGATTCGTTACAGCCCAATTTAGATTTATCACCACTTTATAAAATATTTCTAGATCCTGATATTGTAAAAGTATTTCACGCAGCAAGACAGGATCTTGAAATTTTTTTTCATGACAAAAATATAATTCCAAGTCCACTTTTTGATACTCAACTTGCTGCTATGGTTTGTGGTTTCGGTGAACAAGTTGGCTATGAGACTTTGGTTCGATCAATTTGCAAGGTTAATTTAGATAAGTCATCGAGGTTTACCGATTGGTCTTTGAGGCCTCTCAGTAATAAGCAACAGCAGTATGCTCTTGCTGACGTAACTCATTTACGACAAATTTACGAGTATCTTAAAGAGCAATTGAAGCGCAACGAAAGAGAAACTTGGTTAGAAGAAGAGTTGAATATATTAAAAAACCCTGAAACTTACATAACGCGCCCAAATGAAGCTTGGAGAAGGATTAAGAGCCGTTCAAACTCCAGTAAGTTTTTGGGAATTGTGGCTAGATTAGCCGAGTTCCGAGAAACATATGCCCAAAAAAATAATATTCCAAGAAATCGTGTCTTGAAGGATGACGCTTTAATGGAATTAGCTTCTTTGAAACCAAAATCGTTTGATGATTTAAGTCGTAGCAGACTTTTATTACGTGACGCACGTAAGGGTAAAATAGCCAAAGGTATTCTAGACTCTATAAAGGCCGCAGAAGATTTAAAATTTGAACAAGTTAATTACCCTACTAAAGTGGCTAAAAGTTTAAATGTTAATTCTGCCCTTTCTGATATGTTACGTGTTCTGTTGAAGGCAAAATCAGAGGAACTTGGCGTTGCGGCCAAATTAATAGCCAATAGTTCGGACTTGGACAGTATAGCATCGGGTGAAAGAACAGTGCCTGCTTTATCCGGTTGGAGACACCAGATTTTTGGCAGAGAGGCGCTCGAATTGTGCGATGGCAAGGTTGGTTTGGTTTTACAGGGAAAAAATATTACAACCATCAAGATTTAGTTTAAAGCTTCAACTCGAAAGTAAATTTTTTGCTTTCAATTAATATCTTTTCAATATTCTCTAATTCTTCGGGGATAATGGTAATTGCGGCCGTAATTGTCCCTTCGGCTTTCCTTTTGTCAGTCTCGTGAATTGCTTTAAATGAAAACCTTAAAGTATTAGGTTGTTTTGGGGTTAGTTGAATGAGGCGAGGCTCATAAGCTACATCGTTTTCTGTTACTCCAGAAACAACTAATATAAAATCATCAGCCTGCGTGGCGCTTAACTCCACATCAGTTACCTTATAAACTAATTCTCCTGCATATTTACTTTTGTTACTTCGTGTTATTAAATTTGCTTTTGGAATAAGAGGGTTTGTATCGATATTACTTATTTTATCTTTTGATGATAAGCCGAAGATATTAGAGCCTGAGGCGCACCCCACGCAAAGAAGTAACGTTGGTAAAAATAGTTTATAAAAGCGCATCTTGAATTTTAATTATAATTTTGAAATTTGTAATAAGCTATCTAAATATACCTTATTAGTGCACGTCAAACAATTGCAAATCACCAAGCGCTAGAACCATCGGGGAGAAAAAAATGTCGACAGCAGAATTTAATGCGATTGTTGAGGATTTTGAATTCATTGATGATTGGGAAGATCGCTACCGATACATCATCGAGAAAGGAAAAAATATGCCTTTTCTCGATGATGCGTTGAAAGTTGAAGCAACAAAAGTAGATGGATGCGCAAGCCAAGTTTGGATGCATCCAACCATTGAAAACGATATATTTTATTTTGATGGCGACAGTGATGCTATTATAGTTCGGGGACTAATTTCTTTGTTAAAGAGCCTATATAATGGCGTTCCGCTCTCAGCCGTTTTGAAAATCGATGCTGTAATTGAACTAGAGAGGCTTGGTTTGACCGAGCATTTGTCGTCCCAAAGATCCAATGGATTAAATGCGATGGTAAATAGAATTAAAAAAATAGTTAACACCGAGTTAACCAATCAATAAACTAATAATACTTCCAGTATTCACTCCAGATGGACTGGTAGCCAAACTTAATTTTTAATTTACGCTGAGAGCTGATTATGTTTGCGAGCAACAAATTCCTTTGCTGTTTCAACTGCAACGGCCGCGTCGCGGCAATATGCATCTGCCCCAATAGCTTTTCCGAATTCCTCGTTTAAAGGAGCGCCACCAACCAAAACAATATAGTCTTCTCTGATGCCTTGTTCTACCATTGTATCAATAACGACCTTCATGTAGGGCATTGTGGTGGTCAATAAAGCGGACATACCAAGAATATCTGGTTCTTCTTTTTCCAGTGCATCCAGATAATTCTCTACTGGATTATTAATTCCCAAGTCTACAACCTCAAATCCAGCACCTTCCATCATCATCGAAACTAAATTCTTACCGATATCATGAATATCGCCCTTCACAGTTCCAATCACCATTTTCCCAACTCGAGGTGCTCCGGTTTCAGCAAGTAAGGGTTTGAGTATAGTCATTCCCCCTTTCATAGCGTTTGCGGCGAGCAAAACTTCGGGGACAAATAATATTCCATCTCTAAAATCTTGACCTACTATTGTCATGCCACCTACAAGAGCCTCAGTGAGAATGCGGTAAGGCTCCCACTTACGCTCTAAAAGAATATTAACCCCTTCTTCGATCTCTTCTTTGAGCCCGTCGTAAAGGTCATCAAACATTTGTTGGACAAGTTCTTCATCATCCAAATCAGCTAGAATGATATCGTCTTCTTCTTCCATACCTTTTCCTTTAATCTATTTAAAAGATTGGCAAAAATATATATTATCTACAGCTTTCTATTCTTTGGGTAAATTGAACTTTCCAGTTTACGACATTGATTAATTCAAAGCCGACTATTATCAAAAGAATTTTCGGCCATTTAGTGTATCGCTATGAATTAAATAAGAAAAATCAAAATTTTTAATATCTATCGAATTTAAATGTATTTTATTAAGTTTTGAACTGGTTGCCCAAATACTTTTCTTTTAGTATTAGGATGACGTTCCTGACGATGTTTTTGAAAGTTTATAAATGGCCAGACGTACCAAAGTTTATGAAGGTAAAGCAAAAATTCTTTATGAGGGTCCTGAGCCAGGTACATTAGTGCAGTATTTTAAGGATGATGCGACGGCATTTAATGCAAAAAAGAAAGAAATAATTGAAGGCAAAGGTGTTTTAAATAATCGACTTAGTGAATTTTTTATGTCGGGTCTTAACAATATAGGTATTCCTACGCATTTTTTAAAACGACTTAATATGCGCGAACAACTTATTTCATCTTGTGAGATAATTCCATTAGAGGTTATAGTTAGAAATTTTGCTGCTGGTACCTTGTGTGAGCGGCTCGGTTTGGAAGAGGGAACTCGATTATCTCGGCCTTTAGTTGAGTACTGCTATAAAGATGATAGCTTAGGTGATCCTCTAGTCTCAGAGGAACACATAGCAGCATTCGGGTGGGCCTCTCATCCAGAAATGGACGAAATTCTGAGCTTAGCATTAAGAGTAAATGATTTTATGTCTGGAATATTTTATGGCGTAGGTATCAGACTGGTCGACTTTAAAATTGAAATAGGTAAAGTTTTTGAATCGGAGTTTCAAAGATTAGTAGTTGCTGATGAAATCAGCCCTGATAGCTGTAGGTTGTGGGATATAGAATCTGGTAAAAAGTTAGACAAAGATGTTTTTCGGAGAGATTTGGGTGATTTATCTGATGCTTACACAGAGGTAGCGATGAGGCTAGGAGTGATACAGTCAAATAAATCTCAATTAACTGAGCCTAGATTAGTTAAGTAAGGACAAAATGAAAGCCCGTATACAGATAATGTTAAAAAATGGAGTTCTTGATCCACAAGGTGAGGCTATAAAGCACGCGTTGAATAATATCGGATTTGAGAGTGTTACCGGAGTAAGGCAAGGTAAAGTAATCGAACTTGATTTAGAAGGATCTGATAAAAGTCAGGTTAGGTCTCAAATAGAAAATATGTGCAACAAGATGCTAGCTAATGCTGTAATTGAAAATTTTGAGATAGAGCTTCTCTAATGAAAGCAGCAGTAATAGTTTTCCCGGGCTCTAATTGCGATAGAGATCTCACAGTTGCATTAGAAATGGTTGGCTTTGAAGTTACAAAAATTTGGCACAAGGGCTCTGAACTTGAAAAAGGAATAGATCTTGTGGCCATTCCAGGAGGTTTCTCTTTTGGCGACTATTTAAGGGTTGGAGCAATTGCTGCTAATTCTCCAATATGTAAATCAATCATATCTCATGGTGAGCGTGGCGGATACATAGTGGGGATTTGTAATGGCTTTCAGATTCTAACTGAAACAGGGCTGTTGCCTGGAGCCCTTCTTCGCAATTCTGGCTTAAAATATATCTGTAAAACCGTGGCCTTGAGGGTCGAAACCACTGACAGTGTATTTACTCAAAAGTATAATCTCTCCAATGTTATAAAAATACCAATCGCGCATCATGATGGAAATTATAATGCCAATGTTAATGACATTGAAAAAATGAAAGATCAGGATCTGATTGCATTTCGTTACTGTGATAATCCTAATGGTTCAATTGAGGATATTGCCGGCGTACTATCTTCTAATAGGAGGGTCTTAGGCATGATGCCGCATCCAGAAAGAGCTTTTGAAAAAGCTCACGGTAACTCGGATGGAATGATTTTTTTTAAAGGTTTGGTAGAAGCTTTTGCCACTACCTAGTTTTGGCCCAAACTTTTAAGTTTTATAGAACTGCTGTATTTTTGGGTTTCATGAGTATCGTGATCCACAATATTCCTAAAAATGCAGAAAAAATTGCATTCCATCCCGCCATTGAAATATTGAGAAATGACCATAAAACTTCATCGCATTTTGTAATTGGAGCAGACATAATTTGTTCAATCAAAGCGTCTGTTGAAAGAGTACTCACATCCCCTGATGAACATGTGTTTGGACCTGGCCAAAATCCTTGCTCTATTCCAAAGTGGTATGCACCGAAGGCTGCACTTAAAAATGATGCCCCACTCGAAATGTAGGCTATTTTCGCAATTAAGGTATAAAAATAAATGACCCCAAAAAATATAGCAATTATGTGTGGATAGCGCTGCCAATAACACAACTTACAAGGCGGGTATCCTCCAATATACTGAAAAGCAAGGGCGCCGGAAAGTAACAATACAGAACCAAGGATTGCAACTAAAACTAATTTTTTCTCAATCATATTAATTTAAGCCCGATAAAACCAAACAACAACAAAATAACAAAAAACATAAAGACCCAATTTAGATATCTTTCAATAAAGTTTTTTACTCCGTGGCCATAAAAATTCAATAATCCTGCAACGATAAAAAACCGGATAGCTCGTGAAAACAAGGATGCACCTACAAATACCGCAAAATTTAGGTTGGTTGCTCCGGACATAATAGTAATTACCTTGAAAGGTATTGGCGAAATGCCTGCAGTTATAACGGCCCATAAACCTACCTCGTTGTATTTGTTGGAAAAATTCAACATTTCCGCCTCTTTTCCAAGTGCAAATAGTATTGGTTCCGCAAATTGCTCATATGCAAATGCACCAATTATGTAGCCAAAAACTCCTCCTAGAACGGAAAAAACAGTTGCTATTAAAGCAAAGAACCAAGCCCGGGATGGCTTCATTAAAATCATTGGAATAAGCATTACATCTGGTGGAATAGGGAAAAACGATGCTTCAATAAATGAGACTACAGCCAAAAAGTATATTGCTTGCGGGTGACCAGCAAGTGCCATTGTTTTATTGTAGAGTATTTTAAACATTGGTTTCCTAAGTTTTAGGTGATCAATCATTTAATGCATTTGACGTCAAGCACACTTTACCTCTGGACGTTTTTCAATTCTAATATTAGACAACGATTGTGCCCAAGTGGCGGAATGGTAGACGCAGGGGATTCAAAATCCCCCGATGGTAACATCGTGAGAGTTCGAGTCTCTCCTTGGGCACCATTATCGCATCAAATATAATATTCAAACTATTGAGAGTATGAGTTTTTTCTAATTTTTATAGTAATTTTATTGCTGTTCTAGCTCGCTCTCAAATCTGGATGGTTTACTTAGTAAGCTCTGCAAACCATGCTTATACAATTGTTAGTTTAGATTATATGCTTAGTCGAAAAGTACTAGGAAGGTTATTTTCTCAAGTAAAAGAGATATTTATTAAAAAATATTAAACCGCTTAAATTTGCATCGTTTAGTAAATTAAATTATACTTAAACTACATTTAGAATTTATCTGTCCAATATAGTATGTTGTAATTCCAATTTGGAGTAGCTGTGTCTAATGATAAACTACAATGAAGCATTTAATAGCGCTAGATTAGTTCCGGGAGCTCATAAGTATATCTCTGACTGGAAAAAAAATGCGGAGAGTTTTCGTAATTCAATGCTAGAACAGAGCAAAGCTGAAATTGATTTCGAGTACAGTGATAACAAAGACTGCACAATGGATATATTTAACCCTGGTCCCTATGCAAAAGCTACCATGATTTTCCTTCATGGTGGATTTTGGACAGACTACGACAAATCATATTTTTCACATCTAGCTATGGGCCCTGTTTTAAACGACATTCGTGTGGTTATACCAGAATTACCAAAATGTCCGGATTTTACTATTCCCGAAATTGGAAATGAAATTGTGAAATGCGTAAAAACTGTGTCTCGGCGATTTAAAGGTGATATAATTTTGGTTGGTCACCAATCGGGTGGTCAGCTTGCTGGCAAGATGGCTTGTAAGGGTGTGCTCCCAGAAGAAATTATATCCAGAATAAATACTGTTATGGCTATTTCTCCTATATCCGATTTGCGACCGCTGATTTTTACTAGGCGAAAAGATGATTTAAATTTGAATGAAGAAATAGCGGAAAATGAAAGCCTGGTTGATCAAGAGTTGTCTGAGAATATTTCGGTAACCATATGGGTGGGTACCGATGAAAGGGAAATTTATCATGAGCAAGCTAAGCTATTGGCTTCAAAATGGGGTTGCCCCTGGTTTAAATCTAAAAACAGGCATCATTTCGATATTATTGATGGATTAGAAACAAAATCCACTCAATTAATGAACGTTCTTATGAGTAGTTTGTAAAAATTGTATTAAGTTAAATCTTGTCTAATCATTAAATAGATTATTGATAAAATCGGTGTGACGCCGAATTAAATGCTGCATGACCTATGCGAGACAATTTATCTTCCCTAAAATATCATTATAAACGTTGACTTTCCTTGTAAGGAAAATACTGTGGCAAGTGGGGAGAGGACAATATACTGTTATTAGCAAACGCTGAGGTAATTTTATTATATAAAAAAGCCACGTTTGTTATCAAAGTAAGTCCCCTAATATTAATAAGAATTTTCTGCATGGCCGCTATTGCCGTGAGAACTTTCAATAAATGGAGATATTTATGTTAGATAATTCTACACTATTTGTGTACCCAGGTGATGATGGCGCAAAATTAATGCCAAAAAGCCGGTATGAAAATTATATCGGTGGTGAATGGTGCGCGCCAAAAGACGGGAAATACTTTGAAAATACCTCACCAACTACCGGAAAAGTAATTTGTGAGATCCCAAGATCTAATTCTAAAGACATAGAATTAGCTCTAGATGCAGCTCACAGGGCTGCTCCGGGCTGGGGTAAAACAGGGCCCGCTATAAGAGCGAACATCTTGCTTAAAATAGCAGATCGTATTGAAGAAAATACTGAGATGCTTGCTCTTGCAGAAACGCTTGATAATGGAAAACCAATTAGAGAGGGGCATGCCGCTGACATTCCTCTAACAGTTGATCATTTTAGGTATTTTGCGGGCGCTATTCGTTCTCAAGAAGGTACAATAGGTAATATTGATGGAATGCCATCTGGTGGGGGAAACTCTGCACTCGGAATGATGGCGTATCATTATCCGGAACCCCTTGGTGTTGTGGGTCAAATTATACCTTGGAACTTCCCAATACTGATGGCTGCATGGAAACTTGCACCAGCTTTAGCGGCTGGAAATGCGGTTGTTTTAAAACCTGCTGAGCAAACGCCATTTTCTATCTGCGTTTTGATGGAACTGATTGAAGACTTACTGCCGCCAGGAGTTGTAAATGTTGTGCAAGGTTTTGGCGTAGAAGCAGGTAAACCATTGGCTTCCAGTAATCGTATTGCAAAAGTTGGTTTTACTGGTGAAACAACAACCGGGAAACTTATCATGCAATATGCATCAGAAAACCTTATTCCGGTCACACTAGAGCTGGGCGGTAAAAGTCCAAATATATATTTTAAGGATGTTATGGACGGAGATGACGCATATATTTCGCGATGTGTAGAAGGCTTTTTGCACGCTTACTTTAATCAAGGTGAAGTTTGCACATGTCCATCTCGAGCCATTATTCATGAAGACATTTACGAACCCTTCATGGCTATGGTTGAAGATCGAGTGAATATGTTAAATTGCGGTACTCCTTTTGACCTCAATACCCAAGTTGGAGCTCAAGCCTCAAATGAACAGTTTGAAAAGATTATGTCCTATATGGATGTTGGTGTTCAAGAAGGTGCAAAAGTTCTTTTTGGCGGCGGAAAGCGTCAGATGGAAGGGTCGCTTAGTGGTGGTTATTATGTAGCTCCAACTGCCTTCAAGGGAGACAATTCAATGAGAATCTTCCAAGAAGAAATATTTGGACCGGTTGTTTCAGTGACCACATTTAAAGATGAGGCAGAGGCTTTATCCATTGCTAACGATACCCTTTATGGCTTAGGTGCTGGTGTTTGGTCTAGAGATGCAAACACATGTTACAGAATGGGTCGTGGCATTCAAGCTGGTAGAGTTTGGGTGAACAACTATCATTCATACCCTGCGCATGCTGCTTTTGGAGGCTATAAGAACTCTGGAATTGGCCGTGAAACACATAAAATGATGCTGAACCATTACCAGCAAACAAAAAACGTTTTGGTGTCTTACGCAGAAGAACCAGACGGATTTTTCTAGAAAGTTTGTGCCTCCGCCTCTGTTGTGGGGGCACCCTTAATGACAGAGGTTGTTATGATGGTAGAACTATTGACGTTTACTCAAGCCACTGAAGACTTAGTGAATGAGCTTGCCGATATTCACGGCGATTTAGTCTTTCATCAATCAGGTGGTTGTTGTGATGGTTCGGCCCCAATGTGCTTTCCTAGAGATGAGTTTAAAGTAGGATCTAGGGATATTTTTTTGGGTAAGATAAACGAGCAACCATTTTTTATTGCTCATGATCAATATGCTTATTGGGAGCATACACAATTAATTATTGATGTTGTGCCGGGTAGGGGTGGAATGTTTTCTCTAGAGGGGCCGACGGGTAAGCGTTTCCTCACGCGTTCAAAGGTCTTTTCAGACAAAGAATATAAAGAGATCCAAAATAATCCTCCTTTAAATGCCAGTGAAGTTTCAGATATAAACGGCTTGAAGACTACTAGCTGACTTAACTCCAAAATGATAAAAATGTCCTTAATATTTGTTGCTGTTGGATTACTATTTTTGTTGGCAGCCTGGTTCATGGTGCCAATGTTTCTTGAACAACCTAAGTATAAAACTTTGAAGAAAGACGGTCAATTTGAAATAAGATCTTATGACGATATTTTAATGTCCTCCGTACGTGTAACCGGCAGCCAATATCAAGCATTAAGAAAGGGATTTCGGCCTCTCGTTAAATATATTTCGGGTAAAGAACGAGACGGTGAGAAAATATCTATGACCGCTCCTGTAATACAATCGACGTCTGATAAGAAAGAGAGCTTTACTGTGTCCTTTTCCATGCCGTCCAAATATCAAGTTGATAATTTACCTAAATCAAAAAACTCGGAAATATTCTTTGAGAAATTAGGTTCCTATAGAGCGGCAGTGGTTAGATTTAGTGGCAGAGCAAATGAAAAGCTTTTAGATTTGAAATCCAATGAATTAAGGCAATGGATTGAGGCTAATGGTTACTCTTCGGTCTCAACCGCAAAATACCTGTTTTATAATGATCCATCGACGCCAGGCTTTCTAAGGCGAAATGAGGTGATGATCATCATCGATAAATAATTATTTTTATTTTTTTGATCCAGGCTGCAAATACACTCGTAACAACTGTGTTTTAATAACTCCCATATTAAAAAAAATGGTCGGCCTTTCACATTACCCCCCAGTATTTGGAAGAGCCGACCATATTTTATTTAAAACTTAAAAGACATGTGAATGCAGTTTGAGACTAAGTGATCAGTTTTATCATTTTTTGCGTCTCTAAGATTGCTCCAGCTTCTTCCCGTAGTTTTATCATTTCCGGCTTATTCATTAAGCCCATCATATGTTCCATGGATGGAATATCCATCACGGCCCAAACTTTATTTTCGTTTTCAGCTTCATGTCCATATGCAACAACATTAATTTGGTTTTCTTTTCTAAAGTCTTCATTTGAAAGAAATAATTCTTTCCAATGTTCATAACCTTTTGATAGTTCTACTGATGTAATAACTTTCATATGCTTCTCCATTTTTACTAGAAATTTAACAAAGTTTAATAAATATAAATATTTTTCCCAGTACAGAGTTTGTATTAAAAATAATAAACCCTTGAGAAGTGCTCAATCTACTTACAAAATCTATTTTTTTCTTTTGTAAAGAAAAGAGTAGCCAAAAAGCCCTAATGCAGAGAAATATAAGATTAGTGAGGTCAGGTTCATTGGTTGATGCACAATGGTATCCCATACAAGTCCTGCAATCCCAATCCCAATCGCGGTAGTTCTCATAAGCTGTCCGTTTTTATTTGTCTTGTCTTGGTTATTCATTATGCATCCTTAATGGGCCGGTTTTGAAAAGCTGTATCGTGATTACATAATTTTGACAAATCATCCATTTAAAAAATCTTGAAAAACACATACTATTAAAAGATGAAAATGCAAAAGAAACAAAACTTGCCTCAAAAAGTTTGTATTGTATGTCAGAGACCTTTTTTTTGGCGGAAAAAATGGGAGAAGGTCTGGGATGACGTAAAATATTGTTCCCAAAAATGTAAAAGAGAAGCTAGATTAAAATAATCCGATTAACTCATAATTCTTAGTGGAGATTTTATAAATAGTGTCTGAGAAAAATCGATCCAAAAAACACTTAAATCTTCAAAAGGCATATAACCTGTCATCTCCTGAAGATAATATAAACTTTTACAGGGGTTGGGCAGAAGATTATGACGCAGATTTTGCACTTGGGATGGACTACATCTTGCCATACCAAGTGGCGAGCCAATTTATTAAACTTAAAGGTAGGGGGCCTGTATTAGATATCGGAGCTGGCACCGGTTTGCTAGGTATAGAGATACAAAAGCTAAAAAAATTTGAAATTCATGCCACGGATATTTCAGAGGAAATGCTATTGGTGGCGGAAAAAAAGGGTATTTATTCAAAGATTATCGTCGCTGATTTGATTAAAGGCCTTCCCATAAAAGATAATAGTTATAATGGGATTGTAAGTTCAGGAACTTTTACCCACGGGCATGTTGGTCCCGATGTACTATACGAAATAAAAAGAATATTATCAAAAGGGGGGATAGCAGTTTTGTCTGTGAACTCTAAGCACTGGCATAGATTAGGATTCGATGCGACGCTTCCTGCCTTAGAAGCATCGGGATCAAAAACAAATGTCATTGAAGTTAACATCTATGGTCATAAATGTAAGTCTGACAGTAAAAATGATACAGCTTATTTATTGATTTTGTCAGATTGATATTCCGATCACCTCTAATTGTTGCTGTTTTTAATAAGCCATTGGCCAAATTACTTATTGCGCCAATTTTTCCAATCTTCAGGGGTGTCCAAGTCAAGAGTTGCAATGCTACCTTCAAGTTTTAATACTTTAGTATTTTTTGCTGTCTTGATAATTTTTTTACCTCCGGTCTCTTTTTTGAGTACCATAAGGTCTTTGAAGTAATGAAGAGGGAATAAAACTGGGTGTCCTGATCCATTATCATCTACAGCTTGGATAATAGATTCTGGAAATTTAGAATGGGCCTTAAAAAATGCTTTGATAGTTTTGCTATCTATCAAAGGCATGTCAGCAGGTATTATTATAATTCCAGTAACATTGGTTTCATTTTTTTGTATGTACTTTACACCCTCAGCTATTGAAGCTCCCATGCCAGTATTTCTATTATTTAAAAATATCTTTTGAACCGATATCGCTGATACAGCCCTGTCCCGGGGATGATCGGCCGAGGGAAGGGTCATAAAAGTAACACCATTTTCTGCCGCAGCTTTAGTAATCCTACAGAGTTGTGAAACGCCGTCTATTTTTTCAAGTAGTTTATCCGCACCACGCATTCTTGTTGAGTAACCAGCGGAAAGGATTAAGTTAACGCATTTATACATTGTTTTTATTACTTAAAGTTAGTTTTAATGAGATTTTACTTTTCGACGTTCATAAATATTTACATGTTGCTCTTCGCCTATTTTACGGATTTTACTTTTTCGAGAAAGAATATTCATAATTAAATTAATTTAATATTATGCGACAGTAAATGTCGCTAACAAATAAGTACCGTTTGTTTTAAGACTGAAGGTAGTAGCAAGAAGTAAACTGTAGGGACGTTTTTTAATGAAAGCTGATGTACAAGCCGTTGTGATAGGTGGTGGGGTTATTGGTTGTTCTATACTATATCACTTGGCAAAGGCCGGTTGGTCAAACTCAGTTCTAGTAGAAAGAAATGAACTGACGTCTGGTTCCACTTGGCATGCAGCTGCGAATATACACGGCTTGCATGATACGACAAATATTAGTCGTATTCAGCACTATACGATGGATCTTTACAAACATTTAGAGCAGGAAACAGGGCAGAGTTGTGGAATATTTCAGCCAGGATCACTTTATCTAGCGCAAACTGAACAAAGAGAACATCAGCTTAGACTGCAAGAAAGCAAGGCAAAACTATACAATATGGAGTTTTACGAAGTTTCTCTTCAAGAGGCTAAAGAGTTACATCCGCTGCTAAACTTAGAGGGTATTAGGTGTGTGATGTATGAACCAAGTGGAGGTAATGTAGACCCATCTGGTGTGACAAATGCATATGCAGTAGGTGCTCGGGAGAGAGGCGCTGAAATTTATAAATTTACAGAAGTTGTAGCTACTGAGCAGAAGCAAGATGGTGGGTGGTGTGTAAGAACCACAAAGGGAGACATAAACACTACCTGGATCATTAACGCGGCTGGTCTGTGGGGTAGAGAGGTTGCCCGACTGGCTGGGTTAGAATTACCTTTAAGGCCTACTGAGCATCAATACTTGGTAACTGAAAAAGTTCCTTTCATCGAAAATCTTGATAGGAGGTTACCCTCTGTGGCTGATCGAGACGGTGAGTATTATCTTCGTCAAGAAGGAAACGGTTTTCTTGTAGGTGCGTACGAAAAAGAAGTGAAATTTTGGGCTGAAAAATCAACTCCTTTGGATTTTGGCCATGAGCTTTTTGACGATGACCTAGAAAGAATTGAAGAGAATATTTTAAGAGCGATCGAAAGAGTTCCAACGGTAGGAGAGGTTGGAATAAAGAGAGTTATTAATGGTCCAATGATTTGGTCTCCAGACAGTAATGTACTATTTGGACCTGCGCCCAGGGTAAGTAACTATTTCTGTTGTAATGGCGTAATTCCTGGATTTAGTCAGTCTGGGGGTATGGGCATGCTGGCTGCCGAGTGGATTACAAAAGGCGAAACTCAATATGATATGTTTGCTTGGGATTTAACGAGATTTGGTGATTGGTGTAGTGACAAATTCACAAAGGAGCGTGTGCGCGATCAATACGCCAATAGATTTAAAATACATTTTCCCGGAGAAGAAAGAGAAGCCGGACGTCCAATTAGAAAAAGACCAGCGTTTAAATTTCAAACGGAATTAGGCGGCGTTTTTGGATTAAATTACGGTTGGGAACATCCACTATATTTTGACTCTGAAACGCCTGATACTGCAGGTTTTACTAGACAAGATTGGTGGAAGAGTGTCCGTCGAGAGGCCTTAATGCTGAGACGGAATGTTGGAATAATAGATATCTCAAATTTTGGGAAATATATTTGCCATGGTAACGGTGCTCATGAATTTTTAGACAGAATTTTTGCAAACAAAATCCCCGAGAAAGTTGGAGCGTCCTGTTTAAGTCCGATAATTGGAAAAATGGGTGGTATTTCTGCTGATGCCACCATAACAAAAATAAATGATGACACTTTCTGGGTAGTAAGTTCTGGAGCAGCAGAAGGTTTTCAACAAAGATTTTTTAATTTAAAAGAGCTTGATGAAGATACTAAGTTCACTAGTAAATCAAATGATTATTGTGGGTTTAATGTGGCAGGGCCCAAATCAAGGGACTTACTTCAACGTTTAAGTAACAAGGATCTATCGAAAGAAGCTTGGCCCTTTTTTAAAAGTGGCAATTTAGTAATCGCTGGAATAGAGTGCGTGGCTTTGCGCGTGTCATTTACAGGTGATTTAGGATGGGAGCTATATTGTGAGGAGCATGATCAATTAGCTCTGTATGAAGTCTTAATAAAAAGTGCGAGCCAAATTGGAGGAGGCCCGGTTGGAAGCAGGGCTTTAATGTCTTTACGTTTAGAAAAAGGCTATGGATCCTGGGGTCGTGAATATAGTCCTGAATATTGGCCTCACGAAGTTGGATTGGAGAGATTGATCTCCAATAAACCGGATTTTATTAATAAAGGCAGGGTTGAGGATGTTTTGTCAATGCCGGCTCGCGAAAAGCTAGTGGTATTAAAATTAAATCAAAACGATGTTCTGAAATCTAATGCTGATGCTTTGGGTGGCGAGCCGATTTTTAAAGATGGAAAAGGCGTTGGCCGTGTAACTTCAGGGGGTTACGGATATTCTGTTGATATGTCTTTGGCGTTAGGTTTCGTCAAAGGCTTAGAAAGTGGAGAAGAAGTAGATGTTATGGTTTTGGGCAAACCTCATCGAGCAATTATATTAAATAAGCCACCATTTGATCCAGAAAGTTCTATTTTGCGTGGTTGACGCCATAGGCTTACTCAATAACAATAAATACAAAGGTACGGAGTTTTTTAACTACTATGGCTATCGGTGGTAAAATTTTAATAGATTGCCTTCTAGCTCATGGTGCTAAAAGGGGATTTGGGATTCCTGGTGAAAGCTACTTAGCAGTTCTGGATGCGCTTTACGATAAAAAGGAAGATTTTGATTTCATTCTTTGCAGAAACGAGGGCGGCGCTTCTTTTATGGCTTCCGCCTACGGTAAACTTACGCAGGAGCCAGGTCTGTGTTTCGTAACTCGGGGACCGGGGGCCATGAATGCTGCTATTGGAGTGCATACGGCTAAGCAAGATAGTTCTCCAATGATTTTGTTTGTTGGTCAGGTTGGGATCAAGATGAAAGGGCGCGAAGCGTTCCAAGAAATCGATTATGAGACCGCATTTAAAGATATAGGTAAATGGACCGTAGAAATAAATGATGTTGATAGGATACCGGAAATTATCTCTCGAGCTTGGGTTACTGCAATTTCTGGGCGACCTGGGCCTGTAGTGGTGGCGTTGCCTGAAAATATTTTAACTCAAGAGTCGAGTGCTTCTGTTTTAACTAAAGCCATTTTTGTCGAAAATGCTGTTCCCTCCAGTGCGTCGATCGACAATGTAGACAGATTACTTAGTGAGTGTAACCGGCCATTGATAATAATAGGTGGGAGCACTTGGGATGAATCAGGTCAAGATGCATTGAAAGATTTTGCTGAAACTTCACGGATTCCAGTGATTGCTGCTTTCAGGTATCAAGATCAATTTGATAATTTTTCAAACTCATTTTGTGGTGAGGCAGGTGTTGGAATGCCCGCACATGTCCGCGAGTTAATCAAAAAGAGTGACTTGATACTGGCAATAAACATAAGATTTGGTGAAATGACAACCGATGCTTATAGCCTTTTGGACGTCCCAGTGCCTAGTCAAAAATTAATTCATGTTCACACCTCAGTAAATGAGTTGGGAAAAATATATCAGCCAGATATCGCCATACAGGCTAATCCAAATGAGTTTTCAAAATGCCTGAAGAGGGTCTCGGGTCGTTGGGATACTTGGTTTTCCAATGCTCGAGAGAACTATTTAGCTAGCTTGGTAGCTCCTGAACAACCTTCTGATGTAGATATGGGCATAGTAATGAATCACTTACAAAAGGTTCTACCCTCGGATGTAATTATTACAAACGGTGCTGGAAATTTTGCTGTTTGGCCAAATAAGTTTTTTCAATTTGGTGCTGGCTCGCGTTTACTAGCTCCGCAAAGTGGAGCTATGGGGTATGGTGTTCCCGCGGCTATTGCAGCTAAAGCTGCCTTTCCTGACAGAACAGTAATCTGCTTTGCTGGAGATGGGGACTTCCAAATGACTTGTCAGGAGCTGGCAACAGCTGCTCAAGCGCAGATATTTCCTATAATTTTAATAGTAAATAACGCAACGTATGGCACTATACGAGTTCATCAGGAAAAAAATTATCCAGGACGTGTAAGCTGCACCGATATTATAAATCCAGATTTTATCGGATTAGCGCAATCCTTTGGTTTTTTGGGTATTAGCGTTAAGACTACCGATGAATTTTCTGCTGCTTTTAGCCAAGCACTAAGTTCTGAAAATGGGGCGGTTTTAGATCTGCATGTTTCTTCTGAGTCTTTAGTGCCGAGACAATCTTTAAGTGAAATAAGACAGATGGCTCTAAATAACCAGACAGGTTAAATTTCCAGTCTCAGGGATAAGAAACAAGATGGAAGAAACATTTGATGTCATTGTAATTGGTGGTGGTGTTATTGGCTGTGCTGCAGCCTATTTTTTGTCTGCTAATACTAGCTTTAACGGATCAGTTCTAGTTGTTGAGCCAGACCCGGCTCATACACATGCCTCTTCCACACTGTCTGCTTCATCACTGCGAACACAGTTTTCAAATTCATTAAACATTCAAATTAGTCAATATGGCTATGATTTTATTTCACATTTCCATGATTTGATGTCCGTCAATGGAGACAGACCATTTTTAAAATTTCACGAAGGTGGGTATTTGTTTTTAGCAAAAAGTGATCTTCAAGTTGAGATAATGAGACAAAATAACAGCGTTCAGCTTGCAAATAATGCTGACGTTGTTCTTTGGTCAACTTCTGAACTTGCCAACGCATTTCCACACTTAAATTCAACTGATATTAAATTGGCGTCCTATGGGAAATCTGGGGAGGGTTGGTTTGACAACGTGGGCTTTTTGAATGGGTTTAAAAGAAAAGCACAAGATTTAGGTGCAAAATTTTTGAAAGATGAAGTGGTAGGTTTTAATAAAAACAAGAAAGTGCTTGAATCTATTAATCTGAAGTCAGGTAAAAAAATCTGCTCTGGGCATTTTGTTAATGCTACCGGTGCGAGGGCGGCTGAAATAGCTGGTTATGCGGGAATTGATGTGCCGGTTGCTCCAAGGAAGAGAACAGTTTTTGTCTTTGATTGTGCAAATTCTCCACAAGGTTCTGCGTCTGTAAATAATGGTGCGTTACCGCTTATGGTTGATAATTCAGGTGTTTATTGCAGACCCGAGGGAAGTTTTTTTATAAGTGGTTGCGTGCCTAAAAATGACGTTGATGTAGATTATAACGACTTTACCCCAAATTACTGTGAATTTGACGATATTATTTGGCCAGCTTTAGCTAACAGGTCAAAATATTTTGAAGCAATAAAGGTAAAAAATTATTGGGCCGGTCATTATGCTTACAATATTTTTGATCAAAATATGATCTTGGGATGCCACCCTGAAGTTAAAAACTTTTATTTTGCAAATGGCTTTTCTGGCCATGGTTTGCAGCAAGCTCCAGCAACTGGCAGAGCTTTATCAGAGTTAATAATTCATGGGGCTTTTCGATCATTAGATCTATCTCCATTTTGTTTTGATAGAATTCTCGAAAAAAAACCATTTTTAGAAAAAGCTATAGTATAAATTCTATAAATTATATTTGTGATACAGCACATTTGAACTTAAAATTTTAGTCTTACCTCGTTGACGGTATTAAATATTTATGGTTAGCCTTTAACCCATAATTAAAGGGTTGAAATTAAGTTCAATTAAGTTTGTACTTGCAACTTAGTAAAGGGAGATAAATTTATGAAAAAATTTTTAATCGGAACTGCGTTAGCAACCTCAGTTGCGGCTTCAGCTTTCGCCGGCGGACATGGTAAAGAGGTCACAATTGGTGTCTTTTTAGGTTTTACAGGTCCTATCGAATCTATGGTCGCAGAAATGGGGCCAGGAGCAGAGTTTGCTATTAGTGAAGTAAATGAGAGTGGAGCACTACTAGATAGTGCAAAAGTTACTGCAATAAGAGCGGATACAACTTGTATCGACTCTGGAGCAGCTCAAGCAGCGATCGAGCGGCTTATTACTGCTGATGGCGTAGATGGAGTTGTTGGCGGTGATTGTTCTGGGGTTACCGGAGCTGCATTGATGAATGTAGCACTTCCAAATGGCATGGTGATGGTTTCTCCATCAGCCACCAGCCCAGGCCTTTCTCACAATAATAATGAGGACAAGGGTTTGTTTTTTAGAACTGCTCCATCAGACGCACGGCAAGGTGTAGTGATGACAGAGGTTCTTATGGACCAAGGTATAAAGTCTGTGGCTGTCACATACACCAATAATGACTATGGAAAAGGTTTAGCAGATGCTTTCCAATCAGCTTACGAAGCAGCGGGTGGTACGATAACCATTAATGCCCCACATGAAGAAGGCAAAGCTGATTACTCATCAGAAGTTGCTGCTCTAGCTTCGGCAGGCGGAGAAAGGCTAGTTGTGGCAGGTTATGTAGATCAGGGTGGTGGAGCAATTATTCAAGCCTCTCTAGACTCTGGTGCATTTGATACATTCCATTTTCCAGATGGTATGATCAGCGATACGCTCACTAAGTTTGGCTCTGATATTGACGGATCAACTGGTCAGCATCCAGCGCCTTCTACTGAACTAGCTGATAGCTTTACGGCTCTAGTGGGCGGTGCTTTTAATGCTACCTCACCATTTGTCCCTGAGTCATACGATGCAGCAGCGTTAATTATGCTCGCTATGCAAGCTGCTGATTCAAAAGACCCAGCAGATTATAAAGATCACATAATGAAGGTTGCAAACGCACCTGGTACTAAAATTGGTGCTGGTGAGCTAGCAAAAGGTCTAGAAATTTTGCGTGGTGGCGGGGATATCGATTATGTAGGCGCTTCAGGTGTTGAGCTGATCGGACCAGGAGAAGCTTCCGGTACCTACCGTGAAGTAGTAATGAAAGGCGGAGAAGCCACGACAGTTGCTTTCCGATAATTCTTATTAATATTTAGGTATTTATGCAGCCCGGTAATAAGCCGGGCTGTATTGTTTATTAGGATTATTTCTAAGGACAATACTGTTGATCGAAATTCAAGATTTACACAAGCATTTTGGCGGCTTTCATGCTGTGGATGGTGTCTCATTAACAATAGAACAAGGGTCCATTACAGGTTTAATTGGCCCAAATGGTGCAGGAAAGACTACACTATTTAACGCTATTGCCGGTTTGCATAAACCAACTAATGGTAAAGTACTGCTTGGTGGAGAGGACATTACAGGTCTAGCTCCTCATCAATTATTTCACAAAGGTGTAATGAGAACTTTTCAAATAGCTCATGAATTTGCTTCAATGTCATGCCGTGAAAACCTTATGATGGTACCATCTAATCAATTTGGGGAAACGTTATGGAATACCTGGTTTGGTAGGAGGCGAATTGCCGATCAGGAAAGAGCTTTGACCGCAAAGGCTGACGAAGTTTTAGAATTTTTGACTATATCCCATTTGTCTGATGAGAAAGCTGGTCAAGTTTCTGGAGGGCAAAAAAAATTACTTGAATTGGGTCGGACCATGATGGTTGATGCAAAAATTGTTTTTCTTGATGAAGTTGGAGCTGGGGTAAATCGAACTTTATTAAACACAATTGCAGACGCCATAAAGCGTTTAAACAAAGAAAGAGGCTATACTTTCGTTGTCATTGAACACGATATGGATTTTATAGAGAAGCTTTGCGATCCAGTTATATGTATGGCCGAGGGCAAAGTGCTAGCACACGGCTCTTTAGCAGAGATAAAAAATAATGAGCACGTTATAGAAGCTTATTTAGGAACTGGACTCAAGAACAAAGAGAAGAATGTTGTGCAATGAGTGAACCGTACTTAGTAGGAGAGGCTATGACTGGAGGTTACGGTAACGGTCCTGATATTCTTCATGAGTGCACGGTTTCGGTCGAACCGGGTGAAATAGCCGTCATAGTAGGGCCAAATGGAGCGGGTAAGTCGACTGCCATGAAAGCTATTTTTGGTATGTTAAGTCTTGGTAAAGGGAAAGTAAAACTCAATGGCGAAGATATTTCCAAGTTATCGCCCCAAGATAGAGTTTTAAAGGGTATGGGATTTGTACCGCAAAACCAAAATATTTTTACCTCAATGACCGTCCAGGAAAATTTGGAAATGGGAGCTTTTATAAGAAAAGATGATTTTTCCGTCACAATGAATCAGGTATTCAATCTCTTCCCAATTTTACTAGAAAAACGTAATCAGTCTGCGGGAGAATTATCTGGCGGCCAAAGACAGCAAGTCGCAGTTGGCCGGGCCTTGATGACAAAGCCTTCGGTATTGATGTTAGATGAACCGACAGCTGGTGTCTCGCCCATAGTTATGGATGAATTATTCGATAGAATTATTGATGTGGCAAAATCTGGCATTTCAATTTTAATGGTTGAACAAAATGCAAGGCAAGCTCTTGAAATTGCTCATAAAGGATTTGTGCTTGTGCAAGGACGGAACGCTTTTTCTGGCTCTGGAAAGGATTTATTGGCTGATAAAGAAGTCCGAAAATCCTTCTTGGGAGGATAGAAATGGAATTTCTGCACGCTATAATTGTTCTATCCAATTTTGTTGTAATTCCAGCAATAGCTTACGGAAGTCAGTTAGCACTAGGTGCTCTTGGCGTTACCTTGGTCTATGGAATTCTTAGGTTTTCAAATTTTGCGCACGGTGACACCATGGCATTTGGTACCATGGTAGCAATTTTATTTACTTGGTGGTTTCAAAGTATAGGCGTTTCTATTGCGCCACTTCCAACTGCACTCCTCGCATTGCCCATAGCAATCGTTGTGACTGCTGCGTTACTTTTAGGAACGGATCGAGTTGTGCTTCGGTTTTACCGAAAACAAAAGTCTGCTCCTGTCATTTTATTAATAGTTTCACTTGGAATTATGTTCGTTTACAATGGGTTAGTTCGATTTATTATTGGTGTTGGCGATCAACGTTTTTCTGACGGTGCCCGCTTCATAATTTCAGCAAGAGATTTTAAAAAGTTGACCGGTCTTGATGAGGGCTTAGCAATTAAAACAACACAGGTTATCACTGTTATTACTGCAATTTTAGTAGTGGCTATTCTGTTTTGGTTCCTTAATCGGACTAGAACTGGAAAATCTATGAGAGCTTTTTCTGACAACGAAGATCTAGCTTTGCTTTCTGGAATAAATCCCGAGCGGGTTGTTCTATATACATGGCTAATTGTTGCTGCTCTTGCCACAATAGCAGGTACCTTATATGGCCTTGATAAAAGTTTTAAACCATTCGTGTATTTCCAATTATTATTACCGATATTTGCTGCTGCAATAGTAGGTGGTTTGGGAAATCCGCTCGGTGCGATTGCCGGTGGCTTTTTAATAGCATTCTCTGAGGTATTTATTACTTATGCATGGAAAAAGGTTTTAATGTATACACTTCCAGAACAATTTGCACCGAGCGGATTAATGCAATTGCTTGCAACTGAATATAAATTTGCTGTTAGTTTTGCTATCTTATTGGTGGTGCTTCTTTTCAAGCCAACCGGGCTTTTTAAGGGTAAATCATTATGAATGAAAATATTAAAACTTATTTTTTGTTTTCGGCCGTCTTTTTGTTAATTGTAATTACTGGTTTTGTTCAAAGTTGGAACTCAGCCCTATTTATCTTGAACATGGGGTTAATCAGTGCGGTCATGTCTCTTGGGGTTAATCTGCAGTGGGGAATTGCTGGACTTCTTAATGTCGGCATCATGGGGTTTGTAGGACTTGGAGGTCTAGCTACTGTTTTGGTTGCTATGCAGCCGGTACCTGAGGCTTGGAATGCAGGCGGTACCCGCATTTTGCTTGGATTAATTTTTGGTGTTGTAACGATCGCTCTATCTGTTCTGATATATAAAAAAATAAAAAATGCTAGCTGGCGATTTATTTCAATTTCAATTTTCTTAATCAGTGGTTTTTTCATTTATAAAAGTATTCTTACTCCCGGCGTGATTGCCGTTGAAGCAGTAAATCCAGCCGCAACAGGTTACTTGGGAGGATTAGGATTGCCGGTGCTGTTTGCTTGGCCTGTGGGCGGGTTATTGGCTGCTGGTGCTGCATGGATAATTGGGAAAACGGCACTTGGACTAAGATCGGACTATTTAGCCATAGCAACCTTAGGAATATCTGAGATAATAATTGCAATACTGAGAAATGAAGATTGGATGACACGTGGTGTCAAAAATGTTGCTGGAATTCCTAGGCCCGTTCCATATGAAATTGATTTGCAGGCAAGCGAGGATTTTGTAAACAGAGCTGCTAATTTTGGATTGGATCCAACTACTGCTTCAACTTTATTTGTTAAGATTGCCTACGCGGGTTTGTTCGGTTTAGTGCTTCTTTTGTTAGTGTGGTTTTCCCAACGAGCTCTCAAAAGTCCTTGGGGCAGGATGATGAGGGCGATAAGAGATAATGAAACTGCAGCAGAAGCTATGGGTAAAGATATTAAATCTAGACATTTGCAAATCTTTATCCTCGGCTCTGCTGTGTGTGGAATAGCTGGAGCAATGATGACTACTTTAGATGCGCAGTTAACACCTGGCGCATATCAGCCACTACGTTTTACCTTCCTAATATGGGTAATGGTGATTGTTGGAGGGTCTGGAAGTAACTTAGGCTCGATTTTAGGTGGTTTTTTAGTATGGTTCCTATGGGTGCAAGTTGAACCGATCGGTTACTGGTTGGTTGATCTCATAACTGCACCTATGGATCCTGACAGTCCTATTCGATTGCATTTATTAGACAGTGTTGCTCAAATGCGTTTATTAACAATGGGTTTGTTCCTACTCTTAATGTTGAGATTTTATCCACGTGGTATGATACCTGAAAAGTAATTTTCACTCAGAACCCAGATATTAAATTACATTTCTTGAGGATTTTGATCCTCGTTCTCTGTACGGAGTTGTGTCATAATGTGTTCTATAACATTTCGAGAAATGAGATGGCGACGCAAAACCACACGCCAATGCTACATTAATTACGCTCATATCTGTCTGCATTAAAAGGTTTCGAGCTTTTTGAAGTCTCAATTCCATATAGTAACGCTTTGGACTCCTATCTAAATACCGTCTGAATAATCTCTCGAGCTGGCGGGTAGACATCGAAACATCTTTCGCAAGAACTGAGGGACTAATTGGTTCTTCTATATTCTTTTCCATCATTTGTATAACTAGGCTCAGCTTTGGGTGTCTAACGCCTATTCTTGTCGGCACAGAAAGCCGCTGACTATCTTGATCCGTTCTGATTGAACTATAAATCATTTGATCCGCTACAGCGTTAGCCAATTCTTCCCCATGGTCATCAGCAATTATTTTTAGGAATAAATCTATGGAAGATGTTCCCCCGGCGGTCGTCATACGATTACCATCGATTATAAAAACGGATTTTGTAAGATTTACCTCTACAAACTCTTCAGAAAAACTATCTTGATTTTCCCAATGAGTGGTTGCACGTTTTCCATCTAGTATACCTGCTCTGGCTAGTGTGAAGGCTGCAGTGCACAAACCACCAATTTTTAATCCGCGTCGGGTTTCTTTACGGATCCAATTTAAAATAGGTTTTGTGGTTGTCTCACTTATATTTATACCACCACAAACCATAATTGTATCGTCGCGATGTAAATCAATAAGATTATTATCAACATTAAAAGAAGTGCCCGCTGAGCATGACACTGGATTACCATCCTCACTTAAAAACAACCAACTATAGATTGTTTTATCGGACATTCTATTAGCAATTCTCAGTGCATCTACGGCTGATGCAAACGACAGTAATGTAAAATCTTTCATTAAAAGAAAAGCGAAACGACGAGGTATGTTATCAGGTGCATCGATATCTATTATTACTTTTTCGTCTTGAAGATTCATGACTATAGCCTGACACAACTAAATTCTAATCTTAAAGATTAGTACCTAAAAATACCTTGTGCGTTTTTTTAACAACGTCAAGACATTTCAGCTGAGTGGTATGGTTCTTTTTCAAAAATTTTATTATAAGTTATGGTTATGACATTTTTTTAAAAGGAGTCTGGGATGAACGAATGGTTAAAATCTGATTGGCGTGCAAAACCCCGGGTTCAAATGCCGGACTATACTGACGTTGCAGCTTTAGCAAAAGTAGAGCAAAGATTATCGAATTATCCACCACTTGTATTTGCAGGCGAGGCCAGATCTCTAAAAGAAGAACTAGCTGCTGCATCTAAAGGTGATGCTTTTTTGCTTCAGGGTGGAGATTGTGCAGAAAGTTTTGAGCAATTTAGTGCTGATGGTATTCGCGATACTTTTAAAGTTATGCTGCAAATGGCTATGGTTCTTACCTATGGCGCAAAAGTTCCAGTTGTAAAAGTTGGTCGAATGGCTGGACAATTTGCCAAACCGAGATCGGCTCCAACGGAAACCATTAATGACGTGGAATTACCTAGCTACCGCGGTGATATCATTAACGAGTTAGAGTTTACACCAGAAGCACGGATTCCAGATCCATCTAAAATGCTTCAAGCTTACACTCAAGCAGCTGCAACTTTAAACTTATTAAGAGCCTTTTCGAAGGGTGGATATGCCGATGTTCACCTTGTTCATGGTTGGACACTTGGCTTCATTGAGGGGGAGAAAGCTTCTAAATACAGGGAAATGGCAAATAGAATTAGTGATGCTTTAGATTTTATGAAAGCTGCCGGCTTAAATAGTCATGTATCAAATGAACTGCGTACAGTGGATTTTTATACAAGCCATGAAGGTTTGCTATTGGAATACGAAGAGGCTCTAACCAGGTTAGATTCTACCTCGGGCAAGTGGTTAGCTGGTTCTGGCCACATGATTTGGATAGGCGATAGAACGCGTCAGCCAGATGGTGCACATGTAAACTTTTGCAGCGGCGTATTAAACCCGATAGGTTTAAAATGTGGTCCTACCATGTCCGAAGATGATTTAAAAAAGTTGTTAGACAAATTAAATCCTGAGAATGAAGCAGGTAAATTAACACTAATCGCACGCTTCGGTGCAGGAAAGGTTGGAGATCATCTCCCGCGATTAATCAAGGTAGTACAAGAAAGTGGTAAAAATGTCGTATGGACGTGTGATCCTATGCATGGGAATACAATAAAGTCGTCCAGCGGATATAAAACGCGCCCGTTCGATAGTGTTCTTCAGGAGGTTCGCGAGTTTTTTCAAATCCATTCGGCGGAAGGTACTATACCAGGAGGGGTGCACTTTGAAATGACGGGTCAGGATGTAACTGAGTGTACTGGTGGAGTTCGAGCAGTCACAGATGAAAGTTTATCTGATAGGTACCACACTGCCTGCGACCCTAGGCTTAACGCAAGTCAATCCCTAGAGTTAGCGTTTCTAGTTGCAGAGGAACTAGTTGCTCGTCGAAACGGTAACGTTGTCACGCAGGCAGTAGTATAATATTGTTGAGCTGCTTATATCTTTAACCTTTATTCTGAGTTAGGTTGATGTTCGCTAATATTGCAATTCAGGTAGGTAGTTTCGATAGGTCAGATGCGTAGAGGTTTAATTATCATTCTGTCTTCGCCATCAGGAGCCGGTAAGTCAACATTGTCTGATAGATTGAGAGCGTGGGATGAAAATATTGTATTTTCTGTTTCTGCGACGACTAGAGAGCCTCGTGAGGGCGAAGTGAATGGTCGGGAGTACTTTTTTAAGTCTAGAGAAAACTTTTTACAAATGGTTGATAATCATGAAATGCTCGAACATGCAGAGGTATTCGGCAATCTGTACGGAAGTCCACAAGAGCCAGTTGCTAAGGCAATTGAGAATGGACAGGATGTATTATTTGATATTGATTGGCAGGGAGGACAGCAAATTCGGAACTCTGCGTTAGGAAAATATGCACTTTCCTTGTTTATTCTTCCACCGTCGATAGCTGAGTTAGAGCGCAGACTGAAATCACGAGCAAAAGATAATGAAAATGTTATTGAAAACAGAATGGCGATGGCTCGTGATGAAATCAGTCATTGGCCCGAATACGATTATGTATTAATAAACAATGATCTTGATAAGACAGAAAATGATTTGAAAACAATAGTATCAGCTGAGAGATTAAAGTTAAGCCAGCAGCCTAAAATTGTAGATGATGTGCGACAATTGAATAATGAATTTGAGAATAAATAATGACGATATATGACTTTGAGGGAAATGTCCCTGAGATCCATGAAAGTGTATTTGTGGCAGAAGATGCAAATATAATTGGAAAGATACAGTTAAATGAGAAGTCCTCGGTTTGGTTCTGCTCAACTCTTAGAGGTGACAATGAACTTATAAGTGTTGGATTTGGGTCAAATATCCAAGAAAATTGTGTATTACACACTGACATAGGCTTTCCACTGACAATTGGAAAAAACTGTACAATAGGTCACAAAGCAATGCTTCATGGATGCACAATCGGTGACAATACTTTAATTGGAATGGGTGCAACGATATTGAACGGTGCGCAAATAGGTAAAAACTGTTTGGTTGGAGCAGGGGCGTTAATTACCGAAGGAAAGAGCATACCGGATGGCTCAATGGTGTTAGGTATGCCAGGAAAAGTTGTTAAAGAGCTAGATGAAGATGCAATAAATGCTTTGCTAAAAAGTGCTGAGAATTATCAGGCTAATGCAGTTCGATTTATAAAAAGCCTAAATGTCATTGAAGTCTAAAATTATGAAGAAAAAAAATGAAAGTATTCAGCGTCCTATTTCACTCCAACCGGGTGAAAGCGCTAGTGTAGTATCGCCAATATACCCTTCCGTTGTTTATGCCTCTGAAACCCCTGATATGCTTGATGATCAGTACGAAGGGCGTGTCCAAGGCTACACATATGCTAGAGAAGGGCATCCAAACGCAACAGCTCTTGCCAAACAGATAGATCTTCTTGAACAGACAGATGGTGGAATTATTACTGGTTCCGGTATGGCTGCAATTACAGCAGCTATAATGGGGACATTATCATCAGGGGATCATATTGTTGGTGGCGATCAATTATATGGTCGCTCTCTAAGGTTGATGAAATCTGATTTGCCACGATTTGGCATTGAAGTGTCGCTAACCAATGTTACCGATATTTCAAAAGTTAAGGGTGCTATTAAGTCAAATACCAAGCTGATTTTAGTAGAATTGGTTTCCAATCCTACCTTAAGAGTTGCTGATATTTCTGGTATCGTAAGTTTATGTAGAGAAAAAGATATTAAACTTTTGGTGGATAATACATTCACCACGCCAAAGGCTTTCAAACCGGTGAGTGCTGGTGCTGATATCGTGGTAAATTCTGTAACAAAATTATTAGCTGGTCACTCAGATGTAACCCTTGGTTATGTGGTGGCTAAAGATAAAAAGTTAAATAAATCTATCTACGATTTTATAGTAACAACTGGTCTTACCCCAAGTCCTTATGAATGCTGGCTAGCTGAAAGGGGTTTAATGACTTTCTCGTTAAGGTTTGACAGCAGTCAAGCTACGGCATTGGGTCTTGCTAAGTACTTAGCTGTAAACGAAAATGTTGATAGAGTAATTTATCCAACCCTGCCTGATCACCCTGATGCAGCTCATGTTAAACAAAATCTTGGTTCAAACGGCTGTAATATTGTAAGTTTTGAGCTAAAAAATAAAACGAGAGAAGCTGCAAATCGATTTGTAAAGCAATTAGATGGTATAGCGTTTGCTCCAACTCTTGGAGATGTTGGAACAACCTTATCCCACCCTGCTTCATCTTCTCACAGAGGTCTTTCAGAAGATGAGCGGTTAACTTTAGGGATTACCGAGGGTTTTTTTCGTGTTTCTGTTGGTTTGGAGGATATTAGTTCGTTAACAGAAAAGTTTGAATTGGCCTTAAAACATACCTAAGATGGATATCGATTACATCAGAGTTATAGATACTTTTGTTGAGACCGTTAACACCCCTATATTAGTTATAGACGACCGCTCCTATGTAATATCATCGAACAAAGCTGCGGTTGATTTGTTGGGTAATGATTTTAAAGATAGACATTTTTATGTGGCCATTAGACAGCCAGCTATAATTAATCTTTTTGAAAATGTTTCCGGCTCAAATGAAATACAAAAAGAAAATTTTTATAAAACGGTTTCAGGAGTTGATAGAACATATGAGGTAACTGCGAAGTATTCTAAAGAATTAAAAATAGTTAGCCTGTCTTTTGATGACGTTACTGACGCGGTCCAAGCAAACCAAATGCGACGAGATTTCGTGGCTAACGTAAGTCATGAATTAAAATCGCCCCTTACCTCAATACTTGGTTTTACAGAAACTCTTTCAGGAGTAATAGAAAGTAATCCGTCTAAAGCAAAACAGTTTCTTAGTGTAATGGAACGAGAGTCATTACGCATGAGTAGCTTGATAGATGATTTGCTAGGTTTATCACGAGTTGAAGCTGCAGAAAAACAATTACCCTCAAAACAAGTAAACCTTGGCGATATTATGCGTGAGGTGCTGGAAATACTTACTGCCACTGCGGCAAAAAAAAATATTGGTATCAAATATGTGCAGGACGCAGCAGATCCCTTGATAATTGGAGATTACTCTCAGGTTGTTCAAGTTTTCACAAACCTTCTTCAGAATGCAATAAAATATGGTGGAGATGGCAATAAGATCAAAGTTATTATGAGTAGTATTGAGTATCATAAATCTTTGCTGACAACTGGCTACAAAGTAAGCGTTGAAGATACTGGAATAGGTATTGAGGAACATCACTTGGCGCGACTTACCGAACGTTTTTATAGAGTAGATGACCACAGATCGCGAAATGAAGGTGGTACTGGTTTAGGGTTGTCTATCGTAAAACATATTATGGCGCGTCATAACGGAAGATTGCTAGTGGAGAGTGAGCCGGGCAATGGCAGTGTATTTTCTGTAATTTTTCCCGATAGAATAAATTAAAGATATTTGTCATAAAACCGTAACAAAAGGTTCACATAAAAGACTCCTTAAAAACATAGTTATTGATCATTCCAACTGGGAATCATTTGTTTATTAGGAGTGTTTTATAATGTATATTCGAAATTTAGCTTTGGCTACCGCGTCTTCGCTATTGATAGCATCTGGTGGTGCTGTCGCACGTGATTATGTGCACGTAGCTGGTTCTTCAACCGTTTTACCTTATGCGTCAATTGTTGCTGAAGCATTTGGCGAGAATTTTGATTTTCCAACACCAGTAGTAGAATCGGGTGGATCTGGTGCTGGCAGAAAGAGAATGTGTGAAGGAGTTGGTACAAACACTACCGATATAGCAAATTCGTCATCTCTCATGAAAGAAGATGAAGGTGCTAAGTGTAAAACTAGTATTGGTGAATATACTAAAGTACAAATCGGGTATGATGGGATTGTCTTTGCATCTCGTTTAGAAACCAAAGGTTTTGAAGATTTAGCCCCTGCACATATTTATTTAGCTATTTCAGACAAGTCAGAAATAACAAACTGGAAGGATGTAGATCCTAATTTTCCAGATAGAAATATAAAAATGTTCATTCCGGGAACTAAGCACGGAACAAGAGAAGTTTTTGATAAAAAAGTTATGGTTGCAGGATGTAAAAAAGCAGGCACTCATAAATATCTTATGGATTCAGGTCTAACAAAAAAAGAAGCTGATAAAGAATGCATGAAAGTAAGAACCGACGGCGTATCGGTTGATATCGATGGCGATTATACCGAAACACTCGCATCAATTGCGTCTAACAAAGAGGGCATTGGTGTCTTTGGTTTATCCTTCTTACTAAATAATACCGATACAATCTATGCCTCAAAAGTTAACGGTATTATGCCTTCGACTGAATCCATTGCAAGTGGTGAGTATCCTATATCTCGTCCACTTCAGTTTTATGTAAAAAATGCTCATATTGGCCAAATTCCTGGGTTGAAAGAATACATCCAGTTCTTCGTGTCGGACGAAATAGCTGGACCCGATGGACCACTGGCTGAATACGGTCTGGTTAGCGATCCGGAATTAGCTAAAACCCAGGCTATGGTAGATGGTTTGTAGTCGGAGTTCCAATTTATTTTTATACGTTTTTATCCCAGCAAAATTCAGCAGTTAATGATTTTGCGTTTTTCATAGTTGGCTCTTTCATGGCCATTTGGATAATTTTCTATGGGATAATTCAGGCTTCGGTGCCAAAATTAAAGTTTGTCAGAAATAAAACGGAAAAACAGCTGCTTGAAGCACCATTTAGGTGGATTATTATACTTTCCCTTGCTCCTATAAGTTTATCTTTATTATTGTTTTTAATTGACCGAACTTCTGTCAGTAGTTTGGTTATAATGGTGATTGGGCTCCTAGTATTTGCAGTTTTATTTGCTATTAATTCGTCACTTCACTCCTACTTGATACTTTCATTTACCAATACAAAAAGGGTCTCTTGAGACGTTGGTTTTTATTACATGTCAAATGCCCTTGGTCGACTCTTTGGTACTATTCTTTCTGGTATAACTTATCAGGCAAGTGGTCTTTGGTTATGCTTGGCTACATCGAGCTTTATGTTGTTGATTAGTGGGATCGGAGCTAAAAATCTTAAGTAATTTTAAGTTAGAGAATTTCTACTTTTCTGCTTCTTCTTGATTTTTAAACTAAGGATAATTTTGTCATAATACTGTTACAAAAAGTTCATAATACTGTGATCTTTTTTTAATAACTGAAACTTAGTTTGAAATTTGCTCACAAGTTATGGATGGGGGACGATAGATGGCAGGAACAACACTTCTTCTGGTGGGTGTTGTGTTGGTCGTGGTCGTTGTATTTACTTCCTCATACAGAGTTTCTTATCTTGTTACAGATAACTACAAAAGTCTTAATTCGCGAATTCACTATTATGGCATGTTTGGATTGCTCTGTACTGGTTTGCCGGTATTGATAATTTACCTTTTATGGTGGTTGCTAATCCCTTTTTATTTTGAAGCCAGTGTTGTTGAGAGTTTAATCAATTCACTAGAAATATCTCCCGACGAAAATCTCTCTCTTTTGGTTGGGCAGATTGAGATCATAAGAGATACATTTTTATCTGCAGATCTCTCCAAAAAATCTGAGGTACTTAACCAGAACGGTAAAATTAATTATGAGGTGGTGGCTTCACTTTATGATTCAGTCAATCAGCCCTTCGATCCGGAAACAAGGCCCCTCCTATTTCAGGTCGGTTACGATTTATGGCTATTAGAAAAGAATACGAATAATACCTTTCACCTTGTTTTATTTATAATGATGGCAGGTGTAGCTTCAGTCTATATTTTTAAAGTCAATCCTAGATTCAAAGCAAGATACTATGTTGAAAACATTGTGCTTGGAATATTGATAGCAGCTGCTGGTATCGCAATAATTACAACTCTGGGTATTGTAGTATCTATGCTTTTTGAAACCTTCAAGTTTTTTGAATTGCATGATTGGAAAGATTTCTTTTTTGGCTACACTTGGGCTCCAAATTTTCATGGTGATAGCGAGATGTCTATCCTTCCTTTACTTTTTGGTACTTTATACATCTCGATTTTCGCACTTTTCGTTGCCGTTCCGGTTGGCCTATTTTCAGCAATCTATCTAGCAGAGTATGCAACAAGTTATACGAGATCAATTGTCAAACCAATGCTTGAAGTTCTTGCTGGAATTCCAACAATTGTATATGGGCTATTTGCTTTAATTACTTTTGGCCCATTTTTACGAGATTTTTTCGGTAACGGAGGTGCATTTGGCGTCAACTGGATGTCTGATGCTAGGTCGGTTGCGACAGCTGGTACGGTAATGGGTATGATGTTAATTCCATTCGTATCATCTCTTTCGGATGATATAATAAATGCCGTACCTCAATCACTTCGAGATGGTTCGTATGGATTAGGCGCAACTCAATCAGAGACCATACGCCTAGTAATTCTGCCTGCAGCTTTACCAGGTATTGTTGGAGCCATATTATTAGCTGCTTCAAGAGCCATTGGTGAGACTATGATAGTAGTTCTGGGCGCTGGTGCTATTGCAAAATTTAGTGGCAACCCATTGGAAGCAATGACCACAATTACTACTAGAATAGTAAGCCAGTTAACCGGTGATGGTGATTTTAATAGTCCAGAAACTCTCGTAGCCTTTGCCCTTGGGTTGTCTTTGTTTCTAATAACCTTGGTTTTAAATGTGATAGCATTGTATGTTGTTCGCAAATACAGAGAGCAGTATGATTAATGAAAATTAACAAGACCTCTTTGTCTTCGATATCGAGCTTATCTCAAAAAAGAATTGCAGCTGAAAAACGCTTTCGTTTATATGGTTTAATCGGAATTTCTATTGGCCTTCTAATGCTTATAATTCTGATTGGAACGATACTTTCCAAGGGTTTAAATGCATTTCAGCAGACATTTATCACGATTGAGATAGAGTTAATTGAAGCAAAGTTGGATAAAAAGGGAAATAGAGACTTAGCCGACATTAAAAAGGTAACTACTTTTGGGTATACACCTTTGATAAAAAAATCTTTTGAAGTTTTAATTTCAAAAGAAAACCTTGTAACAGATTTATCTTCTAAGAACGTGAGCAAAATTTTATCAAAAAGTGCAGCATCGGAGTTAAGAAATTTTGTATTAAAAGATTTAAATCTTATTGGCCAAACGGTCTCATTTGAATTCCTAACAAACAGTTGGATTGATGGCTATCTTAAGGGGAGGGTCACAAGGGAGACCATTAAAAATAGTAAAAACGTATCGCCTGAGCAATTAGATCTTGTGGATCAACTTGTTGAGCTAGGAATAATAAAGAAAAAGTTCAACTTAGGTTTCCTTTTGGGGTCTGACGCCTCTGATATGAGACCAGAAGCTGCTGGGTTTGGGGTTTCTATGGTAGGCTCTTTTTACATGATGCTGGTTGTATTGATATTATCTCTTCCGATTGGAGTTGCTGCATCCATTTATCTGGAAGAGTTTGCTCCTCGTAACTGGATTACTGATGTAATAGAAGTTAATATATCAAACTTAGCCGCAGTGCCCTCAATTGTATTCGGTATTTTAGGCTTAGCTGTTTTTATTAATTTTATGCATTTGCCGCAGTCGGCACCATTTGTTGGTGGAATGGTGTTAACGTTAATGACCCTTCCAACAATTATAATCTCGACCAGGGCGTCACTAAAGTCAGTCCCTCCTAGTATCCGAGATGCTGCTTTAGGAGTTGGTGCATCAAGAATGCAAACTGTTTTTCATCATGTCCTTCCATTAGCAGCTCCAGGGATTTTAACTGGAACTATCATTGGATTAGCGCAGGCTTTAGGAGAGACCGCACCATTGCTACTCATTGGAATGATAGGATATATTGCTACAAATATGCCAACCGGCATTATTGAGGGTTTAGCGTCGCCAAACTCTGCAATGCCTGCACAGATTTATGAGTGGGCGAAGAGATCTGATCCTGCCTTTTATGAAAGAGCGTGGGGGGGAATAATTATTCTATTAGTATTCTTAATTACTATGAATACTGTTGCTGTCATTCTGCGCCGTCGTTTTGAACGTCGTTGGTAGGTTAAAGAAGTCTTTTGAAAAGAGTTAATATGTATGAAAAATGAAATAAAAATTTCAGCAAAAGGCGTTCAGGTATTTTATGCAGATAAGCATGCAATTAAAAATGTTGATGTTGAGATAAAAGATAAAACCGTTACGGCGTTTATCGGCCCTTCAGGTTGCGGAAAATCTACGTTTTTGAGATCTCTAAACCGGATGAATGATACAATTAATACCTGTCGTGTAGAGGGTGAGATTCTACTTGACGGGCAAAATATCTATGACCCCGAAGTTGACCCAGTGCAATTGAGGGCAAAAGTTGGAATGGTTTTTCAAAAGCCTAATCCGTTTCCCAAATCAATTTACGACAATGTAGCATACGGACCAAGAATCCATGGACTTTCACAATCAAAAACTGAGTTAGATGAAATAGTGGAAATGGCACTGCGCCGTGGGGCGCTCTGGGAAGAAGTAAAGGACCGATTATCTGAACCAGGAACTGGTTTGTCTGGTGGTCAGCAACAAAGATTGTGCATTGCAAGAGCAATTGCAACCCAGCCGGAAGTTCTGCTTATGGATGAGCCGTGTTCAGCGCTAGATCCAATTGCTACTGCTCAAATTGAGGAATTGATCAATGATCTTAAGGAAAACTTTTGTGTTGTGATAGTAACTCACTCAATGCAGCAAGCAGCACGGGTAAGTAATAAGACAGCTTTTTTTCATCTTGGTGACTTAGTTGAGTACGGGGATACTGAGGAATTATTTATTAAACCAATTGACCCTAGAACAGAGAGTTATATTAGCGGAAAGATTGGATAAGGAATGGCTGAAAAACATATTATATCTGCTTTTGACGAGGACATAGAAAAAATTCAATCCACGCTAATGAAAATGGGTGGATTAGTTGAGAAGTCTTTATTTGATGCGGCTGCTGCTTTAGTAAAATCTGACATTGAGTTAGCAAGAAAGGTCAAAGAGCACGATCAAGTTATCGATTCACTGGAGGAGGAGGTAAATATTCAAACGGTTAGGCTTATTGCACTTAGATCTCCCGCTGCTACGGATCTTCGGTATGCACTTTCCTTTATTAAAGTGGCGTCAAATTTAGAGCGAATTGGTGATTATGGAAAAAATATGGCCAAGCGATCTTTGGTAATGGAACCATCACTAATAACTGAGCAAGGAAGTAATTCTTTAAGGCGCATGACTAAGGATGTTATTTTGATGATGAATAACGCTCTGGATGCGTATGTCCGCAAGGATGTAGAGTTAGCGGAGGCCGTCATTATACAGGACAAGGACATTGACCTTCACTATAACGCTCTTTTCCGGGAATTTTTGACATTTATGATGGAAGACCCAAAAAATATTACAACTTGTATGCATCTTCATTTCATAGCGAAAAATATCGAAAGAGTTGGGGATTACGTAACTTCGATAGCCGAGCAAGCAATTTATGTTGCGACAGGCGAATATCCCTCCGAGGAACGTCCAAAATTAGACACTACTTCCCTGACTAAAGTTGATCCAAAGAGTGTTAGCTAAAGAGGGCTAAGATATGGTTAGAACAACGATTTTAGTGATAGAGGATGAAGAGGCTCAACGTCTTATATTGCAACATAATTTGGAAGAGGCCGGTTATGAGGTAATTTGCGCTGAAAATGGTGAACTTGGTTGGGAACTAATAGAAGATTATCGACCAGATTTGATAGTCCTAGACTGGATGATGCCGAAACTTAGCGGTTTAGAATTATGTCGGCAGATAAAGTCTTCAGCGAAGACGAAAAATACTCCGATTATCATGTTATCGGCTAGATCTGAAGAGGTCGATCGGATTAGAGGATTAGAAATCGGCGCGGACGATTATGTTTCAAAACCTTATAGTATTAAAGAATTATTAGCTCGGATTAAAGGGCAGCTTCGGCGCGTAAGAGGGGCAGCGGTTGCTGAGAAACTTTCATTTGAGGGTATTGAACTTGATATGGAGACCTATAGAGTTACTCGCTCCGGTGAAAATATTAAGCTAGGACCTATTGAGTTTAGGTTGTTAGCCACTTTTTTAGAAAAACCGAGGAAAGTATGGTCTAGAGAATCTTTATTGGATCGAGTATGGGGTCGAGACATTTATGTAGACACTCGAACAGTAGATGTGCATATAGGGCGGCTTAGGCGCGCCCTTTGCAAGAATGGAGAGCAGGATCTTGTGCGTACTGTGCGCGGAGCAGGTTACGCGCTAGGATAAAAAATATTTATGTGTTTATGAAATATGAAAAATCATATTAGATTAAAGTCATGAAAGTAACGTTAAAACATTTAGAAATTTTCAGGGCAATAATAGAGAGCGGTAGTTATCATAAAGCGGCCACTGATTTGGAACTAACGCAGCCAACGCTCACTGTAGCTATTAAAAATCTTGAGCGTGAGTTAGGTGTATCGCTTATTGAGAGAAGCACGAGGAATGTAAAATTTACGCCAGCTGGAAAAGAGTTATATACACATTTACCGTCAATTTTTGATCGTCTGGATATCGCGCTTACTTCAACAAAAGACGTTGCATCCGGCGGTGGTGGAAGCATATCAGTTGGCTATATCGATTTTGCAATGCTTGGGCCCCTGCCTGAGATCCTAACAAAGTTTCGTTCAGTAAATAAAAATGTGCATGTTGATTTAAATTTTATTTCTTCGAGAAATCAAATTGAGGCGGTATATAAACGTTCCATTGATCTTGGTTTTATCATGAGTAACGACAACACTCTTCCAGAAGATCTTTGCTCAAAACCAATATCTAGGGAGGGATTGGTAGCGGTTTTACCTCCTAATCACAAATTAAGTAATTCTTCAGGTATTAAGCTAAATGATTTAAAAGACGCAGATTTCGTAATGGGTGATACAACATGGTCTGGATTTAATAATTTAGTTACAAGGCTCTGCACATCTCGGGGTTTCCAGCCCAGAATTCGTGAAACAGCGCACCTCAGAGAGGAACTATTGTCTTTGGTTATGGCTGGGCTTGGAACATTAATTTATCCTAAATGCATAGAAAATACGTCACGCTTTGGTTTAAAAATTGTGCCTATAAATGACGTAAAAAGTATAGTTACAACGTCCGCTGTATGGCTGAAAAGATCTAGTAATAAAAATTTAATATTTATGTTAGATCAAATAAATGGTTGTTGAGATTTTTTTAGTTGAGAAGATTACTGGGTAGGAATAGCGATATTTGTGGAATAAACATCACCCCAAAAGTTACCAAAAGAACTACGAAAAAAAAGTATTTGCCATGTCTCCACCACTCTGAAACAGATACATTTAAAAGTCGACAGACAAACAGAGTTTGTACTCCGACTGGTGGGGTTAGATTAGCTAATAATATTATCATACTAAAGGAAATTCCAAAATGGGTTGGGTCTATACCTATCGCTCGAGCCGCTGGCAGCATGAGTGGAAAAAATATTAGCATAATGGGGACGGCTTCTATAAAAAATCCCATTAGAAAAAATATCAAAAAGTTAACAATCATAAATTGAGTAGTTGAAAAGTTTTGATCGGTAAAAAATTGCTCGACTATCGAAGTAATGTTAAGCCTTACAATTAGCACACCAAAGATAGCCGCTCCTACCACTAAGAGAAGATAACTAAAAGCGCTCAACAAATCGCGGCTGAAGGCATCAGCTAAATTCTTTATAGCCATTTCTTTTCGAAACCATATAAACCCAAGAAGTAAACCAAATAAAATTCCGGCTGCACCAGCTTCAACGGGTGAGAATATGCCCATTCTCATACCACCTAATATGAAAACTGGCACAGATAAGCCGGGTAACGCATACAATAAAGAATTACTTTTTTTCGAAAGGGTTTTGTCCTGACTGACAAAAGTTACACTGTCTATCGTTTCGTATCTATTTTGTATCAGAGCAGCGACAAGCATAAGGCCAAGTGCTAATAATATGCCGGGTAATATTCCTGCAATCCAAAGTCTCAGAATTGACATTTGGCCGGAAAGTCCGAGTATTAACAACACATTAGATGGTGGGATCAAAGCACCTATAAGACCGGCACAGGAAATTAGACCGGCTAAATATCCTTTTGGATAACCTAATGTTTCCATATCCTTTTTAAAAAGAGATGAAAGCATACCCGCTTCTGCCAATGTTGAGCCTGTCATACCACCCATGAATAAAGATGAAGTTATTAATACTTGGGATATTCCGCCTTTGACGCGTCTGCCAACAATCTCACCAAGTGAGATTAGTCCTTTGGCTACTCCTATTTGGGACAACAGTCCACCAAGGATAATAAAAAGTGGCAATGCTAGCCATGCAAAATTACCCAAAACTCCCATTACAGCAATGGGTGCTCCAATGAGAGGAAAGCCTGCCACTACCATCCCTATAACACCACCTAGGGCCATAGATGCCGCTAGAGGAAAGCCTAATATTGCCAATAAAAATAAAGTACCAAATCCTGCTATTGCAGCGGTTAAAACCATTTGGAAAATCTCTCCGGTAAATACTTTATCAGTCGACAAAATATCGTGAGGCTTGAGCCAAAAATTATTGCATAATATCCAATTTTTATGGACCAACCGGTTGCTGCATACTTTGAAAACACTTTTGGCAGAAGTTCGTATGTTGACCACAAAAGAAAACCAAAGAAGGCGATCATCACGGCATCCTCAAGGATTCTATTCACTCTCTTCGGTATTGCGACTATCGAAATTTTTATATGGCCCTCTTGCCTATCTATAGCCGCGGTCGATAAAAAAATTAACCATACCATAACAATTACAGTTACTTCCTCAACCCACATGAGTCCGAGCGTGCCATTTAGTACAAACCTGTCAAAGATATTAATGCTTAACAAACAAATTATGAATAAAAACCCAGGTACTAGAATAAATAATTTGATTAAATTTGGAAGGTTTCTGTCTGTATTTTTCATAAATGGATCAAATCGTAATTATATAAATTTTTCAATAAAAATGAAGGTGCACGTCAATATTGAAATTTGACGTGCATCTCTAAAATTTTTTTTTTATTTAATTAACCGCCTAACTCACCTGCTTTGCGCAACCTATTTAAAAGATCTGGTGGCGTATGTTTAGTTACTGCAGGGTCTGTATATACTGACTCGCTAGCGGCTTGCCATTCAGCCATTTGCGCAGGTGTTAAATCGATTATCTCTGTACCCCTTTTAGTGATTGCATCTCGAAATTCCTGATGCATTTCCTGGTCTACCTTTTGCTCATAAAGCGCGGCTTCTTTTCCAACTTCAACCATAGTATCCCTTATATCTTGAGGTAGACTTTCCCAGTAATCTACTCTTACCCACATTACTTGAGGAAGGTACTGAAAGTTTACCATAGACACGTATTCTGACATTTCATCAAAACCTACATTGTGGATATGTGGTATTGGTATTTGAACACCTTCAAACATCCCCTGGCTGAAACCAGTAAAAGTATCTGCCCAAGGAACTGGTAACGGGTTCGCTCCCCATGCTTTATTGATTGTAACATCTAGAGGCGCTAAACTGACTCTTTGTTTAGTTCCCGAGATATCTGCTGGAGTTTGCAATTTTGTTTTTCTTGTTGCAATAGCTCGCGGGCCTCCATTACTGGACATCATAAATATGGCTTTCAAACCTAACTCTTTTTCAACTTTGGCTTGTATTTCCAATCCAACTTCACTGTTCATCATTTGTTGAAGTTGTACAGGTCCAACTTTCATGTCGCCACTTACAATATAAGGGAGATTCACCCAATCGTAATGCCGCGTAAAGACTCCTATAGTCGATGTTCCTGCCGCAGCTAAGTCTATAGCTCCTGCAAGCAGCGCTTCTATTGCTTTTTCCTCAATATATAAACTTCCACTGTGGTTCACTTCAATTTTAACGGCACCATCAGTGCGTTTTTCAACATGTTCAGCAAAAAAGTTTACTGCCTTTCCCGATGAAATCTGAGGGCTTGGATACCCAGCGTAAACCATTTTTATTTCTGCCGCTGCATAACCTGACATAGCTAAAAAAGTCGTTACTAAAGTAGCTATAAAAGTTCTTAAGTTTAGATTTTTCAAATTTTTCATAGTCTTCCTCCTTTTATCTTCTCTTCTAAAAACTTATTTGGTCATTAAATCTCTTTTTCGCTGCTCAATTTTGCTACGGAGAGGTGGGAAAATTTCATCTTTATCAATTCTTATTGCTAATAAAGAGGGTCCAGAAATCTCCAATGCCCATGATATCTTTTCATCAAGATCTTCGATCTTTTCGATACTTTCCGCAGGTATCCCAAAACCTTCTGCAACCTTGGTGAACTCAATGGGTTGCAAATTTACAAAATAATCTCGCCCCCACATCTCCTCTGCCTGATGTTTTAGAATTCCTAAGGCTCCATCAATAAACACAACAATAACTAGAGACAAGTTCAGTTCCCTAATTACTGCTAGTTCACCCATCGTATGAATAAAGCCACCATCGCCACTTATTGAAATAACCTTTCTACTTCTATCGTATATTGCGGCACCGATGGCTGCAGGTAAACTGAAACCCATTGCATCAAATTCACAAGATTGAAGCAAACGCTCTGGACAAGTTATTTCTAACTGATCACAAATCCATAGTCTGTGATTACCAATGTCACCGGAGAGCAGTGTTTTATCAGAAATATATTTGTTTAGGCTCTGCAAAACATCAGCCGCACTAAGACCTTGCGTAGGATTATTTTTAGCTGACATTGGTATGGGCTTTTTTGAATACCAAGATGATTTTGTTTTGCTACCAAGTCGCTCTGCTAAGGAGGATAAAAAGCAAGCTGCATCACATTGAACACCCATGTCGACACCATAGACAAGATTTGGTTGTTTGGGATCGATATCTACCTGAATTATCTTTGATCCCTCAGCAAATAGATCAGGTTTCCATCCATATGTTGTTTGTTCACCAAGGGAGCATCCAATGACAAGTAGCAAATCAGCAGAAGAAACTGCCTCAGAAGCCGTACTTGTTCCGTAAAATCCAAGCATACCAACACTATGCTCACTAGAACTATTAATACTGCCAATGCCAGATCTACTGGTTGCGACGGGTGCACCCAATAGTTGCGCGCACTCCAGCAAAGCATATGTTCCGTTACTTCTGATAACTCCATGTCCGGAAATAATGACTGGTCGCATACTTTGATTGATTAAATTAATAACCTGATCAATCATATTTTTGGAAGGAGGATTACTAGATAATTGCGCTATCTCAATTTTACGATATTTGTTAATTAATTCTGCTTGAATGTTTTGAGGGATATCTAAGTGGACAGGACCAGGTCGATCGGAACTTGCAATTTGCAAACTTGTTGAAATTAGATTGGGTATTTCAACTGCAGAGACAGCCTGAAACGAGGATTTACAAAATTGATTAAAAAGAGCAATATTATCGGCATATTGAAGGATATTTCGATTCATGTAACGCCTATCTACCTGGCCAGTAAGCACTAAAAGGGGAATGCTATCGGCAAAAGCATTTGCTACTGGCGTTAAAAGGTTCGTTGCACCAGGTCCTGGCGCGCCAGAAAACACAACGCCTGTTTGCCCCGAAGCCAGAGCGTAACCTGACGCCATATAACCGGCACCCAATTCATGCCGAGCTGCAATTATTTCAATACGCTTTTGAGATCCAATAGCTTCATAAGTTGGAAGAAAATGTCCACCGGCTAGAGTAAATATTATCTTAATTCCCGCATCTGCCAATGCCGAAGCAATAACTTCACTTCCTTTAATTACTTCTTGAGAGTTACTCATTCCCAACCTTTAAACCCCTACTAGTAAAAAATTTCATTAAATCCTATTTCCTTTCGTATCTGCGTACTTAATTAGAACTTTACCCACGTGCTGCCCCGAAAGCATTTGGTTTAAAATTGATGGTGTATTCTCAAAGCCACTGAAATTGGTGTTATGCATTTTCAAAAGTTTTTGTTTTAACAATCGGCCAATTTTTGCATTTACTGACGGGAACAAATTTTTATACGAATATCTCGAGAATGCATAAATTGTAGCCTCTTGCGACCAAACATGCCGCATATTAGCTGGATCCCATTCGGGATCGTTGCTGTTATTTGCAGAAACACGTCCTACCATAAGAATTTTCGCATTTTTTGCAAGATTTTCAGAAACAGCGTCGGCAGTTTCGCCACCAACTAAATCGAAATAAATATTGGCGCCATCATGGCATGCATTAGCTAAATCAGCCTTAAAGCTTTTTGATTTATAATCGACGCATGCATGCGCTCCAAGTTTTGTAGTGACGAATTCAGTTTTTCTACTACCGCCGGCTATTCCTATCACGCGCATTCCTGATAGAAGTCCTAACTGCACAGTATAAACTCCTATTGCTCCTGCTGCAGAGGAGACCACTAAGGTTTCACCGGGCATTGGTCGAGCAACCTGAGATAATGCTAAATATGGGGTCTGCCCTGGTGAAGAAAGCGCAGTAAGCCATTCTTCTGCAGAGAATTCTTTACTAACTATGCTTACTTGCTCTTGTTTAATTACTGCATAATCCTGCCATCCCAGTCTACCAACGACAGAAACTCCTTCAGGTAAGTCAGAGCATTTTGTCTCAATAATCTTTCCAAAAACGTCGCAATCAATTAATTCTCCAAGATCAAATGGTCTAATGAAGTTTTTAAAATCCTTTGTTCTCATTCCTTGCCATGCAGAAAGCGCAACCATTTCTACAGCAACTCTAGCCTCACCCTGTTTAAGTGGCAAAACTGGCGATATCTTTAGATCAAAATTTTCCGGTCCTGCCAGATATTCTGGCCTGGACTTTAGAATAAATTGGCGGTTTTGCATTTAATTATCCAAAATTCTTTAAAGAGCAGATTGCTTTTAATTTAGCTTCATTTCGAAGTTCCTCTTGGTCAAACTAAATAGTTTATTGATAGATTAAATCTATCAATAAAAGCTCAACCTTGCCAATTTTATGGGCAATTGGATACCTTGATTGTTAACTGGGCTTAAAAGTACATAGAGTGAGAAAAATGACTAAGACAATAGACAGATTTAATCCTCCTAACATGGCGCAGCCGTTTACTCGTTATAGCCAGGCTGTTGAGATACCTCCAAACGCTCGAACACTGATAATTGGTGGCCAAGTTGGCGTTAGAATTGATGGTAGTATGTCAGATGCAATGGCTGAACAAACCAGCCAATGTTTTCGTAATATTGAAATAATTCTTCGAGCTAAAAATATGGAATTAGCTGATCTAGTGGAGACACGCACATACATCACAAGTACTGATGACATCGAGGGCTATCGTGAAGGACGTGCCGCGGTTTTCAATAGTTGCAAATCCTTTCCCGAACCTGCTGCTGCCTTGTTGGTTGTTGATGCTTTGGCCCAACCTCATTGGAAAATAGAAATTTGTGCTACTGCAGCGAAGGTATAAAATCACTTTTTAACTTAGGAAACTAAAAGAATGTCATATCTAGATTTCACCCAAGAGGAATTGATTTATCAGTACAGTCCTCGTGAGGCCGTTCCAGAGCATCCAGTGTGGAAGGCTCACTGGTCCTTGTTTAGCGAATACGCAAGATCTAAATATGACAATATATCAAGAGTTTCCTACGGATCCTCTAAGGGTCAAACTTTGGATATTTTTCCCGCAAAGAATAAGAACTCGCCAATAAATATATTTGTACATGGAGGATTTTGGCGTTTTTTGGATAGTTTTGATCATTCGCTTGTAGCTCCTGCAGTTGTTGATGCTGGTGGTGCATCTGTACTTGTAAATTATGATCTTTGCCCAACTGTTAGTCTGCATAAGGTTATTGAACAAGTCAGATTAGCTTTAAAATGGGTTTATGAAAATGCTGAAAAAGTAAATGGAGATAAAAATAAGATTTATATATCTGGACATTCTGCCGGCGGCCATTTGGCTTCAATGCTATGTATATCAGAGCCTTTGTTATCATTAGGATTGCCAAAAAATGTTATTAAAGGAGCTACTATTGTAAGCGCCATGTTGGATTTAGAGCCAATATTTTTAGTCCCTGGTTCTGAAGAATTAATGATTGAGCAAAACGAGTGCAAAGAACTCAGCCCCGTTTACAACCCGCCAGATCCGTCGGTCGAATTGGTTATCGCGGTGGGGGGCTTGGAGACTACAGAGTGGATTAGGCAAACTGAGGACATGCTGCATGTGTTAAAGGATCAAGGCAGTAATTATACCTTCTTTAAACCAGAATATGACCAACACTATTCAATTTTATTTTCACTTGGCAACCCGTGCACACCATTGTGCAAGGCTATGTTGGATCAAATGAACTTGAGTTTATGACTTGCTGCAGCTTAGTCTATGCACTAAGTACATTCGTATTATTAACCTGTGTACTCAGTAAATTAAAAAATTTATGTTGAATTCGATAATTTTGATTAAGCTTTAATATATTTCTAGTTTATAAAATCAGTCAAAATTAAATACGGCTAGGACACTAAAAAACTTATGACAGGATATGGATGTTTAAATGAACTTTGAATCGGCCTCTTATAAAACCAAAGATGCACCAGACTTAAATGATTTTGACTGGTTAGATCCCTTTAAGCTTTCAGATTTGCTCGAAGAACATGAGGTGCTAATCAAAGAAAGTGCGGCATCGTTTGCAAATGATGTTTTAATGCCCAAAGTAGTTGAAGGTTTTGCAGGTGAGGAAGTCTGTCCTGAAATTTTCTCAGAAATGGGAAAAATGGGCCTTCTCGGTATAACCATTCCAGAGCAATACGGCGGTCTGGGTGCAAACTATGTGTCCTACGGATTAGTTGCACAGGAAATTGAGAGGATTGATAGTGGTTATCGTTCGATGCTGTCCGTTCAGTCGAGCTTAGTGATGTATCCAATATATGCTTATGGTACGGAAGATCAGCGACAAAAATATCTACCAGCTTTAGCAAGTGGTGAGATGGTAGGGTGTTTTGGCCTTACAGAACCAGATGCAGGTTCTGATCCAGCTTCTATGAAGACCAGAGCACAAAAAACTAAAGATGGATATCGAATAACAGGTTCTAAAATGTGGATATCAAATTCACCAATTGCAGATGTATTCGTGATTTGGGCGAAATCTGACGCTCACGACGGTAAGATAAAAGGATTTATTCTTGAAAAAGATATGAAGGGTTTATCAAGTCCCAAAATTGAGGGAAAGTTGTCTTTAAGGGCTTCTGTTACAGGTGAGATTGTAATGGATGGTGTCGAGGTGTCAGATGAAGCGTTACTTCCTAGCGTTGAAGGTCTAAAAGGACCTTTTGGCTGTTTAAATAGAGCTCGCTATGGAATAAGTTGGGGAGTTATTGGAGCTGCTGAGTTTTGCTGGCATGCGGCACGACAATATGGCTTAGACAGAAAGCAATTTGGGAAGCCCTTAGCTCAAACTCAACTCTTTCAAAAGAAATTGGCTGATATGCAGACTGAAATTACGCTTGGATTAACGGCTTGCTTGCGGGTTGGTCGGCTAATGGACGAGGGTAGGGCTGCACCAGAAATGATTTCCCTTATAAAGAGGAATAATTGTGGAAAAGCATTGGACATTGCCAGGCAATCTCGCGATATGCACGGTGGCAACGGGATTTCACAAGATTTTCATGTATTCCGGCATTTAATGAACCTAGAAACGGTAAATACTTATGAAGGCACACATGACGTCCACGCTCTAATACTCGGTCGATCACAAACCAATTTACAGGCTTTTTTCTAACTCCAATATTACACGAAATAACAACATCATACGGATCGAAGTTTATGGAATTAGAAAAACTATTTAATCAAAAATTTTTATATGATCTAAGTTTTTTTAATTTTGAAAACGCAATAACAGCTACATATTTTGCAGACGCAGATTTAAATATAATTAAGGTCAATAAAAACTTCAGATCCCTTTTTAATAATGATGTTACTCTTGAAGGTCAAAACCTTCTAACATTATTGGGTTTGTTAGACGTGGCGCAAAGTTATATCTCAGAATTTAAACAAAAGCTGAATAAAGACGGAAAACTATTAATCCATAAAATAAAAATAAAAGTAGGAGATGAAGAGCGTTATTTCACTTTGGCTTCCACCCGAACTTCAAGTGCTTTTTCAAATGAACTCGTCGGCGTTCAAGGGCAATTAATCGATCGTACAAACGAAGTAACTTTACAAGCAAAAAATGAAGAGTTGCTTTTAGAAAATGAAAAAGCTTTTGAAGAGTTGTCCTTTAAAACAGAGCGTTTAGAAAAGATATCTAATCAATTGGCAAAATATCTAAGCCCCCAAATATACAAAAGCATATTCGAAACTGATACGGATAAGGTTGAAACCTATACTCGGAAAAAGCTAACTATTTTTTTCTCTGATATAAAAGAATTTACAAATTTATCTGATAGGTTAGATCCTGACTTGCTAGCTGAAATAATTAATGAGTATTTGTCAGAAATGACGGAAATTGCGTTACAGTTTGGAGGTACAATAGATAAATTTATCGGCGATGCGATTTTAATATTTTTTGGAGATCCGGAAACAGAAGGCACTGTGGTCGACGCTAAAAGATGTCTAGAGATGGCAATTGCGATGCGAAAGCGAGTAGGGGAGTTGGATGAGGTTTGGAAGAAAGAGAAGGGTATAAGTCAAGGTCTTCAAGTCCGTACGGGAATATCTACCGGATACTGTACTGTGGGTAATTTTGGATCTGTGCAACGGGTAGATTATACTGTGCTCGGAAGTCCGGTAAACCTAGCCGCTCGATTAGAGGCAGCCTGCAGCCCGCAGGAGATACTTGTATCGCCTGAAACAAAAGGTCTTGTAAGCGAAGTTTTTGACTTTGAGGAGAAAAAACCTATAAAATTAAAAGGGTTCTCTGATACTATTAAACCTTATCAGCTTATTATCGATGATGAAAATGAAAAGCGGGCTGCACACAGTTTACATTCGAGTGAAACCCTAGATGTAATAGTTAAAAAACCAGACGATTTAGAAGAAATTGTAAGAGAGCTTAAGTCTATTCAAGACAGCTACCATGAAAAACTGACAAAACGCGTGAAATAATTTGCTATAATGATATTAAAAAAAGGAATTATTAGAAGAGCGTTTTTCACATCTGTCGTTGTTGGATCGGTTTTATTACTTATAAATCACGGTGATACGATGAAGACCCAAGAATATCCTGCGTTATGGAAGGTTGGTTTGACTTACCTAGTACCATTCCTCGTTACCATCTGGGGGTCAATTAGTTTAGGGGGTAAATAGGGATATAGTAAAAGCTTAATAAAGACATATATACTTTTCGCATAATATATATTATGTTAACATTTTATAATCGAGATAAAGCATTTAAACTATTTAATACAATATATTAGCTAGTAAACTTAAATTATACATAAGTCGTGACTTTATCAGTTATGTTACTAACGCCGTTTTTCAAAACTAACTTTGTGCTGCTTTTGCTACCTCTGCTGCAAAATCTTCTTCGACTTTTTCAATACCTTCACCAACGGCCATCCTTACATATGAAACAATTTCGACACCAGCTTCACGAGCGGCTGCTTCGACTGTAAGATCTGGGTTAATTACAAAGTCCTGTCCAAGTAGCGTTACCTCTGCTAAAAATTTCTTCATACGGCCTTGTATCATTTTTTCAATAACCTGTTCAGGCTTTCCTGACTCCCTAGCCTGCTCAGTTAGTATATTCTTTTCGCGTTCAACAACCGATTGGTCGAGTTCTGCTGAGCTAAGCGCCTGAGGGTTCGCTGCTGCTACATGCATAGCGGCTTGTCGAGCAAACTCCGTATTTTCTCCATTGATTGCAACTAAAACTCCAATTTGACCCATGTCCTGAGCAGCGGAATTGTGGACGTAAGCTACAACTCTCTCAGCCTCAATCGCTTCCATACGTCTGAGGGTCATATTTTCGCCTATTTTTGCAATATTATCGGTTAGTGTGTCTGAAACTTTTTTTCCATTTATTGAAGCTTCAGCGAGTTGATCCGTATTAGATACATCCAGTGCTGCGTTTGCGATCGCCTTTACCATTTCTTGAAAATCCGAATTCTTTGCAACAAAGTCTGTCTCAGAATTTACCTCAACTGCAACACCTTTGCCATCACTTATAGCAACTGCCACGAGCCCCTCAGCAGCAACTCTGCTAGACTTTTTGGCTGCTTTAGCCAATCCTTTAGTTCTAAGCCAATCAATGGCAGCTTCAAAATCTCCATTGGTTTCCGTCAGAGCCTTTTTAGCATCCATCATACCTGCGCCTGTTGTTTCTCGCAGTTCCTTAACCATAGAAGCCGTTATTGCCATGCTACTTCCTACCTTGTTTTAAAGTTTAACTTAAATAATTAGCCATTTTTGTAGAGAAAACCTTTACTTTTCAGTCTTGTCAGCCTTAGCCTTCTTCGTCTTTTTAGCGGCTTTTTCATCGCTTACCACTTCCGGTGAAGCTTCCTCACTTGCAGCTTTTTGCTTCTTTGACTTAGTGGTGGATTTTGCTTTAGGCTTAACTTTTTCATCGTCACTTGCAGATACTTCAGTTTTGGTTTCTGCCTTCTTTTTAGTAGCCGCTTTTTCTTTTACAGGCTCTTTCTTTGCAGCCTCTTCGGGTACGGGCTCTGCTTTTGCGGCCTCTTCGGCTACGGGCTCTGCTTTTGCAGCCTCTTCGGCTACGGGCTCTGCTTTTGCAGCCTCTTCGACAACATTGTCTGTATTTAATTCAGCTTCTATGGGAGCGTCTTCCATTTCTCCGAGATCAACGCCTGCTGCTCCCATTTGTTCTGTCATTCCGTCTAATGCAGATCGAGCAATAAGGTCGCAATATAACGAAATAGCTCGAGCAGCATCATCGTTACCGGGTATTATATAATCTACACCGGAGGGTGAACAGTTAGTATCAACTACTGCGATTACAGGAATCCCAAGCTTATTGGCTTCGGCTACGGCTAACGCTTCTTTTTTGACGTCTATAACAAATAAAAGATCTGGAACTCCGCCCATTTGCGTAATTCCCCCGAGTGAGGCCTGCAGTTTAGACTGCTCACGCTCCATACCCAACCTCTCTTTTTTGGTTAAGCCTTCAGAACCCACGGCCATCTTCTCATCTAATGCTTTAAGTCTGTTTATAGACTGGGAAACGGTTTGCCAGTTTGTTAGAGTGCCACCTAGCCATCTATGGTTCATGTAGTACTGGGCACATTTTTCTGCGGCTTCAGCAATAGCTGTTGAAGCCTGCCTCTTTGTTCCCACAAATAGTATCCTGCCACCACGCGCGACTGTTTCCCTTGCCACGTTCAGTGCAGCATCAAGCATTGGAACGGTTTGAGTCAAATCCATTATGTGAATGCCGTTGCGCTCACCATATATGTACTCCTCCATTCTTGGATTCCATCTTTGTGTTTGGTGACCGAAGTGTACGCCTGCTTCAAGCAATTGGCGCAATGTAAACTCTGGCAGAGCCATTTCATTTCCTTTCCCGGTTTGTATCTCGGCAGCCAATTGCAGAGCGTTGCTCCAACCGGCGGGTTAACTAGAAATTTCTCCTCTAGAGAACCATAAGCTACCTATGAATTTCGATTTCCGAGCGTTTAGACTATAATCAGTCTAGTAACAACCCCATGTTAAAATTTTTTTGGCGTTAAATAACCCGCTCAAAAAACCAATAAAGACCTAACAGGCCGACTACACTTGAAATTGGCAAAGTAATAAGTTTTCGATACCAATTTTTTGTATTAAACCAGTAACCGATTAACCCAAAAAGAATAAGAACAATACTAATCTGACCAAGCTCAACGCCAATGTTAAACCCCACTAATGCTGGAACAAATTGTTGGACTGGCAAACCAAACTCCACTAACACAGAGGCGAAACCTAATCCGTGCAGTAATCCAAAACAGAAGACTATTATTGATCTTCTTAGGTTTAACGTTTTTGAATAGAAATTTTCAACGGCAACATAAACAATTGAGGCTGCTATTAATGGTTCCACAATTGATGGGCTAATTTTGACAATACCGAGAGATGCCATTGCCAATGTTACGCTGTGGGCTAGCGTGAAAAACGTTATTTGCCAAAATAAAGCACTCAATTTTGTTGATAGAAAAAATATGCCAACGACAAAAAGTATATGGTCCAGTCCTTTTGGGATGATATGGGTAAAACCAACTGGGATATACTCAAAAAATACCTTTGAAAATTTGTATTCTGGCTGTTCATCAATAGTAATATCGGAACTTTCAATCCCAGCTTGAAGATACTGTGTGAAGCCATTTTCGCTACCCGGCCCCCTGAGGACTATATCTCCGTAAGCTTTCGACCACTGAAAGCTGAAAGGCCTATATGGATCCACACTGGCGACAAAAACTATTGTAGAGAAGCGTGGGTAGTCAAAATTTTCTTGCCCTTCTACTATGATATTTTTTAATTTTAGAGCAACTAATTCATTATCTTGTTTTATTTTTATTTCGGTCTCTAAACTAGGCCATATTTTTGAGAAATCTGATTTGAGATCGATTTCTGACCTACCCCGGTAGAAATCGTATTTTGCTGATTGCTTCGCTTCATCCGTGTTTGAAACATTAGACAAATCGATGCCGGAAAGGAGTGCTTCTATGTTCAGCCGAATTTCTAGTTGAACGCCATCTTTTTTTTGTAAGATGTCTGCAATTGCTGGATTAACTTCATGTGATTGGGCATTATTTGCAAGACTGACAAATAATATCTTTATTAAAAGAGTAACATTAAATATGAGTGAAGATATGTATTGGCAGTTATGTTTAAAAATCATATTTTTCTTTTTTCCATGTACATTAATTGGTCATGAGTTATGGGTTGATACAACAGATTTCAGGGTAGAAAAAGATACTGAAATAAATTTAAATTTACGCAATGGGGAGAATTTTGACGGATTTTCTTTAGGGTATTTTGATAGATCAGTGGAAAAACTTTACTGGAGGCAAAATGGGAACCAATTTAATAATACTTCTCGGCAAGGTGATATTCCTGCATTAAAAATAGTGCCCAATGAAAATGGATTAGTTACAGCTGTCTATGTTTCAAAACCAAGTATAATTAAGTATAAAGAATTTAAAAAATTTAAAAACTTTGCGATCGCAAAACACTCGCAGAGTTCCATAGACTTTCACTTAAATAGTAATTTCCCTAAGGAAAATTTTTCTGAAATTTACACGCGATACAGCAAAGCTCTTTTGGGTGTTGGGGGGGCTAAAGGATCAGATAAAGCGAATGATCTTGAACTTGAATTAATTGCCCTGCAGAATCCTTATACTGACGATATATCGAGTGGTATTGAAATACTTACATTATATCAGGGAAAGCCACAGGCTTTCTCTATGTTGAATGTATTCGAGAGATCAAATTCGGATTTACGTGTTAATTCCTTTGTTGTGAAGACTGACGCAAAAGGTATCGCCACCGTAAAGGTAGAAAATGATAATGCTTATTTAATTGATAACGTAATAATCAGGCCGGCCAATGATAAATTATTAAAAGATAAAGGTGTAATTTGGGAAAGTTTGTGGGCGGCTCTAACATTTGGCGTGATTAGAGCAAATGGACTGTAAAATAGATGCTATTTGCGTAGGTAGCGTTCTTTGGGATGTAATTGGGCGCACTAATCAGTCCATCCGTAGAGGTGACGATATTGGTGGGTTCATTAAGCGGATTCCTGGTGGTGTTGCTTTCAATATCGCACAAAATCTTGTTAATCTTGAAATAAATGCTTGTTTATTAGGTTTTCTTGGAAATGACAATGCGGGTATACAGCTTGCTTCTTACTGTCAGAATTTGGGAATAAATACCGATTATATTTATCGATCTGATAAATTTACAACCGACAATTATCTCGCAATTGAGGACAATGAAGGTGTAGTGGCAGCTATAGCTGATGCACACTCTCTGGAAAGTGTTGGCTATGAAATTTTAAAGCCTCTCAAAAATAAGCAGTTCAACAGTTCTTTAAAAACTAACCGACTTCCTTTAATAGTCGATGGTAATTTAAAGTCAGATTTACTAAATAATTTGGCTGCAGACTCATTTTATGAGAAATTTGATTTAAAGCTTGTTCCAGCTTCACCGGGCAAGGCTAGTCGTCTTGCCCCTTTTATCAAAAAAGGAAATGTCACTCTTTATTTAAATTTAAGTGAGGCTCAAATTTTATGTGGAATTAATTTTTCAGATACAGTCAGTGCTGCAATTGAATTAATTAGCTATGGAGTTGGTAAGGTAATTATAACCAACGGTCAAAATAAAGTGTCCATGGCAAGTAAAGCCACTGGAGTATTATCCGTGACACCACCAAAAATTAAGGTTAAACGTTTGACTGGGGCTGGTGATGCATTTTTAGCTGCTCATGTAAAAGCGGAAATGCTTAAATATGATCCAGAAAAATGTTTAGAATTTGCGGTTGAAAAATCGGCAATGTATATTTCTGAGTAGAAAATGATAAGCAGACATATAAATCCTGAGGTTGCGAACGCATTACAAAACAACATTCCAGTTGTGGCGTTAGAAAGTACCATAATTACTCATGGAATGCCGTATCCCGAAAATCTTAAAATGGTACTCGAGGTAGAAGAAATTATAAGAGACAATCACGCTGTTCCAGCAACCATCGCAGTCGTTGATGGCGTTGTTAAGATTGGTCTGAGTAAGGATGAAGTAAGAAATCTTTCAGAAAAAAAAGATGTTATAAAACTATCACGAAATGATCTCGCGTACGCCATATCATGTCGCAAAACGGGTGCAACGACAGTTGCAGCTACAATGATCCTAGCGGCAAGTGCAAATATAAAAGTGTTTGCAACTGGTGGTGTTGGCGGTGTGCATCTAGATGCAGAAAAGACTTTTGATGTTTCAGCAGATCTACAGGAGCTCGCGCAAACTCCAGTAACTGTAATCTCCGCGGGACCAAAGGCGATTTTGGATTTGCCAAAGACTTTACAGGTTCTTGAAACACTCGGTGTTCCCGTTGTAACTTTTGGACAAGATGAATTACCTGCATTTTGGTCTCGATCCAGTGGTTTGAGATCACCTATAAGGATGAACAGCGCAGAAGAAATCGCAAGATCCCAGTTAATTCGAGAGGCGTTATCAATACCTGGTGGACAGCTTGTTGCAAATCCAATCCCAGCCTATGCCGAGATACCATTCCAAGAAATATTACCAATTATTAAAAAAGCTCATTTAGAAGCAAACAAGGAAAATATCTCCGATAAAAATTTAACACCATTCCTACTTGAAAAAGTTTTTAATTTAACCGATGGAGCCTCCCTCAATGCTAATATTGAGTTGGTAAAAAATAATGCTTCCCTAGCTTGTAAAGTTGCTTCAAGTTTAATCACTGAAAAAAGCAGGCTTTAAATTTTGTTCTTTACCTAACTCATTCATTTTTCTAAGGTAATTTCATGTCAGACAATCAATTTGAAGGCCCAGAGAATCTAATTAAACAACCGTCGGGTCTTCTGGCAGGGTTGAGAAATTCTTTTCTTACTGGTCTTGTAGTTATTGCACCCGTAGCCTTAACAATTTGGTTAATCTGGAGTGTAATTGGTTGGATAGACGGATTTGTATTACCCTTCATACCAAATTTATATCACCCAGATAATATTCTAAATACTATTTTTGGACAGGATGTAGCCATAAATATTAGAGGGTTAGGCGTAGTTGTTTTTCTCCTTTTTACGACATTTGTTGGCTGGATTGCTAAGGGTTTCTTGGGCAGATCTTTGATACGATTTGGTGAAAATCTAGTCTGTAAAATGCCGGTAGTAAGATCGATATACTCAGGTGTTAAACAGATTGCTGAAACAGTCTTTGCTCAGTCGGATCGTTCCTTCGAAAAAGCTTGTTTGATCGAGTATCCAAGAAAAGGAATTTGGGCAATTGGTTTTATATCAACAGATGCAAAAGGAGAGGTCAAATACAAGGTAAAAGCTAAAAGCGATTTATTATCGGTATTTGTACCAACGACGCCAAACCCTACATCTGGGTTTATGTTATTTTTTCCGCGGAGTGATGTGATAGAATTGGATATGTCAATAGAGGATGCTGCGAAATTAGTAATATCAGCCGGTCTGGTCTATCCACCATATAAGAGCCCTAAATAATTAGCTTTTATATTAATAAATTTGACTTTTTTAGTAGAGAAATATAACCGCATATAAAAATTATTCTATTTTTTAACATGGTATACAAATGAAAAAGTAGAAAGTAATTTAGTTAAAAAGGCAAAAAACATTTGAATACTCAGCCCAAACCACAAACTCCTGTAATGCCAGATGCACAGACTGTGACTGAAGTCAGGCATTACACCGATCGACTATTTTCTTTTCGCGTGACACGGCCACAATCATTGAGATTTAGGTCTGGTGAATTTGTCATGATTGGACTTCTTAAAGATGATGGAAAGCCTTTGTTAAGAGCCTACTCTATTGCATCACCGTCTTGGGATGATGAATTAGAGTTTTATTCAATTAAAGTTCAAGATGGCCCCCTAACCTCACGCCTTCAGCATTTGAAAGTAAATGATCAGATCATATTAAGACCTAAGCCGGTTGGTACACTAGTCCACGACGCTTTATTACCCGGCAGTAGGCTATGGTTATTTGCGACCGGTACTGGAATTGCTCCGTTTGCGTCACTAATACGTGACCCTCAGACCTTTGAGGATTTTGATCAGATTATTTTAACCCACACGTGCAGAGAGTTAGCCGAATTGGAGTACGGTCGTCTTTTGGTCGATAGTCTAAGTAAAGACGAACTAATGCTAGAATTGCTAGGCGAAAACAATATAAAAAAATTAACTTACTATCCAACAACCACACGTGAAAACTCTGCTTGTATGGGGCGTATCACTGATAAATTGAAGAATAGTAATTTGTTCTCTGACCTGAATATAAACGATTTTTCTCCTGATATCGACAGAGCAATGGTTTGTGGTTCAATTGGATTGAATTTAGAAATTAAAGCTATATTAGACGATCTTGGATTTAGAGAAGGTGCTAATTCTGAGCCAGCAGAATATGTGGTTGAAAAGGCTTTTGTGGGATAATTTTAGTCTGTAATTTTGTTGCGATCTAGTAGCTCCAGAAAAAGAGCGGAGTGATCTTTTTCCAAATTTAATGAATTAGCACTAAGTGCTGAATATCGTTCCGTAACCTTATTAACCATCGGCAGTTGTAGACCTAATATCTGTGCTACTTTTTGAATATTCTGTAGATCCTTCAACTGCGTTCGTACGCTTCCACCAGACGCAAAATTACGTTTTGACATTCGCTGTCCGTGTTGCTGTAGGATTGCACTATCAGCAAAACCACCAGAAAGTGCATCTCTGACAGAGTCTAAATTTGCACCGCCTCGCTCGAGTAAAAGAACGGCCTCTGCTACTGCACTTATTGTAATACCCACTATCGCTTGATTAGCTAATTTTGCGAGTTGGCCTGCGCCTGTAGGGCCTACCAAAACTGGTCTTCCCATAGCACCGAGAATCTTCTTAGTTTCTAAAAATATTTTTTCCTCACCACCAACCATAATTGCTAAATTTCCATCACTCGCAGCGACCGTTCCACCTGAGACCGGTGCGTCAAGATATTCGGTATCATTTTTTTTAAAAAATTTTTCTTGGGTAGTTGCCTCCTCCGGAAGGATTGAAGCCATCTCTATCCAAGCTTTCACTGAAGTCAGTGCATTCCTGTCTAAACTATTAATGACATTTTGAGTTGCTGCTCCATCGCTTAGCATAGAGATTACAACATCTGATCCTGCAACTGCCGTGTTTATATCATGTTTACACTCTAATATAGAGGGCAAAGAATGAAGTTTTCCAGTCGTTCGGTTCCAACATCTAACCTTAAAGCCTGAGCTGGCTAGATTACAAGCCATAGGTTGCCCCATTTTACCCATTCCTAAAAATGCAATGATTTGCATCTGTCCCATCCTAAAATCTATCTCAGAAATTTTAATCAACTTCACTTAGTGCTTTTAATACTATTTCTGGTCCTGAACTATGCGCATTTTCAGACAAAACTTTACGCCACCCTTTTGCGCCTGGTTTTCCGGAAAATAAACCAAGCATATGGCGTGTAATCTTACTTACTTTACCTCCATCTTTGTATTGATTTTCGATGTAAGGGATCATCTGTTTAACTACGTCTTTTTCGGTTACCTCTGAGGTCTCATCATTAAAAATATACTTATCAACATCTATTAAAACTTCGCCAGGTTTTTGATACGCCGCTCTACCGATCATTACACCGTCGATTCCATTTTCTAGGTGTGATTTCGCTTGCTGTATCGATTGAACTCCACCGTTTAACGAAAGATGCAGATCTGGGAAAAGTTCTTTCATTTTATATACTAATTCGTAATTTAGAGGTGGGACATTGCGATTTTGTTTTGGGCTTAATCCAGATAGAATTGCTTTTCTTGCATGAATTATGACTCTAGTTACTCCAGCGTTTGATATATGCTCTAAAAATTTTGGCAGTGTTAAATCAGGGTTTTGTTGATCAACCCCAACTCTACATTTTACAGTTACCTCTGTATCAACGGCATCAATCATTTCTTTGCAACATTTAGCGACTACTTCGGGTGTTTTCATTAGAACTGCACCAAATGTACCCGACTGCACTCTATCGGATGGACAGCCAACGTTTAGATTAATTTCGTCATAACCATATTTAGACCCAATGACGGCCGCTTTGGCAAGTTCGATTGGATCCGATCCACCAAGTTGTAAGGCTACAGGATGCTCTGATTTATCGAATTCTAATAAATGAGTAGCATTACCCTTTATTAAAGCTGGTGAGGTTACCATTTCCGTATAAAGCAAAGTATTTTTGGACAATGTTCGATGGAAATAACGACAATGTCTATCAGTCCAATCCATCATGGGTGCAACGCTCAATTTGGCATAGTTTCTTATATTTGAAAACTTTGTCATTAACTTATTAATTAATCCTTAAATATTGAAATTCATCGCTATTGACTAAGAGGCGAGCTTTAACCACCTTTTAGTTTTTGCATAAGATAAATTTCTGCCCCATCTGGTAACAGCTCATTTGAATTAGGATTTGACAATTCGCCATTTATGGCGAAGGAAATACCACCATCTAAAAATGGCTTCAATCCTGGAAAATCTCTCTCCAAAACACCTAGCAATTCACCAATACTTTTTGCCTCAAGCGTTAATATATCTTGATCATTCGTAAATTTCTTGAGGCTGCTCCATAGGTAAACTTTAACAGCCATCACTTCCAGTCTTTATGGCTTTCAATACTTTAGCTGGAGACATTGGTAAAGATCGTAACCTTACATTTGTAGCGGCTGCTACAGCATTTGCCAGAGCTGGTAGAGGTGGTGCGATACCAGTTTCACCAACTCCGCGCACCCCGAATGGATGATCTGGATTGGGCACTTCAACTATTACTGTATCAATATTTGGTAAGTCACTTGCAACCGGTATTCTGTAATCAAGAAATGCAGCGTTTTGTAAGCATCCATCTGTTCCGTATACATACTCTTCGTTTAACGCCCATCCAATTCCTTGAACGGCACCACCTTGAAATTGTCCCTCAACATATGATGGGTGTATCGCCCTCCCAGCATCCTGAGCCACCAAATAACGAAGTACAGTAATCCTTCCAGTTTCGGGATCAACTTCAACGTCAGCAATATGCACACCAAAACTGTGACCAACTCCTCGAATTGATGCTTCATGATGGCCAGCTATTGGCCCCCCGGTTTGGTCCATTTCAGAGGCGATTTGCTTGATTGAAATAGGGCTAAAGTCTCCAGCATTTGGTCCTGCAGGTTTTGCATAACCATTATCCCACAAAACAGCGTCAGGATCAATTTGCCATTTCTTGGCTACACGTTTGCACATTTCGGAAATAGTTTGGTTGGCAGCTTCATAAACTGCCTTACCAGAAGCAAGGGTAGCCCTGCTCCCGTGTGTTGGTTCATTGAATCCGAGAGCACCTGTCTCTGCAATATTTACTCTTACACTATTATAGGGAATTCCATAAGTTTCTGCAGTCATAAGAGCTATTGATGCCCTACTCCCGCCAATGTCAGGAGTGCCAACGGTAACATTTACGCTCCCATCTTCGGCTAACGAAACCGATACAGATGTTTCTCCCCCGTGGTTCATCCAATAACCTGCAGCAACACCCCTGCCCTGATTATCTCCTAAAGATATTGAATAATTTGGATGATCTTTTGTAGCTTCAAGTGTCTCAATTAAACCAATTTTTTTAAATTTTGGCCCATAACTCGATTTGTCACCTTCTTTGACCGCATTTTTCAACCTAACATCTATTGGGTCAAGATTTAGATCTGTGCATATCTCATCGATTAAACTTTCAACTGCGAACGCCGCCATTGGCGAACCTGGTGCACGATACGCGGCTGCTCTTGGTCTATTTGCTAGAATATCATACCCAATGTGATGGACAGCCGGCATATTGTATGATGCAAATGCACATTGCAGTGCCTCACTCACAGGTGAGCCGCCAAAAGCACCGCCTTGCATTCTAAATTCAACTAAACCAGATGTTAAGTATCCATCTTTTGTAATGCCAATTTTTACATCCATTGATGCCGATGCAGTCGGTCCAGTAGCACGCAAAACCTCAGCACGACTCATAACTATTTTAACGGGTCGACCACCAGATTTCTTGCTCAATGCTAAAGCTAACGGCTCTATAAAAATCGTTGTTTTACCACCAAATCCACCACCTATCTCTGACGGCGTTACACATAATTTACTTGCTTCTAACCCTAATACCGAAGCGCACATCTGTCGAATATACCAATGACCTTGCGTACAAACCCACATCTCACCCTGACCATCATGGTCTAACTGTGCCATACAAGCATGGGGTTCTATGTAACCCTGATGAGCAGCTTCTGTTTTGAAACGACCCGACTTGACTAAATCCGCCTTATCAAAGCCACTATTAATGTCTCCTATGCCAAACTCAATATAACTAGCCACATTTGGTGAACATCCTTCCGGTACGGAAAAGTCCCCAGCATTTTCCCTAACTACTGGTGCTTCTGGTTTTATGGCTTCGTCTACATCTATAACATGCGGTAAAACTTCATATTCTACTTCTATTTCGTTGATAGCTTCTTTTGCTATATGGACAGATGTTGCAGCTACTGCTGCGATAGCATGTCCATCATAATAAGCAAATTCTCCTGCAATTGTATTTTCTAAAAGTTTTAAAGTATCGCCATCTATGCCAACTGGAAAGTCATCTCGTGTAACGATAGCCTTGACCCCGTCCAGTTTTGCAGCTTTTTCAAAATTGATAGATTTAATTCGAGCATGAGCATAAGGAGAGCGAAGTACAGCACCGTGCAGCATGCCAACGGCGGCGACATCTGCGCCGTATTTAGCTTTTCCGGTAACCTTATCAAAACCATCAGGTCGGTCAGGCCGTGTTCCAATATACTTAAACTCTTTCGCCAATTCATCTTTAGCCATCACGCTGTTTCCCGAATATCTCTGGCCGTTTCCATAACAGCCTTAATAATTTTATCGTATCCAGTACATCGACAAAGATTTCCAGCCAGCCAGTAACGAACTTCACTCTCGGTAGGGTCATTATTTCTGTCGAGAAGAGCTTTGGCTGCTATCAATATTCCAGGAGTACAAAAGCCACATTGCAGTGCTGCCATTTCAATGAATTTTTTTTGGAGAGGATGCAGCTCTTTCTCTCCTGCCATTCCTTCTATAGTCTCAATAGATTTACCTTCAGCCTCAACACCAAGAACCAGACAGGAGCTTACAAGATCACCGTCAAATATACACGAACAAGCTCCACAATCGCCAGTACCACAGCCCTCTTTTGAGCCAGTTAGTCCAATATGATCTCTCAAGCAGTCTAGCAAAGTCTCTCGTGGATCTGCCAGAAACTCTACTTTATCGCCGTTTATATTTGTTTTCACATGGATTTTAGTCATTTAATTATTTCCTAGCGCTCTGTCATAAGCTTTTTTTGCAGCTCTTTGGGCAATTACACCAATTATGTCTTTTCTAAATTCTTCGGATCCCCTCTTATCCGATATTGGTTTTGCGATTTGACTACATTTAGCTGAAAATCTCGATAAGATATTGCCATCTAGTTTTGTTCCAACCAGGCAATCTGCTGCAGAGTGCGCTAATATAACTTTAGGGCCAACAGCCCCCAGAACTACTTTGGCTGAAGTAATAACGCCATTTTCTAATGAGAGATTAACTGCGCATCCAACTACGGCTATATCCATTTCAGTTCTTGGTATAAATCTTAGATATGCATCTCCCTCATAATCTTTGCGTTTGGGAAGATTAATAGCTGTTATTAATTCTCCATTTTCAAGACTGGTTGAGCCAGGTCCCGATGGAATATCTTCAACAAGAACGTCTTTTGTGCCTGATGAATTCAAAATTGAAACTGATGCACCAGCAACAATCATTCCGGGAACACTATCAGCAGCTGGGGACCCATTACATAAGTTACCCACCAATGTGGCTCTGCTTTGGATCTGAGCAGAACCCACAAGTTCCATCCCCTCTACTAAGCCGGGCCATTTCTTTGAAAGCTCTTTATGTTCTGTAAGTTGCGCGCCGGAAACTGCTGCTCCAATTGTATAGCCGCCATCGTCACGTAATGAAATTTCTCTAACGCCAGGTATATTTTTTATATCAATCAAATGATCTGGCGACTTAGTACCAATTTTCAATTGCACTAGAACGTCTGTTCCGCCAGCTAAGTATTTTACTAGTCCGCTTGAGGAATTTGAAATGGCTACTGCTTCGTTGAAGCTAGATGGCGAATGGTACTGCATTAGATTTTTATCTATCCATATTTATTATAATAGAACTTTTTTATGACACCTAAGAAAATTTAGATAAAAAATGGCGTAAAACTGAAATCATTTATGATATTAATGTTAAGCAAAAAATAAATAAAATCAATTTATATATGGACATTATTCAATTTAAGTTTTTACTAAAAAAAAATAAAAAGAGTAAATAATCTTGCTAAGTCCAGCAATAAAAGCAGCAGTTTATATGATTGGTGCAGTAGCGTCTTTTTCTGCGATGGCTATAGCTGGAAGAGAGCTAGGTAAGACGATACCAACTTTCGAAATTATGATGTATCGTAGTGTAATCGGTTTCTTTATAGTCGTGTCGATTGGTCTATACTGCGGGACCTTAAATAGTATAAAATTTGAAAATATTTCATCTCATATTGGACGAAATATCGCACATTTTACGGGACAGAACTTATGGTTTTTTGCCATTACGGTAGCTCCCTTAGCGCATGTTATCGCATTAGAATTTACATTCCCTTTGTGGGTAATACTTCTTTCACCAATATTTCTAGGGGAAGCACTTACAAAACTGCGCTTAATGACAGGTGTGTTGGGGTTTTTTGGAGTGTTAGTAATTACAATGCCTTGGTCCCAGGAATTGAGCTACGGGATAATTGCCGCTGCTCTCTCTGCCGTAGGGTTCGCCGGGTCTGTAATATTTACAAAGCACTTAACAAAGTTTGAATCTACAATTCACATTCTTTTTTTCATGACCTTTATTCAAATAGTTTTTGGTTTTGTTTGTAGCGCATATGATGGAGAAATTACTGGATTAGGCCTGGCTGATATGCCCTTTATTATTGTTATCGGGGTTTCAGGATTGCTAGCGCACTATTGCTTGACTACCGCCTTAACATTAGTTCCTGCGGCTGTCGTATCACCACTTGAATTTATCAGGTTGCCGATAATCGCTGCACTTGGTTTTTTTATATATAGTGAGCCGATAGAGTTAACCTTAATAATTGGCGCTTCGTTAATTTTTGCTTCAAATTACGCAAACATTCTTTCGGAAACTAAAAATTTAAAGCTGGATAAATAATACACCGGTTAATTACTGTATTAATATTTTTAGATTTTGCTCGTTATCTTACTAATTCTAACTTGATTAACTCGTAGTATAATTTAAGTGGAATTAAGTTGTGCTAAAATTTATGGAGCAAATTTTGGGAAATTCAGACATATCTGATTGGATAGGCAGTAAAAATACCTCTCGTGGTATTGTTGAAATAGTTACTGCCGAACTAATCAATTCAACTATTGGAAAGAAGCCAAATGAGGATTTTAAGAAAGGTGATCCCTTACCCCCATTGTGGCATTGGTTTGCATTTCCATCTGCTACACATTTAAGTCAACTTGGTGATGATGGGCATCCAAAACATGTCGGTTACACTCCGCCAAAAGATCTAACACGCAGAATGTGGGCAAGTGGTTCATTAACTTTCCACTCTGACCTAAGAGTTGGACAAGAAATAACAAAAGATACAACCGTTCTTGATATTAAAGAAAAGGAGTCCCAATCAGGTAAGATGGTATTTATTACCTATGAACACAAGTTGAGAAATTCTAGTAATATAGCAATAACCGAAACCCAAAATATTGTGTATTTACAAGCTTCCCAGTCCTTCAACCCACCAAAGAAAAGGGACGTGCCACAGTCAGATTATCCTAAAGATAAAATAGTTATATCTAACCCGCTTCTTTTCAGGTTTTCAGCATTAACGTATAATGCGCACAGAATTCACTATGATCTAAAATATGCACAGGAGGTTGAGAAATACCCTCATTTGATTGTGCACGGACCTCTACAGGCACTCTTCCTTATGCAATATGCAAGTGAATTACGAAATTCTTCACCAAAAAAGTTTTCTTTTCGAGGGGTGCATCCAGCATTTGCGAATAATTCAATGGAACTAGTCGCAAAAACAAGTAATGAAGATCTAACTCTGTATACAGCTTCAAATGGCCATCAATGTATGGAGGCAACTGCTTCATGGAAGAAAAATTATGAATAATATCCTATCTGGTTTACGTGTTATAGAAAGCTCGGCATTTGTTGCTGTTCCAATGGCTGGTATGACTTTATCACAAATGGGTGCGGAAGTTATAAGGTTTGATAGGCTTGAAGGAGGGCTAGATGCTCGTCGCATGCCATACTCGCCAAGCGGGCATAGTTTATTTTGGTCTGGAATGAACAAGGGTAAAAAATCTATTGCAGTGGATATGAAAAGTCCAAAAGGAAAGGAATTGATTTCGAATTTAGTCACTGCTCCGGGAAAAGACGCAGGTCTATTTTTAACTAATTTAAAAGTCAGAGGGTGGTTAGATTATGAAACATTATCTAAAGATCGAAGTGACATAATTATTGTTACTTTAACAGGTGATAGACACGGAAAACCTCAAGTTGATTATACCGTAAATCCAGCACTCGGCATACCGGATATTACTGGTCATGAAGGAAGTGCAGATCCTGTGGCAAATGCGATCCCAGCTTGGGATATGATTGCAGGAAACATGTGTGTTTCCTCGTTACTTGCAGCTGAACGGTACAGACTACGACATGGAGTTGGTCAGGATGTAGAGATAGCTCTTAAAGATGTTGCAGCTGCCGCTATTGGTCATCTAGGAATGATTGCTGACTCTACTTTAAACAGCGATGACCGTACAAAAGCGGGAAACGCACTTTACGGGGCATATGGAAAGGATTTTTTGTGCGCAGATGGTAACAGGGTTATGATAATTGGTCTTACCAACAGACAATGGTCGGGCATCGTTAAAGCGACCGATACTACTGAGCAATTCAAAAAATTGGAAAAGGAAAATAATATTAATCTGCAGGATGAATCGATAAGATGGCATTGGCGCCATGCAATAACAGAAATAATAGAACCTTGGTTTAAAATCAGAACTGTAAAGGATTTTGCTGATGATTTTGACAAAACTGGACTTACTTGGTCAGTATTTCGGTCTGTGAAAGAAGCCTTAAATGTTGATCCTGATTTGACTGAAGATAATCCACTCTTTAAAAAAATTCTGCAACCAAATGCTGGGGAATTTCTAGTTCCAAGGCATCCAGCAAATTTTTCCAAAGTTGAAAATTCTGATGCAACGCCAGCTCCTGCTCTTGGTGAGCATACTGAGGAAGTATTGGGAGATGTATTAAATCTTTCAGATCTTGAGATTTCAAATCTGTTCGATGATGGTGTTGTTGCAAGTCCAAATTACAATAAAAATTAATGAGCAGTAAATTTAAAATAAGTGTATCCCGATTAGTATCGATTTTACATCCTAATTTTTTTATTATGCTTTACACGATAACCACCGCAATCAAAAGAAAAATTAGCATTAATTATGGAACTTGATTCTGGCTTAACGAGCGGCATACCAATGCTGGTCGCACTTATAATCCTTTTTATAGGCCTATATTTTCGAGGTCTCGTTTTATGGATTTCCTTAGCTTTAGCTATTCTATACCTATATATTTTTGATAGAGACAGTATTGTCACATTAGTAATTTACGGATTTACAGCAAGTCTTTTGATAGCTGGGTACCTCAGAATAAGAACAGGATTAAATCTCGCCAAAGGGTCTGAAAATGCAAATCAATTCGATTTAGTTTTAGATGCAAATAATTTAATAGGTACTGCTAATTGGAATTTGGAAATTTTCTTAAAATTTATAAATGAGTTGGAACGAGACGGATTTAAAACGTATCTATTTTTTGATCATAGTATTATTCGTTTACTGCGAGAGCAAAACTTAATTCTCGATGGAGAAACTGTGCCAATGACAATTTGCAGAATACTAAATAGAAATCGCCATAATGTTACAGTTTCAAAAAAAGGACACAAGGCTGACGGATTGTTAATAAAGTATGCTGATAGGAATAAAGTAACAGTTTTAAGTAATGATAAGTTTAACAAGCTTGAGGATCGTTTTTATATTCAATCGGCAGAGAGATTAAGAAGCCAAGGGTTGATAAAAAGAGTATCCTTGATAGACGGTGCACTGACCATAATGTGAAAGGTTTAGGCCGTATTAGTATAAATCAGTCTAAAGGAAGCCTTTGCTCGGCTAAATTAGCAAACCAGCTACAACCAAAGGGTAATGCTTCATTATTAAAATCGTAAGAAGGGTTATGCCAACTAGCTGATGGGCCGTTTCCTAAAAATATGAATGCCCCAGGACACTGAGATAACATTTCCGAAAAATCTTCACCGGCCATTATTGGTTCTATATCAGTTTTAATATTCTGAGCGCCCACAACCTCTTGAGCTGCCGCTACAGCAAAGTCAGTATTTTCAACATAATTATCAGTTACACTTACGCCAAATTCATAGCGTACTTTTGCTGAACATCCGTATGCAACTGCAGTTGACTCTGCTGTTTTTTGAATACTACTGGGCATTTTTTGTCTTTCCTGTTCATCCAAAAACCGGGTAGTCCCTGTAATCCGTACAGTATCTGGCGTAACGTTATGTGCCATTGTGTCAGTACTTAATCCAGTAACTGACAAAACAACCGACTGTAACGCTGATACTCGCCTTGATACGATTTGCTGCAGAGCCAAAACTATTGCTGCACTAGCCAAGGTAGTATCGTTAGAAAAGTGAGGAAGTGCTGCATGTCCTCCCTTACCTTCTACAATAATTTCAAAAAAATCAGACGCTGCCATCAGTGCACCCGATTTGATAGCAAATTCTCCCACAGGTAAATTGGGTAAATTATGTAAACCGTATATTTCATTTATATCCCAATTTTTTATAAGATTATCATCAACCATTGCTTTAGCCCCACCGCCGCCTTCTTCTGCCGGTTGGAATACTAAAACGACCCTTCCATTAAAATTACGTGTCTCACAAAGATACTTTGCTACTCCCAAAAGGATAGTGGTATGGCCATCATGCCCACATGCATGCATTTTGTTTTCGATCTTTGATTTATGGGAAAAATTATTCACTTCGGAGACAGGTAAAGCATCCATATCTGCCCGAAATCCAATACTGCGTCCAGAGTCTACCTTCTGGCCATGTATTTCAGCTACAATGCCACTTTTCCCAACTTCATTCTTTATTGAATTGACACCAAACTCTTTCAGTAATTCAATAACTTTTTTGGTTGTCCGAGGTAGGTCAAACTGTAACTCTGGATGTTCATGAAAATTATGTCTCCAAGTAACCATCTCATTTTGGAAATCTGCAAATCGGTTTTTAATAGGCATAAAACAGTCCGTAGTGAATTATTTCATTGTATATGGTAGATAAAGATAACTAATATCTAGCTATCAAGTTAAACCTAAATTTAAATTTGTACAGCAAAGACATGGTTTCATGAGTCTACATATCGAGACACCGCTAGTTAGCTCCAATATTTTAAGCAATCTTTTAAAAAAAGATATCAGACTAAAGCTAGATGTATTGCAGCCTTCTGGTTCTTTCAAAATTAGGGGTATTGGTTATGCATGCGAGCACTTTGCAAATAAAGGAGCTAAAGCATTTTTATCTTCGTCTGGAGGCAATGCAGGAATGGCGGTAGCTTATGCAGGAAAAAAGCTTGGAATTCCCGTAAAGGTAGTAGTTCCGAAAACAACAACTAATAGATCTATTTCTATACTGAAAAAAGATAATGCGGAAGTCATTGTACATGGTACTTCTTGGCTAGAAGCTAACGCATTAGCTCAGTCAATTAAAACTGATGAGACAGCATTTATTCACCCTTTTGATGATGAGCTACTGTGGCGAGGTCACTCTACGATGATAGATGAAGTCAGTGTCACCGGATTTAAACCTGATCTTATAATATTATCCGTGGGGGGTGGTGGTTTATTAGCAGGTGTTATTAAGGGTTTAATTAATAATAATTGGGAAGATATCCCAATTATGGCAGTGGAAACTTATGGAGCTGCCTCTTTTAATAAATCATTAAAAAATGGTAAGACAGTAGAGTTGGAAAAAATTACTAGTTTAGCAACATCATTAGGCGCAAAAAGGGTCAGCGAAGGCGCATTTCAGCTTGCTCTGACGCATAATATAAAGAGTGAGTTAATATCTGATCTAGATACACTATTGGCTTGTGAAAATTTCTTATCAGACCATAATATTTTAGTGGAGCCAGCTTGTGGTGCAGCTTTATCACCAATTTATAAAAAGATTGAAAAACTAATGGCTTTTAGTAAAATTCTCGTTGTTGTTTGTGGAGGTTCCACAACTTCGATAGACGATATCAAAAACGGGATAATAGCGTTAAATAAATAAATGCATTCGGTCTTTAACCTAAATACAGAAGTATTGTTGCCTTGTGCCCCCAGGCAATCATTAACTTAATCTTTTTACTTTTCATCTGATAAATTCAGCAAACTAAAGTTTTTTGTATTTAGATCATTGCAAACAAACTCATCTAATCTTGATAACTCTTCAGCAAGTCGCTGTTCGAACTTGTTGGAATACCAATTCAATAGATCAAGTTCTTCAGAGGATAGACTATATGGATCATTAGAAAACCGAATTATAAATGGCTTTATTATTGCTTGAAAAAAAAGTTCAGATTCTATCAACATAAGTATATTAACGACTATTTGAACTAATCTTTAGAAAATAAATAAATCCTTTAACTTTCAGAAATTGAGCTTGTTAGAATTACGAATAAGATTTTCTCATAAGCTCAATTTTTATTCGAATCTCAGATGGTTGCGCAAACATTTTAAAGTTTGCGCTAACAATTAAAACTAGCTGTTTTCATAGTTAATTTCTTGCGCTAAGGACAAATTATACCGGTGAGCATGGGGCAATAAATGCAAAATACTTTTGGCTTATATAACCCTAATTATCTTATCGATCGTCAAGGTTTAAAATATTATCGTAGCGCATACTACAATCTGAATGAAAATGAACTTGTTGAAGCTGCAGTAGAGAGATCTGAAGGCACAGAAGGCTTAGGAGGATCCCTTCTTGTTACAACAGGTGAATTCACAGGTAGATCCCCAAACGATAAGTATATAGTAGTTTCGAAATCTAATGAAAGCGAAATTTGGTGGGATAATAACTCCAGGATGAATGTCGGGTCTTTCGTCCAATTACAGACTGATATGTTGAATTTTGTAAGTAATAAGGAATTGTTTATTCAAGATTTGTACGGGGGTGCCGAAGAGGAGCATCGAATAAACGTAAGGTTAATTTCCGAACTTGCTTGGCATAATTTATTTTTAAGACACCTTTTAATCAAACCTACGAAAGCAGACCTAAAAATTTTCTCAAGTGATTTTACGATTATTAATATTCCAAGTTTCAGAGCAAATCCAGAAAAACATGGGTGTAGAAGCGAGACTGTGATCGCAATCAATCTCGAAGCTAAATTGGTATTAATTGCAGGCACCGAATATGGAGGGGAAAACAAAAAAGCAGTTTTTACCATCTTAAATTACCTATTACCGAAGAAAGGTATTCTTCCAATGCACTGTGCAGCAAATAGAGTTTCTGATCAATTCTCAGAGACAGCTATTTTTTTTGGACTTTCTGGTACAGGCAAAACGACCTTATCAACAGACGGAAAAAGAGTGCTGATCGGTGATGACGAGCATGGATGGTCAGATAAAGGAATATTTAATTTTGAGGGTGGTTGTTATGCAAAAACCTTTGGTCTGTCTGAAACCAGTGAACCCGAAATATTTGCTACTACTACCAGGTTTGCGACCGTAATTGAAAATATGGTATATGATAAAAAAACTAAGAAACTAGATTTTTTTAACAATAAGCTCACCGCTAATATGCGAGCAGCTTATCCTATGCACTATGTATCTAACTCTGCCATTGATGGTTTGGGAGCTCATCCTAAGCATCTTATTATGCTAACCTGTGATGCTTTTGGCGTATTGCCACCGTTAGCCTCTCTCTCAGCCGAACAGGCAATGTACCACTTTTTGTCAGGTTTCACATCTAAAGCTGTTGGGACTGAACGAGGTATAAAAGAACCTGAGCCAACATTTTCATCTTGTTTTGGAGCTCCATTCTTACCGCTTAAACCAGAAGTATATGGTAATATCTTAAAGAAAAAAATAATTGACAAGGAAACAAAGTGTTGGTTGGTGAATACGGGCTGGACTGGAGGCCCTTATGGTATCGGTAGCCGCATGCCTCTAAAAGATACACGAGCTATTCTGGATGCATTATTGAACGGAAAACTTGATGATATTAAGTTTCGAAGAGATGATAATTTTGGGTTCAATGTTCCTTTAGAAATTCACGGGGTAGAAAAATCTTTGTTGAATCCAAGAGAGAATTGGGACAACACCCTCGAATATGATCAGGCGGCAGAAAAGTTAGTTAAGCTTTTTGCAAAAAATTTCGAAAATCATATGTCAGTTAATTCGGAAAAAAAACTTTCCATGTCCAACCTGTCGCGTTAGACCTATGTACTTTTTTATCCTTTGATAATTATATGGTTCTATTCAGGGCTTTATGTTTAAAGAGTTTATGGAATATTTCGTAGAGAACTCATACTCAGGCGCAAGGTTAAGAATATATAGAGAAATACCTATATCTGAGCCAAAGGCGGTAGTGCATATTACTCATGGTATGGCTGAACATGCAGGAAGATATGCATGGTTTATGCAAATATTGAAAGAAGCAGGATATGCAGTTTATGCGCATGATATTCGAGGCCATGGGTACACGTATGCCTATAATTCAAGTAAAGGACATTTCTGCGATAAGAATGGACTTGATAAAATTTTACATGACTTAGATTTTTCTATTGATTTAATAAAAAAAAATCATCCAAATATTCCTATTTATTGTTTTGGTCATTCACTAGGTTCAATTCTTTTATTGAGATATGCAACAAGTTCATACCATAGGATAAATGGTATAGCGTGTTGGAATAGCGGCATTGAAACTAACCTTTTAGCGATAGTTGGTAGAATTATTTTGTCCATCGAGAGGAAGCTTAGATCGCCTAGGTCAAAGAGTTATTTTGCATGGAAATTAACATTCCAAACATGGGCAGGAAAAATAAAAAACAGGCGAACAAATTTTGATTGGCTTTCTAACGATAAAAATCATGTCGACAGATACATTAAGGACAAACTATGCGGATGTGATGTGTCGCTACAATCCTGGTTAGATGTTGCAGAAGCAGTATTTTATGCAAATCAAAATCTATCTATGATTCCCTATAATTTCCCAATTTTTTTATTAGGTGGGGCACAAGACCCTTGCACTAACTATGGAAAAGATATGAAAAAGCTTGCTGCGAGACTAGAGCGAATAGGACATTATAATTGCACGCATAAGACTATTGAAAGCTCAAGACATGAAACCTTGAATGAATTAAACAAAGAGCAGAATGCTCAAATATTTCTAGATTGGCTTAAAGCCCAAACTAATCAAAACAAAGATTTATCGAAAAGAACTAAGAGTTATTGCTGAACCATATAAATTAAACACGCAGGTCCCGCGAGTAAAATAAATGCCCAAAGAGATAAGGTTTTGACTTTTTTTTCAGATTTTAAATTTTTACTTAATAACCTTACTGAGCCAAATAAAAAATCTGGAAATGTTCTTAGCGATATCTTCTTTAAAAAAATATGTCGTTGTTTGTTCATGAATACTGTCCCTATGTATCACGGGTAAAGCTTAGCATATATTTAAATGAGATCTAAATATTTTTTAATAAGATCTAAATATTTTATAAAAAGTTAAAAAATTAAAATTTTAATCCATCATAAATTAGCTTCACAGAGATTAACAACAAAGCCCATGTAACAATTTTAAAGAAAACTTTTTCTGATATAATTTTTATAATTCTAACACCAATAAATACAGCAATAGTCGCAGGTATCATGAGGTAAAGTGATTTTAAAAGGGTCGTTAATGTCATTTGATTTAACATAAAGTAAGGGATGGCTTTAATTAAATTACAGTAGCTAAATGCAAGGACTGATGTACCCACAAAAACTGATTTTCTTAAACCAAGTGGTAAGGTAAAGATTTGCCACGGCGGACCACCGTTGTGGCTAATGAAGCTCGTAAACCCTGCAACAGTGCACCAAAAAACGCCCGATTTAGTATTAATATCCTTACTAATTTTTGAAAAATCTACCCTATAAAAAATTTGTTTTAGTGAGAAAACAAAACCCATTAGGCCAATCATCAATGTAACTACCCACTCCAAAACAATATGAGCGATGAGCCCGCCAATCAAAACGCCGAGCGTCATCCCAATAAAACTTATTTTTAAAACTTGCCAGTCGAAGTCTCTTCTGTAGGCTCTGATGGCGAATATATCCGATACAATATAAATTGGTAATAATAATCCAGCGGCCGCTACAGGAGACATAATAAGTGATAAACTTGGTACGGCTAAACCTGCCACTACAGGAAGTCCTCCCTTACCAAGTCCAACAAAAATTGCTGCAAGGGTCATCAAAGGCCAAAAATATTCAGAGTCCATCTTTGAAAACCCATACCCTTAATAGTTGTTTTAAAAGTTACCTCTTGGGTAATTATTTGGATACGTTTTTTGCACCCAACTCTTTATTTTCTCATGATTATCTACTGCTAAACATAGCCTTTTAAGTTTTGGGAAAAGGGTAATCATGTCTTTAGGAAATCCGTCTATAACGCCTGATGTAAACCATCCTAAAAGACGCCAAATAGCAATGTCAGCAATCGTAATTGTTTTTGATGAAACCCACTTTGAGTCTGGTTGGATACAGTTTTCAAGCATAAGTAATTTTCGTCTTAAAAGACCTTCAGCTAACTCGGTCCGTGCTGCGACTTTTTTGGTTTGCTCAGAAATAGTGTTAGTATTTGAAAATAAAACGTTAAGATCAGTAACAAAATCAATAAACTGATCTATTTTTGCGGCTTCAATTGGGTTATTTTTAGGATACAGTCCGCTAAGTTTACCACAAAACCTAGCAATTGCACCCGTTTGAGCGATGGAAACATTGTCAATCACCAGGCACGGTATTTGATGAAATGGTATAGATATTCCATTAAATAGTTTACCATTCTCTTTAAGATGACGAAATTCGTTTTTCTTTATTCTGACATCGTCAAAGTCTATGTCTCCAAAATATAAGGCTATTCTGCCTACCTCTGCTCGCCAAAACGGCATATCCCCATATATGAATTGAAGTTTCATTACATAATCCAGTCTAAATTTTTAAATTTTTTGAGTAAACTCTGTTATCACTGATAAGTAGTATCTGAAAGGACTAGCATAGTAATAGCTTAAAAACCAAAATAATAAACTTTGATCGAATTGAAAAAAACTCCACACTTCATAATAGGAACGGTTTAACTTGAAACGTAGTTTTATTTTTTTTCTAACAATTTTATATTTAGCGGAGATAAAATATGGCAAAGCTTGGAGTTCCTAAAGTTCACAAGAAAGGTCCATTTGTGGGACCGCAAACCTTTATGAATATTCCATATTCGACTGACTTCAGCTCTTCTCAAGCAGTAATTCTTGGTGTCCCTTTTGATGGGGGTTTGCACCCAACACGAATAGGATCTCGGACAGGGCCTGCGTCAATTCGTGAGCACTCACAACTTGTCAGACCTTTTCAACCGCCCCACGCAACCTACAACCCTCTAGAACTTTTAAAGGTTGTCGATTGTGGTGATGCAGACACGACACCAAGCATAATTGAGGAAAGTTTTGCTGAAATTGAGGAGGCAGCCTCTGAAATTTTTAAGGGAGACGCAATACCTATTGCATTAGGTGGAGATGGAAATATCACCCTACCCCTCCTCCGAGCAGCAAGTAAGAATTATTCAGACCTAGTGGTATTGCATATCGACGCTCATACTGACACCTACAGAGGAGAGGGAAACCAAGATTACTTGCGTTTTAATGTAGCTACTACATTCACAAGAGCAGCCGAAGAGTCTCTCATTGATGTAAAATCATCTCTACATATTGGCGCGCGTGGGCCTACCAATGATAGCAGTGTTTTTGCTCATACTCGAGATGTTGGATATGGGTTAATAAATGGCACAGAATTATTTAATGCTGGTTTAAATAATACGGCAAAGAAAATTGTAAGAAAACTTGAAGGAAGGCCTGTTTATCTCTGTTTTGACATGGATTTCTTTGATCCTTCCTGCGCTCCAGGTGTATGCACCCCTACTTGGGGTGGCGCCTCGTCGCGTGAAGGACTTGAACTATTGCAAAGCCTTACTGGTTTAAATGTGGTTGGAGCGGACATTAATACAGTATCTCCACCTCACGATGTCTCGGGAATGACGGCGTTTCTCGCAGCAACCGTGGGTTTGGAAATTTTATCACTTATCTGCCACTCTAAGGGTCTTGTGAAATAAGTGGCTCAGTATTTTGATTTAGAAAGTGTATGCAAAATGGAAATTTTTTTAAAATCGTTAGCCGATGTAAAGTGGGAAAAATCAACTAAAGTCCGTATCGCGTCAGGCGCCAATCCAAAAACAGAGTGGAAGCATTTAATTGATAATGAGATTTGTGGTAGCGAAGGTGTTAGTGTTGGATATGGAAAAATACCTGTCGGAGAGTATCTGCCACTCCATACACATGAGCCACAAGAAATATACTTTATTACGAGAGGGACTGGTCTCTTAAGTCAAGATGACACGAACTTAAAGGAAATTTCCGAAGGGGATATTGTTTATATCCCTTGCAATAAACAACACGGTCTCAAAAATACTGGAGGTATTGATTTAGAGTATCTTTTTATTTTCATGATCGATAATTGGCATGAAGTACGGTATAATTTTATAAAAAGATGAATATTAATTGATATTTAGCCTTTTTCCTAACTGTGATAATCCATTGTATAAAGCGTCTTCAGTGCCCTCATTTTTCATATGATTTCGCAACTGAGCGTTCAAACCGCCTTCAGTAGCTAATGAATTTAACTCTTGATTAATTCTGCCTAATCCGTCCTTTTTCATTCCAGAGTAAGTGCCTGCCATCAAGCTAATCAGATAGCTTTCTGCTTTTTCAGGCGAGTCTAGATGTTCTACAAGCCACTTTTTAGCTACCTCCATTTGAGCGAGAGAACTGGAAAGAATAGCAGTCGCTGCGAAAAAAGGTGTAAGTTCCGCCTCATTAGACAATTCAATAATTAAATTTTCTGAACCAAATAACTCTAATAGCTTTTTATTTGCAGGGTATACGGGTAAAGGACATCTTCCATTTTCTATCATTGGCAAGGGAATTGTAATTGCTATGTCACGAGCTGGCGTACATAGGGTTTGTAGCGTTTGTAAATTCACACCGAGAATAAAGGAAATTATGGTTTGATCTTTCCTAAACGATATTGAGCTCAACAACTTCTCTGTAATGTCCTCCATAATTGCCAAAAATATAACATCTGATTCATCTACCACTTCCTGTGGTGAAGCGATGTTCACGTCGTCAAATTTTGACACCAATCTATTTGAGATTTCTTTATTACGTTCCGTTATTGTGATACTGTAGCCACGTCCAACCAAGGCAAGTATACAAGAATTTGCTATTTTTCCTGTACCTATAAAACCAATTTTCATTAGATGAATTCCGTCGTTTGTGTATGTTTTTAGTATATTTTTTTATTCCTGATGGAATACTTTTAAATCTGTGCGATGATATTAAAGCATGATTTTAAAAAATAATATTTCAAAAATATATGAATAAAAAGTTCTTTTTAGTTTCTAAATTTATATTAAGATCGTCTAACGTAGATACAAATAGATCCAGCCGTCGTACGGGATGAAATTATGGTAACTAAACCGCATAAAGGTGCTACTCTCGCGATACAACCTCGTATTCGAAAGGGTGCTTTTTTCGATGCGTCCTGGCGGCACGGATGCAGAAAATTTTCTGTTTATAATCGGACGTATATATCTAGTACCTTTTCAGATCCAACCGCTGAATATTGGAACGTCACTAAAAATGTTGCGATTTGGCCGGTAATGGGTGAACGACAAATAGAAATACGTGGGAAAGATGCTGCAAAATTTGTTCAGTTTTTAACTTCTAGAGACATGTCTAAATGTGCAGTTAACCAATGTAAGTATGCGCTAATTACTGATCAGTCAGGAGGCATAGTCTGCGATCCAATCATCCTAAAATTGACACACGATCGTTTTTGGTTATCAACATCTGATTGTGATTTAGAGTTGTGGGCTAAAGGGGTTGCTGTAAATGCACCTTTTAAAGATGTAGCCATATCCGATGCCAATGTTTCGGTAATACAAATTCAAGGTCCTAAATCGCCCAACCTTGTTAATGATATGTTTGGAGACGATGTTTTAGATCTAAAATATTATTGGCATAAAACTGTAATTTTCCAAGGCAATGAACTGCAAATCTCGCGGACTGGTTGGAGTGGTGAGTTTGGTTACGAATTATACTTAGAGGATCACGAACAAGGTGATGCTTTATTTGACGCTCTTTTAGATACAGGTAAACCGTATGGAGTGGCGCCTGGCGCGGTTAACCAAACACGAAGGATCGAAAGTGGTATTCTTTCCTGGGGAGTAGATATGGGAATAGATGAAAATCCATATCAAGTCGGTCTTGGTCGTTTAGTAGAGCTTGAGAATGATAATCATTTTATTGGTCGAGCCGCTCTTGAGAAAATAAAAGATCAGCAAGTAGAAAAGATATTGGTAGGTCTCTTAATTGATGGGTCTCCATTAGAGGCAAATGAATCTCCATGGAATTTATATTCTAATGGAAAAAATGTAGGAAAGCTTACGAGTCTATCCTACTCTCCCCGTTTGGAAAAAAATATTGCGTTAGGTCTCGTGAGTAAAGATTTTTCAGAAGTTGGGACAGAGCTTAGTGTTACTACTTGGGATGGTGAACGAAACTTATATGTTTCAGGGTTACCGTTTCTTCCTAAGTTACAGAATGGAGATGCTCGCTCGCTTTTGCAGTTATCAAAAAGATAAACTTTATTATAGGAATAATATAATGGGAAAAGTAAAATCAATAAATCACATTGCGTTTGCAGTAAAAGATTTCAATGCAGCATTGGAAAATGCAATCCAAGTTTTAGGTGGTGAGATGATGATGGAATTTGAGTCTATAGAGGATCGTTATAAAGGCGCCTGTGTTCGCTTTGGAGACAGCATTATGAGTTTTATATCCAGTGACGACCCAGAGAGCTTTATCAGCAAACATGTTGAAAAGTACGGAAATAGTATTCAACATATCGGTTTGGAAATTGATAATATAGAGGAGTACGTAGCCAATTTGGAAGAAAAAGGCGTTCGAGTTGACAAGTCAGAAATGAGTGATGTTGATTATCAGGAAGCTTTGGTCGGACCAAAAGTCGGAAACGGTGTTGTTTTACAATTAACCGGTTGGAAAGCTGGGCCCTTTGATGCAACTTACGATGGGTGTGATCGACTTTGTAGAAAGTACTCTCAAAATCCCAAATTAAACCTCTTGGCTGGCAACCAATTACCAAAACCATAAAATCAATTAGGGTAATAGGAAATGCAGAGAAAACACTATGGGGTTTGGCCAAAAAACTTACCATACAGTTTACCTGCATCACCGGACTCTGTTTACAAAAATTTAGTTAATTCGGCAAAAAATTGTCCTTCTACTGTTGCAATAAAATTCTACGGCAAAGACCTAACCTTTTATGACCTATATCAAGAAACTCAGTTGATTGCGGGTTATCTTTTTCAGATTTCAAGTATTAGAGAAAATGATCGAGTTGCATTATACATGCAAAACTCACCACAGTTTGTCATTGCTTATTACGCAATTTTGGCTGCAAATGCAGTGATTGTTCCAATAAACCCTATGTGCAAAAGTGCTGAATTGGCCCACATAGTTAATGACTCCCAGTCTAAAGCGATAATATTTGGAGATGAGCTCTACAACGAAATTATCAATGCTAACCTAAAAATAGGGGAACGTCAGTTATTGGCAGCAACATATCATGATTATACTGGGAAATGTTCCGATATCGAGATACCCGCCTCCCTAACTATCAAAAGACCTACCCCGACCTGCTCGAGCTGGCGTACTGCTTTAGAATTAAATTTATCTGCAGCTGATCATAACCGAACACCCGACGACTGGTGTATTATTCCATATAGTTCTGGAACAACTGGGCAACCTAAGGGATGTTTGCATACACACAGAAGTGTAAACGCGACAATATTTGCTTATCCACGTTGGGTCGGAGTAAAAAATGGCTCACAAGTATTAGCGACGCTACCGCTGTGTCATGTCACTGGCATGCAGCATTCAATGAATTTGCCAATACTTACTGCATCTACAATACATTTGATGACTCGATGGAATGCTCAGGCAGCAGCTGAAATTATCGAAAATGAAAAAATTCAACATTGGAGATCAATTACCACTACAATGATTGATTTTCTTTCATTGAAGAATATTGAAAAATATGACCTTTCATCTCTTGAAGCGATAGGAGGAGGTGGCGCACAGATGCCAGAAAGTGTTGCAGAGAGAATGGAAAAGCTTATTGGGCTTGATTATATTGAAGCGTATGGCCTTACTGAAACAATGGCCCCTATTCATATTAATCCAGTAAATTCTCCTAGAAGGCAATGCTTAGGTATTCCAATCTTTGATGTTGATACGCGCATTATAGAGCCCCAATCATGCCATGAGTTAGGTCCAAACGAAATCGGTGAAATAGTTACAAGCGCCCCACAGATTTTTGCTGGTTACTGGCAAAACGAAGAAGCCACAAATAATGCTTTTGTCAGTATAAATGGTAAAGATTTTTTTCGAACTGGTGATATTGGCTACTATGATGACGATGGTTATTTCTATTTTGTTGATCGTTTAAAGAGAATGATAAATGTATCTGGCTTAAAAGTTTGGCCAGCCGAAGTGGAGGCAATATTACACTCACATCCAGCTATTTCAGAGGCCTGTGTCGTTGGTGATCCTGATCCTCGCACGGGAGAACGAGTGCGAGCTGTCGTGGTGCTAGTTGATCCGTTGGAGGTGTTAACAGAGGACTCTTTTATTGATTGGTGTGGTAAGAATATGGCGAACTATAAAATTCCAAGAAATCTTGACATTAGAAAAGAATTACCACGTGGCACAGCAGGCAAGGTTCTATGGAAAAATTTGTAATATTTTTAAACTAGGCAGAGGTATTTAAATATAAAACTATAATTAGGAAGATATTTTTTGAATTTATTAAGGAGAAAAAATGCAAGATAAAAAAATCAGTCGATACCCTATTCCAAAGTTAAATAGTCTTCCAGAAGATATCAAAAATCATATTGTGTCTGTTGAAGAAAAGCTTGGCTTTATTCCAAACGTGTTTTTAACGCTTGCATATAGACCGGATGAATTTCGTGCTTTTATGGCATACCATGATGCACTAATGGAAAGACAAGGAGGCCTAACCAAAGCAGAGAAAGAGATGATTATTGTCGCGACATCGAATAGAAATGGGTGCCAGTATTGTGTAATAGCCCACGGTGCAATCCTTCGAGTACGTGCAAAAGATCCACTTATCGCAGATCAAGTAGCCATAAATTATAAAAAAGCTGACATATCCGAACGTCAAAAAGCTATGCTAAAGTTTGCATTAAAAGTAACAGATGACTCAAAATCTATCTCAGATGAAGATTTCGAATACTTATCAGACAATGGTTTTAGTGAAGATGATATATGGGATATCGCGGGTATAACTGCATTTTTTGGCCTCTCAAACCGCATGGCCAACTTTACTTCAATGAGACCAAATCCAGAATTTTATAAAATGGGAAGATAGATATTAAGTGTTAGCAAATAAGGCCTAGCAACAGCTGCATGTCTTTCGTTGGGCTTTTGTCTTCTTTTTCATTGATTATTTTAGCTCAGTATTAACTTCAATTACAGTTTTTAACATATTGTTTTCAAAATCTATTTAGTATTCCATATATTCATAAATGGATTCAAAACTATGTTTCTTTGCTTTTTATAATCGTAGCCAAAAGGCACCTCAATTTTAGGAATTCTCATTGATGTTATTTTTAACTCTATAAGGCCTCTCCTTACTGAGCCGTCTACTTTGCATTATGTCAAGCTCAGATATAGCAGAACTGAAATCCCCTGTACTTTGCAATGCTTTAAAGTATGCCCTTTTAACAGACGAGGGGCTCCAAGGTAAGTCTGCATCACGTAACCAACGGCGTAAATAAGGTGGTAGACGATCGAATTCTTCCATTCGATCGCCTTTCGAAACCTTCTTTTTCAGTGATATGCTACCCAAGTTACGGTTCATCGCCAATTAACTTAAAAATAATATATGAAATGATCTAAAATGTGTATTATTTCAAGCAATTAACTAATGATTGTGCCATAGCTCTTATAAGTTTCGGGTACAATGATGAACCCGGTTCAATACCAAAGCCAAGCGGGTCGATAACTTCTGTAGTCGCATCAGTGCCGCCCATCACGGTTTTAACAAGTCCAGCGTTAAACTGTGGTTCTGACAAAACGCATGCAATATTTTCACTTTTTATCCTATTTGCAATCTCAGCAACTCGGGCAGCACTCGGATCAGATGCATCTCCAAGGGATATTGCTCCAGATGCAGGAAAATCATAAACAGTTTCGAAATACTGATAGGCATCATGAAACACTACAAATTTGCCACCTCGGACAGGATCCAACATTGCGTTAATCTCAACGTCCAGAGCATCCATTTCGCCTCTCGCCTCGCTTGCGTTGGCAAAGTAAGCCCCCGCGTTATCTGGATCAATTGATGATAGCCTTGCTGCTATCACATTAAGCCAGGTTTTTGCGTTATTTGTAGATAGCCAAGCATGGGGATCAAATGCACCATGATCATGACCAGCGTGATCATCGTGATCATCATGGTCGTCATGATCATCATGGTCGTCATGATCTTTATCATGGTCGTCATGATCTTTATCATGGTCGTCGTGGTCATCTTTTTTCGCATGGTCGTCATGATCATCATGGTCATCGTGATCATCATGGTCGTCATGATCATCATGGTCGCTATGGTCATGCGCTTCGAATAATGCACCTTCTCTAAAAGAAAGAAGAGTAGATTCGTCCAGGGCAAGAAACTCTACTATATCAGTGTCATTGCTAAGTGCTTCTAAGGCGCGTTCCATCCAAGGTGTTAAGCCCTCACCCATCCAAAATACTAAATTAGCATCTTCAATTGCCTCGGCATCTGCCGGTCTTAATCGATAATCATGCGGTGATGTTTCATTCGGTACAATAAGTTTAGGTTCCCCAACACCGTCCATAACCCGTGAAACCAAAGAATGTATGGGTGCTATATCAGCAACCACTTTAGGTACATCAGCATTCGCGTAGGTACCCGCGATGAAGGTAATTGCGGAAACGGTACTCAGTAATCTAGACATTTTGTTCCTCATGATATATTATAACATTACACATCTTTCTATCGATCTAATTAAGTGATTGCAATAAGGAAATGAACATTGACTAAGAAAAAAGTATCTGCGAATGATAGTGGAGTTGATCAAAGATCTTTATTTGCGAAAAATATGAAAAATATTGAAGAATATTGTAAAGAACATTCATTGAAATTAACACCAGTTAGGCGTAAAGTTTTTGAGCTTTTATTGGAAGAAAAACGTGGTCTTGGCGCCTATCGTATACTGGATTTACTTAGAGAAGCAGGGTTTAAATCACAACCACCAGTCGCGTACAGAGCACTTGAGTTTTTAGTTGAAAATGGTTTTGCTCACAAGATAGGTAGTCAAAATTCCTTTGTTGCTTGTACTATGCCTGGCGAGCATCATGCTCCTGTTTTTATGATATGCAAAAAATGTGATAGTGTTTCAGAGGCTCCCTCATCACCATCAGTGTCTGACTTATCACACTCATTAATGGAAGTAGGATTTGAGGTTGAGCAAACAAGAATTGAGGCTGAGGGTATCTGTAGCTCATGTGCTGACCGTTAACCAAGGTGAAGTTATTATCGACGAATAATATAAGCGTAAAATACGGCTCTAATGTCGTTTTACGTGATGTTTCTCTTGATATTAATGAAGGAGAAATCACAACCATAGTTGGTCCAAACGGCTCCGGTAAAACAACCTTAGTGAAAACAATAATTGGTGCCGTAACCCCCTTTACTGGCTCGATATCATTGACTGAAAATCTCAGAATTGGATACATTCCACAGCGGCTAAGTATAGACTACACGCTGCCAATGACTGTTCAACGTTTCCTAAACTTGTCTCATAAGATTAGCAAAGAAGACTGTATATCTGTATTACGTACAGCTGGTGTCCCAGATTTGCTAAAAACCCAAATGTCTAATTTATCAGGCGGGCAATTTCAAAGAGTCCTTTTGGCGGGCGCATTACTGGGCTCTCCTCAAATTTTAATTCTTGATGAGGCGTCTCAAGGTTTAGACCAAGCAGGGTCAGCGGCTTTTTATCAACAAATTGAGTCAGTGCGTAATGAAAAAGGATGTGCTGTACTTATGATCAGTCACGACTTGCATGTAGTCATGAGCGCATCCGATAAAGTGATTTGTATGAACGGACATATTTGCTGTTCGGGTAAACCTGAAGCAGTAGCAAATATGCCAGAATATCACGGATTGTTTGCTGCAGGTACTGAAGGAACACTGGCCCTTTATCGTCACATTCATGACCATGACCATGACCATGACCATGATAATTTGAGAAAGTTTAAACACTAATGTTAGACGACTTTATGGTCCGCGCTTCAATCGCAGGTGTCGGAGTTGCACTTATCGCTGCTCCGTTGGGGTGTTTTGTTGTTTGGCGAAGAATGGCGTATTTTGGAGAAGCAACTGCCCATGCTGCAATGCTAGGAATTGCGATAGCTTTATCATTAGAAATCCCCATATTTGCAGGCACTCTAGTAGCTGCATTGCTCATGGCCTTAACAGTAACGCAACTTTCTGGCCGAAGTTTAGCTACCGACACACTCCTGGGCTTAACTGCACACGGTGGTCTTGCACTTGGATTGGTTGTTGCATCTTTTTTATCTGGAGTTCGTATCGACTTAATGGCTTATTTATTTGGAGATATTCTAGCTGTTACACGAGTAGATCTATTATTGATACTTTTAGGATTTTTAGCAGTAATTCTTCTTATGTATTGGCGTTGGTCAAAAATGCTTATTTCGACTTTAAACGAGGAGTTAGCTTACTCTAACGGTATTAACCCGATAAGAGAGAAATTTTTTCTTACGATCTCATTAGCCATAACAGTTGCTGTATCAATAAAGGTTGTAGGTCTTCTACTAATTTCAGCGCTCTTGATCATACCAGCTGCAGCATCTCGCACTTTTTCACGTACACCCGAAGAAATGGTGATTATAACGGCGGTAGTAGGAGTAATTTCAGCAATATCTGGACTTCAATTTTCTTATTTATTCAATACCCCTCCTGGTCCTTCTATAGTTTGTGTTAGCTTAGCTATATTTCTAATTTTAAGCAGTATTAGGCCACTGAGGTCAAATTGAGTTCATGTTGTCTCTAAACCTAGTTTGATTAGTTTTGATAAAGTAGAAACTAATTTCATATATCGGTTCACGATAGGATACTTTTATTATACTTTTATTATACTTTTAGACTATAAATTTGGTTAACAGTTAATCGGTAATATTTTTTAAAATTATCTAATTTTAATATTTATGAGTAATATGATTTGACGGACGATAAAATTCCCATAACCCTAGTGACAGGTTTTCTCGGTGCCGGCAAAACTACTCTTTTAAATGCTGTTTTATCAGATAGCAAAAATGGACGCGTAGCTGTAATCGTAAATGAATTTGGTGAAGCAGGATTAGATCATCACTTGATTGAGAAAAGTAGTGATGATGTTGTTCTTATGCAGTCCGGGTGTTTATGCTGTTCGATAAGGGGAGACTTATCAAAAACAATTGAGAGACTGCTTCGGAAAAATATAATAAATGAAATAAACTTTGAACGTATTGTTATCGAGACGACAGGTTTGGCCGATCCTGGTCCAATTATGCAAACATTACTGATGGATAACATCTTGGCAAGCAATACACGTTTGGATGGGGTAGTAACAGTCGCCGATGCAATAAACGGAACCTCCACTCTCGAAAAACAGTTCGAGGCCGTTTCCCAAGCCGCACTTGCTGACTTAATTATTATAAGTAAAACGGATATTGCAAGACCGGAACAAATTCAAGATTTAAAAAATCAGTTAGATAAAATTAACCCAACCTCAAAAATTGTAAGTTCGATAAATGGAGTTGGGCTCCAAGATGAAATATGGGGCTTAAATGCTCTAAGAGAAAAATCAAATTATAACGAAGTTCTTAGCTGGACAACGGGTCTTGAGCCTAAAGTCAGTGAATTAAAAAATCTTAGTGGATTGGCTCCAGCCAAAACAATTTTAAAACCTGCGTTTAATCATGATAGTAAAATTGAGTCCTGCTCGATTATTCTAGATAATCCCATTTCCAGCACTACCTTTGACAACTGGTTAGATACACTAATTGGGGTGAAAGGCTCTGATATCCTGAGAATAAAGGGTATTGTGTTTTTGGAAAACATCGACGCTCCTTTCGTTTTTCACGGAGTACAACATGTTTTTGATCCCCCTGTTCAATTACAAAAATGGCCGAAGAATGATCGCCAATCTCGAATTGTGGTCATTGCAAGAAATCTATCCCAATTTCAGTTACAGCGAAGCTTAGATATGCTCAGAATACAGGCTAATGATTAAATTCAAGCAATTTAATTTTGAGCTAACCCAGCTGTTTTTATACCTTTTACAGCGTTAGCAAATGCACGAGAAACTATTTTATTATCCTTATCTCGTTCCAGTGTTTCATTAAGTTTCGATTTAATATGATCTACAACTTCAGAAGGTAATTCATTAAGAGCGCCGATGACCGATGGTCCTAATGAACTAATAGCCCAATACTCCTCAAAACTTTTGAACGAACGTTCTACTTCAAATGTTGTGGTTTCTACGTCGGTCATTCCAACACTTTCCCAAAGCTTTTTCATTTCTGATATTTGTGACGCCTCCGTACTTGGTGGTAATGGATAATTAATACCCATCTCCCTCATTATTTTATGCATGGGCTCCATAGGTAAACCACCAGAAATCACGTCCCACGCGTAAGCTGCTAAGATACCACCTGATTTTGTGACCCTTGCCATTTCAGCAACCCCTTTTTTAGGGTTTGGTACGAAAAATATAACTAATGCCATTAATGAAACATCAAATTTTTCGTTTTGATAAGGTAAGTCCATCGAGTCGCCGACTTCAAAGCTAGATGAGACATTAATTTTTCGGCTTCGAGCAAACTCAATTTGAGCAGGTGAAGGATCAATTCCTGATATGCTCGATGGACTGCAAAGCTCATCAATCTGGACTGAAAAAGCACCATTTCCACATCCGACATCTAAAAAATCTACAGAGTTTGGGAACCTAACCCAGTCAATAAATTGTGCACCCACTTTGCGAGACCATACACCCATATAACGTTCGTAGGTCTCACCATCATTAAAAATAATTCCAGATATATTATTAGACATAGTGGACACTCTTTTTAGTTTTTAATTTATATTCAAGTGTAAGTTAATTTAAGAAATTTATTTGTTCAACAACGCGCTAGAATAAGTGCAAAATACGATGTATCTAATAAAAAGTTTTTAGATGAATATAAAACATCTCTGAATTGGACAAAAAAAATTGAACCCTGGGATACTTCTGGCGCTTTTGGGTACGTTAATTTTAACACCTGATGCACTATTTATGCGATTATCTGAGCTAAGCGGCGGCGAAATGGTAGCTTGGCGGGCAACCCAGGGCGGAAGTATTTTCTTTCTGATAGGCCTTTTACCATTTATTTTGCCTAGAAGTGAGGTGAAACCAAAAGTATGGCGTAAAAGCTTTTTGGCCCTTATTTTCGTTCAAATGGCAAATGTTTTTTGTTTTGCATACGGTATTTTCTTAGCTCCTGTAGCGATTGTTTTAATTGCAGTAGCAACTGTCCCGGTATTCTCGATTATTTTGGGAGCCTTAGTACTTAAGGAAGTGGTGGATATTAAAACTTGGTTTATCGTAATTGTGGTATTTTTTGGGGTAGCAATATCAGCGCTTGGTGATGTAAACTCAAGTGACATGTATAATCGGTCAACAGCTCTTGGCGGTCTATGTGGCCTCATAGTTGCTTTTAGTTTAGCCTGTAATTTTATTATTATTAGAAAAGACAAAGATGTAGCATTCCCCCTCGCCCTAGGAATGGGTGGAATAATTTGCGGAGTTTTAGCATTTTCTTTTTGGCCAAGTGCCTTGGAAATTAGTTCAAATAGTTTGTTCTACATATCAATAACCGGTCTAATAATTTTACCTTTATCATTCTTATTACTCTCTAGAGCTGCAAGAATGACGCCTGCCTCAAACGTCAGTATTATTATGCTTTTAGAAACAATTTTGGGACCTTTATGGGTATGGGCTTTTATAAGTGAAAGCCCCCAACTTTTAACAATTATAGGTGGAGCTATCGTCATTTTAGCCCTAGTTTATTTTTTTTCTATTAAACGTACGAAAGTGGCATAGTAAAAAACTTTTTTAATAATTTTACTTTAGAAAAGTACACTTACTGTACTTGTTCAAATATTCGTTTTTATCCTCACTTGTTTCATAAAAAAATAGGAGAATTAAAATGACGGTTCGAATAACGTATGTAAATTATAAAGAAGATGTCGCCATGAGTATGATGAGAAATGGCGAAGATAGAACGGCTAGTTTAAAAGCGGCTGTTGAAAGTGCTGGCGGAAAGTTTCTTGGGTTTTACGGATTAATTGGTCAGGATTATGAGGTCGTCGTAATAAGCGACTTTGAGAAACAAACAGATTATATGGCCCTAGTGATGTCTGCATACTTAGGAGGCGCTGTAAGTGAAATTAAAACTGTAACTTGCTGGACAGGTCCAGAGTTAGTAATTTCGTCAAATAAGATAGCAGAAGTATCATACGCTCCTCCAAATTCATAGAAAAAGGAAATCAAAATGACCGAATTTGAAATTTTAGAACTCAACAGCCTAAGTTACATTAATAATGGTATGTATATGGTTGCTTTAGCGATATTAGTTTTCATCGCTCTACGGGCAGCTAGAGTAACAAATGAGTCAGGTGGGAATATGGCAGCAAAGATATTAACCTCTATTTTTGGTATCTTTGTTGCGTTTTTCAGTCTGCAGCTTGCAGGGTGGAGAGTACTATTTGATACAAATACTGCAGCAAGGTTAGCTGAAATAAAAGAATCTGGCGTAGAGCTGTCTATACAAGGCCAAGCTTGGCTGCAGAATTCTGGAATAACAAGTATCGATTTCTTAATGGATCCACCAATGTTTGCAGATATACCTTCAGTGCTATTAACTCTAGTAATCCTTCTAATGATATTGGGAACTACTTGGGGACCAACGATCAAAATAGGTGCCGACTCTTGAAGCAAAACAAGCTAGTTCTAGCTTGCAGTCACTTAGAAAGCTTTATGAGTGACGTTAAAGGGGCGTATATCAGATTCTATAAATACATAAGCGCCTCTAGATAAATCTAGAGACGCTTATGCAAACCAATCGGGAATATCAAAACCTCAATATAGGTTGCCCTATAATCTGCAAACCAACTAGCCGAAGCTACCTAATTTGCCAAAGCCTTAGCGGAAAATGAAAGTAAACTTTCAAGTCCTTACCGACTTTTGTCTCGATGGTGGCAGTAAAATGAATTACGTTCCCCCCAACTAGCCTGTGACTAATATCTGACATCAGTTTCAGACTTACAAACAAAAAAAACCTTCTCACAGGCTTATCCCCAGAGATTTTATTCTTATCCACAAATCAATTCACAAAAAGTGCTAATTTGAACGTAAATCTTAAACAAAATTTCATAATATTGATTCGTAAAAGGACCTTACAAGAAGAACACTATCATCTTTCAGTTTTCCTTAGATGAGACATTCTTTTAATTAGTTCCTTCTCAAGAATATTTGTTTCATAGGGCTTCATTTTTTTCCATCTTTGACATTCTCGTCTGGTGCGACCACAACCCAAGCACCATCCATTCTGCCCTGAAAAATCACAAATATCGATACATGGACTTTTACGTTTTTTCACTTTTTGTCCCTGTGGTTAGTATCGGCCAAATATCATTCTCGAAGTTCGACCTTCAATTTTAATATATCTTGAGCCTCAATGTCATCAATACGTTTTCCTATACGCCATGTCTCCAGAGTGCCATCTTCTTTACGGGCGGTAATAACTGTCTCTACTGGAGGACAATCCGGTTCATGGCAATTAAGCTCTGCTACTGCTAGTGTGGTTGTTTCAGGTATTTTAAAACAGTCAGAAATCACTTCTTTTAATCGTTTTAGAGCATCTCCACTGGGCTTAGAACGCTCAAATAAATTGATCATTTAATGCCCCTGCCCAAAGTGCGGCCCAAAGTACGTGTCCCCCTTCATCACCAATAAGAATATGTGAAAGGGATTTAGTAAGACTTATTGCAGTAATTTCTCGATTAGTAGCGTTCTTTAAAACAATGGAGTCTTTACTTTCATCTATCTCGGCCAACAATACTTCTCCATTCTTGAAACCAGCGAAAACTGCATTTTCTTGGGAGAGGGAGCAAACATATGTGGACAATTGTTTTTCTCCATCTGCTACACAAACTGGAGCACGTCCTAGCGGACCATCTTTTCGATCAAATGGCCAACAAATAGCAGCATCTGCGCCAGATGTTGCCAGATATGGAGTTTCGCCAACCCAGTCGAAACTTTTTATTTTTGCTGGATAACCTGCCATTGCAAGATCAGCTTTATCTCTAATACGCCACCCATGCAGTGCATTCTCTTGCATAATTGTAATAATATATTTGTCGTCTGGACTAAAGGTTACAGAACTATGAAAACCTTTCCAAATTAGTTTTTTAGATTTCCAACGACGCTCGTTAGGCTCCCAAACTGTAACACCACCATAATGAGCTACTGCAAGACGCTTACCCTTGGAGTCGAAAGACAACCCACCTACGGTACTGTTATGCTCTAAAACAGAAGCTTTTGATCCTTTTCCTGACCAAACATGAGTAGCCCTATCTGAGGAGCAAGCGTATGCTTCACTTGTAGCTGCAACACAGTCCACCCACCGCGATCCAAAATTAGCAATTTCTTCTACATCGCCGCTCAATGAAATTCGAAGGAACTTCCCATCATCTCCCCCAGTAAAAATATAACTTTGATTTACTGCCATACACAGTACTACGCCCTCATGTGCTTGTATCAGTCTAGGTTCATGCCCAGCTTGAAAAAAGCGAACCGACCCATCTCCAAATCCCACCACAATTGTTTCTGCTATTGATGCAGTTGAGGTGACAGGCGCGGCAAAGTCATAATTGATGGCTCTGCGTTCAAGCTCAGTTTTATTTATTGTCCCGCTCATGACCAAAGAGGTTTCTAAAATGCTCTACAACTCTCAAAGCCCTCTTTTAAACCCATATTTTCCACGCCACGACCAATGAATACTACTCGAGAATTACGCTTCTTCCCTGCGGGCCAAGGACCCATGGGTGATCCATCCATTAACATGTGGACACCTTGAAAGACATAGCGGTCATCTTGTCCATCAAAGTCTAGAATTCCCTTTGATCTTAATATGTCTTGACCTTTTGTCTGCAAAATTTCGCCAAACCAAGTCTGAAACTTATCTAAATCTAATGGAGTATCTGAAACATAAGAAACGCTTGTAATATCATCATCGTGGTCATGATCATGATCAGACTCAAGAAAATCTGGTTCCACTTCTAGAACTCTTTCTAAACTAAAGGCATTTAGACCGACTATTTCATCAAGTGGTGCAGCACAATGAGCTGTTTTTATAATTTTAGCATAAGGATTAATTTTGCGAATTCGGTTTTCTATAAGGCCTAAACTATGGCCCTCAATAAGATCTGTTTTATTTAAAAGAACAACATCAGCAAAAGCAACCTGCTCCTCAGCCTCGTGGTGCTCTCCCAACTGGCCTTCTAGATGAACTGCATCTGCAACAGTCACTATCGCATCTAATTTAGTTCTGTCAGCAACATCTTGGTCAACAAAAAAGGTTTGTGCTACGGGTGCTGGGTCAGCAAGACCAGTAGTCTCAACTATAATTGCATCTAGCTGATCGGCTCGCTTCATCAATCCACTAAGAATACGGATTAAGTCGCCCCTGACCGTACAACAAATACATCCATTGTTCATTTCAAAGACTTCTTCATCGGCATCAACAACAAGGTCGTTATCAATACCCTCCTCACCGAACTCGTTCACAATAACCGCATACTTTTTACCATGTCGCTCTGTAAGTATTCGGTTTAACAATGTCGTTTTGCCCGCTCCAAGAAAACCAGTCAAAACAGTTACCGGTACTTGCGTAGAATTTAACATTTCATTTCCTTTCAAATTCTAAGTATCTAAAGCGTTGTGATTTACTTGATAGACTCGCAGTCCAATTAAAACGTTATAACATTACTAAAATTATATATTGCTTTCAGGTAAAATTACAATATTTTTTAGAAACTATAAGTGTTTAAATAAGGTGGGCAGGTATGACAGACAGTGAGTTTACATTCATAGGACAGAGCGCAGAAAAAATTACCGCTGTAATCGGAATAATATTACTTCTTTGGGGCATATTTGTCAGCTTAGTAAGCGAAAGCCAATCCTTTACTTCATACATACCCTCTCTACTCGGCCTACCGTTATTTTTATGTGGGCTATTGGCTATATTATTTGAGAACAAGAGATCCCTGTTTATGCACATTGCGGTTATATTTGGACTTGTTACTTTTTTAGGGGGTGCAGATGTTTTTAGATCAATTACAAGCTATACGTTTCTAACGAAAAGTTTTTGGGCTGATTTGTCAAAAATACTGTTGTTGATATGTGGTGGTTTTCACACATACATTTGCGTTCAATCTTTTCGCCATGTAAGAATGCATCGAAAAAACGAGCATTGATAAAAAAAACAAAAAAAATTCTCAAAGATTTACTTTAAGTATCTACTAAACAGCTTTTATAACTCTATAACCGTAGTTTGGAATTATGGCCAAATTATACGCGATATAACTTTGTTCTTGGAAGCACAATCATGAGAGATTTCGAACATAAACTCATATTTATGACGGATATCCACATTACCAGTCGAGGAAATAAAATTATAGGACTTGATCCTATAAAACGATTCAGTCTTTGCTTGGCTCATGCAGCAAAAAACCATCCAGATGCCGTAGGTCTAATTCTAGTCGGTGACCTTACACACGATGGAACGCAAGAGCAGTATGAAATTCTCAAAAGTGCTCTATTCGATTTGCCTTGGCCTGTACATATGACTATCGGAAATCATGACCTTCGCAAAAATTTTCAAAAAGTTTTTCCCGAAGAACCTACTGATAAAAAAGGATTTATCCAACAAAGCGTTGTTGTTGGCGATAATACAATCATATTGATGGACACTAATGACACAACAATTGAACCTTATCACGGCGGTAACCTTTGCGAGCATCGCTTAAATTGGCTGGAAGCGGAGTTAAAAAATAAACCCGCTCAATCCGTGATAATAGCCATGCACCACCCGCCTTTGATCACGGGCTTCCCCGGAATGGATAATATTGGATTGCATAATAGAAATCATTTCAACCAGATCACTAAAAATAACTCTGCTGTTTATATGGTTATTGCTGGTCATGTTCATCGGACGATTATTGGGGCTTCCGGAGGCAAACCATGCGCAATATTAAAAAGTCCATGCCATCAAATGCCACTAGAATTGAACGAGGAAAACTCATCCTTAAGTATAGATGAGCCGGGAGCTTACGGTCTGCTTCTCATTGGACAAAACAATCCGGTACTTCTTACAGAGGACGTTGGCTCAGAGGTTTAATATCGAAAATATTTTGAATAAGCGCTCCAATTAGCTCAATAAAGTTTTGATAGTCAAAACCTCAATCTTTAGATTTTAGTATTTATACAGCGTCTATTGTTGTATCATTTGTCTCTTTGGTTAAGCTTGCAACGATAAAAATGTATGAGTAAAGATTTTAGAAAGTTTAATGACGATGAAAAGAGGACGTAAAAAAGATCCGAAATATTATATTGAAATGCGTATTGAGCAACTTTTAGAAGATAGAAAGAAAGAAAAAGATAGTTTTAATCGTCAATGGCTATGGCGCATTATTAATGAATTAAAATATGTTGCGGCCTTGATGGACTAAAAATCAGATAGAGTTTTTAGTAAACTCATGCAAAATTTGAAATAAAGAATTCATCTCTGAGAGGGATAAAAATTGGATATATTTAGAGCTGGCTCAAAACCAACTAGAAAGTCTTCCTCCGAATGGTTTACTGGTACGGTATGGCAAGATCCTATAATTGAGGCGCCGGAACCAGCCAGGGTTCGCGCATTAAAAGTTTCATTTGAGCCAGGAGCGCGTACTGCATGGCATACGCACCCCCTTGGTCAGACACTACATATAATAAATGGAACGGGCCTCGTGGGATTGAGAAATGCACAGCCTAAAATTGTAAATGCGGGTGATACTGTCTGGATACAGCCAAATGAGGAGCATTGGCATGGTGCAACACCAACTAATTCTATGTCTCATATAGCATTACAAGAAGCTATGAATGGAACAGTTGCGAATTGGTTAGAAAAAGTAATTGATGAAGACTATTATAAGATATTGCGTAATGAGTTCTAAACGTCGGAATGTCTAAAAGCTAGTCATACAAACTAGTAACCTTGCCAGTATACTCAAATTTAATTATGAAGGTAAAATTTTCTTTAAAATCTCGATTTGTACAAGATAAAACGCCGATACAGAATAACTCTTATCATTAATTCATACTTTTATATTAGAGGACATTTTCATGGCTTGGACGCTTCTCAGGCCGCTGAGCTAATAAAGTTCCAACTGTTAAAATGGCTGCACCTAATGCCTGCATCCAATTCCACTCTGATCCCAATACAAATACGATAATCATTACATAAAAAGGAGCAGCATTTAGATGAAATGAGGCGATCGCAATTCCGATATCTTCAACTGCTTTAATCCACAAAAATTGTGAAAGGCCCAACCCAAGAAAGGCATAAACAAATAAAAGGCCTACGTTTGAGATATCTAATAATCCAACGGTTGACCATGCGTGCTCAAAAAATAGGGCGGCAAGGCAAGGAACTGCCATGAACCCAAACATACCGGACGTAGTAATTGTAGTGCGCGCCAAAGGAGATAATGCAGGAAATGATTTTACAGTTTTCCGCGACCCCCAGGCAAAAATTCCCGAGGCGAAAAGACCCAATGCAAAGCCTGCTCCAATTGAGGATTCTCCAGGGATTACACCAGCAGCTAATGCGCCTCCAAACAAAACTAAGACTACAGCTAATAAAAAGCGACTACTAATCCGCCTTCCGTCAAGAGCTACCTCTAAACCCACACCAAATAATGGCATAGCAGCAGCAGCAAGGGCGGCTGTAGTTGCATCTGTCATTGCCTGTGCGATCAAAAGAAGTAGAGAACCAACGCCGAAGCCCATTCCTCCAATCCAGAAACCTTTTATCCAAGGAAGTTTTTGAAGAACAGTGCTCGGTTCTAACAAGAAAAGTAAAAAGATCATTACAATTAAAGCTAGTAAATTACGCAAAGTAATCAGTGTTATTATTCCCCATGTTTGCAAAAGTTGGTCCGCGGCTGGAAAGCCTGAAGCGAAAAAGAAAATGGCTGTTGCGCCAATAATATTACCACGGATATTCAAGAAAATTTACTCCTAACGGTGCAATTCAAGCACTATTAAAATGTGTAAGTAGAGCCAAACAATCGATAGAACAGCAAACTAGATCATTCACACACTATTCCGACATTGATGTCGCAAACCGAAGCAATTTTCACACTATTTTTTGTCCAGAGATTTTGTCGCACTACAGAATTATCTAATAGTAATTTAATGTTCCAGTTGGTATGTTTTCATCAAGCAAATCTATTGAGGTAGTATAGATGATCTCAGATCAAGTTTATAATGTTCTAACTAATGGTGTGGGTCACATAGGATGTGCGTCTTCTTCGTTTAAGCCATTCCATGCGGATGCATTGGGCATTTGCTGCGATCAAGATACAAACACTATAGTTTGTTGTCTAAACAAAGAGACGAATAAGCTATTTCTAGAAAATTTAGAGATAGGGTCACGTGTCAGTCTTTTTGTGGGTGTTATCAGCCATGAAGCTTACAATTTAAAGGGTGCCGTGACTGACCTGCGTGATGTTAATGATGATGAAAGTCAAGTCTGTGATGACCTAAGAAAAAAAATGTATAGTTTTTATGATGAACTAGGAATTCCCAAAAATTTAGCGGATAGATATTGGTTAAAGCCAATAGACCTTTCACTCGTATTTTCAGTAGATAAGGTTTTTGTTCAGACGCCTGGTCCTGATGCAGGAAAAGAGATTTAATATGTTGGAGAAATTTCATGATTACTGATGAACACCTTCCTGCACTGCAAGGAATGTTTCCTAGTTGGATTACGACCGTTTCAAGTGATGGAGAGCCCAATACAACAGTGATATCACAAATCTGGCATGTTAACGACACGGAGGTTGCTCTGTCTTTTCAGTTTTTTAATAAAACTAAAAAAAACATTAGTCAGAACCCATTTGCTTTTGCCACAATAACTAACCCTACCTCTTTTGATACCTATACTTTAGAATTGGAATATAATAGAACTGAGAGTGAGGGCGACCTGTTTGATGAAATGGATATGAAACTTGAGGCGATTGCATCTATGAGTGGAATGTCAGGTATTTTTGAACTACGGGGAGCCGACATTTACACCGTGATGTCAATTTCTAAGAATAATTTATAGGGTAAGAAAAGTTTTCTGCACGGCAAAGCATGCACGAGCAAAATTTGAGGTGGGATCAAGTGATTGAAAGTGATGCCAAAACGCTAGCTGAGCAGCTGGAACGCCGCAATAAAGAAATTGAAATCATCGAGAGAGTAGCATCGCAGATTAGTAAAACTTTAAACTTAGATGCTATTGCTAAAACTATGCTTATTAGCATGGAAGAATACTTCGGTTTCAAACATTCAATGATACTATTGCTTGATGGTTCTGAAAGTGTTCTTAAAGTTATAGCAACCCATGGATACAAAGAAGAAGGTATCGGCGCTGAGGTGAAGATTGGCGTTGGGGTTATAGGGATGGTTGCCAAAAAAAAGAAGCTTATGCGTATGGCAAATCTTGGCGCGCAAAAGCAGTACATGCAGGCTATAAAAAAACAAATTCAACCATCAGAAGAGACAGCAGTTGTGGATGTAACAAGCCTCCCTGGCTTGAAAAATGCAGAAAGTCAGGTTGCAATACCAATGTTGATGGAAGACGAATTGATTGGGGTATTTTCGGTTGAGAGTGATCAAGTTAATATTTTTGATAAATCTGATGAATTAATAATCAAAATTCTTGCGAACCAAACGGCTAACGCTTTGCAAAATGCAAAACTGTATCAACTAGAGCAGCAACGTTTACAAGAATTAGATAAAGCACATGCGGAGCTTGCTGATTTAAATACAAATTTAGAAAGGAAAGTTGCCGACCGGACCAAGGAGTTGGTAGACCTTTCAGAAAAGTTAGCAAAGTATTTTTCGCCACAAGTTTACGATTCTATTTTTTCCGGAGAACTTGATGTAAAAATTCAGACACAGCGTAAGCCACTGACTGTCTTCTTCTGTGACTTGCAGGGTTTTACACAACTAACTGAAAGACTTGAACCCGAAATATTAACCGAGCTTTTAACTCAGTACCTTACAGAAATGTCAAAGATTGCAATTCGCTGGGGAGGGACTATTGACAAATTTATTGGTGATGCAATTCTCGTATTTTTTGGTGATCCAGAAAGCAGAGGAAATAAAGAAGACGCGATGGCATGTGTTTCAATGGCTCTAGAGATGTTGGAGAAGCTAGAGCTACTTCGTGAGGCATGGCGTGAAAGAGGATTAGCCAGATCACTTAATGCTCGGATGGGTGTTCACTCGGGTGTCTGTACAGTTGGAAATTTTGGATCTGAAGACAGATTGGACTATACGGTTATTGGTAATGGAGTTAACTTAGCAGCAAGGCTGGAGGCTAATTCGGAGTCAAATAAAATCCTAATTTCGGAAGACACTTATCTCTTGGTGAAAGAAGAAATAAAATGCATTAAAAAGCAAGAAATCTCAGTCAAGGGAATTTCTTATCCAATACAAACTTACGAGGTATCAGGATTTACTTCCAGCAGTAGTTCATATTCGTCAAAATTGGTTAAATCAATTCCAGGTTTATCATTAACCTTTGATCCAAATGAAATAGAAGATAGTGAGAGAGCGATGAAATTAATCTCTGATGTTTTGAGTCGACTTGTATAATTTTATTTGTACCTGCTTAAGAAAAAGGTCTTTGCTGTTATAGATATACCCTTGACAGGTAACCCTACCCCAACTCACAATATTCCTAATCTCACACAAAGAAGCTTATTGTAAAATATGGTCTTTTTGGGCAAACTGATACTAGTGCAACGCCAATAAAATGAAAAATAAAAATTTATATAAGTTTCATGAAAGGAAGATTTTGATCATGGATGCTAAAACGATATTATCAATTTGGGGGAAAACTTTTTCCGAAAAAGTGGATTACCTTTCTGAATATCTTGCGGATGATTTGGTTATTGAGTTTATGGGTAAAGACAGTTCCTCCCAAACGAAAGACGAGCACATTGCTTGGAGTATTTCAGATGAAAGCCCAACAATAGGCGACTTTAAGGTAATTTTTGAAGGGAATGGCGTGGCAGTTGGAACCCACACTGCTTTCAACCCTCAAGGAGAGGGAAGAGATGTCATGTATTATGGTAAGTTCGAAAATAATAAAGTCACTGAATGGAAAGTACTAGTTTCAGTCCACGATTAGAGTTAGGTCGCAAAGTGCTCCCTAAGGATATTGAGAACACTTCTGAAAATATCGTTTGTAAGGATCTTTTTATCACTGATCTTTTTAATTAAACTCTGGCTCAATGAATATTTGTCAACTTATCTCTTAACAAAAGACATTAAACTAGAGTTACTTCTTACATTAAAGCCATTAAACGAGAGCTTTTAAGCGTGCCAACTTCATTTGCTGAATTAATGATGCCAGATAAGGCCTCATTTGTAAGCATTTCGTCCACACTTTTTCCCCAATGAGACATGGATTTGAAACGGTAGATAACTCCCATCATTTCGTGATCTTCTCCTAGAAGAGGAACTGCGGCTGCCACCGTTATATCCATTGGTTTCATTAATTTCTCTAGCTTAGGTGCAAGTTCGAGAGCTTTTGGGAGGCCAGCACGTGGCATATGGTATGCACGCACCACAATAACTGGCGCTGCTTCCTTGCCAGCGTCACCGTAAGCATATCTTACAAGTTGTGGGCCTATGACTTCTCCGGCAGGAGCACTTTCTATTTCTGCCATTAATTCTTTATATGAAGCATCTTTTGAAAAAGCTTCAAAAGTTTCTGCACCTTGAGATACTGATGGGTAATGTGCTTGCACCTGGATATTACCCGCGCCTTGCCCACCTACAACGCGATAAATTCTGGTATGTGCCCCGTGCCTTGCCAAAATTCCTGCTCCCTTTCTCACTCTGGAGGAGACAATTTCAGTATTACCCGGGTTAATTTTTACTTCTCTTATGGATGCTATAGCCATAGTTTTTCCTTTCTCTCTTAAATTGCTTTAATAGTGTAACTATTACGTAGAGCTGATTAAATATCCGCTTAATCAAATAGAATTTAGAACGCAAACTATCGAAACAGTCATGCATCCTAATTTTAGAGTAATATGGACTATTATTAATCGAGCAAGTATAGATCCTGTACCGAATTGAATTTCGCCGATAAACAAACGTGAATTTGCTAACTGAGTAAAGGCATCAAAAATATCTTAATTTGAACAAAACATGAAAAACTCACTATAGAACAAGCATTGAAAATGATGGGTGAGCTAGGCTTCAAGATAAAAAAACGGGCTGTTTGATTTATATATTCTTTATCAATTTTACAATAGATTTGGTTCTTTAACGTGTAATAATGACTTCAATGGAAAATATTGTGGTGATAGGTGCTGGCGTAGTTGGGCTGTCTTGCGCTTACAACCTTCTGAAGGGCGGCGAAAAAGTAACCCTGCTGGAAAGAGGTTGTCCAGGTTGTGGGCAGTCCACGCGAACTGGTGGCGGTATACGCTACCTACATGGAACCCAAGAAAACATCAGCATGTCATTCTTGAGTGAACTATTTTGGAAGAATTTCGAAAGCGAATTCAATGTCGACATTAATTATCAGACAACTGGACATCTTTTCCTGACTTCAAACCATCAAAAGTCTGAAGAGTTGCGCAGTATTGATCCGAATGGCCTATTAAATTTGAGTGCTTTAGATCAGAGACAAATTAAAACTAAATGGCCTTATTTAGGCCAACTTAATCAGGATTATGGGATTTACTGTCCTATTGGCGGGTATTTAGATCATCAAAAAGTTATTGATGGTCTAGTTTCAGGTTTTCATAAATTGGGGGGAAAGCTGCGAGAGGGAGTTGAAGTAAATACGATTTCTATAATGGATAATTCCAAATACCGCATAACCTCTTCAGAAGGGATAATTGAAGCGAACATTATAATTAATTGCGCTGGCGCATATGCGGGCCAATTTGCAAGTTACTCGAAAGCTGAGCAGTCGTTTACATCAAGACATCATGAGTTGTTGATAGTCAGGCCAGAGAAACCCTTTCCAGAGATCTGTCCATGGCTAATTGACATAGATAACCAAGTTCATACCAGGCCTGATGGAGCTGGAAGAGCCTTAGTTGGTGGCTTTCTCGGTAATAATGAGACGACAGAGCTTCAGGGATATGAGTTCCCAATATCGGAGAATTGGAAACAGCGAGTTCTTATTGCGGCAGAAAGGTCATTTGGGCTTATTGATTGTAATTCGGAAGTTCTTGAACATTGGGGCGGGCTGTATCCAGGCACGATAGATTATCAGCCAGTGATAGAGAAAGAAAAGCCCGGTCTGTTTACAGCTGCAGGCTTTTCAGGAACAGGTTTAATGCACGCACCAGCTGCAGCGTTAATCATCAAAGATCTAGTTAAATTCGGAAAGAGTGAAAAAATTAATCTTGCAGCATTCAGCTCGCGGAGATTTGAAACACTCAAAAGCGTCTCCGAAAATACTGGCTTTTGACTAATGAATATTTAGATTGGATATTCACAAACTAGAACGCAAGAATTTTTAGAATAAGTTAACAAATATGAAGTGACTATTACCAATACAGTTCTGTCAATTGTTTTCGAAGATCTTGATTTTGATGTAAGTTACTTGCCTACAGATAGGTTAAGTAGTTTACAGCAAAATAGGGAACCCCAATTTATTGCCGCGATGGTAAGTGGTCGTAATGCCGCGTTTGCGTTGATGAATACGCAAAGAGAAGAGTATAATCATCTTCATTGACTGGATCATTTTGAAGAATCTTCTGCAAATAAAACATCTAGTCTTTAGGTATCAGGCAACCATATCCGCTCTACTAGCAAACCCCCACCCCTTTGATTACAAATGCGGTTATTAGCTACTGGTCATTTGCTACGTGTGTAGCAGAGCAAAACATTTATATCTTAGATTTGCTTGCTTTTAACTCGCAAATTGAGGAAAGTTTTATAATGCAAAGGTTATATCTTGAAGCTTGGCAAGCATTTATTAGATGGCATTCTGTAGGGTCTTTTGGAGAACCTGTCATTTACCTTCCAGGGTTAAGTATGAGCTCCGTAAGCAGCTTCCTGCCGGTAGCCGCCCATAGCCTGATGGGAGGCAAGAAAGGAATTATGCTCGATTACATAGGTTCAGGAGTAAGCGATCATTCTGACAGCTTTAGTTTTTCTTTAAAAGCACATGCCGAAACAGTAGCTTTTGTGTTACAAGAATTAGGGTACAATAGCTGCCATTTTGTCGGTCACTCTTTCGGTGGAAGTGTAGCTATAAAACTAGCTTTAACTCGCCCTGATTTAGTGAAAAGTTTATTTATAGCTGAAGGAAATCTGCTTCCAGGGGGCGGTCCTGGTAGTAGAAGTATTGCGGCAAACTCGAAGGTTGAATTCGTGAATAAGGTTTTTCCCAAAATGCTTAATCGAATTAGGGAAGATGCACTGATTAAAAAAAGCGGTCCAGATGTGTTAGCTTCTTCTTGGTCTATCGCGGATGTTGGAGGAATATATGAAAATGCCATTTCATTGGTAAATCTCCCAAAAAGATTTGAAAACGATTTTCTGACTCTCGATATCCCACGATGTTTCATGTTTAGTGAGGAAAATTTTCCTGCAAAAGGTACAGCTGGAACGGCCGACATTCCAAATGTAGAGCGCTTGGAGAGTTTTGGTGTTCTAGTTGAAATTTTGCCTAACTCAGGCCATGAAATGATGATAAGCAATCCGGAGGATTTTACAAAAATATTAAGTGGTTTCTTAAACACTAAGTGAATTAGTTTGAAAAATGTGAATGAAAACCTTCTTCTATTGAAAAAGGATATTTAATTCTATCCCCTTACCAAAAATGTGAGAGTGAGATATTTACGTATATAACTGCCTCGAGTTTTTACCGCCCTACCTCTCACGATGGTCCAAATACTCCACTAGTCCACAGGAAACCCACCCCCACTCACAATACCCCTGCTCATTCACAAAGGCGTTTATTTGGATCAGGTCATTTGCTTCACGCGTAGCGTCTTGTGATGCACGAAAGATTTTAAATTATTTCTAATTGTACTAAGGTCTCAGAAATATCGGACGCATAAAGGCTTTCGAGTGTCATAGTGTGTTTGATATCTAAATCTTGGTCAATTTTATTACTGTTATAAATTAGATCAATTAACAGAGCTTGCGTTTCAACTGCATCAGGCTGATAGCCCGACAGACCACCATCATTATCTTGGAACATAATTCTAAGTGTTGTGAAATCGGGCTTTGACAAAACTGGCGCAAAATACGTGTTGAACAAAGCATAACCAAGAGGGTTTTCTGCCAATACTCCTGCAGGAGTATTGGCAGTTTCACTCCACTCTCCTTCTAAAATTCCGTCACCAGAGGCATTTTTATCTAGCCAAAACTCTTTTCCCATCTCCCACATGCTAAAATTCAGGATATATGTGTATTCTATAGCTGCCTTCATGAAATCTTCTGGATTATTGAGAGGATCAGCTGCATATCCTGATGGATCAAAAACACCATTATCAACAGCTTCCTTTAATGCTAAATAAAGCTCTGATGTTTTCCAGCTTGAGTCATTAGTATCATGTGGGTCTCCAGATCCATTTGCTTTAGTGTAGTTAAGAGCTTCAATCGACCCCTCAACTGCACCCCTCACACCCCATGGATGTATTGTATGTAAGGCGTGCTCAAATAGTTCCTGAATATCACCATCGCCAGAGCCGATTGTACCTGTACTATTTTGATACCAGATCATGTCTTGCATAATAGAGATTAGTAGTGCCTCAGTGCCAACACCGTATTGAGCATCAAGTTCACCCTCTATGCGGTCTTCGAGAGGATTAAGGGGATATTCATCGGCTGCCCCCTTCAGTATTCTTTGGGATGTGCCAATACCCTCATGCCACGTACCCTCCGCACCAGCTAGAATATTTATCATTTGTTGTTGAGCGCTAGAGTCTATGCCCGCAGCATCTGAGTCCATTAGTATGACAAATGATTGAGCAACCTTATGAGCCCATTCATCAGGGACTTTAGCTTGATCACCCGTTTCTCCGCCTACAAGTAATTTAACCCCATTTACATCTAAAGTTCTATCAAATAGCGAACTAGTAGTGGATTGCAACGTACCTTTACTCGCATAATTAGTTGTTGGATTAGACGACGGCGTCCCGCCAGTATTATCACCAGTTGATCCAGTTGTATTACTGTTACCAATTGATGATCCACCGCCGCCACCACAAGCCGCCAATATGAAAGCTAACGGCGAAATCATCACTGCCTTTTTCTGCTTAAATCTATCTGAGAAGCTATTCATTATTGGATTCCTTTAGTTCAAATTCTACCCTCACAATATTCAACTTGAAATGCAAGCTTAACACAATACACCTGCTCACTCACAAAGACGTTTATTCGGAACGGTTCGTTTGCTACTGGTGTAGCGACAAGAATGGTAATTCTATTAAAGAATAACGCTACTCCAAAATTGATTTTGAAGGTTGATCATTTGTGTGGCAATGAACCCCACCACCAGCTGCCCAGGAACTTAACATTTCGACGATATGGACGTCTCGATTAGGAAAGTAACTTTCAATTCTAACTTTTGCTGCAGCATCCGTTTTGGGGTTGCCAAACCCTGGAACTATTACAAATCCATTTCCCACTAGCCAATTTACGTAGTTTGTATCGAAACTCTGACCGTTATATTCAACATAACTTTCGATGGGATCTCTAATCACATTAAATCCTGCAGCCTTAATAGTTTCAGCAATTTTATCAAATAGTCTGCCATCTTTACCATCCGGCTGGCACAATGAGCCCGCAGTACACTGCAAAACCACAGCAGTACTAACATTTATGAACCTTGCTATCCCGTCAACATGCCCTCGCGTCCTATCACCCGTCGGAATGCCTTCAATGAAAACAACCTTTGATACGCCAAAGTATTTCTTAAGGTCAGCCTTGGCCCGCTCTTTAGTATATCCAAAATTTCTATTTGGATCACCGATTGTACTCCAATTCAACAATACAGTATCCAATCCGTTGAACTCAAGATTTCCTCGTTCGTGTGTAATATCGATATGAGTAACTGGCATCTTGAGAAGCTCTCCAATCTGATCTGGAATGGTGTTATCAAGATAGAAGGGAATATTTGAACCAAAGGCACCGCCCCAAGCATTAAATTCCCAATTTTGTATTTTTAAACTATTTTCCTCGACTACATACAATGGACCATTATCCCGCATCCATGAATTATCGTATTTCGCGGCTTGCCATCGTATATTAGAATTTTTTGGATCAGCTCCTATTCTTAAAATTACATCCTTTGCTTCTTCTAAAATTTGATCTGATCCATACAGAATATATAAAGTTTGATAACGAGAGATTATATCGGAAATTTTTGCAATAGTATCTTCGTAGTCCTTTTCCCATCGACCTGGCCATTGTAGCCAAGTCGCTTCCTGTGGTTCCCACTCTGCTGGAACTCTCTTTAAACCTGATTTGACAGAATTTTTGTCGATCATTGCTTCATTACTTAATACAATATTACATGGCAGAATGCTTGTTAAAAAGGTGATATATTTTATGAATTTGTTCATTAATAATTTATTAAGATTTTTAGTATGCTACTACAAGTTTAGCTTATATCGATCCCTGAATATGCTGAAATATGAAAGCAAAAAATAAAGTAACTAAAGCGGTCAAAGTTTTGACTCCCACCCCTTTGATCACAAAGTTAGCTGTAAACTGTTCCCCAAAGAAGTTTACCCCTGAAAATTTAAACAGCCAAAATATGACATTTTAAGGTTTATTGAGGGGCCATTTGAGGGGCCAAATATATCCCGAGACTCTAAGATATTGTTTATATTATATTAAATATGATTTACTGGCGAAGACGGTTTCTGCTTAATCCTATTGATTTTATACAATTATTTATTTTTTAATATAGTTAACTTATTGGTTTTACGTATTTTTATTAAAATATAATTTTGATTAGTAAATATAAAGAAAGTATGCTTTTGGAGGGTTTTACGGAGGGTAAATGCCAATACCAAAACCCCAATGTCTGCGTTCAGCATAACTAAAGCTGAAAATCACGCAACAACACTTTGTTCAACAAGTTCTTAAAATTTCTTTCGAGAAAAGGCTAATTAAAGATATTATATTTCTCCATAAATTCGCGATCTGGAGTGACACCCAACCCGGGACCACTCGGAATACTTACAGTCCCATTATTAACTTTTACTTGGTTTTGAATGTTCATTGGTTCAGTTAATAAGTCATCCCTGAAACTATTATGCGTTGTATCAAACTCAAGCATTGGTTCCCATGGAAATAACCCACCTGGTATTGCTGGCATTGCCGCAAGTAAATGTAAATTAGTTGCCACTGCTATAGCAGAACCCCATACATGATTAACTACTGGAGTAAAATGTGCATGACACAACGCTAAAACTCTCAGGTATTCTGATATGCCGCCGAGCGCACAGACTTCAGGTTGGGCAATATCGAGGCCTCGACTTTCTAGGAGCTTTCTCCAACCCCATCGATTAAATTCGGCTTCACCACCTGAAATATTTACTTTTAAACCAGATCGTAATTCTCGGTAACCGTCCAAATCTTCTGGGGCAACCGGTTCTTCAAACCAGTACGGATCATACTCTTCAAGTGCCCGACCAACATAAAAAGCATCATTGGTTGTATATGCGTGATTTGCATCCACCATAAACGGATATTCATCACCTATACCGCGTCTAACGGCCTCAATTAAAAGCAGATCGTCCTTAGGGCCTAAGCCAACTTTCATTTTTACGGCCTTAAATCCCATTTGCTTTATATTAGAGGCCTCCTCCTCAAATCTTGACGCCATACTTTTGGCGCTCTCTTTACGAAGCATCATACCGTAACCATAGACATCGACTTTTTGTCGGTGCGAACCACCTATCAACTTAAATATCGGCAAACCAGCAATTTTGCCTGCAATATCCCACAATGCAATATCAACACCCGATAGTGCTTGGAGAGGCATACCCTTTTGCCCGTGATCACGCATTAAGTTATACACTTTGTGCCAGATGACGTCCCGATCCATTGGATCCATACCCACAATCATAGGCTGAATTACTTTTTCTACGATACCTTTGTTGGCTAGGGCAATATTACCTGCACCGAAACATTCTCCCCATCCAACTACGCCGTCATCCGTCTCCACCTCAACTAAGTGAGCAGTTCTTTTGTTATAATACTGTTGTGAATAACCAAGAGGCTCTGGCAGGTCATAACCGAGGACGTGGCTAGTAATTCGAGTAATCTTCATGGCGTGTGCCCCCCAATCTTATATGTATTTTTTGCACAAGTTATCCGTTTTTGGACAAGGTAATCGTTTAAAGCTAGAGAAGAGCAATCGTGCCCGATACCAGACTGACCGAAACCACCGTGTGGTAAGTCAATATCATATTTAACCCCATTTACTTGTATTTCTCCATATCGAAGTATGGATGAATAATATTCCGCAAGTGATTGATTGCGTGTAAAAATATAGGCTGTGAGACCACCTTCTTCACAGTCATTGGCCATATCAGCGAGGCGCCTATCATCTGAAAAAGGAATTATGCTTACAATTGGCCCAAACGTTTCTTGTTTGTAAACCTCCATACTTTCTGTGACATCAGTAAGAACCGTTGGCGCAATATAGTATCCATTTTTAAGATTTGATGGTCTATCCCCCCCACATAAGAGAGTTGCACCATCTGCAACCGCACCATCAATTAATTTTTTGATGCGCGTGAATGCTCTTTCGTCTATAACTGGACCTGTCTCAATTTCAGCATATTTATCAAAACCGACTTTGCGAGCTTTTGCACGAGAAACGACTTTCTCAGTAAATGTTTTTAATACTTTTTCAGAAACAAAAACTCTATTCGGAGCAACACATATTTGCCCAGCATTTGAGAATTTAACGCCTGTAACAATATCAGCAGCCAGATCCAAATCAGCATCTTCAAAAATCAAGACAGGTGCATTCCCGCCTAATTCCATAGAATATTTTTTAATTGACGATGATCCCGTTTTCATAATGTGCTGGCCAGTTTTTGATGAACCAATCAAAGTAAGAACCTGAGGAATAGAAGATGCACTCAATGCATCAGCAACTACATGATTTTTCGTGGTTAGAATCTGAACGACTCCGGCGGGAAGATTTATTTTCTCGCAAAGCATTCCAATAGCATAAGCTGAAACCGGTGTAAGTTCAGAAGGACGGATAATTAATGGGCACCCTGCCGCCATAGCCGGACCAATCTTAAAAGCTAAATTAAGTAGTGGGAAATTCCAAGCCAAGAAGGCAACCGCAACACCAGCAGGTTCATAAATCATTCGGTGACTGTGGGTTCCAGCCCTATCTGGAATGCTGTAATCCTGCAAACGAGAAATCTCTTGAGAGTAAAATTCTAGAGAGACAACGAGACGGTCCCAATCTTCATGGGTCTGAGCCCAGGGCTTACCCATTTCAAAGTGCACGCATTCCCGTAAAAAATTCTGATTAGCAACAACTTCATCACGTAATTTAGCCATCCAATTCTGCCGAACTTCAATTGAAGAGGATGCCCAATTTGGAAAAGCTTTCTTGGCAGATAGGAGAGCAATCTCCACTTCCTTTAAACTCGCAGAAGCAACAGTGACTATTTGCTCCTCAGTGGCCGGATTAAAAACTTTTGTGGTTTCAGTTCCACTTACTTGGGCGCCATCTAAGTACATTTTATTAGGAAAGTTCATTTTACCCTCAATCAAAAAGTGTCTGAATATTATTTTTTATTTGATCGCCGACGTAGAGGGCTAATGCTTGTATTGTTGAGGTGGGGTTTACTGCACCAGCAGTTACAAAAATTGATCCATCAACTATAAAAAGGTTTTTTACATCGTGACTTCGACCCCAGCTGTTTACAACTGAATTACTGGGATTATTTCCCATCCTACAGGTGCCCATCTGGTGCCATCCAGCCCGCCACCACACTTTATCATCATTTTTTGCTAATACTTTTTCTGCACCAGCAGCTAGTAATACTTCACGAGCGCGCTCTTCGCCATGCTTTATCATTGCTTTAGTATTTTCGCCTAAAGTGTAGTTAATTTTTGGAGCAGGAATGCCATCGCTGTCTTTTAAATCTGCATCAAGAGTTACGCAGTTATGCTCTTCAGGCAGATCTTCAGTAACAATCGTTAAACCAGCAAGGTAGGGATATATATTATCCATAATCTCAAGGTGCTCATTTCCCCAAGGAATGGGATTATCAACACCATAACCACCTAATGCAAAGGTCATTGGTGTTGTGGAGCGTCCAGAGTGCAAACCATAACCCCTTGAAAATCCTCGCGATGGATCACTTTCATAAAATTCCTGCGAAAGTATCGAACAGGCCATAGGCCCTTCATGGCCTTTCATTTCTTCCTTAAATACCCCTGCCACGCCAGTTAATGGATGAAACATCAGGTTTTTCCCAACTAGACCAGATCTATTGGCCAAACCTTCCGGAAATAAATTAGATGATGAATGCAACAAGAGCCGAGGGGTTCCTACACCATTACAAGCCATAATAACAATTTCAGCTCTTTGTCTATGAACTTGTCCATCTTCTCCATGATAAAGCACGCCATTTGCTAACCCGGTAGCTTCGTCAATTTGAATTTCACGCACTCGTGAGTTTGTCCGAAGCTCTACACCCGCCCTCTCCAATAAAGGCCAGTACGTGAAATTAGTTCCGCCCTTTGCCCCAGCCGCACAACCAAGATCGCATGTTCCTGCGTTTACACATTTCTGTCGACCTTCTTGGTCTCTACTCAATATTGCAACATCTGAGGGCCACCAATGCCAACCCATATTATTAAATCCTTTAGCGAGTGTTTGGCCAAGTATTCCGATAGGTATGGGCGGATTAGATATTTTATATTCTGGGTAGGCAGTGTTACCTGGCAATCCTGAAACGCCAATATTTAAGTCATTCATTTCGTAAAAAGGTTCTAAATTATAATAATTTATTGGCCAATCTTCGCCCACGCCATCAAGAGTTTTTGTTCGGAAATCACTAGGCCTCATTCTAGGCCAGTGTGCTAAAAAATTTATGGTCGAACCGCCCACACCGTTCCAGTTAACTGGAGTAATACAACTATTCTCAGAATTAATAGGATAGTCTTGTTTGAGGCCTCTAACATTCGGATCACAAGAAAACTCTGCATAACGCGAAAGTTCGTAATCTTCTTTACGGGAAGGATACTCAGCATCGGTGAGGTGGCCACCCTGCTCTAAACACAAAATTCGCATTCGTGTCTCAAGTAATGACCAAGCAATAGCTGCCCCAGATGCCCCAGCGCCGATTATTAAAACGTCTACCGGCTCATGCTCCATCTTTTTTACCTCCAGTGGGATCTAAAAATATTGGACCGCGCTGCCTAACCGGTTCAGTTAGTGCATCTAATAACTCTTCGCTTTCTTTTTTCACATCATAGCCTTGAGGATGAACTGCATGAGCACTCAGGCCAAGTTTTTCTCTAATATCAGGACGGCTGTAATAACCCTTATATGTTTCTATTAGTAACGACTCAAATTCAGAGGGCTTATTATCTTGTAATTGGCGGACAAAATTGGGAGAAACCTTGTCCGCCTTTGATTGTGCATAAAGCACAATTGATGCAATATCTTTCTTGAGAACAGGATTTTTACTGGCTCTCTGTACGATAAATGCAGCAATTTCTAATTTACCAGCACTTGGTAAATCTCTCTTTTTATTAGCTGGAATTAATTGGTCCAAAATATTGTTGAGGATGGCCATTTCTGTTTGCGTCAGCATGTCAGGTCCTCCCCGAAGAACTTCGTGACAATGCATCGATAGCTACAGCTAAAATTAAAATAGCACCCGACACCATCAATTTATCCGCCGCCGACGCACCGGAAAGATCAAGGCCATTACCAAGGGAACCAATTACTAAAGCACCTAAAATCGCATTCCAAACAGAACCACGCCCACCAAACAAGGAAGTACCACCAATTACCGCAGCTCCAATCGCTTCTAATAATAATGACCCGCCGGCAAAAGCAGTATAAGATACAGAACCGTATCTTGATGCACCAAAAATACCTCCTATAGCTGCCATTAGCCCAACTATTGCAAATGCAGATACGCGAATTTGATTAACTTTTATTCCAACTCTTCTAGCGCTTTCCGCATTACCGCCCACTGCAAACAGCGATCGCCCATACGGGGTGCTTCGCGTTACCCAATCTAAAAGCATAGTGGACCCAAGTAGCAATACTAACAACAAGGGCAGTGATCTGTAAGCATTTAGAGTAAGAACAACCGATATTACGATAAAACCAAAAACAAGAATCTGAACCCAAATAACCCAAAAACCATCAACTTCTAAATTTCTCGACCTTCTCTGATACTGCTTTCTAAAACTAAAAAAAGCAAACAAGCCAAAAACAGCTAGCGCGATTAAAATACCCCAGAGATCTGGAATAAGAGTACGCGCTATACCGCGAATAAAAGGATCTCCAACATTCAAATTACCAGTTGGAAGAATTTTCTGCATTAAGCCTTGGTAGCCAAGAAGCCCCGCTAGGGTAACTACAAACGAAGGTATGCCGACATAAGCAACTAACAACCCTTGAACAAGCCCCATCGCTATTCCAACCAAAATAACAATTAAACAGGCCAAAATTGAAGGAATGCCAGTAAGAACTAAAACGCCCAAGAGCGCGGCGCAAACACCTGCCGTTGCCGCGGCAGAAAGGTCTATTTCTCCGAGCAGAAGTACTATCGTAATTCCAACCGCAAGGGTTGCGATGACCGCAGATTGCATAAATAAATTGTAAATATTTCTTGGGCTTAAAAAAATTGCTCGAAAGTTTTCGGTTTCCCCTGTTAACAAATCTTGCAATGGAATTACGAGACCAAAGTAGCCCCAAATAGCAACAAGGGCGAGTAAAACAGGAATAAAAGCCCCAATTTGTGTTTCCCTTAGAGCCCTTAATCTATCCACAATTTTTAAGTTTTCTTCACGTTGCACTTGACGACCCCGAACTAGAACGATCATCAAGACCACTTGTCATTGCAATCACAATTTCATCAGGGGAAGTATCTGAAGTTTTATAGGTTGCCACATTATCTCCGTGACGCAGTACAGTTATTCGATCAGAGACCTCAAAAATATCTCGCATGTTATGAGAGATGTATACAACGGCGTGATTAGTATCTCTTAAACGCTTTACCACTTCCAACACTTGTTTTGTTTGTGCAACTCCTAACGCTGCAGTAGGCTCATCCAGCATCACAACTGTACTTTGAGTACCAACGGCCCTAGCTATGGCAATGGCTTGGCGCTGCCCACCAGATAAACCGCCAACTTTCGCTCGAACAGATTGCAGCGTACGAACTTGCAACTGTTCTATAGCTTTTTTCGCCTTTGCTTCCATTTCTAAACTATCAATTGGTCGTATGAACTTAGGTAAAAAAGACCAACCACTTTTAACGGGTTCGGAACCAAGTGAAAGGTTGGCCGCAACATCCAAGTTTTCGCAAAGCGCTAAATCCTGATATACTATTTGTATTCCGAGCGCCGCGGCGTCATTTGGTGATTTTATACTGACATTTTTTCCATTTAAATAAAAATTTCCAGAATCAAAAGTATACGCACCTGCAAGAATTTTCATCAGAGTAGATTTACCAGCACCGTTATCACCAACTAAAGCCATGACCTCCCCTCGCGAGACTTCGAAATCCGCCCCTCGCAGTGCATGCACTCCACCAAATCTTTTTTCTACACCACGCACAACTAAATGTGCTGATGGGGCAGATTGCCCCACCAAAACCTCTTTAGAAGTCATTTAACGAAAATCACTTGCAAAAGGTTGTTGCTGCGGCTTCGCCCTGACATATCATGTCTTTAGTAATGGATTTGTCGTTAGCAATAACATAAGCTACTCCATCCACACCCACCGCGGAGTAAGACCCGACTGGAACGTAAGCTACCTCTGCCCCCACACCGTTCTTTACAGTTTGTGGTGCTAAGTCAGAAAAATCCTCACCATTTACCAATCGAACAGTGACTGCTGCTGCTGCCGCTGCCATATCCTCTAGAGGTCGCCAACCACATTGCGTTTGTTTCCCTAACAAAATCAGTTGCTGAGCTTGGACTGTACAATCAAGACCAGACACCGGTACAGTACCAGCCATACCCTGCTCTTCCATTGAGGCGATAGCCGCACCTGCATTACCATCATTTGACGAAACAACACCTTGGACATTATTATTTAGCTGCGTCAGTGCTTGATCCATAGAGCGCCGAGCGATCGCCGGGTCCCATCCTTGGGTCCAATTTTCATAGCCCATTACCCTTTCACCACTTTCATATAATGGAGTAAGCGCTCGTAATTGCCCATTATGTATCACAGCGGCATTTGGGTCGGTAGGAGATCCTTTCAGCATTACCAAAGTATCACCAGAAGCAGTATTATTGATGATGTGAGTAGCTTGATCAAATCCCATGCCTTCTAAATCAGCTTGAACCCAGAAGGTAGTATTCATTGAGTTAATCATTCGGTCATAAGCAATTGTGGGTACGCCCTCATCTGCTGCGTTATCTGCAATCACAGCAGAACTCTCGCCATCAATCGGGATTACGACCAATACTTTTGCTCCTTGCGTTAAAGCTTGCTCTGCTTGTCGTTGCTGGGTCGATGTATCGTTATTCGCATTAAAGACTTCAACTTTAACTCCCGGCGCTAATTCTCCCATAGTGCGCACAAAAGCAGCGGCATCCTGTGTCTCCCAACGTGGGTTAACATTTTCTGGTAGTAAAAGTGCTACCATATCAGCAGAAGCTGTACCCGCAACGGCCATTGCTGACGCAGCAAATACACCTCCTAACAGGTCTTTTTTAATTTTAGAAAACATCCTATCCTCCTTGTTGATGTTGTTTGACGCGAGTCGCGTCTTTCACTCTGGTGGAGATCCCGTAAAGCAGCGGGCATTTGGCGGCACGTTGTATCTCTAATGAAGCAAGTGCCGCTTCCACTGGCTCGTCCACCAAGCCGAGCACTAGTAGAAATTCCTAAATATCATAAACTTTTGTCTCCAAATTTAATTCTGGAAGTAAAATGGATAATCGATCATATGTATCCGCTAGGTGTCCCCTCATTGCCACCTGCGCACCCTCTTTATCATGCATTTCTATTGATCTAAGGATCTTAAGGTGAAGCGGAAGTGAACGGGTCCGGTTATCTATTGGATCATTGTTTGTTATCTTTATTGAAGTTAAAAGTGCCGAAAAAATCACACCGTCCATAGATGTTAACAGTTCATTATTGGCAGCTCTCAGCACAGCCCTGTGAAATTTGGCGTCCGCAATGACAAATTCCTGAATATTTGTGGCTTTCTCCATATCATTATGAGAATTTCGAATTTCAGCTATTTGAGAAGAACTAGCGGTTGATGCAGCCCAATAGGCCGCATTGGGCTCAATCATTAGCCTAATATCTATTAATTTCTTTAAAAAGTCGGGTTTTGGATCGGTTCCAAGATGCCAGGCTAACACATCATCATCTAAAAGGTTCCAACTAGACCTAGGCTTCACCTTGGTTCCATTGCCGCGGCGAACCTCCAACAGGCCTTTCGATACTAAAATTTTTATAGCCTCACGAACAACAGATTTACTGACGTTAAATCGATCACAAAGTCGGTTTTCATCATCTATAAATTGACCCTCTGGAAAATGACCGGCAATAATTCTTCGGCCCACCTCGCGGCAAACTTGAGTAGCCAAACCTGGAGTTAAACCCGAAACGTCTTTTAAATCATAATATAGTAATTCGTCCATACTACAGGCTAAACATCAGATGTTTAATTTGTCCAGATGTTTTTTATACAAGTTGTAGATTAGTTATATTGGTTGTTTCTACCATAAAGTTCAAAAGCAAAAACCTATTGAAGATAAACAAGAATATCTACTCACTTAAATTATTACTGGTTAAATACTATAAGAGTAACCTAAAGGTCTGACTAAAGATAAAATAAAGAAGGAAGAGGAAGGAAGTAACTTATAAGTAACCTAAAGGTTCTACTGGGCAGCAGTAGTATCTTTATAGAAATTTGCAGTCACTTTGTGAAAGCCTTTATCCGTTAATTGGCCAAATTCAGTTAACCACTCTTTTTCTATGCAATACTGGTAAGCCGCAACGCGATCCGATGCATGAAGTTTTTTGACAGCAATATTGAGAAGCGCGTCTGTGTAGTCACTTTGTGGATAATTCTTTGCCATACAAAAAGGATAGAATTGTATCTAAGTGCGTCAAATAAATACTTTTGTGTACAATACTAGCTAGTTCTCTCTAGGTTTTGAAGGTGTACCTGCTGGTATCGCTTGGGCACTATTTCTACGCCTTTTTCGATCGCTTTTACATTAGTTTCTATTCTTATTGCTTTGCTCGTCACTTAATGTAATCTAATATTATGGCAAATAGTACAACTTCTTACAAACTTTATGGCATACCTTATTTAGGCTCTATGGCTATTGAATTATTAATGGAAGAGGCTGGTATAAAATATGACATTATTTTTGCAACTCCAGAGGAAAGAAACTCCGAAGAGTTTAAAATGATTTCGCCTAGAGGATTAGTGCCTGTTCTAATTACTCCAAGTGGGCAATCTATTTTTGAAGGACCTGCAATTATTAATTTTCTGTTAGAAACACATCATACCGATTTAATCGCCCCTATTGGCAACCCAGATAGAGCCACATGTTTTCAATGGCTTTCTTTCCTTTCTACAGCATTAGGAAATGCCAACAACCGTTTTTTCTTTCCTGATCGATATGGCTCTTCGGAAATTGATATCAAAGAAAAAGCTGAGTTAGATAGGAAGGCTTGTTACGATATCTTGGAGAAACACGTTGATGGTTTTTTATCAGGAAAAACTTGTGGAATTGCAGACTTCTACTTTTATGTTTTAATGAACTGGGATGACAATAAAACTGATGAACTAGCCAAAAGACCAAATCTTGAGAAAATATTTAATCAGGTTAACGAAACCCCATCAGTTCAAAAAGTGCTAAAAAATCAAACTTCTTAGCATTAGGTCTAATTATATATCCTTTAGAACCAACTTGTTTGAGGATAGTTTTTAGATAGGCCATGTGCTGTATATTTGCATGGTCTATTCGCTTGTATTCTGGAGATACTTCCATGTTATATACTTTTTGCCTTTTCAGAGTTTAAATACCTCTGTCCAAGTATTAATTGAGTCTAAGGAGAGCTTAGATGAGTGAAGATCGGATTATTCGCAAAATCGCAGTGATATTTGTGACAGACGTTGTCAGTTTTAGCACGCTCATGGAAAGAAATGAGAATTCTACACTTAGAAGTCTTCGGGCCTGTCGTGATATCATGGACCAACTTTTCAAGAAATATGATGCTCGTATTTTTAATACAGCAGGAGATTCAGTTCTTGCCGAATTTCCGAGTGCAGTAACTGCATTAGTTTGTGCTACTGAATTTCAGAAAATGATTAATAAACGCAATCTTTCCGTATCAGAAGATTTACAGATGCAGTTTCGTATTGGTCTTAATATAGGTGATGTTATTGTAGAGGGGACAAACCTTTATGGTGAGGGGGTAAATAATGCCGCACGGCTAGAAGTATTAAGCCAACCAGGGGGTGTGTCGTTATCAAAAGCAATATATGATTTTGTAAATAAAAAAGTAGAATTTAAATTTAATGACCTTGGTACTCAGAAAATAAAAAATACTGAATTACACGCTTATGACGTGATAATAGAAGGTTTAGAACAGCGGGCATTAGGTTCTTCAATTGGATCAAGCGAAATAACTGAAAGCAAGCCACCAACAATTGCTGTAATGCCGTTCAAAAATATGACTAATGATGAAGAACAAGAATACTTTGTTGATGGGGTTACAGAAGATATCATTGCTAATCTCTCTTCTTGGAAATCTTTTCCAGTTATCGCTAGAAACTCTACCTTTAGCTTCAAAGGACAAGAAATAAAATCCTCAGAATTGGGTCAGCGATTGGGGGCAGATTATATCGTTGAGGGCAGCATACGGAAAGGTGGCAATAAGATACGAATTTCAGCAAGCTTAGTAGATTCAAAAGATGATCAACAAGTTTGGTCTAAACGCTGGGATCGCTCGTTGGATGATATTTTTGAGGTCCAAGACGAGGTATCACAGGAGGTTGCAACATTGATTTTTCCAGCTCTTAAAGGAAAAGAGCACGAACGCATACGAACCAAGTCGCCTTCATCTTTGTCTGCCTGGGACAACTATTTGAAAGCGCTTGCTATATATAACCAGACATGGGCTGGGGACGATCCAGATGAAGTTGCGAACAAGGCATTTTTCGAACTTTGCGATAATGCAATAGCTATGGATCCAGATTTGTGTGACGCTTACGTACTTAAAGCCAGACGCATTTATGGCAACTTATTTATATCTATACATCAACATAAGCGCAAAGAAAACGAGTCATTATTTCATGATCTGTCTTTCAAAGCTTATTCTATCGATCCTAATAATCCTGAAGCGGTCGCTATGTATAGTAGATCTTTTAATCTTAAAAAAGATTACCCACAGCGATTGAAATATGCCAGACAGGCATTGGACCTGAACCCAAGCCACGATGGATCAAATAATGACTATGGCTGGGCTTTATGTAACGAAAAGCGTTTTGAAGAAGCAGAATATTATCTATTAAAAGCAATGGACATGAACCCAATTGGCAGAAGAAGCTATGAGGGATTAATGCCTTTTCTTTACATGGCAATGGCTGATTCTAATAAGAGCTTAGAGTGGTGCAATACTCTGTATGATAGGGGTTCGCACAGTCGTTATGATGGTTGGAGGGCAGCAATCTATGTTCATCTGGGAGATTTTGAGCGTGCTAGAATATTTTTGACAAAATTTCGTGAAGAACGTCCAGAAGTTAAGACAATAGAAGATTATAAAAAGGTTGCCCCGTCTATTTGTAAGGACTACCTAATTGACGGACTTAGTCAAATTTGGAACGATTAAGAACATTATTAATACACGCAGTGCAATAACTAGCAGCTAAATCTAATATAAATACTTATTAAATAGCAGTAAAAAACGGAAGTGTTTTAATATGTGATACGACTTCTGACTTTGCTCGATGGGCCGAAACAAACTCCCATGTAAAGCCACCTTGTCCTGCTGAGTGGCCGTGGAAACCTGCTCTTTTTGACTCAGTATTGGATCAAGACGCTTTACAATGCAAACAAAAGATGGCTACCGGAGCAGGCTAATTAAACACCAGTCTAGTAGTTTCTTGCACCTAATGATTTCATCTATTGTCAGAAATAGTGCTCTATCACACACAAAAAGCACAAGATGCGCGCGGGCGCGCGGACGTGCCATAAAAGCAGTAATAAGTCAATAATGTGGGGGCGAATATGGGGGCGAATATTAATTAATATCCACAAAATATTGTTTCTATTATATTAAATATAATTTACTGGCGGAGACGGTGGGATTCGAACCCACGAGACGGTCTCCCGCCTACACACTTTCCAGGCGTGCGCCTTCGACCACTCGGCCACGTCTCCTTATTCGCGATCTTATATAACTTTATTGAGATTATGAAAGGTATAAATTTTATCGTGGTTTACTCAATGAAATGAATATTCACTCGTCTATTCTGTTTACCTTTTTTCTCTATTTTACCAAAACGCATTGAGCCTATTTCCGATGTATTAGCCACATGCGTTCCGCCACACGGCTGTAAATCAATCTGATTATCGCCAAAACCGATCCGTACAAGCCTTACCCGCCCACTTCCAATAGGAGGCTGAACTGACATAGTTTTTACCAACCCAGGTTGGGCTAATAACTCTTCATCTGTAATCCAAGATTGTGTAACTTCGTAGTTCCCAGATATTAAATTATTCAATTGAATTTCTAGCTCTTCTTTATCGGACAAAGCCTCCGGCATATTAAAATCTAACCTACCCTTTTTATCGGTAATTGACCCCCCAGTAACTGGAAGTGGAATAACAACAGACAATAAGTGTAGAGCTGAGTGCACACGCATATGTTTAAAACGGGTTTCCCAATCAATCACCTGTTCAACATTATCGCCCAACTTCGGCAGGCAGTCATGATTTGCAGGCACTAAAATTATTTTCCCGTTTTCCCCTTTATAAGTTGTGATAATTTCACACTCAGTATCCCCAAAAAGTAATGCACCTCTATCTCCAGGCTGACCACCAGAGGTTGGATAAAAAATACTCTGATTTAAAACAATAGATTTATCTTCAGTAATTTCGGTTACTTCACCGACACAAGATTTCATATAGCTATCTTTTAGATACAACGGAATAGTCAACTATACCTCCTTTAAGACCTCTGGATTTTTAATCCAAACGTCCCGTTGAGCAAATGGTATTTCAATTCCTTCCTTATTAAATCGTTTTACGATCTCATGATTAACGTCAGATTTAACAGAGAGCATATAATTTACATCCGAAAGAATTGCACGAATTTCAAAATCCATACTATCCGCACCGAAACCTTGGAAAACGACCCCTGGAGCTGGATCTTTGGCTACATGCTCATTTTTAGAAATTATATCCCTTAAAATTTTCTCAACCTTTTTTGTATCAGTTCCATATGCTACGCCAACAGGAATAATTACACGTCCGATCGTATTTCCACGCGTCCAATTAGTAACAACGCCAGAAACTAAATCAGCATTAGGTATTATCACATCAGTTCTATCAAAGGTTTCAATTCTGGTCGAGCGAACGGAAATGTTGCGAACATATCCCATTTTACCGCTAACCTCGATCCAATCACCTTCGCTAATTGGTCGCTCAATAAGAAGAATTACACCTGAAACAAAATTCGAGACAATATTTTGAAGTCCAAAACCGATCCCAACTGATAGTGCACCAGCCACTATTGCAAGCGATGACAAATCTAGACCAGTGCTAGAAATTGCTATAAGCGCGGCAATAAAAATACCGATATAACCTAATCCCGCCACTAGAGCATTCTGTGCGCCAGTATCAAGATTTGTTTTTGGCAAGATACTTCCTCTTAGTGCAGATTGCACCACTCGGGTTAACATGTAACCAACAGTAAACAACAAGATGAAGGTCAAAAAATCCAGAGGAGAAATTCTACTCTCACCGACCTTAATACCATCTTGAAATTGTATCCAAAGCTCCGTTAGACTCGATACACGAGTACCCCAGATTATTGCAAGAAATGGCAATACAGAAATTGTTATGATAAAGCCTATTAATACAGGAGCGAGAGCATCTGCCTCATCTTCTGATTTATTTAAAATTGCAGCATAGACATCAAATGTTAGTCTCTGCAGAATTACTATTAAAGCCAATAAACCAAGAGTCTTAATCATTGGCAAAGCTATGGCTGTACCAGCATTTACGTAGCCTATCACAGCGATCAGTGGAGCAATCACTGCTACCACAAGTAAAATACGCCTTAGAAAGCCTAAAAGCTTTATCTGTAAAGTGCCTGAAGTTGTATCGCTGGTAACAATTAATTTTATTAAAATAGAGATACGCCAAAGCATAAATCCAGCCAAGATAGTTATAGCACTGCTTAGAATGGCGAAAGACTGTTGCTCTAGCAGTTGCAAACGGCCCAATTGCGAACCGAAGTCCTGTGCCACTAATATTAAAGGGCTGAAGATAGCAAAGTTTCCCAAAGGTTTACTGATAGAGTTATCTATTGCTGGTGCTTTCCAAGATCGCTCCAATCGTTCAGCTAACCAGAACGCAAATACAAAATAACCAACCCAAACATAAAAATTCTCAGCAATTAAGTCACCTCGAATACCGAATATACCAAGTGACTGAGCTAAATTGATTAAAGAATATATGGCGAGATATCGTAATAAATATTTAACACAAGAAGATAAAAAATCTGCTACTTTCTCAAGTCGTCTGGTGGCAGCATTTAATTGATTGGAAATAGTGCCTGAGTAAATGAAAAGAAGAATAGAAAAAATTGATATTAATAGTACGGATATCAATCTACTACTAACCTGCTCTTGGAAATAGCTCGACGATAAAACTTCAGAAGTCTCTTTGGATAGTGTTTCCAAGCTCTTAAATAGATCCCTAAGACTTGTTCCCCATAGTAAAGGATTCAAGATACTTGGGCTTAACTTTAAAAGCTCGGTAGCCTGTCTTTGCGAAATCAAGTTATCAATCTCACTAATCAAACCATCGGCACGATTAAAGGCTTCTTGGGCCCTTACAATTGGCTCATTTAACTTTGATAACTGCTGATCCAGAGCAACTCGCCGATCCTCTACGGGATCTATACCACTCTCCGGTTTAGGACCCAGTGACCCGATCTGCGTTTTAATAGTTTCAATTCTATCCTGATTTTCGTTTTGAAGTTGCTGAAAGGATGTTCGCCATTGTACTAATTGTGCCCTTAATTTCTCAAGCGCTTCAATAGACGCTCGATCAGTTTCAATTACCGTTTCTGCTCTAAGCGCATTTAGCTCCCACTTTTCATAGTCTTTAGTCTCTTCTGACCAACTAAAATTAAAAGATATAAAAACGAAAATTAAAGCTAAAAATATTTTTTTCATAAGGATTATTCCTCAAATACACTTGGCATATTAATCGGAGTATCCAATAACCACTCGGGTACGGATAAACCCTTACTTTTTAAAAAGGATGGATTATATAACTTCGACTGATATCTTGTACCATAATCACACAAAATTGTTACAATTGTATTTCCAGGACCCATTTCTCTTGCGAGATGCATTGCACCCGCAATATTAATTCCACTCGAACCTCCTAAGCACAAACCCTCATGTTCGAGTAGGTCAAAAACTATTGGAATAGCTTCATCATCACCTATTTGGAAAACATAGTCTGGTTTTAAGTCACGCAAGTTCTCAGTAATTCGACCCTGCCCTATTCCTTCCGTTATTGAACTACCATCTGCTTTTAGTTCGCCATTTGTATAATAAGAATAAAGTGCCGCCCCCATCGGATCTGCAAGGCCAATTTTTACGCCTTTATCCTGCAATGCTAAAGCTACTCCTGCTAGAGTTCCACCGGAACCGCAAGAACATATAAAACCATTTACCTTTCCGGCTGTTTGTTTCCAAATTTCTGGACCGGTGGTTTCAACATGTGCTTGTCTATTAGCAACGTTATCAAATTGATTTGCCCAAACCGCACCATTTTTCTCAGTTTTATTTAACTTTTCGGCTAAACGTTTGGAATATTTCACATAATTATTCGGATTACGGTAAGGAACGGCTGGCACCTGAACAAGCTTAGCTCCTGTCAGCCTTATCATATCTTTTTTTTCGTCACTTTGAGTATCGGGTATTACTATAACCGACTTATATCCCAAGGAAGCTCCAACTAAAGAGAGCCCTATACCAGTGTTACCAGCTGTTCCCTCAACGATAGTTCCTCCTGGCTTAAGAAAGCCTTTCGCCTCAGCGTCACGTATTATAAATAAGGCTGCTCTGTCTTTGACTGATTGACCAGGATTGACGAACTCTGCCTTACCAAAAATAGTACAGCCAGTAGCGTCTGAAGCTGCTCTTAACTTAATTAAGGGAGTATTCCCAATGGACGAAGCTAGGTCTTCAGCAATCATATTTTATCAATCTGTAAAAATAGTATAATCTAAAAAGGTTACTTAGAAGAAAGTTTAAGTTTGTTCAATGCTAACCACAATACCATCGTATTTAAAGGCAGTACACGAAGTTTGTTGGACATACTCCAATTTAAAACATCTTTAAAATCAATAACATGTGTTCTGATATCTTCACCCTCATCTCTAACCCCGTAAATACCAGGCGAGTAGTCTGATAAATCAACAATTCCGATATAGTTATAAAAATATGTGGTGGCTTCTCCTGGATTAGGATAACCGGAGTTAATTTTAACCAAGTTGGTGACTTGAATACCAGCTTCTTCAAAAACCTCTCGTTTTGCAGCATCTTCTGGTTTTTCACCAAATTCAATCATACCAGCTACGGGCTCATAAACCCACGGAGCTTTATCACCTCTGCAAAATGGCCCAATTCGGAACTGCTCAACCAAAAGTACTTTGTCAAGAATTGGATCGTACGGAAGGATTAATGACGCTTCAGAACCCATTAAAATTGTACGACTTTTCACTCCTGATATAGAATTATCAAAAAATGGATATTTTAGGTCGACCTGATTCAAAGCAAAAAATCCTAAATATTCCCTTCTAAGATCTTCTACCTGTATACTCTTATTCATCTCAGGGCCAATTTCTAACGCTCTAGTCGGAGTAGAATTTACAGTGACAAAAACCTCGGCCCTTTTTAAGATGCGATTGTACATTACTTGGGCAGTATCTCCGAATTTAGTGCCAAAAAAATCCAAAAATTCTCGTGCGGCTAGATACTGAATCTCAGAATGATCAGACAACCAATCATCAAAGCTCCATAATTTTGACGTAGCCATATCGGAACGGTTACAGAAATATGCTGAAACTTGTATTTGCCCCGCATGTGTTTCCACAAAGGTTGGAGCTAAAACATAGTCAAAACCTAACTCATAATAGTTTAGACGCTCAACATCAGGTTCACTTAAGTTTTTAAGAACAAGACCAAGCGCCTCTGAGTTGGGCTCTGGTATCATCACAGGAAAAGGACCCTCTTTAGCCCAATAAACCCGAAAATCCTTTATGGTAGCCCGGCATATATTATCGGAAGATATATCTCGTCCTAAGACAATTTTCCTCAGGGTCTCGCACCGAAGAGTGCCAAAAACAAAAATATCCATAAAAAATGATCAATCAATAATTTTACTTGCTAAGAATGGTTTGCCTTAATCATTGTATTTCAGGTTTTTGAAGCGTGATTTGTGTCACATCACAATTACCACTTTCAAAAGTAGCAGCGCACGAAGTTAAATAAAAATTCCACATACGGCGGAACCTATCATCAAATCCCATACCACTAATTGTGTCCCACTGATCATTAAAAACTTCAAACCAACGACGTAACGTTTGGGAATAGCTTTTCCCAAACTCAATAGAATGCTGAACGTTTAAACCTGCCTTTGCTACCTCTTGTCGCAGTACTGTCGGACTCGGCAACATTCCTCCAGGAAAGATATATTTTTGAATGAAGTCGACACCCTTTCTATAGACTTCCCAACGGGCATCGTGAATTGTAATTATTTGCAATGTCGCTTGTTTCCCAGGTTTAAGGCACTGCTTTACCTTATTAAAATATATCGGCCAATACTTTTCGCCAACAGCCTCAAACATCTCAATACTTGCAACGCCGTCATAAACGCCAGTTTCGTCTCTGTAGTCTTGCAGTTTAAGATTAACTTTATCACCTAGGCCGTTATTATTAATACGTTTTCTTGCAAAATCTAACTGTTCTTTTGATATGGTAAGTCCAGTTACTTTTAAGCCTCGCTCCTTAGCAGCGTACTCTGCAAATCCACCCCAGCCACAGCCAATTTCCAAAACATGGTCTCCAGGTTTAACACCCATCTGGTCAATCATACTGGCATATTTTGCAACCTGAGCATTTTCCAAACTCTCTTGGCTTGTACTAAATAAGGCGGAAGAATATGTCATAGTATCGTCAAGCCATAAACTGTAAAAATCATTACCCAAATCGTAGTGATAGCTTATATTTTTTAGGGCTTGGCGCTTTGAATTAGACTGAAACCAAAACCGCGCTTTTTCCCAAGCTCGCACAAGGCCCATTCCTGGAAATTCATCATACATGTCATCGTTATCTGCATGTATAAAATCCATAAAAGCCTGTAAGTCCGGTGTAGTCCACCACCCATCAAGATATGCATCACTAAAACCCAGATCACCTTCACGAACTAATCGTGCAAAAACATCAGGATTATTAATAAAAACCTCTGCCACTGGGCCCGGCTTCGCCCCTTCTGCTCTAAATTGTCGTCCATCTGGCAAAATAAAATCTACCCGACCAGAATTTAACTTACGAACTAAATTAAATACTCTGACGAAGTAACGAGGTAAATTTTGTTGATTATCTGTAGATGTCAAAACTGACATAATTCAAAAACCCCTAGTTGAATATGCTTCCAATGCTCTATTTCGCCCCTCTTCAGGAGACGTGATAGCAGAAGGATAGACAGATTCTTTATCAAATTTCCAGTGTTTTGGTATAGCTTTAAAATAAGCTAATGCACTCGCTGACGGAGCGTCTGATAATTCGGCAATCCATCGCTTTGTATAGATACCTTTTGGATCAAATTTTTGAAGTTGAGTTACAGGATTAAACACCCGAAAATAAGGAGTAGCATCTGGTCCAGAACCAGCTGACCATTGCCACCCCATAGCGTTTGAGGCAGGATCCCAATCAATCAAGCACTCACTGAACCAATCTAAACCAATACGCCAATGCGTCATAAGGTGCTTAGTCAAGAATGAAGCAACGATCATTCTACCACGATTATGCATACGACCAGTGACATACATTTCACGCATGGCGGCATCGACAAACGGAATTCCTGTTCTTCCTTGTTTCCATGCGATGACATCCCTGTGGTTCGGATCTGTTCGCCACGGAAAAGCATCCCATTCCTCTCGCCAATTTTTATTTACAATATGTGGCGTGTGGTAGATCAAATGATATGCAAAATCACGCCAAACTAATTCTTTTAAAAATGTCTCAGCTCCTTGCACACCATCTGCAACCATTGGAAAAGTGCTATTCCAGCACTGTTTTGGACTAATTTCACCCCACGCCAGATGATCAGAGAGCAAAGACGTACCATTTATTTGTGGTATATTACGATCGTCCGAGTAGTTGATTACTGGTCCACCAAGAAATTTTTTTAGTTTAATCTGTGCTGCGAGCTCTCCTGCTTCCATGTATTGACTTAAGATTTTACGACCACGCGACATTTTGTTTCCAAGATTAAGATCCCCCACAGATAGTGAATTGGGCCTTGAGCTGGGTGATGAAACTGATTTAGGCGATTGTAAGGAACGCTCCACGTCCCTATCTCTCACTGAATTCCAGAATGGAGTATAAACTCTATAAAACCCGCCTGTTTTAGTACTTACTGTCCAAGGCTCAAATAAAACCTGCCCTCTGTAACTCGTAACCGAAATACCATTTGCCTTTAAATCTTTCTTTATTTCGGTATCACGTGCGATCGCCTTAGGATCGAGGTCACGGGCCCATACGACGGAGGTTGCGCGGGTTTCTTTAATTAAATCGTGTAATATACAACCTGCCGGTCCTTTCTTTATTAAGAGATATGAACCTAACCCCTCATATTGTTTTTGTAGGGATAAAAGACTTTTTTCCAATCGAAATTTTGGAGCTGCCCCCAATTCTGAGAACCATTCATCATAAATGAATACTGGAACCACTAAAGCACCGCTATTTACGGCTTCACTTAATGCTGGATTATCAGATATGCGCAAATCTCGCCGTATCCAATATAAAATTACTTGTTTGTCTAACAAAACGGATCTCTAAACATCTTATATTATTGTATCTAGAGCATCTATTAACTTTTCAATCTCCTCAGGCTTTGTATAATGAACATAACTTAATCTGAGCACACCTTTGTCGGCATCAATACCATGTGCCTCCAAAGCTCGGACAGCATAAAAATCCCCACTACCAGCCATTACACCCTTAAGTGCTAATTCATTTGCAACTTGTTTGGGGCTCTGCTTGATATCCAGTGCTACTGTAGGTGCTCTCAATTCTGCCTCAGTTGGCCCCAGGAGCCTTACCGAATTTTTGCTTGTAGCCCATTCAAGGAGAGGCGGCATTATCTGAGTTTCGTGAGCTCTCATCAAATCGTGGACAAATTCACCTCGTTCGGTTGCAGATGCTGATGAAGTGCCACCGTGATGCATATGAAGAGTATCGATGTAATCAGCGATGCCTGCACAAGCCGCAATTTGTGCATGATCTGGACCAGCTGGAGTAAAACGTTTTGATAAATATCTTGCATTAAAATAGTGACCTTGATTTGGAAGTATTTCTCCCAAATCCCTCCTCATAACCATAACGCCTTGATGCGGACCGTATGTTTTATAGGAAGAGAACATATAAATATCAGCACCAATCTTGCCTACATTTGGCAAACCATGTGGCGCGTAGCTGACTCCATCTACGCATGCAAAAGCACCGAAGGATTGAATTAGACTAACAATTTTGGAAACGTTATTTATCTCACCAACAACGTTTGAGCAGTGAGGGAAGCAAACGAGCTTAACTTGGTTTTCAAAAAGTTTTTGCAAGTCATTAATGTCTAGATGACCAGTATCTTTATTAAGCTGCCACTCTAAAATCTTAATTCCTCTATCAGCCAGCCTTCTCCAAGGACCAGTATTAGCCTCATGATCCTGATTTGTAACTATTATTGCATCGCCATCCTTCAACCAGCTGCCAAAGGCGTTAGCTAATACATAGGTATTTTGGGTAGTTGAAGGACCAAAACTTACTTCGTCAGTCTCAACCCCAAGGATTGCAGCAAGACGAACCTGCGCTTCGTCCATTTCCTCACCTCCAAGCCGAGAGACATCATAATTTGAGTATGGCTGAACTTTCCTTTCTGTATAAAATCTATGCAATCTGTCTATAACCTGCTTGCAGGCGTAGGATCCTCCTGCATTTTCAAAGAACGCTTGATCTTTTAAGTTTGCTTGTGAAAAAGCAGGGAATTGCTGTCTCACAAAATCAATATCTAGCTGCATTAAATCTACCAATCGACAGAAGGATAATTACCAACGAACTTATAATTAATTAGGCAGTGTAAAGGTCATTAATAAACTAGGGACTTTCAATTCGAATATCACTATTTATTTACATCTATCACAACTCGACCTTTGATTTTGCCATTTTGTATATCTTTTCCTAATGAGGGAAGATCCCGAAGCGTTGCTTCGGTCATCATTGAGTCAAGTTTATTCAAAGGGAGATCCGACGTAATTCTGTCCCAGGCTCTCACGCGATTTTCATAGGGCTGCGCCGCACTATCAATGCCAAGCATATTAATTCCTCTTAAAAGAAAAGGTATCACATTAGCCGGCACCGCTGTACCACTAGCATTTCCAACCACCGCTACCGAGGCGCCATACTTAAGTTGGCCTAACAATCTAGCAAGCATCTCACCACCAACGGCATCTACACACCCAGCCCAAGTCGCAGCCTCCATGGGTCTCTTAATTACCTCATTAAGATCACTACGCTTAACAATTTGCGAAGCACCAAGATTTTTTAAGTATTCAGCAGCTTCTGGCCTACCAGTAACAGCTGCTACGTCGTATCCTGCATGGGCCAGAATAGTGGTAGCCATCGAACCGACTCCACCCGCAGCGCCAGTAACAAGAACAGGCCCTTCATCGGGTTTTAGACCTTTATCCTCCAAGGCTTGCAAGGCAAGCATTGCTGAAAACCCAGCTGTTCCAACGGCCATTGCTTGTTTTGTTGTTAACCCACTGGGAAGCGGAACTAACCAGTCAGCTTTCACACTCGCCTTTTGAGAATAGCCACCCCAGTATGCTTCACCTACACGCCAGCCAGTTAAAATTACTTTGTCTCCCTGTTTATATCGTGGATCAGTAGAACTTTCCACCGTGCCAGAGAAATCCACTCCTGGAACGTGAGGATAATTTCTAACCATTCCCCCTCCAGAACCCATACATGCGCCATCTTTCCAATTTACCGTTGAGTATTCAACCGCGACTATCACTTCTCCGTCCGGTAAATCGTCCATCGAAATCTGGGTTACAGCAGATGACGTATGTCCCTCTTCATCTTTACTTACAACTAGAGCATTAAACATCATTTAACCTTCCTATATCCAAAATTTTTCCTTAACTATAGCATCCCTAGGCCCATCATTCGTGACTACTTGGACAGCTGTATCATCGTCCCAATGCGTCATTCGGACCATTCCAACCGCAACATTAGTATCAAAATCAGGAGAAAATGCAGCAGAACTTACTCTTCCAATTTTTTTTTCGTTAGCCATAATTGGCCACCACCTATCACAAACGCCCACTTCCGGACCACTAATGTCAATGGCCCTTATCATTTGCGTTGGGCCTTCTTTCGCAACTCGAAGCAAAGCATCTCTACCTACGCAACCCAACGCTTTTTGAGTATCGCAAAATTTTCCGAAGCCACACTCGTGAGGAGTATTTTTGTCAGTCATATCATTACCATAACTCAGGAGGCCACCCTCAATTCTTTCGATTAAATTTGGGCAACCAGCATGCACATTATATTTTTTGCCCGCTTCAAATAAAGCATTCCAAAGAGGCATTGCATTCTGATCACCCTCTACATAAATTTCAAAACCACCCTGTTTTGAATAGCCAGAGCGCGCAACAATGAAATTCTGATTGTTGAATGCTAATTTTTTAAATCTAAAAAACCTTATATTTCTTACTTCATCACCGAAAACGTCTGCCATTAAGTCGTCCGATTTTGGACCTTGAACCGCTAAAGGGCTTACATCTGGCTCACCTACCAAAACATCGAGACGCCAGCCATTTGCAATTCCTTTAACCCAATAAAGAAGATCACTATCAGCAATCGAAACCCACCAATGATCTTCACTAATTTTTACAGCGACAGGATCATTTAACATTCCTCCTGTTTCATCAACAATTGGAACGTAATAACATTGTCCACCATACATTTCTGTCAAGTCACGGGGTGTAAGCATTTGCATTAATCGAGCAGCATCTGGGCCTTTTA
>CACKSH010000002.1 GCA_902602765.1 Paracoccaceae bacterium
ACATAAAACCCATGACCCAGCCTCAGCTGCTATTTCTGCAATTCGAGCAAGCATTTCCTTGGCGATAAGTGACCCCGTTGGATTATTGGGATTTGTTAATGCAATTAGTTTTGTACCGGGCATAACAAGCTCTTTGAGCTCTTCTAAATCTGGCAACCAATTATTTTCTTCCCGCAACCTCAAAAAGTGCACATCGGCACCTATACTTTTTGGAATTGAAAAATGTTGCTGGTACGTTGGCACAACTGAAACCACGCGGTCGCCACTGTCGACTAGCGTTTTATGTACCAACATATTAGCCCCTATCGTCCCATGAGTAACAAGCACATTTTCAAGAGTTTGTTTCTCGTACAAAGCAGCTATTGCTTTTCTGAGCCGATCAGAACCTTTAATCTCACCGTAGGTCATTTTAAGGCTCAGTATTTCAGATAAATCTTTTTCATTCTTTCCCGTAATTTGGAACAGCTGATCAATTGTCAAACTTTCTACGCACGTCTCGGCCAGATTGAATTCACATTTGGTTTCCCATTCATTCATCCACATTTCCACACCAAATGTATCGATTTTCATTTTACGAACCTCACGTGCATTAGCGGTTGGGTTTTATAAAAAAAATCCCCAATCATGTAACATTCTTATAGACAATAGTCTCGAACTTCTAACTGGTAAACCCATGGCACATCACTCTAGTTGCGATATTCTTTCTGAACCTGTGAAAATTGGTCCTGTTACAGCAATGAACCGTTTTTTCAGATCCCACATCGCGACGGAATGTGAAGAAGCTTGTATGATAAATTTATCTTATTTTTTATCAGAAAGGTTTGCGAGCACGAATGTGGTGTGGACAATGTTCGCCCGTTTTCAAAACAGTAACTAGTTTTGACCAAATATCCACTTGATGATCGATAAAATCTTTACCATGACGAGCTTGAAGTTCGGAGCGATTTGATCCTTTTAACCATTGCAGCTCTTTTTCGGCTTCATTAGCATACCAAGAATTTCTATTAACTAACTCAATATCTACGAAACCCGCTCTCTTCATAGCATTTTCATACCTGCTCGGTGAAGCCATAGCAAAATCAAGTCCCTCGGCCTTGATATAATCCGCCATTTGCGGGGAAGGGTCATAATCGTGACTAATTAACCAATCAGATGCTGCAAATTGTCCACCTGGCTTGAGGATACGAAAAGTATCAAGCGCCATAGTATCTTTATCCGGTATATGAATTATTGAATCTTTTGAAAAAACAACATCAACTTCATTATTAGCAAATGGCAAGGGCCCAGGCTCAACTAATCTAATCGTAACTTTGTCGGAAAGACCATTTGCTTTAACTCGAACCATTGCAGCATCGCAAACAGGCTTTTCTACGTCAATGCCAATCACACCTTTAGCGTTATACTCCTTAGCTAATAGTATTGCGCATGCACCCGAGCCACAGCCAATATCAATAACCAATTTACCATCAGCATTAACTCCTTGTAATACGCGACGTACCTCGTCAGCTCCACCCGGCGATAAAAAGCCATCGCCCCAAATATCCTCTAGAAATTCTATAACTTGTTGGTCGTAGAGTACTTCGTCGGACAATAATTTCCCCTCACATTAAATGTCTAAATTGAAATCAATTTAGACATATAATGAGACGAAACAACTAAAAGCACCAGCCTAAATTACTTGGTGAATAAGATTGGGAAAAAGCTTATTAAAATGAGAAAAGACCTTGGATCAGCTATTGCTGAGCTTAATTTATTGAAAACCCTCTTCCCATAGATTAATGAAGCATCCCTCACCAATGTCCATGAAGCCAACTGATGCAGCAGCACAGGGTTGGCAAACTGTTCTTGTAGAACGAGATGGATTGTTTTCTGGCTTTGATACAAAGAGATTTTCAAGAGAATCCAAAATTTTTCCCAAGTGAAGGTTAGAAAAATTAATTTAATGTGGAAATTTGCCGCACATTTTTTTCACGAAGAAAGCAATACAGTATTTGCAAATGTTGGCGTCATATTACCTTATGCGAGCATGATTCTATCAGGAGGATACTAAATGAAAATCATATTCGCTGCCACAGCAGCTTTGACCATAGCCTTATCAGGCAACGCGCTTCTAGCAGCTTGCGACGACGGAGAGATGGTTATTAAATTGTCACACGTAACCAATACCGATAAACACCCTAAAGGTATTGCGGCATCACTACTTCAGCAACGCGTTAATGATGAAATGAACGGCAAAGCTTGTATGGAAGTTTACCCAAATTCAACACTTTATAATGATAATCAGGTTTTGGAAGCAATGCTACAAGGTGACGTACAAATGGCTGCACCATCGCTGTCAAAATTTGAACAGTTCACGAAAGTTTTTCGTATTTTTGACCTTCCATTTATGTTCAAAAACATCAATGCAGTTGATGAATTTCAAAATTCCGATACTGGCCAAGCTATGAAAGAAAGTATGACACGCCGCGGATTACTAGGGCTTGCATTTTGGCATAATGGAATGAAGCAAATGTCAGCTAACAAACCACTTGAAATGCCAACAGATGCGGATGGTCTAAAATTTCGTGTTCAAAACTCTGAAGTTCTAAAAGCACAAATGGCTGCACTTGGAGGCTCACCTCAGCCAATGGCGTTTTCTGAAGTATACGGCGCATTACAAACTGGCGTTGTGGATGGCCAAGAGAATACTTGGTCAAACATTTATGGCAAAAAATTCTTCGAAGTTCAGGATGGCGTCACTGAAACAAATCACGGGATTATTGACTATATGCTAGTAACCTCAACAGATTGGTGGGATAGCTTAGACGCGGGAATGCGTGATCAACTTTCAAAAATCATTGCTGAAGTTACAGAAGCTAGAAATTCAGAATCTACGGCGGTCAATGAGTCTGCGAAACAAGAGATCATCAGCTCCGGCGGAGTAGTTCGTCAGTTGACATCGTCACAAAGAGACGCTTGGGTAGCTGCAATGATGCCAGTATGGGATCAGTTTAAAGGCGACGTTGGTGAGGACAATATTGCTGCAGCGCAAGCAATAAATGCAAATCACTAGTTTGCTTACCTAAGAAACCCGGCCGTTGTCAAAATGGTCGGGCTTCTTGTATAAAAAGTATCTGTCGATAAAAGGATCTTATCATGTCAAATCAAGGGTCCAGTTTTAAAAAAAGGGGTCGTCTTTCCCGAATTATCGATGAAATTGAAGAAACCATAATTGCAATTATTTTGGCGATGATGGTCATTATCACATTTATAAACGTAGTATTACGTTATGGTTTCAACTCTGGCCTCATTTGGGGCCTGGAAATGGTTACCTTTCTTTTTGCATGGTTGGTCTTACTAGGTATTAGCTATGGAGTTAAGAAAAAATTACATCTTGGCGTTGACGCATTAATAAATATCGTCTCGCCGCCGACTAAGCATACTTTAGCGTTAATAGTTGGTGTTTTATGTATTTTTTATGCATTTTTACTGCTTAAAGGTTCATGGGATTATTGGGCAAATTTTGCAAATCTACCTCAGACAACTGGAAGATGGTTTCCAACAGGGTTAGAAGAGATGAAGAGAACCTCATACCGTTCATGGTATGAAGTTAATGATATTCATATGCCTACCTGGCTGCGATGGATAGAGCCATTAATAAATTCTGGCGAAGAGTATGAAAAAATACCACGGTTTATTCCCTACATTATGCTACCTGTAGGAAGCGCACTGCTGCTTCTACGTTTCACACAAGCTATGCTAAAAATAATAAAGGGCCAGCAAGATACCTTCATTGTTAGTCACGAGGCTGAAGATAAAGTCGAAAAGTTAAGAGAAGCCAAGAGTATAGAGAAAAGTTAATGGAAGTTGCTATCCTATTCTTCTTGGTTATTGCGATGCTTATAATCGGCGTTCCAATAGCTATATCTCTTGGTCTTTCTTCTATTATGTTTTTAGTAGTGCTAAGCGATACATCCCTCGCCTCAATTGCGCAGTCATTTTTCCAGGCAATGGCCGGGCATTACACCCTATTGGCAATTCCATTTTTTATTCTTGCATCGTCATTTATGTCTACTGGTGGTGTCGCAAAAAGAATTATTCGCTTCTCCATAGCGATTGTTGGACATTTTCCTGGTGGACTTGCAATCGCAGGCGTTTTTGCATGTATGCTGTTCGCCGCCTTGTCAGGATCGTCCCCAGCCACAGTGGTAGCAATTGGTACAATTGTAATAGCTGGAATGAGGCAGGTTGGATATTCCAAAGAATTTGCTGCCGGGGTTATTGCAAATGCAGGTACCTTGGGCATTTTAATTCCGCCATCAATTGTGATGGTGGTATATGCATCGGCCACAGACGTTTCTGTTGGACGAATGTTTCTTGCAGGAGTTATACCCGGATTACTCGCTGGCACAATGTTAATGGTGACAATCTATGTAATTGCAAAAATGCGGGGCTTACCAAAAGGCGATTGGTTAGGCTGGACTGAGGTTTTCGTTTCAGCAAGAGAAGCAATTTGGGGGCTTTTTCTAATAGTTATTATTCTTGGCGGTATATATGGGGGAATTTTCACACCAACAGAAGCCGCTGCAGTTGCATCCGTTTATGCATTTATTATTGCAGTTTTCGTTTACCGAGATATGGGACCACTTGCGGAAAGGGACGGAAAACCACGGCAAAGCTTAATACAGAACCCAACAGCATTAATAACAGCTTTTTTCCATAAGGATACGAGAGATACCTTATTTGAAGCTGGAAAACTAACAGTTACATTGATGTTTATAATCGCCAACGCCCTTATACTAAAACATGTTTTAACTGATGAACAAATACCACAACAGATTGCTAGTGCGATGCTTTCTGCAGGGTTCGGCGCTATCATGTTTCTAGTGATCGTTAATATAATTTTACTGATTGGTGGTCAGTTCATGGAACCATCAGGATTAATCGTAATTGTAGCACCATTAGTATTTCCAATTGCAATCGAACTAGGAATTGACCCAATACATCTTGGAATTATCATGGTCGTAAATATGGAGATTGGTATGATTACTCCACCCGTTGGCTTAAACCTATTTGTTACGTCTGGTGTAGCTAGAATGCCCATGATGTCAGTTGTAAGAGCGGCCTTACCATTTTTGGGTGTCTTATTTATATTCTTGATTTTGATAACTTACGTTCCAATAATCTCTACATTTTTGCCAACATACTTCATGGGGCCTGAAATTATCACCAAATAAAATTATTTCCATGGCTCGAGAACTATTTTTGGTGCTGCAACTTTATTTCCAAGAAGATCTTGAAAGGATCTCTCACCTTCCGAAAGTGGACGCTTCTCGATCCAATCTAATAAACCTAGACGCCCAGCAAATAATGCTTCTGCAGTATCTTTAAAATCTTGCGCAGTATATGTGTAGGTTCCAATAAAGGTTATTTCTTGAAGGGTGATACGCCTAATATCAAGACCATCAGTTTTATCCCCTAAACCCACGTGTGCAATGACCCCACCAGGGGACACCAGCTGTGATGCCACAGCGCGAGTTGATCCAAAGCCCACTGCATCAAAAACGATTGGAAATGAGCCCTCAGTTTTTACCACGACATTGGCATCTATATGTTCTTGCAAATATTCTCTGCGCAGCGGGTTGAACTCTGATATAACTATTTCATCAATCCCCATTGCCTTTAGCGCCAATGCAGTCGCCAAACCAATTGCTCCACCACCAATTACTAAAGCCCTTTTCTCAATATTAGCGTCGATTGCATTGGTAGCTAATTTAGCAGTATGCCAACCGACAGCCATAGGCTCTACTAAAGCTGCTTTCTGTAGGTAATAATCACTTGGCACTGTAACCAAATTTTGTTCAGGCATAGTCACATATTGTGCAAATGCGCCTTCACGGGGCGGCATCGAAATAATTTCTCTATTCGGACAAATATTTTCTCTCCCGTTGCAACAAGCCCAACAGGTACCACATGAAATAAGGGGATTAATCGTAACCCGTTCACCATTTCTATCCCCTCCAGAGATAATTCCCGCAGCTTCATGACCTAAGATCAGCGGAGCTGGGCGTCTATCATCATGACCTAAATAGGCATGCATATCAGAACCACAAATTCCTACTGCTTTGATTTTTATGAGAACGTTGTCTTGGCTCGGGATTGGATCTGGGACTTCACGATAAGAAACAGCTTTAGGACCATCGTAAATAAGTGCCTTCATTTTGCAGCATACTCTATTACTTTTTCATCACCACCCTGTTCAACCTGACTTAAAATATGCTGCACAATTTTCTGACTTTTAGTATCGCTACTGCCTGAATGAAGAGGTGTTTTTTCAAAAAATCTTATGAGCATCATTATATTCCTGCAACTGCTTTGACTGCAGCTTCATTTTTGTTGTGTTGAATTGATCGATAAAAGGCGAAACCAATCAGAGAAAATCCAATGCCACCTGTTATGAGTTCAGGAACATGAAATAATGATTGTAAGAACATGATAACAGAAAGGGCAAATATTGAATAAAAAGCTCCATGCTCAAGATAGCGAAATTCAGCAAGCGTGCCACGTTCTACTAACATTATAGTCATCGAGCGAACATACATTGCACCAATACCCAAACCTATCGCGATCAAAAGGATATTAGTTGTGAGAGCAAAAGCCCCAATTACACCGTCAAAAGAAAAACTAGCATCGAGGACTTCAAGATATAAAAAAGCGCCTAAACCGCCACGAGTACCCATTGAAGTAGTAGACCCAGCGATGCCATCAAGATATTTACCCAAACCGTAAACCAGCATAAAAATTAGCAGGCCAAAAAGAGCAGACATTAGAAACGATGCATGCTTTGTTTCAGGTAAAAATTGGCATACGCCAATTATCATACACAGGACAATTACAATTTCAAAACCTCTAATAGAAGCAACCTTGCGCAAACTTTTTTCAAGGCTAACAAACCAATCAACCGATTTCTCTTCGTCCACAAAAAATTTCAGGGCAACCATCATTAAAAAGGTACCACCAAAGGCTGATATTGGACCGTGGGCTTCTTCAATGATGTGTGAGTATTGATCAGCATCTGATAGGGCTAAATGCATTGCCGCAAAAGGATTGATCCATGCAAAAATTGCAACAATAGCGAGTGGAAAGATTATGCGCATACCGAATACAGCGATTAGGATTCCCCAAGTCAGAAATCTTCTTTGCCATATAGGTGTCATTTCTACCAACTTGTTGGCATTAACGATCGCATTATCAAATGACAGAGCTATTTCCAGAGTTGCTAATATTCCACCAATAATCAGAAACCCTATCAACCCAGACAAAGTGCCGGTCGTCACCCAACCCAGCCAACCTGACAGCGTAAGCCCGATTACAGTAACTATTATTGGCCATTTTTGGTATGACAAAGCTGATCTAGTCATACAGGTGACCTATAATCCAAAACCTAAGGGAACATTTATTTTAAATTTCAACTTTGGATGCAGCCTCATCAAACTCTCCAACTGCTTTGATCGTTAATTCATTTTTTATAAGTTCTTCTGCAATATGAGGTGCAAGTGTAAAGTATGCGTGCCCTCGTGCTGCAAGAGTTATCATCTGCTCTACAGAACGAATAGATGCCACAAGTATTTTACATCCGTTTGTCGAATAACTCGCAAAATCTTTCATTTCACACAAATGCTGAAAAGCGTCTAATCCAGACTCTTCCATTCTACCATAATACGGAGCTATGTACTCGGCCTCTATCGCGTCTGCTATAATGTATTGTTTAGAGTGATAGCATGCTGTCATTAGAATAGAGAGCCCCATCCTTTTCATTTCCGGCACCAATCTCAAACCTTCTTTTGTTAAAGGCACTTTAAGTACAAATTTTAAATTAAAGTTTTCAGCATCATCTTTTCGTTGCTTGGCAAAACTTATAGCCGTTTCATCACAGCTTGGAACCTGAACATGAAACTCTTTTACATTGAGTTTATCAGCTATGGCCATTTTTGAAGACCAATTTATATTTGGATAAAATAAACCAGCTCGTTCTGCCAAAATAGGATTTGTAGTGATACCGTAGAAAAGACCGGACGGCATCCACTCCTGCCATGATTCAACATCAAAAGAGTCCAAATATAATTTCACGTAAAATTTCCAAAAAAAATCAAAATTGACGAGCAATACTGAATAACTTTAGTTAATTTAATTATGTTCCTCAAGTACCAGAGAGTACCAAGCTTTTATTTCGCTCTTGAACCTTTCCGATACGATTTTATATCGTTGGCAATGAAGTGGGCGTACACCGCTAGGTCAGCTAATAAAGCGGCTGTTATTTATAAATTTTATCATCATTGCTCTTAATTTTAAAATGAAAATAGACTGGCTTTCTTATTACTCACAGATACTGCAAACTCTCCTGCTGCCTATTCTATTATTTCAGGGCTGGAGGTTAAGGAAAAATATTATCGAACTTCCAGAAGCAACTGGAGACCGACAGGGGACTATTGGCACAGGACGTAAACTAGGAGTAATTTTTCTCGGAGATTCCTCCGCCTGTGGTGTTGGCGTTTCTCATTTAAACAAAGCTCTGTCTGGTGGACTTCTTAATATTTTAAGTCAGAAATATTCTTGTGATTGGAAAGTTTTTGCAAAGAGCAAATTAATGACTTCCGAACTTACGACCTTAATTTCGAAGGAAGAAAAAACAAATTTCGACATAGCAGTAGTGTGCGTTGGTATGAACGATATTACTGATGGGAAAAGTGTCAAAGCGTGGATGCGAGATATTTTAAACTTACGCAAAATCATAATCAATAAATACGATGTTTCAAAAATAATATTCTCTGGTATCCCACCTGTCCATAAATTGAACCAAGTACCACATCCACTATTACATGTATTGGGCCTTAAAGCGTTTGTTTTTGGGAATGCTTTAAGGGAGTTTTGTGCAGACAACAACGAATGTTTCTTTATTGATATTAATTTGCCAGTATCGAACCAAACAATGGCAATTGATGGTTATCATCCGAATGAAGTTTTCTACCGTGCCTGGGCAGAGCGCATTAGTGAGTCTATATTTAAGTAAACATAAATATGTACAGGTTAATAACTTAAGACTAGCCAGATATATACCTTATTAGACGCAGTATCAGAGAGCAAACGCCTATGTATACTTTCAAAGTTACGTTACTGCTCTATTTTGCTTTTATACGAGGGAAGCAATGGTTCTTAACTTAAACTCTATACGAAAATCATACCGCACTAACGAAGGCAAAGTTTCCGTTCTAAATGATGTAAGCTTAACTCTTTTAGGAGGCGAGACACTTGCGCTGAGAGGTGAGTCGGGTAGTGGGAAAAGTACCCTTTTACACATTGCCGGTGCATTAGAGTTACCCGACGAAGGCAGCGTAGAAATAGCTGGCAAAGAGTTATCCAAAATGGATGATACTGGAAGAGCAGCCGTCAGGCGGACAGACATCGCAATAGTATTCCAACACTTTAATCTAATTCCATCTTTAAATGTTGCCGCAAACATCAATTTCCAAGCAAATTTGTCAGGGCCAGTAGACAAAATTAAATTAGAAAAAATTGTTTGTTCTCTTGGGTTATCCGACCAAATGGGAAAATATCCGGAAGCATTGTCTGGCGGACAACAACAAAGAGTCGCGATTGCTCGAGCATTAGTAACTGAGCCTAAACTTTTATTGGCCGATGAACCAACGGGAAACTTAGACGAACATAGCGCACAATCTGTGCTTGAGCAAATGCTAACTTTGGTGGCAGAAACTAACACTGCCTTGATGATTGTAACTCACTCTCGAAATGTTGCAGCTAGAATGGATAAACAGCTCCAATTAATAGGAGGACAGCTTAAGTGATAGTTTCATGCCTTTTTACTCTTCTATCACATTGGTCTAGGAACCCATTGCAAATATTTGCTTATCTTTCAGGTGTTGCGCTGGCTACTGCGCTGTGGTCCGGAGTGCAGGCAATTAATCATGAAGCAAAGGTCAGCTATAGAGCTGCTGCACAGACTTTGGGCGAAGGTCAGTACGACTTAATTCAGCCCAAGCAAGATAAGACCATTTCAGTTGTCGATTATGTTAACCTCAGAAAATCAGGGTGGTTAGTATCTCCAGTAGTTGATGGATATTTAGATAACGTGCGATTATTGGGCATGGATCCATTAACCTTACCCTCATCTTTTCTGTTTGCTAATGCTAATCTTACTAATTCCATTAGTGGGAATGATTTTTTCGAATTACTAGTGACCAATGAAAATACCTCAAAAAACTTTGGACCAAATGTTGAAGTAATAATTGATAAAAATGTTGCGCCGGGTATAGCGGTAGGCGATATAAGTTTAGTTCAAAGATTAATTAACAAAAATAGCATTAGTTACCTGATTGTTAACCCTATACAACCTTTAGAACAAACAAAATTAGAAGAAATCGCGCCTCATTTAGCAATAATTAATACTGAGCAAATGACCGATATCTCGCAGCTCACTGATAGTTTTCATTTAAACTTGTCAGCATTTGGTTTGCTCAGCTTTGCAGTAGGTTTGTTTATTGTACATAGTACGATTGGCCTCGCTTTTGAGCAGCGACGGGCCATGATGCGTTCAATGAGATCTATGGGAGTGTCACTACGAATACTGATTATCTCTGTTACAACTGAGATGATGATTTTAGCAATGATCGGTGCAATTTTCGGAATAGTTTTAGGCTACTTAATCGCTGGTCTTTTACTACCAGATGTTGCGGCAACCTTACGAGGCCTATACGGCGCAAATATTTCTGGAACACTACAATCAAGACCAGACTGGTGGCTGTCAGGTTTGATAATTGCATTGCTCGGAACTGGTTTAGCAATGTCATCCCAAATTTGGCAAATAACTAAACTGCCCATTTTAGCCAGTGCAAAACCTAGGGCTTGGATGGTTGTTACCACTTCATATTTTACTTTGCAGATGAAGGCCTCTGTCGCGTTGCTCACTCTGGGCTCAATTTTTGCAATACTATTTGATGGACTAGTAGCCGGCTTTGCATTATTAGGTGCTCTACTCATTTCGGCTGCAATAGCACTACCGGCGTTTTTAGCATGGTGCCTGAGAAAACTTCAAAAATCTGCCAATACTCCATTGTGGGACTGGTTCTGGGCTGACACACGACAGCAGTTACCAGGTTTAAGTCTTGCATTGATGGCCTTGTTACTTGCTGTATCAGCTAACATCGGGGTTTCAACTATGGTTTCAAGTTTCAGATTAACTTTTATCAGTTTTTTAGATCAACGTCTTGCACCAGAACTTTTTTTACAGGTAGCTAGTAAAGATCAAAGCTCCGAATTAAATAACTTTCTTTCTGAGCGTGGTATTGAAGTTTTGCCATTAATGTCCGTTGAAACAGTAATATCTAAGCAACCAGCTGAGCTCTTTGGCATCAAGATTGGAAATACTTATAGAGAGAATTGGCGTTTTCTCGATGCAGTTGAAAATCCATGGGATACAGTACAGTTGGGCAAAGCTATCATAGTTAATGAGCAATTTGCGCGCCGAGCAAATCTTTGGGTGAGTGATCGGGTTAATATTAGCCCTGATTTTACGCTACCAATTGCTGCTATCGTTGGAGACTATGGGAACCCTAAAGGCCAAGTCATAGTTAATGAAGAATTATTCAGTAATTTATTTCCCCAACTATACCCGGCTCGCTTTGGAATTAGGACCGATAACCCGGCTGAGCTGGAGTCTCAAATAATAAATCAAATCGGTATCGATAAAAATTCGATTATAGATCAAAAATCGTTAAAAGCATTTTCAATGGAAGTTTTTGAGAGAACATTTCTTGTTACATCTGCCTTAAACGTTCTAACACTTGGAGTAGCAAGCTTCGCCATTTTAATGAGCTTACTCACCTTGGCTGACAGACGGATCCCACAGCTTTCCCCAGTTTGGGCATTGGGACTTACACGGTCACAATTAGGAAAACTCGAGCTTGTCCGTGCAGTTTTACTTGCTTTATTCGTGGTTATTTTCTCTATACCGACAGGTTTGGTGCTCGCATGGGTACTGTTGAATGTGATCAACGTAAAAGCCTTCGGCTGGCAATTACCAATGTTTCTATTCCCATTTGAATACCTTAAGCTTGGCTTATACGCGCTATGTGCTGCGTTTCTGGCGGCGACATGGCCCAGCCTAAGACTAATCAAAACGCCTCCAAGCGATTTATTGAAGGTTTTTGCGAGTGAACGTTAAGCTTCTTATTTTATTGGTCTTTTTACCCTGTAATTTAATAGCCCAAAGTTTTTCAGGTCTAGGAAGTACAGCGGAAGGTTTTACTAACCCTATACCAAATAAAAGTTTTAACTTTCCTTTGGACCATGGATCACACAACGAATATAGAGTAGAGTGGTGGTACCTCACGGCAAATTTAATAGGTGAGGACGGAATACCTTATGGTATTCAATGGACTCTTTTTCGCACAGCGCGCTCACCAACTGAAGGGAATAGTTGGCTTTCTAATCAGATATGGTTCGCCCATGCAGCGGTAACCACGCCCAAAGAACATTTTACCACAGAACGGTTTGCCCGAGGGGGAATTGGCCAAGCTGGCGTCAATGCTGAACCTTTTGAGGCTTGGATTGATGAATGGTCATTGCGTGGAGAGAATTTTGATGAATTAACCTTAAAAGCCACAGGATCAAATTTTTCTTACCGAATGTCTTTAGAAGCAAAAGGTCCAATAGTTTTTCATGGGGATAAAGGCTACTCAATAAAGTCTTCTGAGGGACAAGCAAGTTATTATTACTCTCAACCTTTTTTTGAGATAAAAGGCACTCTTACGCTTCCAGAGGGTACAATTAATGTAACGGGCAGTGCATGGCTGGACCGTGAGTGGTCATCTCAACCCCTTTCTGAAAATCAATCAGGATGGGATTGGTTTTCACTCTCTCTGGATAACGGAGCTAAATTAATGGGCTTTCAACTTCGTCAGACGGATGGTTCAACTTTCAGCTCTTCATCTTGGATTGAGCCAAATGGTTCATTAACCTCATACGGAAACAAGGAATTTGTTGCGAAGCCACTTAATTTACACACCGTGGGAGAAAAAAAACTTCCAACTCATTGGCGATTGTTACTCAAGGATAAAAATGTCGATTTAAACGTCAAAGCTATCAACCCAAATGCTTGGATGGACCTGTCAATCCCTTATTGGGAGGGTCCCGTAGAGATTTCCGGAAGTCATTCGGGAAGAGGGTATTTGGAAATGACTGGCTATTAAAAGACACCCGTTTTCAAACGACATTGAAGTCGCAATTGGAAAAGATACTAAGAAGTCATAATTATATTTTCTAACCCAATTAAACCGAAGGGTCTTTTAAAATGACGCAAGAACTAGATAAGATAGTATCTAAGTATCGCGACAAAGGGTTTGTTTCAGGGTTGCCTGTATTCTCGAGTACTGAAACGGGTGAAATACTAAATTACATAGAAGGACTTGAGGAAAAGCACAAAGAGGGTGCTGGCGGGCATTCCCTTAATCAATTTTTTCGCGTAAATGGGCACGTAGTTATTCCAAAGCTTGCCGAAATAGCACGTAACACAACTATCTTGGACATTATTGAAGCTTTACTTGGGCCTAATCTATTGGCTTGGTCAGTTGAATTATTCATTAAAGAACCAAACAGTGCAAAAACTGTTTCTTGGCATCAAGACATAACTTATTGGGGCATGGGTGAGACAGATGACGAAGTTACCGCTTGGCTTGCTTTGTCTGATGTGAGCATTGAAGCCGGCTGCATGCGCTTCATCCCAGGAAGCCACAAAGACGGCTTAGTCGAACATCGCGATACATTTGATAAAAACAACCTATTATCAAGAGGACAGGAAATTTCAAATGTGAAAGAAGAAGATGCTGAGTTCGGACCACTACTGCCTGGCGAAATATCTTTACACCATGGAAGATGCTTTCACGCCTCTGGTAAAAACAGATCCAAAAATAGGCGTATTGGGATAGCAATTCGATACGTGACACCAGAAGTCAGGGATCATGCCCCTGGACGTGATTGGGCGATGCCTGTAAGAGGCGAAATACCTAGGGGTGGTTGGGATTGCATTGCAGGACCTCGCGGTCTTTTTCATCCAAATGATTTAATGCTTTACAATCGCATTCTGTCTGGACAATCAAAGACACTTGCAGAAGGTGCTCGTAACCAAGTCAAACTTTATGGATCGTGAACTGAAAAAGATGGATAAAAAAGTAAATTTTACTGCAATGAAGAACGGAACCCGCGAAGACTATCAACTTTTAGCGGAATTAGAAAAGCCATTCTTATCTCTTACCGCCGATAGAGTTCTAAACGAACTACGTGAAGCAGGAAATGCCACTCTTGAGGGGTATAAGATTACGCGTCTCGAGCATGGCTTACAATCAGGCACTCGTGCAATGCGTGACGGAGCAGATATAGACTGGATTGTGGGGGCTCTTCTTCATGATATCGGTGACGGACTAGCACCTCAGAACCACGACCGTATGTCAGCGGAAGTTATTAGACCATTCGTCAGATGGGATGTTGCTTGGACAGTTGAACATCATGGCATTTTTCAAATGATATATTATGCCCATCATTACAATTGGGACCGCAATGCAAGAGACAAATTTCGTGATCATCCTCTTTTTAAGACGTGTGAGGAATTTTGTGAACGCTGGGATCAATCAAGTTTTGACCCCGACTACCCAACGGAACCATTAGAAACCTTTGAACCAATGGTAAGACAGGTCTTCAGTAGAAAGGCATATGATCCGGCAGTACTTCGTGAGGGATTTATATCATCTCTTACCAGAAAAGAAGAGAAAATGCGCTCCATATAGATCAGTAAAAATAGGCGGACTAGGCTCCATATTATTTACGACATGTAATTCTCCTGTTAAATTTTTTCAAATTTTACCAGTGTACTTTGGCTTAGTTCTTTGCATATAGGATAGGTTATTCGACTATAGTGGCAAAATTCAAGGTATGGGGGAAATATGCAAATATCCGAAAATGATCTTGCTGATGCAAGGCAATCTTGGGGTGATGGCCTGATTAAAATTTCACAAATATTCGAGAGTAGTGGTATAGATGAGGCCAAGTCCTTCGCAAGCAGTCTTACAGACGATCTTTATGGCTTTGATTTTGGTCCAATATTATTCAAACCAACATTAAGCGGTGGCGCTAAAACATTTCGACAAGATAAAGAAGGTACATTATCATATTTTGTTGGACAAAACCCAAATTACCCAAAAGATACTGGGTTTGGCCTTAAATATTGGAGAGATGTTCGATTTGATACTTCCAGCACATTTATTGCAGATACTGTCGCTATGTGGATGGGGTGGGTATCTTTTGAAGACAAAGATGGAAATATTACCAAAGTTGATAAAAGCTGGGGCTATAAAAAAGATTCCAAAGGTAATCTTAAGATCATCCTACACCACTCCTCCCTTCCATATAAAGACTAGCGCGCCTTACAAAAATGTGCCCTTTATTCTAAGAAACTCCAAAATAATAATAGAAAATGCCAATTAAATATTCTCGTAAAAATTTCCCAAAAGGATTTAAATTTGGAGCAGCAACCGCTGCTTATCAAATAGAGGGTTCAGAAAATGGAAACTGTGGAACCTCTCATTGGGATACCTTCTCTACGACACCTGGAAACGTACATAGTGGAGAAAACGGCTCTATTGCATGTGATCATTTTCATCGTTTTGAAGAGGATTTAGATTTAGTGAAAGCTGGCGGGTTCGACTCCTATAGATTTTCCACATCTTGGGCTAGGGTAATGCCTGATGGTAAAACAATAAACAAAGATGGTTTGGACTACTATGATCGTTTAGCGGATGCTATTTGCGAACGAAATTTACTGCCAAACCTTACGCTTTATCACTGGGAATTACCATCTGCATTAGCTGATATCGGAGGCTGGGCAAATCGTGAAACAGCAAAACGATTTGTTGATCATACTAATGCTGTTATTAAATGTATTGGGGACCGCATGGACGCGGTCGCAACTATAAATGAGCCGTGGTGTGTAGCATGGTTAAGTTACTTCCTTGGACATCATGCGCCTGGTTTGAGAGATATAAGGGCTGCAGCTAGAGCTATGCATCATGTCTTACTTGCACATGGACTTTCAATTGATGCAATGCGTTCGTTGGGTACTTCGAATATTGGTGTTGTATTGAACCTTACTGAGGCTCATCCAGCGAGTAACAAGCTTTCTGATGTGAATGCAAAAGACCGCCTCGACGGAATTCATAATCGTTGGTTCCTGGACGCAATATTTAAAGGCGTATACCCTCAAGATATTCTCAATAAACTTTATGAATTTATGCCAAAGAACTTTGAGGACGATATGAGCCTAATTTCTGAACCAATCGATTGGCTTGGCATAAATTACTATACAAGAGGAATAGTAGCTGATGACCCAGCAGAGCCTTGGCCGTCTCTTAAAGATATTGAGGGGTCAATGGATAAGACCCAAATGGGTTGGGAAATTTATCCAGAGGGTCTAAAAAACCTGCTAGTACGAGTGAGTAGAAATTATACAGGTAACTTACCCTTGCTAGTTACCGAAAATGGTATGGCGTGTGCAGATGAAATACAGAATGAAATAGTCTACGACCCTAGTCGCATTGATTACATTTTCTCTCACCTCGCTGCTGCGCGAGCAGCCATTGACGAGGGTGTGAATTTGAAAGGATTTTTTTATTGGTCACTTCTTGATAATTTCGAATGGGCTTTTGGATATGAAAAACGTTTTGGAATAGTACACGTGGATTTTGAAACACAAAAGAGGACACCAAAAGCATCTTTTAATGAATGGGCTCAGTCTTTAAATTCCTAAAAATTTATATTCACTTACACTTTACCGAGCAAAGCGAAGATACATAAAATAAAAGTCGCTATACAGAAATATAAAGACCGCAAGGAGAATTAGGTATCCAATGGAGAATTATGAGATTACAAAACTCGGCGATGGAGTGTCTCGAATTCGTGAGAAATTCATCTCTGCTGACTGGCGATGTAATATCTGGCATATAAAGGGCCGAGACCGAGACTTAGTGATCGACACAGGATTTGGGCTTACATCTCTCACAGCAGCTATTACAGAAATATCGGATCGGCCAATAATTGCATTATGTACACATAGCCACCATGACCACGCTGGAGGATTATGCCAGTTTGAAAAAAGATGTGGACATCATTTAGAGTCAAAAATTTTTGCCGAACCATCCAGAGAAACTATTGTTGCGGACCTCCTAGATGCATCGGTCATTTGCAAATCACCCTTTGAGGGGTTTGATATTGACACGTGGTGTTATCAACCTGCACCTTTAACTGGACTGTTAGATGATGGTGATGTGATTGACCTTGGTAATCGTCATTTTCACATCGTTCATGTGCCGGGGCATTCACCAGGATCAGTTGCTGTTTTTGAACCAAAAACTGGGATTATTCTGACAGGGGATGCAATCTATGACGGTATACTTTACGATCATCTGTTTCACTCTGTTCCAGACCACCTAATACAAAGCCTCAATAAAATACTTTCGCTGGATATCAGTGTCGTCCACGCCGGTCATTTCAATAGTTTTGATAAGGCGCGAGCAAAGGTAATTGTTGATGAATACCTTGATGGAAAGCGAAGCATGCTTTGCCCTGCCCCTAGTTAGTATTCAATAATGAATACTTTCTAAATATTGACAGCAAAATGTTATATTTTTAATTAAAATATAAATTTAACTGTTCAATGGTAAGTTTTTAATCCATTGTAAAATTTCGAATAAGATATATTTCGAGAACTTGGAAATGTTGCCGATAGGGAGAGATAAAATGGTAAATTTGCAGGAAGAAAAAGATCTCGAGAACACAGTTTCAATCAGCGCAAGACGTTATGATGAGTCTCCATTTATCGAACGTCATGATACAAAAAACATGGTTCGTGGTGTATATGCAGGAAGGTTCTTTGCTGTTTACAATGGCGAAGATTATCTGGCCAAATATTGGACGCTGCGCAGAAAAGCACTGATATTCGACGTGCCCGAAAAGCCAGTAGAGATTTCTGGCCCTGATGCCATTCCTTTTCTTGATAAAATTCTGACCCGCAGAGTTTCTACGATTAAAGAGGGTCGTGGTTATTACGCACTAGCCTGTACCCCTAAAGGTGGGATTTTTATGGATGGTGTATTGTTCAAACTGAGTGACAATCGCTTCTGGTATGTTCAGGCAGATGGACCGTTTGAGACATGGCTAATGGCCCACAGCGATGGATTTGATGTTAAAATTACTGATCCTCACTCGCGAGTACTGCAGGTTCAAGGCCCTGCTTCGATTGATATTATGAACTCAGCGTCGTCGGGACTGATTAACGAAAATATGAAGTACTATCAGTCTGGGTATTTTGATTTGGGGGGACAGACACTATATGTCTCACGTTCAGGATTTACTAATGAACTTGGTTTCGAAATTTACTGCGACGGTAAGCAGACAGATCATCTCCGGCTTTGGGACCACCTGATGGAGACAGGAGCCCCATATGGGTTGGAGTTTTCATCAACCCGTGCCATGACCATCCGTCGAATTGAAGGTGGCATCCTCGGCAACACTACCGATATGGATACAACAATGACCCCTTTTGAAGCAGGTCTAGGTAATTTCGTGGATATGGAAAAGGGCAATTTTATCGGTCGCTCTGCTTTGTTACAGGCAGACAAACGGACTATTCTATTGGGACTAACCTGCAGCACAGCTACTCCCACATCAGGGAGCCAAATCCTTGATGGAGAAACTCAGGTGGGCCATATTACTGCAGGAGTTCCATCTCCAACGCTAGGACTAGGAATCGGTTACGCTCGGTTTTTTAAGCCTGGAGAATGGCCTGGTCGCACATTGGTCCTAAAACTACCAGATGGCAGTCAACATTCATGCACAATCGTAGAAACTCCATTCTTTGATAAAGATTATCATATTGTCCGAGGCATCAATCGCTCTATCCCTTAGGACCTGTTTTGTTCAGTCAAGGCCATGAAGAGTCTTCGTCTCCAGATAGTCCTCAAGACCCATCAAACCACCTTCGCGACCATTGCCTGATTGTTTGTAACCGCCAAAAGGAGTACCGTATTCAATTCCAGCACCATTAATATGAACAGCACCAGCTTTAAGCCGCGCTGCTACCCGTTCCTTACGTTCTGTATCACCAGTCTGCAAATACGCAGCAAGTCCATAAGGTGTGTCATTGGCAATGGCAATGGCCTCACTTTCATCCTCAAAAGGGATTATTACGAGAACAGGACCAAATATTTCTTCCTGGGCAATTCGCATATCATTTGAAACATCTGAAAAGATTGTTGGTTTAACAAACCAACCCTTATCAATTCCCTCTGGTTTACCTATACCTCCCGCCAGCAATGTTGCGCCTTCGTCGATCCCAACCTTGATCATCCTTTGAACTCGCTCGTATTGAATCTTATCAAATAAAGGACCGATATGATCACCTTCATCGGCCGGGTCGCCGACGTCTGTTTCTTCCGCTGCTCGCTTTGCGATTTTAACGACATCATCATAGCAGGCGCGTTCAACCAACAATCTAGTAGGCGCATCGCAGGATTGGCCAGTATTGAACATGCACTCTTCGACAGAGGCATTAACCCGTTCCTCAAGATCACAATCCGCAAAAACAAGATTTGGTGACTTTCCGCCAAGTTCAAGTGTCACACGCTTTACGGTGTCAGCGGCATCACAAGTTACAGCAGTACCAGCTCGGGTTGAGCCAGTGAATGACATCATCTGAATATCGGGGTGACGGGATAATGCCGCTCCAACCACAGGACCCTCACCATTAATAAGATTAAAGACCCCTTCAGGGTACCCTGCCTCATTTAAAATTTCTGCATAAATCATGGCAGAGACAGGGGTGTGTTCACTCGGTTTTAAAATACAGGTACAACCGGTTGCCAATGCCGGCAGAACCTTCAAAGTAATTTGGTTTATGGGCCAGTTCCATGGCGTGATTAATCCACACACGCCAACTGGTTCATGGACCATAATATCCCCGTTCGTTAACTTGGTCCGCTCATTGTGCTCTTCAAGCGCATCGATAAAACCCTGGAGATGCCCAATTGCGGCATCGGCTTGAGAACTCCTGGCCATTGTTATCGGTGCACCCATCTCCATTCGCATAGCCTGAGCTAAATCCTCTATGCGGCGTTCTGTGATAACCATTACACTTTTTAAAAGATCTAGCCGATCCATCTTAGTAGTTTGGGAAAATTGATCAAACGCTGCACTTGCAGCTTCTACTGCAACATCAACATCGCTTGCATTTCCAAGCGCAACGGTCCCAATTTGTTCCTCTGTTGCAGGGTTAATCACCAGCATAGTTTGATCCGAGATCGGATCGACCCATTCACCGTTTATAAAAAATCTTTTTAGGTTTTCCATCATTGTTAACTTTCATTTAATCTATCTGAAGATCTAAATCTTTTTGTCTCTTATAGCTCCACGCCTGGGTCATCCTATCTGCGGTCATCGCAATAATTGCGAGCCCAATTCCAGCTATGAGGCCTAAACCAAAGTTGCCATCACTCAACCCAATATAAACAATTTGCTCAAGTCCATTGGTTCCAACTAGTGCAGCGATCACAAGCATAGCGATCCCGTACATTATTGTTTGATTCAGCCCAAGCATCATAACTGGCAGGGCCAAGGGTATTTTTACTGTCCAAAGCAGCTGCTGCTTTGAGCAACCCATCATCTTGGCCGCCTCGATCACGCCCTCTGGAAGATTTCGCAATCCATGCTCTGTATAGCGGATAGCAGGGACTATCGCATAAGCGATAATAGCAAGCAGGGCGGTAAATTCACCAATTTTAAAAATCATCACAAAAGGGATCAAGATTACAAACAATGGCATAGTTTGAAGGGTGTCATTTATTGGCCGCAAGATCGCCGAGACCGTTGAATTATGCGCAGCCCAGATCCCAAGCCCAGAACCAAAGAGAAATGAAAGGATCACAGCAATACCACACAAATAGAGAGATAACATCGCTTCAGGCCAGATACCACTTACGACAAGAAAGCAAAGGCCAAAGAATGTACCAATAGCGAGAGTTAATCCGCCAAGTCTCCATGCAATGTATGTATAGATAATCATAATTGCCGGCCATGGCATTTTTGTAAGGCCAATAAAAAAGAAAATCGCAAACAGTAAAATCATGAAACCAAGCTGCATGTTAAATCGAGTGCCACACCAGATAGAAACGCCAGTCAACACGATTGCATAGCTAAATGAATGCCATGTCTGCAATTCAAAACCCCAAGTGAATGGGCTGACAGAACCCTGAAGACCAATTTTAGCTGGTAGCATAATAAAAAAGAAAGCCATGGTTTTTATAGTCTCAATTGCTGCACGGTAATTTATTATAATGTACTCAAGGCCTTCATTCATTCCGCGTGCAGGATTTATTTCGAGCTCCCGTGGCCACATATCAAGAGCAGGTATAAACCTAGAGAGTAAAAAGAATATAGCGGCTCCGGCAATTGCTATTAAACTATAACGCCATGAAGCCATGCTACTTCTCGGTTGATAAGTACTTGAATTTTTAGCGAAACCATAGGTGGCCCGGTCGATCAGTATAGCCATAAGAGCAATCACCAATCCAGCAAGCAAACTTTCGCCAAATTGAGCCTTACGGATTTGTGAAAGAACTTCCCAGCCTATATCTGCCGTTCCACCGATAATTGACGCTATAATTACCATACTAAGCGATGCCATAGTTGTCTGATTTACACCCAGAAGAAGCTGCCTTTTTGTGCTTGGAATACGAACCTGCCAAAATAACTGGCGGTTTGTAGCACCCGACATAAGGCCCGACTCAATGACCTCAGCAGGAACTCGGCCAAGCCCAACTAGCACATTTCTTGCCATAGGCGGGAAGGAATAAAGAATGCTAGCAATAAGTCCAACAACGGTACCGAAACCAAACAGCATCAATATCAATAAAAGATAGGCAAAAGCCGGAACAGTTTGGAATATATCTAGCATCGGAATGATTATTCTTTTGGCAGCCTGTGAATGAAACGCCCAAACACCAAAACCAAAACCTATTAGCACAGCAAGAGGAACGGAAATGGCTACAAGTGAGAGTGTATTCATACTTTCAGACCAGTAACCTATGAAAACCATATACATACAAGATATGAGCGCAAACACAGTAAGTCGCCAACCTGCTGCAATAAAAGCAAACACACAAATTAAGAAACTTACGACGGACCAGGGCAATGATTGTAAAACAAAGCGAACGCCATCAATAGGCCATTCGAGCAGCCATGACACACCCATGAAGAACCAGCCAAAATAGGTAATCAGAAAACCCATTCCTAAATTTAGCCAATGATCAAATGGAATTATCAGCTCTTTTGGATATGTCGACAGCCATTTAAGGTGATCTTGTAAGAAAATTAATACCAGTGTGGACAAAATAATAAATAACCATGAGAAAAATCCTCGATCCACCTTCAGCTTCATCACTTTGTTACCTTGACCTTGGCAGGGGGCACACTGCTGCCATTTGCGAGCGCTTTAAGAACACCAGTAGCCGTTGCAATTCCAAGTACTGAGCCATCTTCAGCTTCCACCGCAACACCATTTTTGTTCTTAGCCAGATATCCAAGAAGACTATCAATCTGCGTATCGGCAGATACTCGACCCAGTCCTTTGAGCGATCCTGAAGTTTCCTGACATACATCTGATGCACATAGAACAGACTCCCACGGAACATCTGTTGTAAATTCTTTTACATAATCATCGACAGGGTTCAGGATCAAATCAACCGGACGGCCAATTTGAACGATCATTCCATCACGCATTATTGCCATTCGGTCAGCTAAGCGAAGCGCTTCTTGAAAATCATGAGTTATAAAAACAATTGATTTTTGAAGTTTTGACTGGATTCGTAAAAACTCATCCTGCATTTTTTTACGGATCAATGGATCAAGAGCCGAGAATGGTTCATCAAGTAACCAAATATCTGGCTCCACTGCAAGTGATCTGGCAATACCGACGCGCTGCTGTTGACCACCCGATAATTCATTTGGGAAATTACTTTCTCGGCCCTGCAAACCTACGAGTTCGATAACCCTTTCAGCTTGCGAGTAACGTTCTACCTTTTCAATACCCTGAAGTTTCAACGGGAATGCTATATTATCAATCACGTTAAGATGCGGCATAAGGCCAAAGCTCTGAAATACCATTCCCATTTTATGACGACGAATTTCGATCAATTCATCAGCAGATTTTTCAAGTAAGTTCTCACCATCTAGAATGATATCGCCAGCTGTTGGTTCAACCAGCCTTGAAAGGCAACGGACAATTGTAGACTTACCAGAGCCAGAGAGGCCCATGATGACAAAAATTTCTCCAGCATAGACGTCAAAGCTCACATCAGCATTTGCCACAATATGATCACTTTGCAGGATTTTATTTACATGTCCCTGCAGGTCGTCAACTTTGCCACCCTGGTCCATAAAAAATGAGTCAGAATTGTCACCATAAATTTTCCATACATTGCGACATGAGAGCTTTACATCTCGACCACCATCATGATTTCCCATGCGGCATCCTCCCAATAATTTTTGCTCCACCAATAGAGTCGCTTATACTCGACTGCACATAGATCAACCTATAATAATATTTGCACAATATTAAAAATCATCACTAGAAGCAACGAACGGCAGAGTAACCCGCCGTTCGAATAAACTCTAAATGAGCAGACTACATAGCAGCTTCGATCCAAGGCTTCCAAAGTGCCTCATTCGTTTTTAACCACTCTTGCGCAACGTCTTCGACATCACGTCCATTGTTATCAACTTCAAAAATAGCCCAATTCTCATCCGCATTAGTCAATTTAAAATTTGAAACCATTTTAAACGCAGCCGGCCATTTGTCTTCAAACCCGCCCCAGACTACTTTGTGAACAGCGGCCTGTTGAAAGCCACACGCGGTATCTTTTTGTTGAGTTTCTTCAACACATTCACCGTCCGCTGGATTCCATTCGACAAAGTTAAGATCGAGATCAGCAAAAATCCAGTGTGGTTGCCAAATCATCATTAGGATCGGGTCCTTTGCTGCATAAGCTGACTTCAATTCAGCCATCATAGCGCCCTCGCTACCACCAGGAATAGGCTCGAGCGGCATCTCAAGGCTCGCAACTAGATCACGCGAGCGTGTTCCCCAGTCTGCTGGATAAGTGATGACCCGACCATTGGGGAATGTTGCAGCGGTTGCAAACGCCTGCTGGCACTCATAAAGTGCCATGTAGTTGGGCAGACCTGGACATTTCTCTTCCATATATGGTGGGTATACCCAACCCTCTTTAGGATCGAGGCCTAAATCACCGACTACTACAATATCCCCTTTATCGACAAAGTTAGGATACAGATCCCCAACGTTGTTGGTCCAAACTTCAGTCTGAAGATGAAGATTACCCTGAGCGATTCCTGGATGCTGCGGTAATGCACCAGCGCTAACATATTCGATGTTATAGCCCATTTCCTTGAGCAATTCGCCTACCACTTCTGTAGAAAATAGCTGGCCAGTCCAATCATTTTTGATCACTTTGATTGGATCAGACGACTCCGGTACGTTTCCCGCTAAAGCCACTCCATTGAGAAAAGCAACTATTGAAGCGGCAAATGCCGCAAGTTTAAATTTTCTTAACATTATTCCTCCCTTTCAATACAATTCGACGCTACATCTTAAAATGATGCAAAACTTTCCTGTGGAATATAAACTGTCTCTTAGAAAGTTTTATAAGTCAATAGTGTTGAGTTGACCTCCTAAGTTAGTATAGTTAACCTCTTAAGTTAGTATAGCTATCCGTGAGACGAGTTCATAACTTGGGTGATACTAAATAAATGCAAGCGCGATCAATTAGTTCAATCAGGCGTTCAGAGCTTTCACAAGCAGCATTTGAAGCGGTAATTAGATACGGTTTGCGCGGCACCACACTTGAAAAGGTCGGTGAAATAGCCGGCGTATCAAAAGGCGTGGTTCTTCATCACTTTAAGGACAAGAGCGCATTACTTGAGGCTGTTTTTAGGCGCTCAAATTCATTATTGAATATTTCTCTTCTGCGCCTCTATCGTCACACTGAAAGTCCATATGAAAGATTTTGGGCCATTGCTTACGCAAACTTTTCAGAAACTATTTACAATCGGGAGGTCTGCCAAGCCTGGGTATCACTTCTGGCAGAAGTTCCCCATAATGCCATGTGTCAAAGGGTACAGGCAGCAAACAATGCTCGTATTAAAAGTAATTTATCGCATGAACTAAAGCATTTTCTTTTGGGGAATAGAGTATCCGAAGTCGCAAACCTTCTAGGCACTTTAATTGACGGAATATGGGTGCGTGCTGGATTATTTGCTATTACACCTGATTGTGAAAAGGCACTCGATGAATTTGAGTTTACTACCCTCTATCTTTTAGAAGCATCATCAGAACAGCAAAAATATCACAGAGCTGCTCGCGAGAAAATCAAAACCATCGCTAAGATCGCCCTCAGTCCAGAACTATTTCAGCCTAAATAAGTGTTTCCTTAGTAAGCAGAGCGACTCTTGCTAGAGCGATTTCTAATAATCTCAGACAATGGTTCAAGCACACTTGCAGATATTATTAAGATAATACCAAGGCTCTCTCTAATACCGAACGGTTCATTAGCAAATAGCGCGGCTGTGATAGACCCAAAGATTATCTCAGTCATCATCAGCAAGCCAACAAGGCCAGGGCTGACATACTTCGGGCCCCACAATGATGCAAAAGCCCCAGGGATAACAAAAACGGCCATAAAAGCGAAAAGCCAGGGGAGAACACCAAATATCTTTTCAAATGATGGAAGTTGGTTGGAAGCCAAAAAAGAACAAAAAATAAGAGAAGCAATCATGCTCCAGAAAAAAAATCCGATTGTCATATCCACTGCTGAATGCCCTTCATGCTTGCGTATACGAATGGTAGCAATCGCCCATATAATCCCAGAAAGAATACCTAACCAATCACCAACATTCTTAGGGATGGGAAAATTTTGCCCCAAACCAAAAATGATCAACATTCCCATTACTGCAAGAATTATGGCGATAATGCGCTGCCACGTAATGGTTTCATTAAGAATTATGGCTGCCAATAATGTGCTCCAAATGGGTGTCAAATAGAAGAGGAGCATTGCGCGAACAACATCAGTGTAAAGAAAGGCAAGAGTGTAACAGAGCAAGGCAACACCGGAAAGAATAGCAGTAATTTGAAGGCTAATGCCTCCGGTTTTTATCGATTTAAATCGCAGGATCGTTACTGGCAAAAGAAGTATCGTAGGAACAGCAAACCAAATTGCCGAACTCCACAAACCATGAATACCAGCATCATTAATCGCTCTCACCGGTATCCAGAATATTCCCCAGATAGCTCCAGCATATAGACAGGCGAAGCGAGCCAAGGCTATTGTTGACCATTTTTCCATTAAACATTCATGCCTGTCTGCAAATCTTATTAACACTAACTATTGGTAAGTTAATTGTCAAAGGGTCAGTTTTGCATTAGTCTTACCTAAATAATGAGAAATTATTAACTTCTATTTTTTAAATTACGAGGCAAATGATGGATTTTAAGATAATTTGGAAGAGTACTGATGGAGTATGAGTATATAATTGTTGGTGCCGGTTCAGCTGGATGTGTGCTTGCAAATCGCCTTACTGACGATGGCAGGCATCGTGTTCTCCTCATTGAAGCTGGACCAAAAAATAATGCCTTGTCTCTTAAAATTCCGGCGGCAGTCCTTAAAAATCTTCAAAGTACAAAATATAACTGGGCCTATCAAGGTGAGCCCGAACCCGAATTGGGGGGACGCGTCATTACGCATGACCGTGGCAAAACATTGGGTGGGTCTTCATCTATAAACGGGCTATGTTTCATTCGTGGTCATGCATTGGATTTTGAAGGATGGCGACAGTCTGGATGCGAAGGCTGGGGCTATGCCGATGTCCTACCATATTTCAAGCGTCTCGAAAATTACTCCGGAGGTGAGAGTGAATATCGGGGTGGAGATGGTCCTTTAGCAGTTCATAGACCCAAACCACAAAACCCACTTTATAAAGCGTTTATCGAGGCTGGCAGAGACGCAGGTTACCAGACTACTGATGATATTTGCGGGTATCGCCAAGAAGGGTTTGGTGTTTTTGATATGAGCATTGAAAATGGGGAGAGAAATAGTACGGCCAAAGCTTATCTTGACCCAGCTAGACCAAGAAAAAATCTTACAGTTATAACCAATACGCAAGTTCAGAAAATTCTTTTCAATGGCAATGAAGCGACCGGTATTAGCTACAAGAAGGCAGATGGAGAAATCATTAAAGTTGATGCGTTGAAAGAAGTCATCCTAAGTGCAGGTGCCGTCGGCAGTCCACAACTGTTAATGCTCTCTGGAGTGGGCCCTGCTTCACATCTTAAAGACCATGGCATCTCCATCATAGCAGATATGCCTGGTGTCGGCCAAAATCTCAATGATCATCCTGATTTTGTTCTCAAATATAAGTGCCTTGAGCCTGTTTCTATTTGGCCACAGACACGGCTCGTCGGGCGAACCTTAGCAGGGATACGCTGGCTCTTACGGCGTGATGGAATTTGCGCTTCAAACCAATTTGAAGCCGTAGCCTGCGTTCGATCAGCCGCAGGAGTTGAATATCCTGATATTCAGTTAACAATCTCACCTGCCGCAGTTGATGATCAGACATGGACGCCCCTGCCAGAACATGCGTTTCAGATCCATGTTGGCCTTATGCGTAACTTTAGTAGAGGCAACATCACCCTTCGCGATTCTGATCCCGCATCAGCACCACGCATTCTGGCGAATTATATGAAGGACCCTCGTGATCGTGATCTTTTGCTTAAAGGTATTAGAATTGTGCGCGAAATCGCAAACCAACCTGCTTTCAAGCCATTTTGTGGCGAAGAGATTTATCCTGGCGTTGCCGCTCAAACCGATAATGAATTAAACGTTTGTCTTGACGAAAAACTTAATACACAGTGGCATCTTTCTGGAACCGCTCGTATGGGTGACAGTAATAATCGTGAGGCAGTGGTCGACCCTCATGGGAAGGTTCATGGCCTATCTAAGCTGAGAATAGTGGACGCATCTATTATGCCTGCGGCAACCAACGGGAACACTAACAGTCCAACCATAATGATCGCAGAGAAACTAAGCGACTCTATTCTTGGCAGAACTCCATTGCCGCGCACAGAGGTCCCAGTATGGCAAAACAAAAATTATGAAACTTGCCAGCGTTGATGTTTAATTAAGGAGTGAAGTAATGATTGCGTATGTAATGGTTGGGACAAACGATCTGGAGAGGGCAGTCAAATTTTATGATCTATTAATGCCTAAGATGAATATGGTTCGTGTAGAAACGGATAAAGACTTTGCTGCATACGCTCCCAAAAGTAAGCCTGAAAAAATTGAATTTTATGTTACTAAACCATTTGATAGTAACCGCGCAAACTCTGGAAACGGCACTATGATTGCCCTTGCAGTAGAAACCATCCAAATTGTTGCTGACTGTCATAAGGCCGGCATTGATGCAGGAGGAAAAGACGAGGGGGCTCCAGGTTTTCGTCCAGCACATGGAAAAATATACTATGCCTATCTTCGAGATCTTGACGGAAACAAACTTTGTTTCGTGCATGAACAAGAGTTTTAATGATGAGTATGCCTGAGCTGCCATTCCTTAAGTTCGACGCCGTTCATTCTGTTTATACAGGTAGCAAGGCGTTATCACCTTTCCATGAATGCTATGCTAATAAAGATACCATCCTGCGACTAGCAGCTGGTCGCTTCTTTGCCCATTATAATGGTGAAGATATCGAGGAGGCATATTGGGCATTACGTAATAGAGCCGCACTTTTTGATGTCCCAGAAAGGCCAGTGGAATTAAGCGGACCAGATGTTATTGGATTTCTAGATCAAATTTTTACTCGCCAGAGCGATCACCTTAAAGTTGGTAGTGGGCATTATACACTAGCCTGCAATTACAATGGTGGCCTATTTATGGACGGTATTTTGTTTCGCCTCGGTGAGAAAAAGTTTTGGTTCGTACATCCCGATGGTGATCTCGATACCTGGTTTCTGGCTCATAGTCACAATTATAATGTATCAATTTCCGACCCACAATCGCGCGTCCTTCAGGTGCAAGGACCAAAATCCCTTGCGATCATAAATACAGCGACAAATGGCAGTGTCGACCAGACCATGGGGTATTTTAAGGCTGGCATTTTTACCATTGGGGGACAGTCCGTACTAATATCTAGAACAGGATGGACCGGTGAATTAGGGTATGAAATATACACTCTTGGCCAAAATACAGACTACAAACGTTTATGGAAAGAGCTAATCCATTCTGGCAAAAAATATGGTATGGTTTTCAGTAGCATGCAGGCTATGAATATCCGCAGAATAGAGGCAGGTATTCTTGATAGCGGCAGTGATTTTGATGCAAGCATGGCACCTGGTGAAGCTGGGCTTCACAGATTTGTCGATAAAAATAAAAAATATTTCATAGGCCACGAAGCCATTAACAAAAGGAATAAAGACAAACGAATTCATGGGGTATTAACTGGAGGTTATATACCTAAGAGTGGTGATCTTGTTCATGATGGCAAAAACGCTTTAGGGTATGTAACGACGGGCGCCTATTCTCCAGCGTTCGAAGCAGGAATTGGTTATGTCAGATTCAACATTGCGGAGGACCGGATAGGAAAAAATTATTATATTGGCGCTTTGGAGAGCTCAAAGAATAATTGTACGATTGTTGCTTTACCTTTTTACGATAAGAATAAGAAGAAACCCAAAATGGCAAACCTTGACTTAAAGGAAAGTATAACGCTTGATATTATTCAAAAATCTGGGATGAATTAAGTATGGGCCTCACTAGTTCACATTGGGGAGTTTACGAGTTTGTCGTCAAAAATGGGCGCCTTTCAGAACTTAATCCCTTTAGCCATGATCCTGATCCATCCCCAATTGGTCCGTCGATAATTGACTTGCTTGAGGATCGTACAAGGATAACCAAACCTGCAGCACGTGAGAGTTGGCTGGATGGTGGCCCAGGGACAGCAACACATAAACGCGGGAGTGACCGTTTCGTTACATTGAGTTGGGATGAAGCAGAAAAACTTGTAGCAAAGGAATTAGAGCGCGTTATCAAGACGAAGGGAAATCAAGCAATTTATGCCGGATCATACGGTTGGGCAAGTGCGGGCCGTTTTCATCATGCTCAAAGCCAAGTTCACCGTTTCCTAAATTCAATCGGCGGGTATACCTCCTCAAAAAACACCTATAGTTATGCTGCCGCAGAAGTCATCATCCCCCATGTTTTAGGCGGTAATTTAATGGAATTATTAACTCTGCAAACCAGCTGGCAATCTGTTTGCGAAAATACTGAGTTAATGGTGGCTTTTGGGGGATTGCCTGCGTTTAACAGTCAGATCAGCAACGGCGGAACCGGTGCACATATCCAACGTCTTGGCGCAATAAAGGCCGCCGCCGCTGGAACAAAATTTGTGAATCTTTCCCCACGTCGCTCTGATGTGAAATCAGATATTGACGAAGATTGGTATAATCTGCGACCGAATACAGATGTCGCTGTAATGTTGGCTATGGCTTATCATTTACTTGTTGAAGATTTGCATGATGGCTATTTTCTCGATAAATACACTGTTGGATTTGAGATATTCCAAGCATATCTACTTGGACAAAAAGATGGGGTCCCAAAAACTCCCGCCTGGGCCGCTAGTATTAGCGGTATGGCTGAGGCAGACATCATTTCGCTAACTAGAGAGATGACTAGTAAACGCACCATGTTAACAGTAAGCTGGTCGCTAACTCGCCAGCAATATGGAGAGCAGCCTTTTTGGGCAGCAACGGCCCTAGCTGCAATGCTTGGTCAAATGGGCAAACCTGGCGGTGGAATAGCTTATGGCTATACCATTACAAATTACCTTGGCAACAATGTTTTCAAAATGCCTTATGCTCCCCTACCTCAGAAAAAAAATTCAATTGCTGATTTCATTCCAGTTGCAAGGGTGAGCGATATGTTACTGAACCCAGGTCAGAAATTTGATTATGATGGCAAAGAATATATTTATCCAGACATTGATCTGATCTACTGGGCAGGAGGCAACCCATTTCATCATCACCAAAATATTACTCGCTTGAGGAAAGCATGGGAGAAACCTTCAACAGTTATTGTCAATGAATGGTGTTGGAATGCTCTCGCACGCCATGCCGATATAATCCTTCCCTGCACCACCACTCTCGAACGACAAGATATTGGAATGACGCCTCGTGATCCTTTTGTAATTTCAATGGATAAAGCCATTGAACCTATCGGTGAAGCTAGGAATGATTACGATATTTTCGCTGGAATAGCTCGTAACTTGGATACCGAATACGCTTTTACCGAAGGCCGTTCTGCGGAAGATTGGCAAGAATGGATCTGGGAACAGTCACGTGAGCGAGCGGCAAAATTAAATGTTAAAATGCCCGATTATCAAAGCTTTCGTAAAACTGGCTTCTATAAATCACCAGAATTAAATGAAGATCGTATTTTCCTTTCAGATTTTTTTAATGATCCTGATACAAATCCTTTAAAAACCCCTAGTGGCAAAATTGAAATATTTTCTGAGACAATTGATAGTTTTGATTATGATAATTGTCCTGGTCATCCAACCTGGATGGAGCCAGCTGAATGGCTTGGTGCAAAGAATAAAACCTATCCACTGCATTTGATCTCAAATCAGCCTAGGACAAAACTTCATTCACAAATGGATAACGGGGCATTAAGTTCTTCTATTAAGATAAAAGGCCACCAACCATTAGAGATGAACCCCGTTGATGCAAAAGCTCGTGGTATTACTGAAGGTGATATTGTTAAGGTATTCAATGGAAGAGGAGCTTGTCTTTGCGGGGCTAACATTACAAATGATGTAATGCCAGGAGTAGTTATTATCAGCACTGGCTCGTGGTATGACCCCGTTGACCCAGCTGATCCTAACAGCATGTGTAAACATGGGAACCCTAATGTACTTTCACCAGATATAGGAACCTCAAAACTTGGCCAAGGCCCTGCTGCTCATAGCTGTCTTGCCGAAATCGAATTGTATGAAGGTCCCGCTCAAAATATAACTGCGTTTAACCCACCAGAAATTATAAAAAAGAAATAGGAAAGAGCAATGACTGAAAATACTTCCATACAACCACGTCGAAGTTTTATTTTCGTACCAGGACTTAGGCCAGACATGTTTCCCAAAGCCGTTACTAGTGGAGTTGATATGGTCTGTGTGGAGTTGGAAGATGGCATCGCGCCGAAAGACAAGGCTGATGCGCGAAAAAAAGCATTAGCACTTTTTAATGAACCACATTCTGATGATGGTGTTGAGCGCATTGTACGCATCAACTCAATGCGTGAAAAATTTGGTATCGAAGATGTGAATGCAATTCTTTCTGCAAAAATACCCCCTCCCGCCTTAATGATGCCAAAGGTGCGCAGTCCAGATGAAGTTATAATATTGGATCAGCTGTTATCTGAAGCGGGGCATGATACCCGCCTTCATGTCATCATTGAGACTAATGAGGGATTAGAAGCCGCTTATGAAATCGCCCACTCTAGTGATAGGATGGATGCTATGTTTTTTGGGGCTATTGACATGGCACCTGAATTACGTTGTGACATGGCCTGGGAACCTTTACTTTATGCACGGTCAAAGGTAGTCCACGCAGCCGCTAGTGCGGGTCTTGACGTTATAGACGTTCCTTTTCTTGATTTAGATGACCTTGATGGTATGCGAGTTGCTGCCGAACAAGCACGTATGCTTGGCTTTTCTGGAAAGGGCTCAATACATCCAAAGCAAATCCCTATCCTAAATGAAATATTCACGCCGTCTGCAGACCAGATTTCTCGTGCAAGAAGAACCATCGCTGAATTTGAAAAAGCAGATACTGGTCTAGTTGTGATTGACGGAAAATTAATCGAAAAACCTGTATTGAGGGAAATGTATAGAATGGTAAGCATCGCTGATAGAATGGGGCTTTAATCCTCTCTTAATAACTATTCAAGTAAACTGAATTTACAATTAAATAGATTTTAGTTGCTGAATACGCGGAGATAATTCACAATGAGATTAATATTTTTCTATTACAACGTGGGAAACATCAGTTGACAAAAATATCCGAAATGCCCGCTGTCGGCCGACACTTTATGTCAAATCTCGAGCTTACAGTTCCAACTAATGATTCATGGACAGACCCAGTTCCAGCCAATAAGAGGCGTGTATCCATCGTTTCGACAGCAGCCGTATCACGGCGGGGAGACAAGCCATTTTCTTGGCTTGCAAAGGACTCCAGGACCTTTCACAAAACTGAACGTGACTTGGTAATGACACACGTTGCTGTAGAGTTTGACAGATCTGCGTGGCAACAAGACCTAAATACAATTATACCGCTCGATAGACTAGAAGAAATGGCAGCAGACGGAGAAATTTCTTCAGTTGCGGAAGAGCATTATTCTTTCATGGGCGCAGCAGATCCTGTGACGATGGAAAAATCAGCGCGAGCAGCTGCGGCTAAAATGAAGCAGGAAGGTGTGAACACGGTTTTTTTAATACCTATATGACCGTTTTGCACGCGCGCCGTGTGCGGGCTGGCTCATTATTTTGAATCAGAGGGTTTATCGACAATACTAGTAGGTTTTGTACGAGAACACATTGAGGTAATTCGCCCCCCTCGTTCTTTGTTCTTAGATTTCCCAATGGGAAGGGGCATGGGTAAGCCTAACGACCCGGAATTTCAGAAAAAAGTAATTCGCGCAGCGTTCAAATTACTGGAGGCAAGCAGCGGCCCGATCATCGACGATTTCCCCGAAATTATTCCTGTAAAGGAAGGGCGCATGGGCTATGCGCTACCACCCCAGCTCGTTCTGAGTGTCGATGACATTGGCGATGTAGATATTGTTTTATCCGAGGTTAGAAACGAAATGGAGGCTCTAAGACCAGATTACGCTGCCGCAATTGCAGCGCGGGGGCGCACAACAGTTGGAGCCAGCGGACTTGCAATTGAGGAGTTAGCGCCCTTCGTAGTCAGTTTTCTCGAAGGAGAAATTCCAAAAAGCCCTAGAAAAGGCATGCCTGCAATTCCACTTCTGAAACTAGTAGTGGAGGATCTGGAAGCCTACTACACCGAGACACGCACCCACCGCGACAGTATTGACGACTTAGAACTAATGGGAGAATGGTTTTGGGAAAAAACCAAAGCCGGGCGGCTTCTTCTATTGCTGGAAGCTGTATCTATCGCCTCTGAAAATAAGGTTATGCTTCAGATTGTCGAGATGTCCCTGATGGCCCCTCGTTTTTGGTCTGACGGTCCGTTGCCGGGAACGTCAGCAGCAGGCTGGTGAGGCCAAGACGACATTGCCGAAATAAATAGCAAATCAGGAATGTTCAGTCTAAAAATATCTTGGCTTTATTTGACAGACGAACTTTTACTATTGCGTATTGTTACAACACACTGGCAAGATATCTGCAATCCCATGCTAGAGGATTGCAAAGATAGACGACTTCAACTGTTATGATTTAAAATTAGTTCAGTTTTAAAGCGCTGCGAAAGGTTAAAGACAATGTCCAAAATACCTTCTCTGACCAGCATGGCAAAATCGGCGGGATGTGCTGCAAAGATTGCACAAACTGATCTCGCCCACGCGCTGGCCTATCTTCCCAAAGCGGATGATCCTAATTTATTAGTGGACCACGCCGGATCTGATGACGCTGCAGTTTACCGACTTTCCGCTGAACTAGCGCTAGTGGAGACCGTCGATATTTTCCCACCAATTGTTGATGATCCATTTGATTATGGACGGATTGCGGCAACCAATGCCCTTAGTGATATCTATGCTATGGGTGCAAAGCCGATTAGTGCCCTCAGCTTTGTTAGTTGGCCGGTTGAAGTATTAGGCACAGATCGGCTTGGTGCCGTTTTGAAAGGCGCAGCCAGTATTTGTAGCAAAGCTGGAATTTCGATTGCAGGTGGCCATTCAATTGTTGATAACGAGCCAAAATTTGGCCTCTTTGTGACAGGCTTAGTGCATCCAGATAAAATCATCGATAATACTGGCGTAAAAGAAGGTGATTATTTGGTCTTAACCAAAAAGATTGGCACGGGTGTATTAACTACAGCTGCCAAACGAGGATACCTATCCCCTGACAGATTAGATGAGGCCGTCCTGTCAATGACCACTCTAAATGACACTGCAGCCTCAGTGATGATGGAGAATAATATAACCTCTGCTACGGATATAACCGGGTTCGGTCTGCTTGGACATCTTGGCAATATGCTTAAAGCATCCTCAATTACTAATCAAAAAAAACTTGGTGCCAAACTGTTCTATTCTGAAATACCCCTCTTCGAAGGTTTAGAAGATCTCCTTAGTAAAGGCCTTTGTCCGTCAGGCAGTAAGCGGAATCTCGAAAGTGCAGCTCCACTAACAACATTTTCGGGTGACATTAGCCACGACTATCAACTCTTGTTAGCAGATGCGCAGACCTCTGGTGGCTTACTGATGTCGGTACCAAAAGCCCAGCTCAAGACACTTTTGACCGGCCTTAGAAATCGCGTTGTACCTTGCGCAGTAATTGGCCAAGTTATACAGACTGAAGAAGCAGCTCAGATACAGGTCGAAAGCTAACACTGTAAAGGCCGTTAACAGGCTAATAACCAGTTTCTTCTCAAGTTAAGTTTTTGACACAAAATCTATAGAAATATTTGGCGAAAGAGCGTGGGAGTCGAACCCACCAGAGACGTGGTACGCCTCTCACTAGATTTGAAGTCTAGGCGCCCCACCAGGGTGCGATCCTCTTCCACATATTCTTATTTCTTACCCAAAACATTTGACATAGGCTGCCGCAAGCGACGCAAGTCACCCACACGTGTAGTAAAGCCCACCTGATCAAAATATTCCAGCACATCTATAATAAAATTTCGGCCCATTCTTACCTCGTCTCGAAAATCGCTTGTTGAAAATAGCCCGTCCACTGATTTAGACGCTAATTTCTCTGCCGTGATTTTAAGAGTTGTTACTAAAGTTGAAGGTACGTAGCGATTTTTTCCCACTGGGATAAAATCACCGAGCTTTACACCAATTTTCAAGGTCTTTTCGAGTACAGAAACTTCAGTGCCAATTTGGTGAGCTGCCTGCTGTAGACTTGGAGGAGTTCCACCATCTGGCGCTAGAATATTTGCCGCGATTGTTAGAATAGCTTTTTCTTGCTCAGAAAAGTGAATATTATGTGATGGTAAATAAAACCGGCTACCATTTACGCAAATTCGCTTTTCAGAAATCATTATTTTTAGCGCTAGCTTCAGGCTATCTTCCTCAAAAAAGACCCCAAGTTGTACCTTTATGTCCTTAATACTTGCCCCAATCGATTTTGGTTTACTTCTATGAATACTTCCTACCGCACTCAGAATTAGGGCCATTAATTCGCGCCAACGAGACTCACAAAAAATTCGCTCTTTTGGAGCATCTCCTACCCGCAATAATCCTAATGAAACTATCATTGCATCTATTTGATCAGATGGGAGATTGTGTGAGATTGCAAATGGCTGCAACTGCACACCACTTTCGCTATGCGTTGCTAATGCTTGAAGGACCACCGCTGTGTTTTCTTTATTCATGGCTTTTAAGATAGCAATGCGACTCGGTTTAGCCCGGCCTCGTTTAAATGAGAATGGATCGATTATATGCCCACCTGCAATTGTACGTTGCGCAGATTGATCGCGCAGAACAAAGCGGTCTCCACAAAGAGCAAATGCATCATGAGGCAGGACCAGTTGGGCTAAGCCACTTGCTCCTGGTGGAATGTTTCCACCTGACAAAACGGCCACCCTTGCTGGCAAATGATCTGATCCGATGTGCAAGTGTGTTGGGGTCCAATGTTTTAAGGGTTTGGTTTCGGTTTTTAACACTTGCAAATTAACATCCATACGTCTTGTCGGGACATGTAGGTCGGAATGCGCTAGCCATGTGCCACGCTTTATAGATTTTTCACCTACACCACGCCCAACGATGCTCAGCGCGCAGCGTTCACCAGCCTTTGCGCTGGCACGTATTTGGTTGTGAACCCGTATCTCACGGACACGGACAGAAGCTCCATTTGATAAGAGCGTCAAACTCTCCGCACTATGAACGGTTCCGGAGAATATCATCCCGGTCACAATCAAACCCACCCCTTTTAAATTAAAAGCTCGATCAATGGCCATTCTGAAGTAACCGCGAACTACCTTAGGTTTTCGAAATTTAGCACGGAACGTTAGCTCTTCTTTCAGAGCCTCAATACCAATTCCTTTTGGAGCACAAACGGGATAAATTGCATGGTCCCGATTTCCCTGTTCTTTAAGAAAGTTATTGACCTGCTTGCTAACCGCTGACAGTTCATCTGGTGCCACACGATCAATCTTGGTCAATACAATTAAAATATTTCTGATACCAAGTAGATCGAGTATAGCAAGATGCTCACGCGTTTGAGGCATTACACCATCATCTGCTGCTATTACCAAAAGACCCAAATCAATTCCGGCTACACCCGCCAACATATTGCGAATAAACTTCTCGTGTCCAGGGACATCAACAAACCCTAGGACCTCACCGTCTGACAGAATGTTGTAGGCGAACCCAAGATCTACCGTTAGCCCACGCGCCTTTTCTTCTGGCAAACGATCTGTATTGGTACCCGTCAGTGCTTTTATTAACTCAGTCTTACCGTGGTCCACATGCCCAGATGTTGCAACAATCATCCGACTTTTAAGCCCTTCAAGTTTTCAACAAAGCCCTTTTCGTCTTCGAGACACCTAAGGTCGAACCAAAGCGCATCACCAGAAATACGGCCAATCACTGGAATTTGTAGTTTCCGAAAGGCCTGTGCAAGATTTTCCAGAGTTTTGCCGGAACGTCGAAGATCAGGCCGTGCTATCTTAAGCGCAGCGCTTTGCAGCCTGTCGACCGGCAATGCTCCGCTGCCCACCTGGCTATATGTTTGTTCAACTGTAACTTTACATAGTTCTAAGCACTCCTGAAGTACCTTGGCCAGACGATGCGCCAGCTTTTCAATTTCGACAGGGTCACGCGTAAGTAGGCGTAACGTCGGTAACTCTTCAGCCAAACGTTTGGTGTCAGTATACAGGCAAAGCACAGCCTGGAGGGCAGCCAAAGTAACTTTGTCAGGCCGCATAGCCCGAGTCATAGGGCTTCGCTTAATCTTTTCTATCAAATCACAGCGACCAGCAATTATCCCTGACTGTGGTCCCCCAAGAAGCTTGTCACCACTAAAGGTCACCAGATCAGCGCCAGATTTCAATGCATCAGAGACAGTTGTTTCATAGGGAAGGTTATAAGGCTCCAAGTCAATAAGTGTGCCACTGCCCAAATCTATAATGAAGGGTAAGTCGTGATTATGCGCAATCCTAGAGAGCTCTCTCTCTGAAACACTTTTGGTGAACCCTTTAATCTCGAAGTTACTGGTATGAACCTTCATTATTAACGCAGTCTTTGAACTAATTACTGACTCAAAATCTGCTTCGTTCGTGCGATTGGTTGTACCAACCTCAACTAGCTTACAACCTGCGCGGGCCATGATATCCGGCATTCGGAAAGATCCACCAATTTCAATCAACTCACCGCGTGAAACAGGGACCTCCTTGCGACGCGCTAAGCAGTTTAGCATCAACAAAACAGCAGCGGCGTTATTGTTGACGACAAGCGCAGCTTCTGCCCCAGTCAATTGGCATATCAAAATTTCCGCATGCTTATGTCGATCACCACGTTTACCTGTTTTTAAATCAAATTCTACATTGCTTGCGCCTCGGGCAACATTAACCATTGCCTGTATTGCAGATTCAGGTAGAGGGGCGCGGCCGAGGTTGGTATGCAGTACTGTACCTGTTAGATTATAAACTGGGCGAATCGATGGAAGTAAAACGCGCTCTGTCTCTTCCAAAACTGATTGTAAGAGCGCAGCCATATTCGTAGATGCACCGGCCAATATACTCTGGCGTACATTTATCAAGACGCTTTGAACGCATCGCGTGACCAAATCCACACCATGCATGCTAACCAGTTTTTGCACTGATGGAGTATTCAAAAGAATATTCACTGATGGAATTTTTTTTGGCGCGTCGATTATTGTCATTTCGATTTCATTTGGCAATCTGCTACTCATTTTTATTTTATATATTCTTTAATGCCAGAAATAAGTTTCATAATCCCCTACTTTAGAAATACTAAAGCACGAAATTTCAGAATCTTTTACAAGACTAATTCAATACCTATCATTCAGTAAATCAAAATTTGAAGATTGGTTATTTGGTGAGAATCGAAGTTTGTGTTATTCGTTCAAATATAGAAGACTGGGAGCTCGCTAAAATATTTAACTAGAGAGTAAGAGCTGCCATCTTACTATGCTCTGTGGCTGAGATTGGGGAAATCACAGCTGCAGTGTAAATAACTCTTTTAAGGGATAAAATGGGGAGAACAATATGAATAAACCAATGAAACCAGATCCTACTTTTCATGCATCGCCTATACTTGCGATGCGGGCACCAGTGGAAAATTTTGCATTTACAATTATGCTTGGTAAAGACACATCACATCATGATGGCTTGGCAGTAATTGATTTAAGAAAAGATTCTAAAACCTATGGTGAAATCGTTCATCAAGTAATAGCACCAACAATCGGAGATGAATTTCATCACTTTGGGTGGAACGCCTGCTCTTCATCGTTGTCTCCACTTTCTGGACATGCTTTTCTAGAGCGACGCTACCTAATTGTACCAGGTATAAGATCAAGCCGCATCTATATATTTGATGTCAAAGACCCGCTTAAGGCAAAAATTCACAAGGTTATAGAACCAGAGGAAGTATTCGAAAAAACCGGTTACTCAAGACCGCACACGATACATTGTGGGCCAGAAGGTATTTATGTCTCAACACTCGGTGGATCTGGGGAAGACGGAACTGACTCCCCACCAGGTATCTTTATAATGGACTGTGAAACTTTTGATATAATTGGTATTTATGAACTGGACCGTGGCGAACAGGATAAACATTACGACTTCTGGTGGAACCTGCCACAAAATTACATGGTAAGCTCGGAGTGGGGACTTCCCCCTCAATTCGAAAATGGTGTCGTGCCAGAAGACTTAGTAGGTGGTAAATATGGACACAAAATCCATTTCTGGGATCTGAGAGCTCGTAAAAACATTCAAACGATTGATTTGGGTGAAAATTACCAAATGGCTCTTGAAATCAGACCTGCACACGACCCAACAAAATCTTATGGCTTCTGTGGTGCAGTTGCTGATAATACCAACCTGCAAGGTGCAGTCTTTACTTGGTGGCGTGACGAGGACGGCAAATGGCAAGCGAAGAAAACTATTGCAATTGACCCAAGACCAGAAGACCCAGAAGATCTTCCAGAAATCATAAAAGGTTTTGGAGCCGTACCAGTATTAATAACAGATATTGATCTAAGCCTTGATGATAAATATCTCTACGTTGCGTGCTGGGGTATTGGAGAAATGCACCAATATGATGTTTCAGATCCATTCAATCCTGTTCTGGCAGGAAAAGTTGAGTTGGGTGGCATCGCCAAAGAAACAAAACATCCAAATGGTAAAGATTTTGTCTATGGGCCACAGATGGTTGAAGTCAGCCGTGATGGGAAACGTGTCTATTGGACTAATTCCCTGTATTCGACTTGGGATGACCAATTTTATCCCCATCAAGAGGGAGGACAAATGGTCATGGCAAATGTTGGTGAAAATGGTGGTCTAACTATAGATCCCGATTTTTATGTAAATTTTCCTGAGAACATGCGTGCCCACCAAATTAGACTAGAGGGCGGGGATTGCTCTACAGATAGCTTCTGTTATCCATCAGTTTAGAAATTGGAAGCTACTTCAATGGCGGCCCTGTGGTGGGCTGTCATCCTTTCGGGTGCCTATCATGGCCTAAATCCTGGTATGGGTTGGCCACTTGCTGTTTCGGCTGCGCTCATGGAACGCAAAGCTGTTGCTATGCCAAAAGCGTTATTACTCTTAACTACTGGACACTTGTTGGCGATGATTGCGATTTTATTGCCGTTTTCTCTGATGATCTGGCTCATAGAAAGAGAATATGAGATAAGGTTAATTGCTAGTTTTATAGTAATAGGCATGGGTATCTATTTGCTCATCAACTCGAAACATCCAAGATATCTAGCTCGTATTCATCCAGCGAAATTAGGCTTGTGGTCATTCTTATCCGCCATCGCACATGGTGCCGCACTGATGCTAGTCCCGATTTATTTAGGAATTTGTCAGATTGCAGAAGATAACGGGAGTACGGAAAATTCAGGGCACCTCGCAGCCCAAAATTTAATGTCAAATGATTTGTTTACAGCGCTAGGAGTATCGTTAGTACATACGGTTTCAATGGGACTTGCAGGCGCATTTTTGGCAATTCTTGTATATTTTTGGCTTGGGCTCAAATTTATTTCACAAGCGTGGTTTAATTTGGATAAGATTTGGGCATGCAGTCTGATACTTGTCGGAGCATTTGGTCTTTATTTTAACGGTACCCATTAATTAAACTAATCTAGCAATTGAAATCAGGCCACTTACCCAAGACAGGTTTTATGATGCGTTGCTCTACCTCTACGACCTCTATTAAGAACCAAAACTAACCCTAAAATAAATGGTGCTTTATTAATAGTTTCAGAAAGATATATTAATTTTCATTGCGGACTGAAAGCTGTGATGTCTCAAATAACCAAGCTATGTTATTATCTTCAAGTGGGGTTGGATAATCCCCAGTAAAGCAATGATCTGTAAATGCTGGATTGGTGTCATCACGGCCTTTTTCGTGTCCCATTGCTCTATAAAGTCCATCAACTGATAGGAAAGATAAACTATCAGCACCAATGTATGTAGCCATTTCCTTCTCTGACTTCAGTGAAGCTAACAATTGTGCCTTTTCTGGAGTATCAATACCATAAAAGTCTGGATATTTAATTGGTGGAGAAGCAATTTTCATATGAACTTCTCGAGCACCAGCTTGACGCATCAATTCCACTATTTTCACTGATGTCGTGCCGCGCACAATCGAGTCGTCAATTAGCACAACTTTTTTACCACTTACCGCATTTCTGTTAATGTTATGCTTGAGTTTGACACCAAAATCACGTGTTGATTGCTGTGGCTCAATGAAAGTCCTGCCCACGTAATGGTTTCTAATTATTCCTAATTCGAAAGGTAGTCCCGCAGCTTCAGCATAACCTAAGGCAGCTGGTACCCCGCTGTCTGGTACTGGAACAACTATATCGGCAGAACAGGGTGCTTCAGCAGCAAGCTCATGACCAAAGTTTTTGCGGCATTCATAAATACTCTTCTCTCCAAAAACACTATCTGGCCGCGCAAAGTAGATATATTCAAAAATACATGGTCTTTTTTTCATTGCAGGGAACGGCTTTATACTTTCTACGTTTCCACCAGAGATCACGACTACCTCTCCATTCTCCACCTCTCGAACAAACTTTGCTCCGATAATATCTAATGCGCATGTTTCAGAAGATAATATGAATTGGTCTTCAAGCTTGCCTAAAATAAGTGGACGTATACCCAGAGGATCTCTGGCACCTATTAATTTGTCATCTGTCAAAGCAACTAATGCATAGGCACCATCAATTTGTCTTAACGCATCAACAAAACGATTGATTGCTCCATTACTTTTCGAACGAGCTATCAACTGGAGGAGTACCTCTGTATCAGATGTTGATTGAAAAATAGCTCCACTCTGGACCAATTCATTTCGTAATTTTAAGGCATTTGTTAAATTACCATTATGTGCAATTGCAAACCCGCCCACGGAGAGATCAGCAAATAGTGGCTGAACATTTCTCAACGCTGGCTCGCCTGTTGTCGAATATCTTACATGGCCCATGGCCATTTGACCTTGCATTCTTTCTATTACTCGCTTTTTCGTGAAGTGATCACTTACGAGACCAATACGTCTTTCTGAATGGAACCTTTTACCATCAAAACTAACGATACCCGCCGCTTCTTGACCTCGATGCTGTAAAGCATGTAATCCCAGAGCTGTTACCGCTGCAGCTTCTTCATGGCCAGAAATACCAAATACGCCACATTCTTCGCGCAATTTATCATCTGCTTCGTCCCAAAGATACATTACAATCCTCATAATTTAGGTTTATGGGAAGACTAATTAACATTAGCCCTGTCATCAGACTGAATACAAGCAACATCAGCAGATAATCTGTTTAAAAAGCAAGTCAAACTATTGAAAACTGACATTTCTTGAAAAAGCTAATTCCCCAAAATCCTAGTACAATAAAAAAAATTACAAGGAGAACCAAAGGTGCAACGATAAAATATCGGGAGTCGACAAAAGCAATGCTCCGATCAATCGGTTAGAGCAAAAACAAAGTCCTTGAGCTCTTCTGCGACGATCTCGCCAGCTTCGAGCAAAAGCGAATGCTTTAGATCCTGCAGGATCACCAGTTTAGCATCATCAAGGGCATCTGCAATTTCTTCGTTGAGACGCGGAGGACAGCCGCCATCAAATTCACCCGTAAGCACCAGCGACGGAACCTTGATTTCACCCAACCATGGTGACATTTCTGTGGTTGCATAAATCCGAAAGACATTCAGAAAAACGTCAGCATTGGTGCCGATCACCTGATCAAGACGGCGGTGGACAATATCAGGGTGATTTTTAATAAAATAGTCCGTAAACCAGCGATCAGTTAATGTTTCCAGCACATTTGGAATACCACGATCTTCCATGGCTTTAACAACCGCCATTACTTTGGTGCAATCATCTGGCGTTCTGAACGCCGCGGTTGAAAGCAACCCTAAAGACAGCACATGATCAGGATATGCCCTTGCATAGGCAGGACCAATCATGCCGCCAAGGGAATGGCCAGCAAAGTGTGCCTTTTCAAAACCGGTTTCTTGTCTGATATATTCAAGGTCTTGAACCAAATCATCAAGGCCAAATTCCCCATCAGGCAAAGGTGATTCCCCATGGCCACGCAGATCATAAGTCACCACTGTGAAAAATGGCGTCAAAATCGGCATCAGTTTCGCCCAAGTATTTCGTGCCGCACCAATCCCATGGATCAGAAATAGTGGCGGCCCCTCCCCTTCAATAGAACAAGCACATGGAATAAAGGCCGGTTTGGCCATTAGCTTTTGTCGCGATCAGCAAAAGCGATACCGCCGCGCCCCCATTCATCTTGGCTAACATCTGTAAGGATCACATTAACTGACTCAGGACTTGCACCTGTGGCACGACAAAACCCATCAGTGACCTCACTGATGATTTTGCGCTTTTGATCACGATCACGACCTTCAAACATTTCAACACGGATGATTGGCATATAACCCTCTCTAATTTATTCAGCGGCTAATGTTGGCTCGGATGAAAAGTGAGGCATGACATCTTGGGCAAACTGTTCAATCGCCTCGAGCGTTTCACTAGCCTCAAGCCCAAAATTTAGATTTAAAATCACGCGATCAATGCCCAATTCTGCATAAGGCACCAATTTATCTATCACTTCTTCAGATGTACCGATTAAAAGGCTGGCGCCTAATTCTTCGATTGGGGTCTTACAGGGCAAAGGTTTAATCATGCCATTTTCGACAATACCAGGGCCGTCTGCGTAAACATTGTTGAAGCGGCCATAATAATGATGGGCGACCTTAACCTTACGTTGTTTTTCTTTTTGACTGCTGGCCATATGGGCAACACGAGAGAGAGTCAGCGTCACTTCCCCATCTTTCGCCCCCATCTCATCTTTTGCTTTATTGAAAGCGTTGACCTGATCAAGCAGCAATTGATTATTGCCAGATAAAGGCGTGGTTTGAATATGAAAGCCGCGCTTGGTGCAATGATAAATGCCTTCAGGGTTCATCACTGCCATCATCATCGGCGGTCCACCTGGGCGAACAGGGCGCGGCATGATAGTTAAAGGATCAAATTGATAGTATTTCCCGTTCCAGGAAACTTCTTCTTGAGTTAATAACGCCCGCAAGACTTCCAGAGATTCATTAAAGCGATCTTGGGTTTCCTCCATCGGTACGCCAAAGCGTTCCATCTCATAGGGAAAGGCACCGCGTCCAACACCAAGCAATAAACGGCCTTCTGTGAATATATCAGCAACCACAACCTCACCTGCATAAATACGCATATCATGTAGTGGCAACACCACAATTGAGGTCATGATATTGAGCTGGTTGGTCATCGCAGCAATTTTAACCGCAAACTGCAATGGCGCCGGCATCATTAGGCAATTCATTAAATGATGTTCTGTTATGGAAACAGCGTCAAAGCCAAGGCGATCTGCCAAAACAGCCTGATCAAGCATATCCTGATAAACGCGATCACCACCGTAATCCTTGCTGGGGTAATCGGCCGATAATTGAATACTAAACTTCATGATACCCTCATCATGCATAAATAACTGAAAAAGAAAATATTTTGATCATTCTGTCAATTTATAAATACCGCTAGTTTTTTTGGTTTTTCTAACATTGCCCATGCCTTTCAATTTTATCAATAGAGTAAATATACCTAAAAAGCCTGATAGATCTTCGGTTTTCAGATCTTGCAACCAGCCCCAGTAACTTTAGTTTGAGGTCCGCATAGCTGGCAGGTTACTCAACCGTGCGCGTCGCGGCCTGCGCGCAGAAACACGAGGCCGCAATGGGCCCATCGGAGCGCGCCTGCGCCAGATCCAGCCTCTGGCGAACCTGGACGATCTCGACAGTTTCGCCGCGCGCCTTTAGGCAGTCATGCAGACCCTTCAACGCCCAGACGTTATCCGGGTGTACAGTTGCGCGTGCAAGTTGACCGCCAAGGCCAAGATCCTCGCGGAACACCATCTCGGCCTCGTCCGTGTGACCCTGTTCCAACAGCAGTGCGCCAAGTGCATGACGGACCGGCTGCATCCAGCCCCAAGGCTCGTCATAGGGCAGGCCGTCCTCTAAGCTGATGGCCCGACGCAAGGCAACATAGGCCTCGTCGTACTTTGCCTGACGATAGAGGATCTCGCCGCGCACCATCTCTGACCCGATAGCCAGAAGATCCACCACTTTGTTGTTGTGCAATGTACGGCTTTCCGGCACGCGTTCGATTGCGACGTGATAAAGTGACTCCTCTGCCAGTGCAGCATCCACCTCACCAAGGGCAGCATGACCAATAGCGCGGGCATAATGAACGTGTGCCGCCTTCGTGCAGTACAGGTCCGGATCATCGGGCAATTCCAGCTGGGTCGCTTCCCGCCAGCGACCGAAGCGGACAAGAACATGTGGACCAAAACTCAAGTAGCTTTCGAAGTAATCCGCCATCGGTGGACTTTCCCTGCGCAACATCTCCTCTGGAGTGGTCTGTGCCATCCCCTGTACAGCACGCATGGCCGGCTCAAACTGGCCCAAAAACATCGCACCGTAGATCACGAAATGGTAATTGTGCTGCCGGTAGCCCGTATAGATGTTGAACGCGCCCCGCTTCTCATAGAACTTTAGGTCGGCCTCTACCGCCGCCTCATTCCAGTCCACCACGTTCTGGTAATGCCCGCACAAAATGTCGATGTGCGTTGGCATGTGAATAAGGTGCCCGGCATCGGGCACCAGCCGGCGCAACGCATCACCAGCCTTCAGCGCCTTTTCCGGAAAGGGAGACATTTCCATAAGGTGAACGTAGAGATGCAGCAGGCCAGGATGATGCATGGCTGACGGATCGCCTTCCAGCGCCTCTTCCAAAACCGTTTGCGCTTCGACCGTCCGCGCTCCCTCGGCAGGTTGACCACTGGCCAGATCCCACATTTTCCAAGGCGTCAGGTTCAAAAGCGACTCGGCAAAGACCGTACGCACCTCGTGGCTTTCCGAATGGGAGGCAAACACGTCGCGCATGGCATCCGCGAAATCGGTATTCCATGCTTTCATCGCTTCAGGGTCCAGAGGGTCTGGCTGAGGGTGACGCGCGGGCAGAGCGTGGATCAGTGCGGCCTCCCATCCTGTAACACCATCAATCAGATCAAGCGCCTTGCACGCATGAGCATACCCGGCCCATGCGGCTGCCGCACGGCCGGCATAATCGAACAGATCCCATGGCATGTTGTAATTTGGCCCTGAAGCGTATCCTGCCCCCCAATGGGCCATGGCACATTTCGGATCGGCATCAATGGCGCGTTCAAAACATTTGACGGCCTCTTCGTGGTTATAGCCGTATGTCCATAAAATCCCTCGGTCGAACCATGTCTGGGCCTCGGTCGACTGCGTTGTAATCGGAAGGCTGTACCCGCCCAGATCGAAATACGTATCCATTGCATCCCCTACCGGCCCCATTGGGAGCGATCGAAATTTCATTATAAAGCAAAAAACTTTCCCCAAGCAGAAAGTATTTTACAGAGGTTTCGCACACCGATCAACTGTTATCAACACATCCAATCAGGTTGAAACGATACAATCTAGCCTTGGTAACCAGGTCACAAATTGGTAACACGCTGGTCACATACTCTTTGATAAGTACACATGATATGGCGTCTTCTAAATCCACCATAAATTAGGTGTGATATATAAACTAAGTCTATTTCATTGAGAACTTTTGGTAGCGGAGAAGGGACTTGAACCCCCAACACGCCGATTATGCTTCCGCTGACAAGGACGAGTCCAAGGTGCGCAGGACATTGGCCGCGATGTCTACACCCGATCGCCAAGCATCTTGCACTTTGGCACCACGACACCAGTCACCGCCTGCCCAAAGCATTCCATCTTTTAGAAATGACCTACCTAGGGGTGTCTCCACCAGTCCATAGCGCCAAACTTGCAAGCCCGCGTGGCAAAGTTTGGCAGAAACGACGCCTAGTTCGGAACAAAGCAGGTCAACCATTCGCCTTTTGGTCTCTGACCGATCAGCATCAATATTTGCGGCACTCCAGTCGGGGTTTGCCTGAGCAACCCATGTTTGATACGCCGTAGACCGACCCGGTTTTGTATCGTTTTGCGCAATCCAGGTTAGCAAAGCGTTCGCATCACGTCGTGTCAAAAAGGGCGCAGGTGTGTCGCGGTTGAAAGCAGCCATCAAGGTCAAGCAAGGACGCATTACAACATCTGAAGACCGCTGAACGAGCGGGTGTGTCTCGCCCAAAATAGATGCAAGTTGGGGTGCCGGGACTGTGATGATCACATGCGAGGCCGCTGTTTTGCCAGCGTCTGTCTCAATCTGAAAAAGACCGCAGCGCGCCCTTACCGTCGTCACGCGTGTGTTCAAAGTAACGTCTAGACCATTCGCTAAGGCCCTCGGTAACGCCGCCATGCCAGGCACACCAACGATGCGGCTGGTTCCATCTCCCAGGTGCCACGCATCCACAGCTCCCTTTCCTAGCGCCGCGGGAGCAGCGGCGTCCTCACTTCGATCAAGGTATTGAGCACCATGGTCGAACGTAATGGTCTTGCCAGCGACAGTCGTCCGTCTTGTTGCCATACGCCCACCAATACCACGCCCCTTGTCGATCAAACGTACAGGTACACCTTCCGCTTGTAGTGCTCTAGCGCAGGCAATCCCTGACATGCCTGCGCCGATAACAACGACGTCACTCATGTCAACCCAATGTCTTGGAGAATAGAGGGGATCTGTTTTCTCACCTTTAAAAACCCAGCAGTAGCATGGGGCCAAATTGCGCTATCCCAGTCCCTGCGCCATTCAACCAAGTTTATTCCAGCTTCATCTAAGTCTCGCTTTGCGTCGAGTATCCAATCCCTTGTTGGACCGGTAGGAATGTATGGGGTTGCAATTTGTGTAGCGCCTGCTCGAGAGGCCCAGCGACCTAAATCACTGGGCACGCCCGCCCTAAACTCTGTTGTTTTCAGACCGGTCCGCAATGCAGTGTCCCGCAGCGCACCCTGTTCAAATTCCTCGATCAGTTGGGCAACAGGCCGTGGCGACCGCAGGTGGCTCGTTGCAAGCGTTGCACATCCGACAAAATTCAATGAGCCTAGGTCAAAATCTTCTGGTCGGCAGTCTTCCTCAGTGACAAGAAGGACCGTCGGACGGTTTGGATCGGGGGCGTGCGGTTTTCGGATTGGCATTACGCTTGGCAGGCCTTCAGGTTCTTCACTTTCAAGACCTGCGACGACTTCAGCAAGCTCTCCTGGGCGCGGATTAAAACGGTTGTTGGTGAACTTCGCGATATTCCAGCCTTGGGCGTGATAGGGTTTACCGCGTGTGTGCAGGCCGGCCACCCAGCGCCATCCCAGCGTATTTGATGCAGCATCGCCGTCGAGGAGATGTGTGAAAAAGAAGTCCGCACCCAACCGCCATGGTAGTTCAAGCGTGAAGATCCAAATTGAGGCAAACCACATTCGGGCATGGTTATGAAGGTAACCAGTCTCAACCAATTCTTCAGCCCAGCTGTCAAAATAATTGAGGCCTGATTGTCCTGCTTCGGCAGCTTCTACACGCCTGCGAAGGCTACGATCACGATCCAAGACCGCTAAATCTCTAATCAATCCCTCTCGGTACTGGTCCCATACCACCGGACGCCTTTCCATCCATCCTTTAAAGTAGGCACGCCAAATAACCTCCTGAATGAACTTCTCCGCTCCCTCAGCTCCATGCTCAAGTACTGCGGTTGCAACTGCATCTTGTTCGAGCACAAGACGTCGTCTCAGGTATGGAGAGAGCATCGACACATCACGGTGGTTGCTTTCCCCGCGATCATAATTGCGGCCGTTGGTATACCGTTTGCCCATGCGCGGAGCGAAGTCCTGAAGGATAGCCTCCCCAGTTGCTCGTGTTGAAGCATTTAGTTTTTTGTCGGAATGCTGAAGCAGCATGGCTCTTACCTTCTAATTGGTCACAAAAAGTATGCTGAAATGCTGGTTTGTCAAATTGGAAGGCAGTCAATGAACTGGAGAAAGATGCGACTAATCACCTTTTCGGAGGGTTGACCATCCACTAAGATGTTCTAGCTCCACTGCAATGAATGAAACGGACAGTTCACAGGGACCTTCGAGCTTGGAAATGGACGGGAAAAACATGCATGATTTAGTCAACTCTTACCTTCACCTGACAAAGGAAGTCCTTCCATCTTTGGCGCGAAGTAGCAGACAGGATTGGCCAGTTCGCGAGGATCATTGTTTTCAGCGCATCGTTTTGGACACAATTTGTAACGGCGTTTGGTATGAACATGTGGATCGTCCCGCTTACAAGAACCTTACACACAACGAAGTGCAACGTGCGGTCGATCTTTGCTATGAAATTGCCGAAGGTAATGCTGACCTTCGTCAGCTGAATAACCAGTCACTGATCTGGCGCGGTAAAAGATCAGCGCAGACTTAGACAGCGTTTTAAAAATCGTCTGGATGGCAAACTTTATCTATATCCAGCGAATTATATCGATTTACCAAATAACTGAGAGCACTGGTAGTTTTGGGTAGCGGTAGAGGGGACTGGTCTATTACGCCTTAGTTGAACTGCCCAATCAAAGTTTCAGCAGTTTTGGAAAGTGTACTATCAGAAAGATCTGACAATTCAATACTATGGACAGTGGTATCTTTAATATCTGTATATTTTGCATACCGAGGGTCGTAGTGTTTAGTTATAAGACCTATTGCTAATTTCTTCCACTCACCTAATTCCACGTGCCCCAACCATTCTGTAATCTGTTTACGATTGTGATAAGGAAGTAGCCTATTTATAAGCTCGCATAAGGTAACTTTATCATGTGTAAGATCGGTGTAAGTTTTGCAAAGAAAATCGCTACGTGCTTCTAAAGTACTGGTGACTTGGAACCTAGGCGCGGCTCTCATCGAAGCCCATAAAGATGGAGGAATTAATCGCTCCCCGATCTTGCTACTCTCTGCTTCAATAAAGGTAATTTTGGCAGGGTTAAGCGATGATAGTTTAGATGAGATACGACTTTCAAACATTTTTTGTGTCGGTTGGTCCAAACAAATACCGCCAAATAGTGAACCCCGATGGGTGGCAATTCCCTCCAAGTCAAGGATTTGTGCCCCTTTTGCAGCAAGTTGGTGCAATAATGCGGTCTTAGCGGTTCCAGTGCTACCTCCGATTAACATCAGGCGATGTAGAAGTGGTCTGTCGTAGAGTGCCTTTACTACCTCGCGGCGATAACTTCGATAACCACCCTCCAGTAGTTGCACTCGCCAGCCTACTTGCTCGAGGATTGTAGCAAATGCACCAGATCTTTGCCCGCCACGCCAACAATAAATCAGTGGTTGCCAGCCACCATCTTTGGCCGCGAGAGGGCCTTGGAGGTGATTGGCGGCATTCAAAGCTACTAATGCAGCACCTTTTTTGCGAGCCATAAAAGGGTTTCGTTTGTAAACAGTTCCTATTTCGGCGCGTTGTGTATCGTCTAACACTGGGAGATTGATCGCACCAGGAATATGGTCGTCGGCGTACTCTGCTGGAGCACGAACGTCGATGATAGTATCTGCAGTAAATTCCTTAAGACTTTCTAAAGAGTTGAGGATTACCAGGTTCATGCCATTCCTATGTTCATTAGCAGTATTGGTTACCTTGTTTCTGGAGATGAGCCAAGTAGATTACGATATATGAGGACTCAGTTAATTAAATGTATTTCTGGTTGTTTCAAGCGAATAGGGTCAGGACGTGTTTACAAATTTTAATATGGACCACCTAATTTAGATTTAATCATGCTGGATAGCGACATTTTGGACCCTTGTTTTATGCCTCTGCACGATGAGCTGTTTTTATAAAGCCATCCCTCAATTATTTGCTAAAGTACCTCCGCCCTAAACAAAACCATCCCACAATTGATCTATAACTTTGGCTCTAAAGGGCCGAGGCCCAAGTCGCCCCTAGATATTGGGACCCCGGTCCTTGGTCCTGCGCCTCTATGCTTTCCGTCAGTACCGCGTTTGCCATTGCGTCAAATTCTTTGCAGTTGTGCAGCCGGAATATTCATTGTCTATACTATTGTTAAAACAGATCCTATACGGACGTTTGCAAAAAAGCCGTCAATCTGGTGGCATTAGGAAGGAAAGAGTGTTGGCTATCAAGACAGCAATTATTGGCTTGGGTATCATGGGTCAACGAATGCTTAAGCAAATGACTCTTCATCCTGAATTTATGGTCGACACGATCTGGGACCCAAATTCTGCCGCCTGTCAAAACGCGCAAAAACTGGCACCCGATGCTCTGATAGCCTCTAATGCCGAAGCGGCGTTCAGCAATGTTGATTTGGTATATCTTGCCTGCCCTCCTGCGCCACGCAAAGCTTATGCTCTGGCGGCATCAGCGCAGGGCAAAGCCGTTTTTCTAGAGAAACCGTTGGGCGTAGATGTAGCTGAAAGCTGTATATTGGTGCGTGAATTAACGGCTGCTGGCGTGCCGAGCGCAGTGAACTTTACCCAAGCGGCTGGGCGAGCGCTCACGGATGTTTCAGCAGGGTCTAAAGTTGGTGCATTGGGTGATTTGATAGGCGTCGACATTATCGTGACCTATCCGCATTGGCCGCGCGCATGGCAACAGACGGCAGACTGGTTACGGTTTCGCGATGAGGGCGGAATGACTCGCGAAGTGATTTCACATTTTCTATTTTTGAGCGAACGTATCTTAGGGCCGCTTGAATTAGTCTGGGCAGAGCCAGAATATCCTGCGCAAGGGGATTTGTGCGAAACCCATGTTGCCGCGCGGTTGGAAAATGGTGCGGGCCTACCCGTGACGATCATGGGCAGTGTTGGTGGCGCGCAGCCTGATCGCCAAGAGGTCACGATAAAGGGCTCCAAAACGAGCCGAAGGATTTCAGAATTTGTCATCGACACCGTGTCATCGGGCGGTCGATTTGAACCCTCGTCCTCAGACCCGACGGATACGCGCGCGACAGGGTTGCAGGCGCAATTGGATGACTTTGTTCTTTTGATGAATGGCAAACCGAACCGCCTCGCCACGATACAAGAGGCGCTTCGTGTGCAAATCTTGATCGAGGGCATTTTGTCAGGCCAGCGCGCGAAGTGATCAATATCTTAACGGAGGCATACTATTACACAGAACATGCTAAGCGCATCGTCCACACATTCACGGTCACACGCTGGTCACACGCTGGTCACACACACTTTGACAAACAAACATGATATAGCATATTCTAAATTTACCATTAATTAGGTGTGATTAATAAATTTGGTCTATTTCTTTGGCATTTTTTGGTAGCGGAGGAGGGACTTGAACCCCCGACACGCGGATTATGATTCCGCTGCTCTAACCACCTGAGGTAACTGATTTTCTTCACTTTTTGAACCTATAACAACTCTGTTGTCACTTCTTTGTCACTTAAGGAGGCTTAAGTGGCAACTTTCAGAAAGCGAAATGCAAAGTGGCAAGCGATTGTCAGACACAAGTCATTTGGAACCCTGGCCAAAACATTTCCGAGCAAACTACTCGCTCAACAATGGTCAAGAGAACAAGAACTTAGATTAGCCAATGGGAGTTTTGGCAAATTTTTACCAGATGGTGTGGATTTAAAAGAACTGCTTATAAAATATCGTGACACTGTCACTCCCCAAAACCGAGGACAAGCAGCAGAGCATAGGCGGATAAACCGATTACTATCTGACCCAATTAGCACCACTCAGATAAGCCAATTGAGCTCGCAACTACTGGCAAACTTTCGTGACCGGAGACTTAAAGACGGCGTAAGAGCAAGCCAGTATGACTTGGTAATCATTCGCCATTGTATAAAAGTTGCGATCGGTGAATGGGGCTTGTTGCTTGAGAGCAATCCAGCAGATCGGATAACGCTGCCACCCTCACCAAAACCCAGAGAGAGACGCTTAAAACAGTTTGAATTCGATAGATTAAAAGCGGCATCTAAACGAACGACAAATCAAAATGTCTGGCCTGTGGTCATGTTTGCCATTGAGACCGGTATGAGACGCGGCGAAATACTGAGCCTCAAGTGGGAGAGCATTTGCTTCGACAGTCAAATTGCTTCATTGGCACATACCAAAAATGGCTCATCAAGGAACGTGCCGCTATCCTCAAGGGCTTTGTGTGTGCTGTCCGAGCAAAGAGAAAGGGGGACTGCTCTCCCCTTTCCAATTAATGATAATGCCTTTCGTCTTGCTTGGGACCGACTTCTAGCTCGGGCCGGCATTACAGATTTGAGATTTCATGATTTACGGCATGAAGCTATCAGCCGATTCTTCGAACAAGGTCTGTCAATTGCTGAGGTCGCTGCGATATCAGGGCATAAAGACCCCCGAATGCTCTTTCGATATACCCACCTGGATGCAATCCAAATAGCAAAAAAACTGAGATAGGGACTACCTAAAAGTTCAATTTTTTACCCCAACTAACTGTCTAAGATTGTTTATAAATATTGATTGGTGTAGCCTTTTAGTAATCGTTTGCGTGAAACACTGTGCTGATGAAAATCGGCTCTGTGGTTTGATAGGGGGCGGGGCACCTCACCGGCTTATGTATCTTTAGGTTTTGTTACCTCCCCTTCCTGTCTCTATCGCAGAGCAATATTTGGAAATGTGAGGCGATCCTTGGCCGGAATAGTCTATCTGCTTACCAACCCTGCAATGCCAGGATTGGTAAAAATTGGAAAAACAACCAGAGACGACCCCAAAGTTCGTATGAGCGAGCTTTATTCCACTGGTGTGCCTGTCCCATTCGAATGCGTGAAGGCTGTAAAGGTAGAAGACGAAGCCGCGATAGAGTCTGCTCTCCACACAGCTTTTGGGCCAAGCCGCATTAATAGCCAGAGAGAATTTTTCGAAATTGATGCTGTCCAAGCTTCAGTTCTGCTTGATCAACTTGGGACTGAAGATGTGACGCCACAAATCAATGCTGAGAACGAGACGATAGACAAACAATCTCGAGACGCGGCGAAGAGGCTAATATCACGCCGCCCCAATCTGAATTTTGACGAAATGTCCATTCCGCCAGGCTCTATTCTTCAATCCACAAATACAGAAGATACCGTCGAAGTCTCTGGGCCAAAGAAAGTAATTTTCCGTGGCACTGAAATGTCACTCACCCGAGCGACACGAGATTTACTGGGATTAAGCTATTCAGTGCAGCCAACCCCACACTGGCGGTTTAATGGGGAGCTGCTCCAAGAGATATACAACCGAACATACGTTGAGCTTGACGAATAAATGGACAAAAAATCTCTCAGCGAACGTGATATCTGCACCAAATTTATCAGCCCCGCGCTGGTCGAAGCCGGTTGGGATGCAATGTCACAAATTCGAGAAGAGGTCACCATTACCAAAGGCCGCATCACAGTTCGCGGTAAGCTTGTTTCAAGAGGCAAAGCGAAACGCGCTGATTATGTCCTCTACTACAAAAGTAAAATTCCCATCGCCATTGTGGAAGCTAAAGACAACAACCACGCCGTAGGGGACGGTATCCAGCAAGCCATAGGCTATGCAGAGTCTTTGGATGTGCCTTTTGCTTTTTCATCAAATGGTGATGGCTTCGTTTTCCACGACCTTTCCGGAAGCACTTCTACACCGGAATTGAATCTCGGATTAGATGAATTCCCCTCCCCTGAAGAACTGTGGTCGCGCTATCGTGCATGGAAAGGACTGACAACGGCTGAAGAGCCAACGTTCCTCCAAGATTACTATGACGACGGTAGCGGTAAGGAACCACGATACTACCAAATGACGGCAATCAATCGCGTCATGGAGGCGATAGCAAAAGGCCAAGATCGACTGTTGCTCGTTATGGCTACGGGCACGGGCAAGACCTACACAGCCTTCCAAATCATTTGGCGTTTGTGGAAGGCAGGGAAGAAAAAACGCATTTTGTTTCTGGCTGACCGGAACGTGCTTATAGACCAAACCATGGTTAATGACTTCCGCCCTTTTGGCGGAGCTATGGCCAAACTCTCAACCCGCTCAAAAGTTATTGAACGCGATGACGGCAGCACGGAAGAGATAACGACGGCCATCGGGAAAAAGAGACGTATCGATACCGCCTATGAGATTTATCTGGGACTCTATCAAGCCATCACAGGGCCAGAGGAAAAGAAGAAACTGTTCAAAGAATTCTCGCCTGACTTCTTTGATTTGATTGTGATTGACGAGTGCCATCGCGGAAGTGCCGCTGAAGACTCCGCATGGCGTGAAATCCTAGAGCACTTCTCCTCAGCGACCCAAATTGGCCTCACAGCAACGCCCAAAGAAACTAAATATATCTCAAACATCGATTACTTCGGTGAGCCGGTATACACCTACTCACTCAAGCAGGGTATCGAAGACGGCTTCCTGGCCCCTTATAAAGTTGTGAAGGTTCATATTGACCGCGATGTCGAAGGTTATAGACCAGAGGCAGGGCAGCTAGATAGAGATGGCGAAGAGGTCGAAGATCGCGAATACAACACTAAAGACTTTGACCGCACACTTGTCTTGGATGAGCGCACTAAGCTCGTCGCCAAGAAAATCTCTGACTTCTTGCGAGAGAGTGGTGACCCTTATCAGAAGTCCATTATTTTCTGTGTCGACCAAGAGCATGCGGGCCGCATGCGACAGGCTCTTATCAATGAAAATTCAAAATTGGTAGCGGAGAATTCACGCTACGTAATGCGTATAACGGGCAATGATAAAGAAGGCCAAGAACAGCTCGATAATTTCATAGACCCAGAGTCAAAATACCCGGTCTTGGTAACAACTTCGCGGCTGCTCTCAACGGGTGTAGATGCTCAGACATGCCGTTTGATCGTGCTTGATCGTGAAGTGAATTCGATGACTGAGTTCAAACAAATCGTTGGACGTGGCACTCGTGTTCATGAAGATACCAATAAACTATATTTCACATTGATCGATTTTAGAGGCGCAACCAGTCATTTTGCTGACCCAGACTTTGATGGTGATCCTGTTCAAATATATCAACCAGGGCCAGATGACCCGATAGACCCACCAGAGCCACCCATCGGCGGCGAAGACGGCCCAGATAACCCATCAGTACCAGGAGGCGATGATGGCGGCGGTGGCATAACATTTAATCCTCCGTCTGGTGGTGGCAAAATCAAAAAGGTGTATGTCGATGGCGTAAGCGCGACTATCGTCACCGAGCGTGTGCAATACCTCGACGCAGACGGAAAGCTTGTCACGGAGTCTTTGCGGGACTTTACCAAACGTGTGCTGACGAAGCATTTTGCCAGCTTGGATGATTTCATCCATCGCTGGGAAGCATCAAAGCGGAAGGCTGCTTTGCTAGAAGAACTTGAAGCTGAAGGCTTACCTCTTGAGTTAATAGCCAGCGAACTCGGCAAGGAACTAGACCCATTTGACCTCGTTTGCCATGTGGCTTTTGATAGAAAACCTCTCACCCGCCGTGAGCGCGCTGAGAACGTCAAGAAACGCAATGTCTTCACAAAATATGGTGAGCAAGCCAAAGCCGTATTGGACGCACTGCTCGCTAAATACGCTGATGAAGGCGTCATGAATCTTGATGACGCCAATGTCTTGCGCATTGCACCATTTAGTGAGTTGGGAACACCGCTCCAGCTAGTAAAAACGTTTGGCGGTAAAGATGAATTTGAAAAGGCTGTGCAGGAACTGCAAGCGGAACTATATAAAGAAGCAATGTAAAAATGTCGGTAAGCAACTCAATCAAAATCATTCAAAATATTATGCGCAAAGACACGGGCATCGATGGTGATGCCCAGCGTATTGGCCAGTTATGCTGGATGTTCTTTCTTAAAATTCTGGATGACCAAGACCAAGAATTAGAGCTGCTGCGCAGCGATTATATATCGCCTGTGCCAGCTGAATTTCAGTGGCGAAACTGGGCTGCTGACCCAGAAGGCATCACCGGAGAGGGGTTACTGGATTTCATAAATGATGAGCTGTTTCCAAAACTGAAGGAATTGCCCATCGAAGGCACTAATGCAGCCCGTCGGCGTGTTGTTCGGAATGTGTTTCGTGACGCCTTAAATTTTATGAAGTCAGGTCAGCTGATACGCCAGGTCATCAACAAAGTCAGCGAGATCGATTTCAATGACCTCAGCCAGCGCAGTCATTTTGGCGAAGTGTATGAAAAGATTTTGAATGATCTGCAAAATGCTGGAAACGCGGGGGAATATTACACACCGCGTGCCGTCACGCAGTTTATGGTGGACCGCATTGACCCAAAACCGGGGGAAAGCCTGTTTGATCCAGCTTGCGGAACGGGTGGCTTTCTGACATGCGCCATACGGCACATGCGCGATCATTATGTGAGAAGGCCAGAGCAGGAAGCGGAAATGCAATCAGCTCTGCGTGCGGTCGAGAAAAAGCCTTTACCCCATATACTCTGCACAACCAACATGCTGCTGCATGGTGTAGAAGACCCCAGCTTTGTGCGCCATGACAACACATTGGCGCGTCCCTATATCAGCTGGGAGCAAAAAGACCGCGTTGATATTGTCCTGACCAACCCACCTTTTGGCGGCAAAGAAGAAGACGGAACTGAAAATAACTTCCCATCTAATTTTCGCACCAAAGAAACAGCCGATTTATTTCTGGCACTCATTATTAGGCTTTTGAAAAAAGATGGTCGTGCCGCGGTGGTTTTGCCGGATGGCACCATGTTTGGTGACGGCATCAAAAATGCGCTGAAAGAACATTTGCTGGAAGAGTGCAACCTACACACCATCGTGCGCTTACCAAATTCTGTCTTTAAGCCTTATGCCTCTATCGGCACAAATCTGCTGTTCTTTGAAAAAGGTGGGCCGACCAAAGACATCTGGTTTTATGAACATCGCGTGGTAGAAGGGCAAAAAGCCTATTCGATGACCAAACCCATCCGTTTTGCCTATTTCCAAGACTGCATCGACTGGTGGGGCGGAGAAAAGCGTGAAAGCCGCATGGAAACCGAACTGGCGTGGAAAGTCAGCATCGATGAAGTGAAAGAGCGTGACTTCAACCTCGATATCAAAAACCCAAACACTGTTGAAGCAGAATTGGAAGACCCAGAAACCCTACTAGCCAAATTGCAGGAAGCAGAAGCCGAAACCGCCGCCTTGAGGGACAAGCTCAAATCCATTCTTTCAGAGGCTTTGGCACGATGACCCCAGAGCAATTTGAAGAGATTTTTGAAAAGTTGAAAGACCAAGAGAATTTTCTGCCTTCATTGCGGTCTATGATATTGGATTTAGGAACAAGGGGACTATTGGAAGAACAAACTACTGAACTTGAGTCTGCTAAGGAATTATTTCAAAGAATCCAATCAGATAGGAATAAAAAACAAAAAATAAGAAGCAAAAAAATAAATGAAGGGATGGATGAACCTTTCAACCTACCAAGTAATTGGAAATGGGTGCGGTTAGGTGAAGTATTCATCAACCATGGCCAAAAACAGCCAGACAATGATTTTCTCTACATTGATGTCAGTGGAATCAATAAAGCTCACGGAAGTATTAAAGAGTTAAAAAAACTTGCCCCAGGGGATGCACCAAGCCGAGCTAGAAAAATTGTAAAGCGTGGCGACGTTATTTATTCCTGCGTTCGCCCAAACTTACTAAATATTGCTGTTGTAAATGAAACTGTAGAGACCGAACTCATTGCCAGTACAGCTTTTGCTGTTCTTTGTGGGAACGGCCACATTCTGCCAAATTATACTTGGATGGTCCTTCGTTCACCGTACCTGACTTCTATTGTGGACAACCTGCAACGCGGTCAGGCTTATCCTGCGATCAACGATAAAGATTTTTACAGTCTTCCTTTTCCGCTTCCACCCCTCGAAGAACAGAAGCGCATAGTGGCCAAAGTCGACGAGCTCATGGCCCTTTGCGATGAGCTGGAAAATACTCACAAGAAAACAAATCGCACTAAGCTTACCTATCTAAAAAGCGTTACACAGCATATTTGCGATAGCGCACCAGGCGGTGATAAGCAGGATAGCTTATCCTCAGCCTTTGAAAGGGCTCCAAGAAACGCGGAAGGAATTCAAGAACTAAAAAAAGTCTGCATTAACTTCGGGATTTATATGGATCAGCAATCTGAAGAAGAAAACGGCAAATTCTTTGACAAAATGCAAGAACACACAGACAAAATGAAAGCTGACAAAGCCTTACCCAAATCTTTTTCAATTCAACAGTCAGAGTCAGAGCTGTTCTCCTCAATTGCCTGTTTATCGTTGGGCAGTGTCACATTCATAGAGAAAGGAAAAACAGGTATCAAAAGTGCTGAGCCTGGAGAGTATCCATTAGTCGTAACTGCAGCAGAACGGCAAACTTGTAAGAGTTATGACTTTGAAACTAAGGCAGCAATTGTGCCATTAGTATCATCTACAGGGCATGGCCATGCCTCTATACAGAGATTACATTATCAATCTGGAAAGTTTGCTCTGGGAACGATATTGGCTGCAATTGCGCCCTTTGACGAAGGACTATTTTCATCCCGTTTTATCTATGAATATTTAAACACATTCAAAGAAGAGTTACTGGTTTCTAAAATGACTGGCACGGCAAACGTAACGCTTTCAGTTTCAAAAATTTCTGAAGTGCCAATTCCTATGGTTAGTCCACGGACCCAAAAATGGATTTGTGATTTTTGTGAAACTTGTGACCAAATTGAAATCAGTTTCCACGAAGAAGAGAATATTAAAGCTAAGCTTCTGAAAACACTGGTGGCGTAAGTTCCGCGCAGGGGACCAGAAGGCCCCTGCGCGTGGTCTAAACACCTGAAGTGACTCATCTATTTATTTTTTTGAACCCGTTTTTGGGTAGGGACAAAGGACAGGCTGTCCCATAAGCTTGTCTCATCATGGTCTATTCCTCTTGCTCAAAGTCAATTTTAGGCTCAACACACTGATATTTGCCCTTTTCGGGCCTTATTAGGACGCCTTGGTTAACAAGATTGCTTAAACAGCGGTTCACGGTTTTTGGTGATACTTTAATACCCACATCAAGAACCTGTTCGACGATTTCCGACGTGCCCATCACAGAGCCATTTATGATGTCAGGTAACGTTTCTTCCAGTTGCTGACGCATAGTTAAGACTGGCGCAGTTTCCGCGAATTCGAGCAATCCACCGTCGACAAGCTCAAGAGCAAGTGACGTAATTGGCTGTCCTTCGTCGTCAAATCCCATTGTATCGCTAAGGTCTATAACCACAGCTTCTAGAGCAATTGGTTGAGCAGGCTCATCATCCTTTGGTGGCTTGGCGTCGCAGTGCAATTTAAACTTCATGTTCTGGCCATTTTTTATCTCAAGGCCAAGATCGACCGCACCGTTCAAAGAACTATGCCCTCTGGCACCACCAGTGCCCGTTTTTGCTGGGTGATGCAGCACCAGAACCGCTGCATTAAATCGGGCGATGATTGCCGTTATGCCTTTAACGAAATCAGACATGTCCCTGGCTGCATTTTCGTCACCATCCAGTGATCTGTTCAGTGTATCCACAACAATAAAGTCAACCTGGCCGACCCTTGCCGCATACTCATCAAGCGCAGTCACAAGCCTCTCGACAGCATCAGTTTGGTTGATATGTAACGGCTCTAGAATGAAGCCAAAGGTGCTGGGATCAATTTCGACACTGTTATGCGACTCCCAAGCACAGAGCCGTTTCTCGATGCCTGACTGACCTTCTGCCATGATGTAAACCACATTCCCTTGCCTCACTGGCTTGCCATGAAAAGGTATGCCTGAACTAACGCAGCAAGCCATATTCAGGGCAACGAATGTCTTTTTGTTAGACGGTTGCGCCACCAGGCTGACAAAGCCACCTTCGGGAATAATGCGCGAAATGAGGTAGCTTGGCGGCTTGCGCTTTTTTACCTCATCACGGGTCAGGATGCGTAACGTATGATCTGTCATGGCCCGCTAAGGGCTGGGCTTAAAGGCCCAGCCCCTCCCCTCCGCGACAGTCGCGTAAAAAATCTTCTAAATCCGTCCGGTGATAGCGAATAGCACCGCCAATACGGTAATAGAGCGGTCCGCGCTCCTGAACGCGCCAGTGACGCAGTGTTGCAGGCTGAAGATCGAGAAACTCAGCCGCTTCTCTTTCCGTTAAAAGTTGTCTCATGATTGTCTCCTTTGGTTGCATCATGTGAAGTGACAAGGCGTCACAAACACACAATCTCATGCACCCTCAGGAGCGGTCGTCCCTATCAAACAACTTTTTTCGATATTTTTTAATGAGGCTTCCAGCCATTGGAACTGCCAATTATGGCTATGCAACCGGCCTAGCTATTCTGGCTTGTCACTCATTTGTCACTCCTATGAGTGACAATTCACCAATGGCGGTCTATGTATAAGCAGTGAGACGCGTAACCGACACAGGCTGTGTTCAGCAGAAATGTTCGGGTTTATGTGAAGAAATTTGGTAGCGGAGGAGGGACTTGAACCCCCGACACGCGGATTATGATTCCGCTGCTCTAACCACCTGAGCTACTCCGCCATTAACGCGCTTGGAGTAAGAGTTTTAAATGAATACGTCAAGCTCATATTCGATGTTTTTATGTATTGTATTTTATTCAATTATTTACCATTTGACAAAGTAGCTCAAACATTATCGAAGCTCCCAAAAATGCGGTATTACCAGTTGCATCGAAAGGTGGGCTGACTTCTACCATATCTGAACCAACAATATTCAGACCTTTGAGCTCTCTAACAACCTGCAAAGCTTGAAAACTATTTGGACCACCCACTTCAGGCGTACCAGTGCCAGGTGCAAATGTAGGATCCACAAAATCAATATCATAAGAAACATAAGTTTCCTGATCACCCACAATTTCTCTAACTTCTTGCATAAGCTCTGATAAATCTCTGTTAAAAAATTCCTCAATACGAACAATACGTATCCCTACGGACATGGCAAAATCTACATCCTCACTATCATACTGAGTGCCACGGATTCCAATTTGTACGACGCGTTTTGGATCAAGCAGATTTTCCTCTACCGCTCTTCGAAAAGGTGTACCATGAGTATATTTCGTGCCATTAAAGTAGCTATTAAATAGATCCGTATGACTGTCAAAATGGACCATTCCAATAGGCCCTTTTTTTGCCACCGCTCGTAAAACAGGTAAAGATACAAGATGGTCACCACCTACGGTCAGTGGCTTTATACCAGCAGCCATGACTGTGTCGTAAAACTTGGTAATTCGGTCCATTGAGTCGTGTATATCCGCAGGATTAGGCCCAACATCTCCCAAATCTGCAATATTTTTTATTTCGAAAGGACGCGTTCCAAAAACTGGATGCTGTGCTCTAATCATAGTTGACGCATCTCTTACTTGCCTTGGACCATGACGCGGGCCGGGTCTGTTAGTCGTTCCACTATCCCAAGGCACACCTATTAAACCGATATCAACATCATCAAAACGCGGGTGGTCAACTGGTACATTTGGTAACCGCATAAATGTCGGTACTCCTGCGAACCTGGGCAGATCAAATCCGGATACAGGTTTAAAAAAAGAGTTTAGCACTGAATATTCCTTTATCTGACTTCTAAGTCACTAAGTTACACATTATATTTCTCTGCAATATTACAAAATATAAAATGGTCGACCAAATCAATTTATATTTAAATAACATTGAAATTTAAATTGAAAGCAACTTATCAAGCGCCATTAAAATAGCACGAGGACCTTGGGTTAGCCCCCCCTTGGGGCCTAATACACTAGAGTTCTGTTGCCAAGAATATATATCAAAGTGAATATATTTTTCCGGATTTTTAACAAATCTTCTCAAAAAAAGTGCCGCTGTTATTGATCCGGCAAATCCTCCAGCTGGAGCATTATCGAGATCGGCAATTTGAGGTTCAATAAGCTTATCGTACGGATCCCAAAAAGGCATTCGCCACACGGGATCCATGGCCGCTACCGAAGCTTCAGATATCGCACTAGCGTCACTATCGAGGCCGGCGTAGAACGGTGCAAGATCAGCACCCAATGCAATTCTGGCAGCACCAGTTAAAGTTGCCATTGATATTATTAGATGAGGGTCGTCTTCTGATGCATAGCTCAGCGCATCTGCCAAAATTAGTCTGCCTTCAGCATCTGTATTATTAATTTCGACACTCAATCCTTTTCTTGAGTTTAGTATGTCACCAGGCCGAAACGCGGTTCCTGCGATAGAATTTTCAACCGCCGGAATTAAGACCCGAAGCTGAAGATCTATATCTAGGCCCATAATTGCTCTTGCTAACGCCAATACATTCGCAGCACCACCCATATCCTTTTTCATAAGACCCATAGAATTTCCTGGCTTAATATTCAGGCCACCTGTATCAAAGCATACTCCTTTACCCACCAACGTAAGTTTAGGACCACTACTGCCAATTTTTAAATCTATAAGTTTTGGTGTATTTTCTGATGCCGCGCCTACAGCATGTATCATTGGAAAATTCTTTTCAATCAACTCCTCACCAGATATGACTTCAAATTTGGCGTTGAATTCATTAGCCAATTCTCGAGTTGATTTTTCAAGTTCTGACGGTCCCAAATAATTGGCAGGGGTGTTTATCAGATCACGCGCCAAAACCTCACCTGCTAAAACTGCCTCTATCCAAGCGGTATCTACGTCTATTGGCTTTAAAAGTTTTACGCCACCAACCTCTGAACTACTCTTATAATTTGTAAAATTATACTGAGACATAAGCCAGCCTAGAACCTCGAGTTTGGGGTTCTCTAGAGGAATATCACTTACTATCTTATAACACCCTGCGGGAAGCTTTTTAGCTGCGGCTGCAAGAAAAAACCTTCCAGAATTTCTATTTTCGCTCGAACCACAACCAAGAAGTGCAACAGGCTTCTTATTTTTTAACGGACAAATTAATGCTTGCGCCAATTTACCCGAGAAGAAATTGAGCTTACACCAATCTTTTACCTCATCCCCCAGCTCAACCATTAAGTTTTCAAAAACCTCTGGGGTGCAAATATATGTATCTATTGCATCATCGGAATTCTCAGCAAACCCAAACTTCATATTCCACCCCTTATCAATCTATTTAATATAAAGGTTCGATTTAACATTATTGTAACAGGAAAAATAGGCCCAGACTTATTTTGCTTTTCCCTAATTGATAAATGTAAACGGAAGCTTTAAAAATCTAATTAAATTTATGAGTGAATTTTATACGAAAACAAGTCAGTTCAAAACATGGACAAGATTTCAATTAATCACCTTTTTTTAGACAGCGCTGAGCCAAGACTTCAGCAATTTGAACTGCGTTGAGAGCTGCGCCCTTTCTAAGATTATCAGATACACACCATAAATTAAGCCCATTCTCAATTGTACTGTCCTGACGTATTCTACTGATAAATGTGGCGAAGTCCCCGACACACTCCACAGGCGTGGTGTATCCACCATTTTCACGTTTATCTACGACCATTATACCAGGTGCCTCACGAAGTATATTTCTGGCCTCGTCCTCGTCCAAAAACTCTTCAAACTCTAAATTTACTGCCTCACTATGTCCAACAAACACTGGCACACGCACACATGTCGCAGAAACCTTTATTTTTGGATCGATAATTTTTTTGGTTTCTGCAACCATTTTCCACTCTTCTCTAGTGGTTCCGTCTTCCATGAAGCTATCAATATGAGGAATCACGTTAAATGCGATTTGTTTAGTAAACGCTTCCGGGGAGACATCTTTGACCGGATTATATATGGCTTTCGTTTGCTCCCAGAGCTCATCCATTCCACTTTTCCCTGCACCAGAAACCGATTGATACGTACTTACTACAACTCTTTTTATTCCAGCTCTATCATGCAAAGGTTTTAGAGCTACAACCATCTGAGCAGTGGAGCAATTAGGATTAGCTATTATATTTTTCTTGGAATAGTCATGGATGGCATGACTATTCACCTCTGGAACAATAAGCGGAACCTCAGGGTCATATCGATACAGAGAACTGTTATCTACAACGACGCAGCCAGTTGATGCTGCCCTTGGAGCATGCTTTTTGGTCCCGTCTGACCCAATTGCAAATAAAGCAATGTCCCAACCTGAGAAATCGAAGGTTTCTAAATCTTTTGTGACTAGAGTATTATCGCCAAAGCTTACCTCAGTGCCCAATGACCTACGGCTCGCCAAAACAGCGATTTCATCCACTTGAAATTGGCGTTCATAAAGGATGCTCAACATCTCGCGCCCAACGTTACCAGTGGCACCAACGACGACAACTCTGTAACCCATACCAAATTTCCCTCAACTCAACTAAAAATCAAAATTATTTTTTCAGCCCTTTCGCTGAATCTTTTATCGACGCATACTGGCCGGAGACACGATATCTCCAAAGATACTCAGGCAAGACAGTTTCCATAGCAGTGGGCCGAATTTCTAGATCTGATAAGTCATTTGCGTCTGTCGATACAATATTATCAATTTGGAGATTTTTTACCTGGTCTTGCGTTAATATATTATTTGGAAATAAACCAAAAGTGATGGCTTTAAGTAAGTCTAGAGATTGCCCCATTATACCTGCCACAAAAAATGGTACTTTCAACATTAAGCGCCTTCTTTGGATGACGCTTAGCATCCGACTCATTAATTCAGAAAAAGTTTCAATGTTTGGTCCACCTAATTCATAAATCCCAGAAACAGATCGGTCTGAGAGCGCCTTTTCAACTGCAAACGCTACATCCCCGACATGTACTGGTTGGAACTTAGTATGAGCCCCCACTAAAGGTAAAAATGGAGATAAAGTTGCCATTTGTGCAAATCGGTTGAAAAATTGATCTTCTGGACCGAATATAATTGAAGGTCTTAGAATTGTCGCATCCGGAAAATACTTCAATACCGAAGCTTCTCCCAATGCTTTTGTTCTTGCATAATTACTTAATGACGCTTCATTTGAACCAATTGCTGATATCTGAACAAAGTTTGCCACCCCGTTCTCTGATGAAATTTTGGCGACACGCTCTGCACCTAATGCTTGAACATTTTTAAACGTATTTTTACCACTTTCCGATAATATTCCAACGCAGTTTACAACTGCATTAGCACCAATAATTACTTTTATAACAGAGGCATCATCTCTGATATTACAAAGTACGGGTTCAACTTGGCCAACAGCACCGTATTGCCTAACAAACAGCGCCTCGTTGGGACGCCGAACCGCAACTCTTACACGCCAACCTTGCTTAGCCATTCGTTGTGCTACATAACGACCAACAAAACCAGATCCACCAAAAATGGTAACCAGTTTCGACATTCAGATCTCCATTATAAACTTCGCGCATTGCATACAACTTGTGGTTCGTCGACACAAGCGGTGTAATAAGAAATTTAATTTTACGCGTGCTCAAACGGAAGTTAGTGACAAGCCTTACCTAACACCTTTAATCTCCAATAATTATATGGGAGAGGCGTTAAAAATCCTGCTGCAAGCATAAAAGGTATCACCCACCAAGTAAGAGTAGCACCACCAGTTAAAATTACGTCTGTAATATTCATGGCAGCTTCCATCGCTATCATTGAAATCAGTGACATACCAATTGCAGTTTTGAAGGCATTACTTAGTTCCATTTGCCTCCATAAAATGACTGTCTCTAATATAATTGAGGTAATCAAGCCATTTATTATCGCGAGGGTCATAATCGCCATCACCGGCCATTCAATTTCCGAAAATTGAAAAAATGCAATTGTCCCAAAATCACCTATGGAGCAGCCAATCAAGCACCACATCGTATTATAGGAAGATCGCCGCCATGTATGCTTACAACGCCAATTTATTCCAGTTATATTGCTAATTTCAACCAATTTACGCTCCTTGAATTATGTGATAAACCCTCCAGTTAGGGTAGAGTAAAGGGTAAAATATGAATATTGGAGAAGCTGCTAAAAAATCTGGGCTTACCGTAAAAACAGTTAGATATTACGATGAAGTAAATTTAATTAAGCCTGTGAAAAATGAAACTACTAATTACCGCCAATACACTGACGCTGAATTGGCTAAATTACAATTCGTCGGAAAAGCGCGACGTTTTAATTTTAGCATCAAAGAGTGCAAAGAACTTCTATCATTATACGAAAATCAAAACCGTAGTAGCAAAGAAGTGCGAAATCTTACTCTTACTAAAATTGCAGAAATCGATGTTAAATTAAATGAACTAGAAAACTTACGCACGCAGCTCTCACACTTGGTTAGTTGCTGCAAAGGGAACGAACGACCCGAGTGCCCTATAATTGACGAACTATCTAATAGCGATTTAAACTGAACTTTGTTTCTTTGGGTAGGACCAACATTTTCCACTCCCCACCCAAAGATCTGCACTTCATCCCAAGCTAGATGCTTCCCTTGAAGTGGCTCCATTTAAAGGTAGGTCTTTCGGTAGAAAGTCAAAAACTTTTTACAATTTCTGCACTATAGCACTTCTTCAAACAAAGCCCGTACATTCGCCTCGTTTAATTCTACAGGATTGCCGCCACAACTTGGGTCACTTAATGCACCGTAGACAAGCTTTTCTAAATCTGGGCTCTCAACGCCTAAATCACTTAGCTTTGACGGGATATTAAGTGACGCATTAAACTGATCGACAAAAGTCTTAAAACCTGAAAAACCATTTTTTATACCTAGGTAACCTGAAACTGAGTCAAAACGCTGCTGAATTTTTAATTCATTCAGTCTAAGCACTGCTGGCATGCAAACGGCATTAGTTGTTCCGTGATGTGTATGATGCATCGCACCAATCGGATGACTGAGCGCATGAATGGCACCAAGTCCTTTCTGAAAAGCTGTCGCACCCATTAATGCCGCTGACATCATATTTGCTCTAGCCTCAACATTGCTTCCGTCCAAATAAACTTTTCCAAGATTTTCAATGACAAGTCGCATTCCCTCTACGGCGATACCTTGGCTCATTGGATGGTAATGTGGGCTCGAAAATGCCTCTACACAGTGTGCGAATGCATCCAAACCGGTACCAGCAGTTATTGATTTTGGCATTTCAACGGTTAGCTCAGGATCGCAAATGACAACTTTTGGTAGAATTTTCGGATGAAAAATAATTTTCTTCTCGGCAGTAGCAGAATTGGTCAGAACGCTGGCTCTTCCAACTTCGGATCCAGTTCCCGCAGTCGTTGGAACTGCAACAATAGGGAAAATGGCATCTGGTTTTGCACGCGTCCACCAATCAGAAACATCTTCGAAATCCCAAACCGAGCGATCTTGACCAACCATAAAAGCAACTAATTTCCCTAGATCTAAGCCTGAACCTCCTCCAAAGGCTATTACGCCATCATGATTTCCTTCTGTAAATGCAGCTATACCTGCATCTAAATTTTTCTCATTAGGGTTTGTGTCAACATTCGAAAAAATAGCTTCGCCCAAACCAGCTTCTTTCATTAACTGCAAAGTTCTGGATGTTATTGGAAGATTACTCAAACCTTTATCAGTAACCAAAAGTGGTTTTTTAATATTTGCTTGATTACAAGCATCAGAAATTTCCTTTATGCGGCCAGTGCCAAATTTTATTTGTGTAGGATATGACCAATTTCCAATTAGTGTCATTGCGTTACTTTCTTTAGATGGTAAGATTTAGGCCTTGTAAGATTATGATAACCAATGATCGATAGACCACCACCGCTACCCGTATTCTTACAACCAGTCCAACACAGCGCTGGATCAAGGTAATCAGCACGATTCAGAAATACTGTCCCTGTTTCAATTTGATCTGCAATTTTTTCTGCTCGGCCAACGTCCTTTGTCCATAGGCTTGCTGTTAAACCAAATTCACTATCGTTCATTAAAGAAATAGCTTCCTCATCACTGGACACAGGCATGATACAGACGACTGGACCAAAGGTTTCATCTTTCATAATTCGCATATTATGATCAACACCTGTTAAAATTTGTGGTGTTACATAGGTGCCAGCATCATCATTTTTGAAAACTTCGATATGAGCCGTCGCACCTAATTCTACAGCCTCATTAATTTGTAATCTTACTTCATCAGAAAATCGTTTATTTGCCATAGGCCCAAGAGTGGTTTCAGGCTCCAACGGATTGCCAAGCTTATAATTTTCGACAATATTTATGGCTTTTTGTAAGAATTTTTCGTAAAGACTCTCTACTACATAAATTCGCTCTATTCCACAGCAACATTGTCCAGAATTAAACATTGCGCCGTCTATTAGTGTTTCCACTGCTGCATCTAAATCCGCATCTTCCATGACATACCCAGGATCTTTACCCCCAAGTTCTGTCCCAACAGGCGTAAAAGTTCCGGCTGCTGCTCTCTCCATCTCGATGCCCCCTCGCAGGGAACCAGTAAAATTAACGAAATCAAATGAATTCTCGTCAATAAGACGAGATGTGGTGTCGTGGTCTAAGTACATGTTAATAAATACATCTTTCGGGATGCCTACAGAAATGAAAGCTTCAACGAGGCGCTCACCCACCAGGAGGGTTTGAGTTGCATGTTTTAATGCTACGACATTTCCTGCAATTAGCGCAGGAGCAATTGTATTGATTGCCGTCATATAAGGATAATTCCACGGCGCAACGACTAAAACTAATCCATGAGGTATTCGTTTTATATAACGCTTAAAACTAGAGTCATTGCTAATCTCAATATCTTGCAACGCTTGTTCAGCTATCTCACTCATATATTGGGCGCGCTCTTTAAAGCCTCCAAATTCACCACCATACCTAATTGGCCTCCCCATCATTTGGGCTAGCTCTGGTACTATCTGTTCATTCATTTTGCCTACAGCGTCTACACCATCCATTACCAACGATATACGTTCAGCTAATGGTCGAGCCGACCAAGCTTTTTGTGCTGCACGCAGAAGTTGAACTTTATCCTTTGCATCTTTTAATGAAAGAGTATTTCTTTTCGCAAATATTTCACCATCTATCGGTGAGATACATGTTATTTCATTCATAATATCACGCTCTTTCAAAGCCTCTTGCTATTTCCCAATCCGTCACAACCCTATTAAATTCTTCCAACTCAACTTCAGCAGCTCTACAATAATGTTTTACGACGTCCTCTCCAAAAGCAGATTTTAGCATTTCGGATTGATCCAGAGCTAACTTTGCATCACGCAAATTTTCAGGGATCATTTTTGTGTCACCCTGGTAAACATCGCCTTTAGCAGGCTCATCTAGCTCTAACTTATTTTCTATTCCTGCCAATCCAGCAGCAATTTGAGCGGCAATCGCTAAGTAGGGGTTCATATCCGAACCACCTATTCTACATTCTATTCTAACACTCTTAGTTCCTGCGCCACACAAGCGAAAACCAGCCGTGCGATTATCTACCGACCAGATAATACGAGTGGGAGCAAACGTTCCTTTGGCAAAACGTTTGTAGCTATTAACATAAGGAGCAAGGAAAAATGTAATATCTGATGTGTAGTGCAAAAGTCCTGCCATATAATGTTTCATCAACAGGCTCATTCCCAATTTATCATTAGGGTCATAGAATGCATTTTTACCGTCTTTCCACAGTGACTGGTGAACGTGTGACGAAGAACCCACCTTGTCGTGATGCCACTTTGGTAAGAAAGTAACTGCATGCCCCTTGCTCCAGGCAATTTCCTTTACAGCGTGTTTGGCAATTGTGTGATACTCAGCGGTATTAAGTGCATTCGCATATTTTATATTTAGCTCTTCCTGACCCGTCTCTGCCTCACCTTTTGAATTTTCGACCGGTATACCAGCATCCCATAAATAGTTACGAACAGGGCGCATGATATGTTCTTCTTTTGTAGTTTGAAGGATATGATAGTCCTCATTATAAGCGCTTATGGGCTTTAGCTCTCGAAAACCATTTTCGTGTATCTCTTTGAAGCTTTTTTCAAAAAGAAAAAATTCTAATTCCGTAGCCATCATCGGATCCAGGCCCATTTTTTCAAGACGCTTAATCTGCTTCTTTAGAATAGCCCGAGGCGAATGGCTTACTTCTTCATGGGTATGATGATCAAGGACATCACAGATGACCATAGCTGTACCATCCAACCATGGGGTCATACGTAAAGTATTAAGGTCTGGCTTCATCGTATAGTCGCCATAACCATCTTCCCAACTCGTAGAAGCATAACCGTCTGGTGTGCCCATCTCTAAATCTGTAGCTAACAAATAGTCACAACAGTGCGTCTCGTTATATCCATCAGACATGAAGTGTTTCGCGTGGAATCTCTTACCCATCAGCCTTCCCTGCATATCCACGAAACATACAAGCACAGTATCAATACTGCCGTTATCAACTGCTAGCTCCAGATCTTCAAATGTTAAATTTCTGGTCATTACTAATCTTCCCTCCATAACAACACTTAAGCTGTATTCAAATCAGCCACTATTTCTCCAAGCCTGGGTTCGAGATAAAACGCCCTTTGATATTAACAAGTGAATTATACGCGCAATAATATTTGTATAAAAAATCATCATACCCATCGCGGCAGCAGGAGCAATATCACCAGCATCATCCATATTTAGTACTGCAATTGAAGCTAATGAAGTTTTAGTCGAATAGAGAAAAACAACTGCAGAAACTGTGGTCATTGCGTTAACGAATAAGTAGATAGCAATATCCAGGATAGCTGGCAGACATACTGGCACCGTCACTCTAGAAAACAGTTTAAACGTGGGTTGTTTCAAAGATGCTGAGACAGATTCAAACTCACTGTCCATTTGCTTGAGAGCAGTAACGGCCGTAAGATGTGAAACCGTGTAAAAATGTGTAACAGTACAGATGACAAGAATTGCCATTGTTCCATATACTATGTGCAAAGGATTTTCAGGATTATTAAAAAAGAATATATAGGCAAGCCCCAACACCATTCCCGGTATCGCCATAGGTAACATGGCAAACATTTGAAATATCGCTCTACCAGTTTTAAATCCGCTTGATTTTTCAACTAAGTACGCTCCAAAAAATATTACGCACGTACCTATTAGAGCTGTCAATAAAGCCATTTTGATTGAGTTATAATAGGCACCCCAACCGCCGCCATCCATTTTATCAAACTGATAATTATTTAAACTTAAACTTAGATCATATGGCCAGAACTTGATTAGGGCAGCAAACTGGCAAATACCCAACATTCCAATTATAAATAATCCAACAAGTCCACAATAAATAGTAAAGATTAAGTCAGCCCTCGAGCTTGGTTTGGGATTAAATGGAACGGACCTAGCAGTGAGCAAAGCCACTTGTTTACTTTGGACAACCCGGTCTATAGCAAAAGCCAGAATCGCCGGAATTATTAAAACTACTGATACAACTGCCCCCATCTCGAAGTTCTGTTGACCTATAACTTGTTTGTAGATGTCCACAGCTAAAACGTTAAATTGACCACCGATTACCTTAGGCAAACCGAAGTCCGTAATTACTAGGTTAAATACAACGAAAGCTGCTGAGATTATACCGTACCTTGCCCCAGGGATAGTAACGGTCCAGAAGGTTTTCCAAGGCGACGCTTTTAAAGAAATAGCAGCTTCATAAAGACGAGCATCAGAAATAGCTAATGCAGTAGATATGATTAAAAATGCGTGCGGAAAGGTGAAAAATACTGATCCTATAATTATACCAATAGGACCGTAAATACTTGCTCCAAATAATAAGCCCTTAATTACACCCTGTGCCCCAAAAAGGTAGACAAGAGCAATCCCAGGGAGTAGCGACGGAACAAGTATCGGTGCCATTGCAATAAGCCTAAAAAAGCCCTTAAACCGCATACAGCTCCTATTCAGTGCATATGCAAACCAGAACGCTAAGATTACTGTGATTATTGTACTAATTATTGCAATAAATATCGAATTCTGAATTGATTTAAACAAAGCTGGAGTAGAGAAATAATTTATAAAATTCGATAAACCGGTTGACCTGACAGGCCGTAACTGTACGCGGCGAAAAGTATTACTATCCAATTCTTGCCAATCAGTCCCAGTCATTAATGTAGAACCCACTAGGAACCGCCCCTGACCATCAACATTCCGAATACGATACATAACTGGGCTGCGAAAACTGAAGTCTGGAAAAAATATTGTAACGCCCAGTCGGCCGCCAGAACCTGTACTTAATTCCTCATCCGGGATAGCCTTTAAACCTTCATTTAAATTTTGAAGGCTTGTAATTTCAGGAGAAAATTGACCCGCGTCATCACTAACTTGGACTTCGAATTTTGATAAATCATATTGAAAAGTCGAAAAGGATTTCGAGAACATCGAATAAAGAGGAAATACCAAGCTAATTACAAGGTAGAGAGCAATAACAATCATACCTCCACGCATTATGATATCATCGCGGCTGAGCCTAGCTTTCACTAACCCTTTGGGTCTGACTACTGTATTGTCTATATTAGCCGAATTCATATTCAAGCCGCTTGAAAATCAAAAGCCAAAATGCTTTCGGAGGGTAATTCAATCCACAATATTTGGTTTGGCTCTATAGACAGTCTTCTAACTGCGTTTACTGAGAAATCTGCTGTAACCAATGCCTCTGGAAATTCATCACTCTTCAACTTGCAACGCCAAAATGAACCTAGAAACTCCATTTCTACAAGCTGAGCAGAAAACACATTCTTGCCTGACTTTGCTGGAAGCTTAGCGCCCAACGGTATTATATCCTCCGGCCTGATGGTTATTGAAACTTCACGGCCTTGAGCAAACCGGTGCTCCACCGTATTTAATTCAATATTGCCAATTTTGACCAAGCTTTTGCCAGTTATTGTACCTCTGAATTGAGTCATTTCCCCAATGAAATCTGCAACAAATAAGGTCTCTGGCTTACAATATACTTCATTGGGCGTACCTATTTGCTCTACCTTTCCCTCATTCATAACAACAATGCGGTCGGCCATTGAAAGAGCTTCTTCTTGATCATGAGTGACCATGACGGTTGTAACACCAAGTTTCTGTTGTAGACTTTTTATTTCATGCCTCAAATACACACGTACTTTAGCATCCAGAGCGGACAGTGGCTCATCAAGCAGCAACAAACCGGGGCCTGATGCTATTGCCCTAGCCAAAGCAATTCTTTGCTGTTGACCACCAGAGAGCTGAGCTGGATACTTAGGACCTTGATCCGGGAGTCCTATTAGATCTAACAACTCCGAAACCCGTTCATTAATTTCATTTTTGGAACGCCCAGTATTTTCGAGCCCGAATGCTATATTTTTCTCAATAGTAAGATTGGGAAATAAAGCATATGATTGAAAAACAATTCCATAGTCACGCTCAGAGGCGGGAAAATTAGAAATATCTTTTCCACCTTGCACTACTGCCCCACTTGTTTGCAAATCTAATCCAGCTATTGCCCGTAAAAGAGTTGTTTTTCCACATCCCGAGGGACCCAAGAAACAGACAAATTCTCCCTCTTTTATATCTAAAGATACATCCTTAAGAGCCGTAAAGCTTCCAAATGATTTCCAAAGATTTTTTATTGAGAGATACGAGGATTGCGGGTCTTTAATGCCTTCCAAGATGTATTCCTTAAATTTATATTATTATTAATCCATAAATTTAGACAACAAAAAAGTCAGGCAGTAAAAATTTACTGCCTGACTAAAATTTATTATTTAGGATCAGACTTGCCGTCGTAGCGTGACTGCCATTCTTTCAAAATACGCGCTCTATTGTTTGCCGCAAATTCGAAATCATTCGGAATCATCGCCTCAATTAATCCTTCAGGAAAATGTTCAACAGGTTTTGCCACGCCAGGATAGGCAACAACTGCATAACCTTGGTTGTACATTTCATTAGCTTCCTTGGTTACTGAAAAATCTACAAGCTTCTTTGCCGCTTCCATTTTAGATGTTCCAGCAACAATAGCGGTTGCTTCCATATCCCAACCAACCCCTTCAGACGGAACAATAATATCTAATGGAGCACCAGCTGCCTTCGATTTCGCGCCACGGAAAGCAAATGAAATCCCAATTGGAATTTCCCCAGCAGCGGCTAATTTACAAGGCTTTGAGCCTGAGTGAGTATACCGTGCGATATTTTCATGAAGGGCATCCATATACTCCCAACCACCTTCTTCGCCAAACAACTGAAGCCAACTAGATACATCTAGAAATCCTGTGCCAGATGAGTTCGGATTTGGCATAATCAAATGGCCTGCGTACTGAGCATCCGTTAAATCTTTCCAAGAGGTTGGTGGTGTTAGTCCAGCTTTTCCCGCCTCGACAGTATTATAGCAAACTGCAGCAACCCATGCATCCATTCCAACCCAAGCAGGTGGATTATCACCATCAACAAATTTACTATCCAACTTTTCTACACCAGCTGGAGCATAAGGCTCTAACATTCCCTCTGATTTGAGCAGAAGCAGCGAAGTACCTGCTAAACCCCAGACAACATCTGCTTGTGGATTGTTTTTTTCAGCCAATAGTTTTGCTGTAATAATCCCTGTAGAATCTCTAACCCAGTTAATTTTAATATCTGGATGACTTTCGTTAAATTTAGCAGCATATCTAGAAAGATCTTCAGCCTCTACAGCTGTGTAAACAGTGAGTTCTGTATCCGCAAATACGGATGTAGCTAACAATGATCCAACCGCTAACGATTTAAAAAATCCAAAGTTAAATTTCATTTTGTACCCCCAATGTGGTTTAGTTGTTTACTCTTCAAAATTCGTAATATTCCAAAGATTAGAATATGATCGCATGATTCTGTAACAAAAATAAATGTTATTTCATTTTTCTTGATTTTTTTGATCTAGCCATAGCACATTTATTTAAGAATTCTTCATTAAATGGATCAACCTTACCGAACCTATTTGGCTTAAATGACGAACTATAAAGATCAGATTCACCGTCTAAGATAATTTCAGAAATAATGGATCCTATTCCGCCGGACAAACTAACACCTGAACCACAGTCCCCAGCTGCTACATACAACCCATCAATTTCTGCAATAGGACCTAAAATAATTTCCCCATCTGGAGTATATGAAGAGAGACCACTAATATAGCTTGAAAAATTTGCACTTTCTATTTTGGGGAAAAACCGAGAAATATCAGAGTAAGAATTCAGTAATATGTCCCAGTGATCTTCGCCAAGCGTGGGAGAGAAATATTGTAAATCCTCTGGTAGTTTTCTTGCATCAAAAACGGCACATTCATTCTCCTGAACACCAAGCAATAAGCCTCCCAATTCTGGACGTGTATACGCAGAAACATCAGGCATAATTGTAATTGAACCCGCACTACCATAATCAAGATTGGGCTCAGTAAGCCAGTAATGGCTACGAACGGGAGCCGTAGCAATTGGTACCTTGATCTTAGATGCAAATAAAGAAGTCCAAACACCCCCAGCAAGTATCAAATTAGGGGAAAAAAATTTTCCGTCCGCAGTATCAATTCCACAAATTTTAGATCCATCAATTATGACCTCTGTGGCGGCTAAGTTGGACCTGAACTTAACACCATTATTCTTTGCCGCTTTGAGATAATGCCAGGTCAAACGATAGCTATCGAGATAGCCGTCCGAAGGGAAAAATGCAGCCTGTTGAATTTCTTCTTGGTTCAACCAAGGGGCCATTTTATTTATATCTTGATCACTCGGTACTGACACATCTACATCGAAAAGAGAAGCCGTTTCGATCATAGAATTCAATTCAGAAACTCTTTCTTTAGATGACGCTAAACGCAAACTTCCCGTTTTATGATACTCTACAGTCTCTCCGAGCTCCTGCTCTAATTGCGAAATCACTTCGACAGTTTTTTTAGCTAAGGGGATATTTGACTTTTTAGTAGATCCCTGAAGCACTAATCCAGCGGAGCGACTTGAGGCACCACTTGCAAAGTCGTTTCTCTCTAATACCAGAATAGTATCATTTGATTTTTTAGAAATATGAAAGGCAATTGATGCACCCAAAATGCCACCACCGACAATTATGTGATCATAGAAGCTCAACTTTTATGGCCTCACTCTCTGCCCAAATTTAATGATCAAAAACAATTACGCCTCTTCCTGGTTTCCCCTCCAACATGTCACTAAGGGCAATATTTATCTCCCTTAGCTGGTACCGCCGATTAACCATTAAATCGATCGGTAATTTTCCCTCAAGGAATTTTTCACCATAAAGAGCAAAATCCCTGTGGGTGCAGGCAGAACCATATATCGAACCAGATATTGTTTTTTCTGCTCTAGTTATGGCAGTAGTTTTTAAATTAATTGTCGCGTCCTCACTGTCCAAACCGACAAAAGTTACAGTACCACCGGAACAGCAATATTCAATAGCATCAGATTGCAGTTCTCTTTTACCTACTGCCTCAAATACATGATCAGCACCCACGCCCGTTAGCTCCATTAGTTTTTTATAAATATCTTTATTCTGCTTCGAAACAAGAAAGTCCGTGGCACCCAATTCTATTGCAAGGTTTCGCGCACTAATATTTTGATCAATACAGATAACTTGTGAAGCTCCTTTCAATTTAGCCGCCATCACTACTGATAAACCAACACCTCCCGCACCTATTACAACTACTGTTTCCCCGTTCTGTACCTTGGCGCGATTTAAGACAGCACCAACACCAGTCGTTACAGCACAACCAAGAAGCGCAGCAATTTCAAAGGGAATAGATTTATCTACTGGCACGCAACATACTTCAGGTACCACAACATTTTCAGACCAACATCCAAGTGAACCAAGCTGCCGAACTGGCCCCTCTGAATTAGAAAATCGACAAGAGCCATCCAATAGAGTTCCATTGCCAACTGGCGTTTGATAGGCTTTGCATAAATGTGTTTTCCCACGAACACATTGATAACATTTTCCGCAGTATGGCAGCCAGCTGAGAACAACGTGATCGCCCACACTAACGCTGTTTACTTCGCTTCCAATATAAGTGACAAGACCTGCACCTTCATGGCCCAGAACGCATGGCATTATCTGGTTAGCCTGACCACTAATTACATGAACATCAGAATGACAAACACCCGCAGCTCCCATTTGGACAAAAACTTCTTTTGGTCCTGGAGCCGCTAAATTTAAAGTCTCTACAACTAGATCTGAATTTGTTTCATAAAGAACAGCTGCGGCAGTATTTCTAACCATAAGTTTTCACTGACTTACCCCTCATAAACTAGCGAATATTCATTAACAGTTTGACTAAGCTTCAAATCTATTCAAACTCAATTGAAACATAAGTCTGGCTTTTTTCACAAAATAATCCAAGGTAAAAAAATGATTTGGTGGATGATAAAGTTAATCTTTCGTCCAGTTAGGTTAATCTTTCTTTTAACCTTTATATGGGTTGCAATAAGTATTTTAAAATTTGAAAACCCTGCAACAGAGGATGCTGAAGGACTTGCTTGGTGTAAAAAATACAAACCAAACTTATCTTACGAAGTGTGTTCTAATGAATTTGGTTATTGAAAGATATTTTAAGGAACTCCTATGAGTTCTGCACCTGTTCAAGATATTGATCTTAAGATCTTTGAAAGTAATCCATATCCAATCCTAGGTTTTTTTCGAACAAACTCACCAATTACTTATGTGCCGCAACTTAATGCAACGCTGTTCTCAAAGCATCAGGATATTTTCATCTGTGAAAAGAATGTGGAAGTATTTTCATCTGTGCAGCCGAATGGATTAATGACTAAGCTCATGGGGCAGAATATGATGCGAAAAGACGGAGATGCCCATATTAGTGAGAGAAAAGCGATTTTCCCAACAGTCTCTCCAAAAATAGTTAAAAATTTTTGGAAGGACCAGTTTGTTGAAAAAACTACTAAAATTATAAAAAAAATTGGTAACAAAAAAGAATTAGAGATTGTTTCTGAATTCTCCACACAAGTAGCAGCAGAAGCTTTAAAACTTATCACCGGTTTGAGCAAGATGAAATGGATTGAAATGGATCGGGTGAGCCAAGGGATGATTGACGGTTGCTCTAACTACATTAGCGACCCCTTGGTAACTAAAAATTGTGAAGATTGTACTCGATCGATTGATCTGCACATCGATGCACAGTTGAAAGACCCTAAACTACATAACGCACCGTCTTTGCTTTCCAGTCAACTCGAGGCGGGATTATCTATGGATGCAATACGAGCGAATATAAAACTTGCTATCTCTGGAGGTCAAAATGAACCGCGTGATGCTATTGCGGGAACAATTGGAACCTTACTAGAAAATCATTCGCAGCTGGAATCAATAATATCAGGCTCCAAAACGTGGCTGCAAGCATTCGAGGAATATTCAAGGTGGATGTCTCCAATTGGTATGTCTCCCAGACGCATAGCCAAAAATTTTATCTATAAAAACGTTGAGTTTTATGAAAATGACATGATCTTTTTCATGTTCGGGTCTGCAAATCGGGACGAGGCTATATTTCAGAACCCAGATTACTTTGACATCTCAAGAGATAATGGCCAATCTATTTCATTTGGTGCCGGACCTCACTTCTGTGCAGGTGCTTGGATATCCAAAACTCTGATCGCAGAAGTAGCACTGCCTTTGTTTTTCTCACATTTCCCCAATGTATATTTAAAAAAGCCAATTGAATTTCAGGGTTGGGCCTTCAGGGGACCAAAGGAGATTATTTTAGAAAATAGGCATAAATAACTTGCTGAAGATAAAATTATCAAAGATATTCCAAATAGAGAATATTATTGGCTCAGGAAAAAACTATGATTATTAGAAGACGTGCATTTCTTAAAGCGGCGTCCTGCCTGCCATTATCACTAACTTTACCGAGCATAGCGTACACTAAGATTGACTTTGGGACGACAAAGGTCACAACAGTCAGTGACGGAAGTATTACACTTCCAGCCGGGTTGACCTTCGACACAATGCCTCAGGCTGAACTTGAGCTGGTAATCAATGAATTATCTCTGTCACGAGAACAATTAGTTAGGGAATGTAACGTAACATTGTTGGAAGCAGACAACCGTAAAATTCTAATTGATGTTGGTGCCGGTAATTACTTTTTGGATGGTATGGGGGCCATCGTCGGTAGCTTGGACGAGAGGGGACTTGCGCCTGAAGATATTACTGACGTTATTTTTACTCATGCACATCCAGACCATATCTGGGGTGTCCTAGACGATTTTGATGATTTGTTATATCCAAATGCCACGTATCATATTGGCAGGACAGAATGGGATTTTTGGTGGAACCCAGAAACAGTCAACAGAGTTGATGAGGGCAGAGTAGAGACAGCCGTTGGTGCTAAAACCCGGTTTGAAGCATTACAAGATCAAATAGAATTTTTTGATGATGGAGATGAGCCGATACCAGGTGTACTAGCGTTTATGACACCCGGCCACACGCCTGGCCATATGAGTTTTGAAATAGCCAATGGCTCGCAATCTGCTCTTATAGTCGGGGATGCTTTAAATAACCATCATGTTGCATTTAAAAGACCAGACTGGCTGAGTGGACTTGACCAAAATCCGGAAGAGGCTGCTCAAACGAGACAGAAGCTACTAAATCGAATATCAAATGAAGATATGTTGATTATTGGTTTTCATTTACCAAATGGTGGAATAGGCCGCGTGGCGCGGTCTGGCCCTGAGTATTCATTTGTAAATATTTAGCTCTAACTTCAGCCTAAAGATTATACTTTTTTTTGAAAGTGCATTGATAAGTAGTTCTTATCAACGTAACGGTTATTAATACACGACAGACACAAAACTAAAGGTTAAGATATGTCAGAGACTTCTGCTATTAATTCTACTCACATTGATCGTTTGGCGGAACTTGCTGTTAAAACGGGTTTGGCCCTAAGACCAGGTCAGGATTTAATGATCACAGCACCTTTAGAAGCCTTACCCCTGGTTAGAAAAATAACTGATTACGCCTACAAATCTGGTGCAGTCGTTATTACTCCAATATTTTCAGATCCAGAGATGGTCTTATCACGTTACAGAAATGCACTTGATGCATCGTTTGATAAGGCTGCTAATTGGCTTTATGACGGAATGGGAGCAGCTTTCGACAACAATACTGCAAGACTTGCAATTGTTGGCGATGATCCAATGTTGCTTGCAGATGAAGACCCTCAGAAAGTAGGAAGAGTTAATAAAGCAAACTCTAAGGCATTGTCTCCAGCCAGAGAGAGAATTACGCGCTTTGACATAAACTGGAATATCGTTGCATGGCCAGGATTAGCTTGGGCAAAAAGAATGTTCCCAGATTTGCCAGAGAAAGAGGCACAAGCAAAACTTGCAGAGGCAATATTTTCTGCTTCTCGTGTTAACGTGAGCAATCCTATTGAGGCGTGGAATAATCATAACGCAAACTTGCGTAAACGTTCCGACTGGCTAAACCAACAAAATTTTGCCTCTCTACACTTTTCTGGACCGGGAACCGATCTCACGGTAGGACTAGCAGATGATCACGAGTGGATGGGCGGTGCTTCTTTAGCAAGAAACGGCATTACGTGTAATCCAAATATACCATCCGAGGAAGTTTTCACTACTCCTCACTGCATGAAAGTTCAAGGCACGGTGAGCTCCACAAAACCTCTATCTCATCAAGGAACATTAATTGATAACATCTGTGTAAAATTTGAGTCTGGAAGTATTACTGAAGCTCATGCATCCAAAGGTGAAGAAGTGTTGTTGAAAGTATTAGACTCAGATGAAGGTGCAAGGCGTTTGGGAGAGGTAGCGTTAGTTCCTCACAGTTCACCAATTTCGCAAAGTGGTCTTTTATTTTATAACACTTTATTTGATGAAAATGCCGCCAGTCATATCGCGTTGGGTCAGTGTTACTCTAAATGTTTTAAAGATGGCGAAAATCTGAGTAAAGAACAGATCATCTCACGGGGCGGTAATAGTAGTATGATACATATAGACTGGATGATTGGATCTGGTGAAATAAATGTAGATGGTATAAAAACCAATGGAACTGCAGTACCAGTTTTCCGAAACGGTGAATGGGCTGGATAAGTCAAATTCAAAACATAACTGTAAAGATACGCCAACAAATAAGTGAGGCGACGACTGCTCCTGGCATGATAATGATATCTTTATCAGCCGTAGCACTTGGCGCAGCGTTTGGTGGGTATCTCCCGCTAATTTCTCTATGGATGGAAACTTTCAATATATCTTTTCAAAGGATTGGCGTAGTGTGTGGAGCTGCTGCTCTTGGCGTTGTGTCCAGCGCCTACTTTGCACCAAAGTTGGCTGCGAAATATGGATATATAGTGACAATTAATGCCGGTTTAATCGTTGCAGCTATAATGACCATTGCATTTCGTTTTACGGACAACTACGGTTTGTGGCTTGCCTTTCGGTTTGTAAGTGGCCTTGGCTTAGGTCTACACTGGGTTTTGACAGAAGCTTGGCTAGCCAATATTGTAGCTGAAAAATATCGTACCCGTGTGATGGCAATTTATGCTACCGCTATTTCAATCGGATTTGCCGTTGGACCTGTCGTCATTTGGTTATTTGGCGCTCTTTCGATAATTCCATTTATAATTATGGGTGGTCTTCTGATTTTAGCTGCAATTCCAATATTAAAACTCAAAGGCCTTGAACCTAAAGACACTCAAACTCATTCTGCATCACCGCTCATATTGATCAAAAGAGCCCCAACTGTCGCGTCTGCCTGTGTCGTTGTAGGCAGTGTAGATTTAGCCTTAATTAGTCTTCTTCCAGCAATGATAACTCGCACACCCGAAGCCGCACCAATTCTAGCGTTGATTATCGTACCGGCCATGGCACTGGGTGCAACAGGTCTTCAGTACCCTATTGCAATTTTGGCCGATAAATACGGCCTTCGGAAAGTTGGGGTAATAACTGTTTGTGCAGGCCTGATATTTGCCAGCTTAATCCCATTTTTTTTAGGATCGATATTTGTAACTCTTATCTTTGGATTTCTTGGTGCAGGCTTAGTTTATGCTCTCTATTCGATTGGACTTGCAATGTTATCTAGAAGGTTTTCAGGAGCGGAAATTGTTGCAGCAAACGCTGGATTTGTAATACTTTTTGAGCTTTCAAATTTGATGGGGCCTTGGGTTGCCGGATTTTTGCTAGATATAAATATGCGTTTAGGCCTGCCTATTTTCACACTTTCTATAGGTGTTTTCTATGTGACTATCTCATGGATAAGAAGACATACAAATGCCAATTATTAGAAATGTTTCTAAATAATTTAAATACCCCAGGTATCTGAAATACGATAACCGCCTGGCCATGGATCTGCCGGATCAAGCATGTGCTGATGGGTGCCTGTAATCCAAGCACGACCACTAATTTCCGGCAAAATAGCCTCCACATTTCCGACCTTAGTTAATCCTAAAATTTGACCAGTAAATTCTGAATCAATAATAGAATTTGCAGTTAACTGCTCCCCAATTTTTATTTTCCCACGCTTGTGTAAGATTGCCATTTTAGCTGACAAGGCTGTCCCTGTGGGCGACCTATCAATTTTTCCAGGTTTTATGGCTACCGCAGATTTAAAGTTTTTACCCTTTTTACCTTGCAATAATGGGCCACAAAAGTGGCAAAATGAAAAATGATCCCAATCAGAATAGGTGGGATGATAAAAGTTTAATTGCTCGTTAGCGGCTTCAGTAATCTTTTCTCCTAATTTTGCGAGATCTTTAGCTTCATCCGTAGAAAGCCTAAAGCCTAGACTGTCTGCGTCCACCACCACAAACGAGTCACCACCAAAAGCAGTATCAACATTCATGGCCCCATATCCTTCTATCTCAAGTACTGAATCAAGAGCATTTGAGAAACTAGGCAAATTTTTAATATAGATCCTGTTTGCCTTTCCATTAGAACATGCTGCCTTTACTTTTATTAAACCCCCTGGCGCCTCAAGCGTGAAACTAGTGACGGGTTCGACCATTTCTATTATTCCGGCATCAAGCAAAACGGTTGCAACACAAATCGAATTTGATCCTGACATCGGAGGATTAAACTCTGGCTCCATTATAATAAAGGCAGCATCTGCTTTTGGGTCCTTTGGAGGCACAAGTAAATTCACATGTCTAAAAACGCCACCTCGGGGCTCATTTAATAGGAAATTACGCAACAAACCATTACTCAAAATCCACTTACTCTGCTCCCAAACTGTATCGCCAGGCGGCGGCGGAACTCCACCAATAATCACGTCTCCAACCTCGCCTTCCGCATGAGCTGAAATAACATGGATTGACTTAGTGGTTCGCATTAAAGAAGCTTAGGTATAGCTTTAAGATGTGTAAACTGCTTTTTAGGAAAATATTAATATGGAGAGACCAACCGGGGTCCAAATATCAAGGTTTTTAAAAAACCAAGGTGTCGAATATATATTTGGCATTCCGGGCGTTCACAACCAAGAGCTTTATCGCGGCATTGATGAAGCGGAACTCACCCATGTTCTTGCAAGACATGAACAGGGCGCTGGCTTCATGGCAGATGGTTACGCCAGAGCAAGTGGGAAACCAGGAATTGTTTATGTTATTACAGGACCAGGTATTTGTAATGTTTTAACTGCACTAGGGCAATCATACTCCGATAGTATACCGATCCTAGCTATTTCTTCCTGCTTAGACGAGACAGCATACCGACGCGGACAATTACACCAAATGCTGGATCAGGAGAGTGCGGCCGGTAGTGTTTGTGACTGGTCTGAGACAGCTCAAAATTACAAGGCTGCTTATGGCTTATTGGAGCGGGCATTCACAGAATTGCACGATAAGAGACCCAGGCCAAAACATATACAAATCCCAATTAAAGTACTTGAAGAAAACGCACCTGATTTTGAAATCAGTGAAAAAGCTAAGAACTTTTTTTCATATGCCGAAAAAGAAATAAATGAGGTTTCGACGCTAATTAAAAACTCTGAAAAGCCTCTGTTTATTGTAGGTGGTGGCGCCAAGAAAACAGACGTTTTTAAGCTAATAAAAAAGACTGGTGCTGCAAGTTTTACGAGCTTTACCGGCAGGGGGCTGATACCATCAACTTACCCATTATTTTTGGGCTCATCGTTGGCTAGACCAGACACTGTAAGTGTGCTGTCAAAATCAGACTTAATAGTTGTTCTGGGCTCAGAACTAGCAGAAGTTGATATCTGGCGCGACAATCTGGGTCACAAATGTACATTGGTTCGTGTTGATACTGACCCTGAAGTTCTCAGTGATCATCATAATGCGGATATTAAGCTTAATATGAAAGTGGAAGACTTTGTTGAAGCATCTCTGAAAAACTTTGATGGACAGGATTGTGCAGAAAAGTGGGATCCTAAACTTGTATCGCAAAAACGTGAAGAATGGATTTTACAAGCGACAAGAGAGTTTCCCGGGATATCAGAGGTGGTCAGATCAGTCGAGGAAATAGTGCCGGAAGATACTATGGTATATTCTGATATGACGCAATTTGCATATTTGGCTAAAGAAATCTGGGATATGAAAAAACCTAATCATTGGCATCATCCTTATGGATTTGGGACTTTAGGGTATGCATTGCCAGCTGCGATAGGCGGTTGTATTGCTAGGCCCAATATGCCCACGATAGCTATAGCTGGTGACTATGGATTTCAGTACACAATTCAGGAGTTAGGTACCGCTGTTGAATTGCAACTTAATTTACCAATTCTCATTTGGGATAACCAAAAACTTAAAGCTATTGAGGACAGCATGGTAGCTGCGCAAATTGCTCCAAATTCCGTTCAAGCTTTAAACCCTAATTTCTGCAAATTAGCTGAATCCTATGGGGCGCTATCCAGAAAGCCATCTAACCTAAAAGAACTACAAAAAAATATAATTGAAGCTTTCAGCTCAAAAGTTCCGACTGTTATCCATATCTCTGGAGAAATCCAATAGACTAACGACGCCTCCAAAATGAAAAAGACCCTCCTGAGAGGGCCTTTATCGCAAATATTGACCTAGGGAGGAGGAAGGTCACTATCTTTTAGTCTTTCAAACGAAATTGGGAGGAACGTATGAAAAACTCTAAAAAAACGTTTTACGCTTTTCTAAAGAACAATATGCTGCGTTGCGGCAAGTTTTACCAATGCTATTTTTGCATACCCGCTTTGCATTATTTTATAGTTGGCATAATTTATAACTCTCAACATACGTTATTTGAATATTATCGACTTAGATGCTGGCGATACGTTGATTTCATCAATGTTTGTACCCTTTCTGGTTTCAATAATATCACATACTATTTTAGCAATGTCGCCTGGCTCAATTGCATTATTTCCATCCTCACCAGGCTTAAAATTTAAAGTATCAAAAAATGGGGTTCTTACAAAACCAGGGTTTATCAAACAAACCCTCACGCCAGTATTGCCACATTCATCACGAAGTGATTGAGCAAAGCCTCTCAGACCAAACTTTGCAGCCGAATAAAGTGATGCCTTTTTCTTTCCAACTATAGAAGCCTCTGAACCCATGATAATAATGTCACCATTACCCTTAGCCTTCATAAAACTCACTAAGTGTCTACAAAGCATTATATGTGATATTAAATTTATATTTATAAAATCCGATATTTGCTTAGCAGAAAAATTCTCCAAGGTTCGAAAATCACCACAACCAGCATTACAAATTAATACGTCAACGTCAGAGTGTTGATGCAAAATCTGCGGAATAATACGCTCAGTTCTTTCAAAATCCGATAGATCAATTGAAATAGGAAAATAACCATCAAAGTCTGGTTTGAATTTTTTGTGATCGCGTGCAAGACCTATTACATTAGTCCCACTTTTTAATAGTAGTGAAGTAATTTCTTTTCCAATGCCACTGGAACTACCAGAAACAATCGCTTTTCTTTTTTCCAAATTTTACAAACTCCAGCCTCAAACCAAACAACGAAAAATTTTATTCCTTGTTGTATACTTTTCTAATTCCGATTGCAGAAATGAAGACATTTCTTCCTCTATTTCTTTACCATAAGATACAATTCCATCCTTAGCCTCCATTGGAAATGAAAAAAGTTTATCATCTGGATATAGTGACGTAATTTTTTTATACATTTCTTTAGGGTATCTCAGGGGACCGTGACTTACAGAGTGAACTTGATCAATGTTTATATCCTTGAATATTTTGTTAATCAGCTCTGAATAAAGTTTTTCCCAGCCAGAGCAGTAAATCAGAGGGTCAAACCTGAGACCTACGGGCCAACCATTTTTGGCTAGTTTCTGCAAAACATTAATTCGTCTGTCTATACTGGGAGCCTTATTATCCAAAATAGCAGCGACATTACTGGGAGACAAACTATAAGCTACGACACAATTAGAAATAGGACTTCTGTTTAAGAAAGTGTCAGAGACTATACTCTTAGTTCTAAGTTCAAGTTCAACTGAACTGAAATCAGTAAAAAATTCTAATGCTTTTTCTGCAAAACCTGTAATTTTTTCGAATGCTAAGGAGTCACAATCATAACCAGAAAAAAAAGTCATACTTTTATTAGTATTTTCATAAATTGTATCAGAAATCGCTTCGAAAAAATCCTCATAATTTACAAATAAAACGTAGTTTGCAGAAGAGTACATACCTTGTAAAAAACAGTATCGGCAATCATAGATACAGTTATACATGTGAGAAAAATAATAATTTTTTTGTGCATCAATACCAAAACCTGATGGTGCCGGTAAAACAAAATTATCATGTTTTTTTGCTAAAATTAAAGCAGGGTTTTGTTTTTGAATACGAAAGTTCTGTTTCCTTCGATTAAACATCTCTTGATATCTTTCAATCTCAAAAATATCAGCGTACTTGAGGCTTTTAAAAATTTTTTGTGCAACTGGATGATCTAGGACTTCTCGCTCTACAAAAATGCTATCGATCATTCGAGCTTCCAGTCTTTAATCGCTAAAATAAGCTCACTTTCGAGATTAGAAATTAATTCTGAAGCGGAGTTTCCTGTGGCTAGAGTACGTGCTAATTTTCCATCGGGAAATGCAGACTTCCATTTTTTATATGCTTGCAAAAATCTATATCTATTACTCTGAGTAAAATGATACCTTTCAAAATATTGATAAACTTCTTCTGGTACGTGAAGTCTTGCTTTCTCAGCATTCACTAATTTTTCTATGTGACTAATTATTTCACAAAGTTTATCTTTATTTTGATATATCAATTGCGTAATTGCTTCTCTTGAAACTGAACTCACAGGGCTTTTTGGTGTATCGGATACGATTTTTAAAACGAATACCAATTCATTACAGGAAAACATAGAGGCGATCTCACAAAAACCTGATGCTTCCATATCAAAAAGTACCGCGTCTGAATATGTTGTTTCTGGCTTGGCAACAGTATGCAGTGTTTGGCATTTGACTATTTTTGAGAGTCGAAAACCCGGAAAATATGACGTTTTTCTTGCTGTATCATGAACCTTTATCGCTTGGAATAATTGCCCAATTGGTTCTTCACAGAACCCAGCAATTCCGATGTTAATCCACCCGACATACCTCTTAACATTAAACAACATTTTTAAATAGGTGGCTGCCGCGGCGGCTTTACTTGAACCAATTCCAGATATCACAAGAGCATGCCCACTCTTTGAGTTTATATACACAGGGAAATTTAAATTATTGGAAAATGGGCTGAGATCAAATAAATCAATAAGTGGCCTTGCTTCAGGTTCTAATGCTATCACCCAACAGATTTTGACCTCACAGCCTTGACTATAAGAACGTTCAATCATTAAAACCGCGCATTAATATAGCCTCCCAATGCTGCTTCTTCTGAAGCATATTCTCTGCATAAGCAAATTTTTGGCGCTTTTGAGATCCATTTATCAAAATTTCCAACTTTAATATGACCTCGTAGATCGCCTCAGTTTTGTGAACAAGCGTGAGATCAGGCTCCTTTAATATCTTCTCAATAGAATATATTCGAAATCTATCCATACCCCAGTGTGCACCTGAAAGCTGGTCACTGTGACCGCCTTTTTTGATGATTAAAGGTTCATCAATGAAATTTACATCCTCTTTTGCACTGTACCGCAACCAGAAATCATAATCCTCACAGGCTGGTAAGTCCTCATCAAAAAACCCAAAGTCCTCGAAAACTGACCTATGCATCATTGCTGAACTCGGAGATATACAACATAATTTGAGACAGCTTTGAAAAACATTGCCTCCATGTTTCTTATGTTTTTTGTGTTGGTTTACGCGAACCCCATTGCGTATCCATATTTCGTCAGTATGACACAGCCGACTACTCTGTGTATCATTCTGAAATGCACTTACCTGCCGATCAAGCTTACTTTTTAACCAAAGATCGTCAGAATCTAACAGAGCAATATACTCACTTCTTGCCTCCTTAATCCCTAAATTTCTTGCAGAACTGACCCCTCGATTCTGTTGAAAAAAATAGCGCAAAACAGTCTTTTTAGTACTTAAGGAATTAAACCCTAAGTCACGTAGAATATTATATGTTGCATCAGTGGATCCATCATCAACTATAATAATCTCACGTGCAGGCAATGTTTGAGCCAGAACTGATTGAACACACTCTGAGATAAATTTCTCTCGATTATATGTTGGGATTATTACCGAAACTTCAGTCATTATTTAACTATTTTTTTAACTCGAGCATAAGACATTTTAGAATTAGTCTACCCACTGCGATCATCGAAATTTGGTTAATATCGTTTTTAGGCGCTAGCTCTGCAATGTTAAGGCCTATAATTTTTCCTTTTTTAGATATTCCTTCAAAACAAGCAATGATTTGCCTCCAATCGAGGCCACCAGGAGATAGTGCGACGGTTCCTGGCATTATTGATGGGTCTAACCCATCTACATCGAGAGTTATAAAGAATTTTCCCTCATCAGGTAAATTGCCCAAAAACCATTCTATTCCTTTTTCGTGAATATCTTTAGCAAGATAAATCTGAGCTCCCCAATTTTTTGCATCTTTTAAATCTTGCTCAGTCGCACTCCCATAAGAACGTATGCCAACTTGATGTATTCCAGAAATATGCGCCATTTCAGACGCTCTTCGCATAGGGCTTGAGTATCCATGCCTTTCGCCAAAGCGCTCATTCTTCCAATCCATATGTGCGTCAATTTGAATGATCGTAACATCATTCAATACGTCCAAACCACGCAAGACTGGATTGGTAATTCCATCATCACCTCCTACCGAAACCGGAAAAATACTTCTTTCAACTAGGTATCGCACAGCACTTTCTATGTCAGAGTAGTGCTGGTCAACTTTGTTCTCTTTAAGTGGAACATTTCCTCCATCAGCAACTGATATTGATGCAAGAGTACTGCCTGATAAGAGGTCAAGATCTACAGAATGTGGATCAACAAGAATTCTTGACGATGCGTCACGAAGTTTATCTGGAGCAGTTGACTGATTATTTGGAAACTCCACAGTACTGTAAGGTTTACCGAAGGGTGCCCCAAAAACTACGGCTTGGTGCTTCAAATTTGACCAATCTAAAAGGATAGGTAAATTGAGGAAACTTTTTGACGTGGGAAGTTTTGTGATAGGTGGCTTCAACTGAAAACCTAAATTTCTATTTGAAGATTTAGCATTTCGCGCGTCTGACGCCAGGTAGCAACAGGGCGCTCATATTTTTCACATATTTCGGCTGCTCTTTGAATTAAGGCCGCATTTGAAGGAGCTAGAGTATGTTTATTAAGCCTAACGTTATCCTCAAGTCCTGCTCTCGTATGACCCCCAGCAGCAATTGCCCACTCATTTACTATAAGTTGGTTGGCTCCAATTCCTGCTGCACACCACTCAGCTCTTGGGGCCCTTTTTGCCATTAGCTTAACGTACACATCAAAAACTTCCTTATCCGCTGGCATTGCATTTTTAACTCCCAGAATAAACTGAACATATAACTTTCCGTATAATTCATTTTGATTATGCATTCTAATAGCGGTCAGAATATGGCTTAAATCAAACGCTTCTACCTCAGGGGTAACCCTATATCTTTTCATTTCTGATGCTAACCAGTTTACCAAGTCAGGTGGATTTTCATAAACACGAGTAGGAAAATTGTTTGAACCAACCGATAGCGACGCCATGTCAGGGGCTAAAGAAAGCATGCGTCCTCTATCCGTTCCTGCACCTGAGCGACCCCCAGTAGAAAACTGGATCACCATCCCAGGACAATGATTTTTTAAGCCCTCTAGCAATGCAGCAAATTTTTCAGGGTCGGAAGATGGTGTCTGATCTGTATTGCGAACATGACAATGAGCAATTGTTGCCCCCGCTTCAAAAGCACTTTGCGTACTTTCTATTTGCTCTTGCAAACTAATTGGTACCGCAGGATTATCAGCCTTTGTTGGGAGTGACCCAGTGATTGCAACACATAAAATGCAGGGTTTTTTCATAAAAATTTAACTTTCTATATCAAGGGTCACTTGACGTCATAATGGGTTAACTTAGGCAAAACATCAAATTCATTTCTCCAAATAAATACGCCAGTAAGGATTATCCATTCGTTTGCATGGCATGGGACTGATTTGAGCTATGCAGCGACATGCCGCCCTAACTATACTCCTATAAATTATATCGATTTGGATCATAAACCGAGATGTCAATATTTGGAGATCTTTGGTTAATTATATCTGCTATTAACCTTCCAGTTTTTGGTCCAGATGTCATTCCAATGTGTTGGTGTCCAAATGCTGTATAAACACCACTTTCCTTGAGCTGTCCAATTAGTGGGAGGCTATCCGGGACAGTTGGTCTAAATCCGAACCATTCCTCAGTCTTATCATAAGACATTTTTGGAAAAGCCTCAGCCACTCTTCGCCTAAGTAACTTAATTGGAGCCTTACTTGGACCAAGTTTTATGCCACCTAGTTCAACTGTACCGGCACATCTAAGATCGCTTCCCATAGGCGTCACTCCAAATTTACCTATTGTCATCATCATCGGATTTCGAGGCAATATCGACGCATTTTTGTATACTACGTGATATCCTCTTTCTGCCTCTAGCGGAATATTAAGGCCTAGCTTTAGCATTAGCTCCTTTGACCAAATACCAGCTGTTATGATGGCTCTATCACATTCAAATTGACCATTGTCAGTGTGCACAGTAGAAATTTTTTCATTCTGAAATCCAAAATCTTCTACCTTCGCATTAATAAATTTTCCTCCATTTTGAGAAAATACTTTCATGAGTTCGCGGATATAACCCTGCGGGTTAACAATATGCCCTTGCCCACTAATTACTGCTAAGCAATCAATAAATGAACCACATATTGGCTCAACATCTTGGACCAAATTTCCTGTAAATATCTCAGGAACCATTCCAACTTTTTTCTTACATTCCCAACCAAAAGAGTCTTTGTGAAAGTCTTCTAAAGATCTATAAGCATAGCTGAACTTACTGTCCGCTATCCAATTAGCTGCAGCCGTGCCTTCAGTAAGACTTTTATGCTGTTCAACGGAGTCCGTCAGAAGTGGAATTAAAGCTTCAATGGTTCTGTTTGAACCTGAACGGTTTGCGTTCTGTAAAAACTTTATCAACCATGGAGTTAGCTTAGGTAAGTAACTCCACTTTAAAAATAGTGGGCTCATTGGATCAATTAGATAACGTGGTATTTGTTTCCAAAGCGATGGTTCATTGACCGGAACAATTGCCCATTGGGCTAGGAGCCCAGCATTACCGTATGATGCCCCCATTCCAGGCTCGGCTTTATCCAATAACACAACTTCAAAATTTGAGCGTTGCAACCAAATCGCCGTTGAAATACCGCAGATACCAGCTCCGATAACAATAACTGGCTTTACCATTAAATCCTCTTCATTCGTTTAATGCCTGAAGATCTACTAATTTATCTCATTAAAATCTATATCGCCTTCTGGCTTATGTAATGTATATTTAACTGGGTCAGACCTTGAAATTATAAGACCACCTCTGACAACCAACAATCGGTGAGCACGCAATCTAATAGCCTCAATCTTGTCTTTTGCCTGTAATAAAACAAAGTTTGCCGGCTTTCCTTTTTCAATTCCGTATTCTTCTAAACCAATTATTTTGGCAGAATTTTTAGTTACGGCATCAAAACACCACCCCATATCCTCGCGACTGGAGAGTTGACCTACATGCAATGCCATGAAAGCAACATCTAGCATGTCTGCTTTTCCAAGAGAGTACCAAGGATCCATTACACAATCCGATCCGAAACCAACTGTAAGGCCTGCGTCGCGTAGCTCCCTAACTCTAGTTTGACCGCGTCTTTTTGGGTAAGTATCATGCCGACCCTGAAGCATTATATTAATCAGGGGGTTAGGTATTACGTTTATTTGTGACTCAGCCATCAGGGGTATCAACTTAGAAACATAATAATTATCCATCGAATGCATTGAAGTTAAATGTGACCCTGAAACACGGCCCTCTAGACCTAACCTTTTCGTTTCAAAAGCCAATGTCTCCACATGTCGACTCATTGGGTCGTCGCTTTCATCACAATGCATATCAACCATTAGCCCACGTTCTGCAGCAATTTCGCATAGCAAGTTAACACTTCGGGCGCCCTCAGACATTGTCCTCTCAAAATGGGGAATGCCTCCAACCACATCTATACCCATATCCAAAGCCCGTTTGGTGTTTTCCAGTGCTGTTGGGTCCCGAAAGACACCGTCTTGAGGAAACGCTACCAACTGCAGATCTAAATACCCTTTAACTTTTTCCCTAACTTCTAAGAGAGCCTGAACACCTTTCAATTCGTCATCACAAGTATCTACGTGACTACGTATAGCTCCTATACCCTTGGCAACTGCAAGATCACAGTATTGCATAGCCCGAGAGATAATGTCGTCAATCGATTGCAACGGCTTGAGTTCACCCCATAAACTTATACCTTCCAACAAAGTACCTGAGACATTGAGCCTTGGAGTACCTAATGACAAAGTTGCATCCATATGGAAGTGTGGATCAATAAATGGTGGTGACAAAAGACACCCTTCGGCATCAATAGTTTCCTTTGAGTCCCCTAAAATAGATTTAGCAATTTCAACTATTTTCCCATCCTTACAGGCAACATCAAACTCCCCTATGTCATCTGTCAGGCTGACGTTCTTTATCATTAAATCAAATATCATCTAACCTTACCTTTGCCCTTTGTACCAAGGTGTCAATAAAGCTCTAGGGTAGTCCGCCGATCTCGCTGCTATGACCAACGCTGCAATTGACAAAACATATGGGGCCATCAAAAAAACTTGCCCAGGAACAAGGGCTCCCATCTCGGTTTGCAATCTTACTTGCAAAGCGTCAAAAGCGCCAAATAAAAGCGCACCTATTAAAGCTTTTCCCGGTCTCCAACTTGCAAAGATTACAAGCGCAATACAGACCCATCCACGACCATTAACCATCCCGAAGAAAAATGCATCAAAAGCGCTCATTGTTAAAAAAGCACCGCCAAGAGCCATCAGAGCTGAGCCAATAACGATTGCCCACATTCGAATTGCATAAACTGATAAACCCTGAGCATCCACACTATTCGGGTTATCCCCAACTGCCTTTATTGCCAATCCAAGGTTTGTGCGATTCAGCACATACCAAACTAATAATACCATGATTAAAGCAAGCCAAGTTAAAGCGGTTTGCTGGAACAAAACTAATCCAATAAATGGTAAATCAGAAAGTATAGGAATATCCAGAGGTTGAAACGGCTCAATTCTTGGGGGTGATGAAACATCCGGCAACGCTGTTCGATAAGTAAAGTAACTTACAGAAGTAGCAAACAAAGTTATTCCGAGCCCACTAACGTGCTGCGAAAGCCCAAGTGGCACAGTAAGTAGCGCGTGTATTAATCCAAAGAATGCGCCACATAAAAATGCGACTAAAATTCCACCCCATAGTCCAGCACCTAACCATGTGGCCATCCAACCACACATCGCACCTACAACAAATATACCTTCAATTCCTAGATTTAAGGTGCCAGATCTTTCACAAATTAAAGCTCCTAACACACCAAAAATTAAGGGTGTTGCTATCCTTAGAGATGCTGCCCAAAAACTATCCGTAAGCAAAATATTGAGGATATCAATCATAAAATCTTTTTCCCAGTACCAGCACGCACAATTTTAAATTTTGCGATAAACCCTCCAACTAGCACACATAAAAGAGATACTGATACCACTAAATCTGCTAGGAAAGATGATATCCCCATTGCCCTACTCATGCTGTCAGCCCCAACAAACACAGAAGCAATAAAAACTGATGCAATTAAAACACCGATTGGAGATAGTCCTGCCAACATGGCAACCACTATTCCCGCATATCCAAAACCCGGCGAAAGGTCTGCTGTGAGATAACCTTTTAGTCCGGCAACTTCACTCACGCCGGCAAGCCCTGCAAGACCCCCCGAAAGAAGGGCTACTCCAAAGAGTGAACGATTTATGTTTATCCCTGCATGCTTTGCAGCAGATGAGTTTTCCCCAACAGCTCTTAATTTAAATCCCCAAACTGAGTGCTTTATCATGACTTGGGCTATTACAGCTAAAATAACAGCTAAAATCAGACCAGAATGAACGCGCATTCGATCAATTAGTGGTGGAAACATACCCTGATCCAAAATTGGAGCTGACTGCGGCCACCCCAAACCCATTGGATCCTGCAAAGGCCCTTCTAACAACATTTGAAGAAAGATGATTATAATGAAGTTGAGCAAAAGTGTTGTTACCACCTCATCAGCGCCAAAACGTACTTTCAGATATGTTGGAGCAACCATTCCTACCGCGCCAGCACATGCTCCCAAGACTATAATTAGAGGTAATAAAAAAATAGCAGGTAGATCAAAAAAACCTGACCCTACAGTCACAGCAGCTATTGCGCCAAGGTAAAGTTGACCTTCAGCACCTATATTCCAAAGTTTTGCCCGAAAAGCGATTGCCGCAGCAAGACCAGTAAAGATAAGAGGTGTAGCCCGGGTCAACATCTCTGAAACAGCAAAAACAGAGCCAAAAACACCCTTTGCCATTTCAACATAAGCAATTAGAGGATTAGCGCCGGCTGAAATTATAGGTATCGCCGCAAATAATAAAGAAACTATAGCCGCGATTATCGGTATGAATATCGTGCTACTGTTTGATACTTTTGCACGTGGTTCGATGCGGATCATACAGATTCTCCCGCCATCATTAAGCCTATAGCCTCTCGGCTACTTGAATTGACATCATGTAAGTTACCGTCTCTCATAACCACTATTCGATCGGCTAACCCTAAGATCTCATCTAAATCTTCAGAAATTAGAATAACTCCACCACCCCTATCTCTGGCTTCAATTAGATGCCTCTGAACATCGGACGCCGCACCCATATCAAGTCCCCGAGTTGGTTGATTAGCCAGAATTATCTCTGGTTGTTGTTCAAAAACTCTAGCCAAAATGAGCTTCTGAATGTTCCCTCCAGATAATAAACGAGACGCTTGATCTATACCTGGCCCTCGCACATCATATTTTTCTGATAATGTTTGTGCATTATCATTAATTACGGAGGAACGCAGAAAACCAAAGTTTTGAATTAGAGGATCATCCAAGCGCTCAATAACCATATTTTCAGAAACACTTAATCCACCGACTATTCCCTGCCGATGCCTATCCTCTGGGATCCTTCCAAACCCCAATTTTATCATATTCAAAGGGTTTATATTTTGAATGGCCACGCCTTTTAAAAGTATTGAGCCTTTATCAGGCAGTACCAAACCAGAGATAAGATCAGCGAGTACATTTTGACCATTTCCTGAAATCCCAGCAATTCCTAAAATTTCATGCGATTTCAAAGTTAAACTTATATTTTGAAGAGAATCTCTTTTTGACCGGCCGGCTACAGAAATGTCATTTAACGATAAAATTGGTCCACCAGGGGTTATTCTTTTTGGAGATACTTTTTGGGTTTCACTTCCAACCATTAATCGTGCAATTTTCTTTTCACTTGCATTTGAAGTTTCCATACTTCCAACATTTTTACCGTGGCGCAACACAACAAGCCTATCTGAAAAAGCTAAAACTTCACGCATTTTATGAGTTATGAAGATGACCGACAAACCATGGCTAGTCATTCGTCTTAAATTGGAAAATAGAGCATCTGCCTCTTGTGGTGTAAGAACTGCTGTTGGTTCATCAAGTACCAGGATGTGAGCGTCACGGTATAATGCTTTGAGGATTTCAACTCGCTGCCTTTCTCCAACGGAAAGCCTTCCCACAGGAATGTCAAGCGGTGCCTCTAGACCACTGTTAGACATTATATTGTTAATTTTTTTTTCAGCTTTTCTCTGATTGCGCCTCAATGAAAACAGCGACTCAGCGCCCAAAGTAATATTTTCAAAAGCTGTAATATTTTCAGCAAGAGTAAAATGCTGATGAACCATTCCAATTCCTGCAGCCAAAGCAGCACTAGGATTACCCAGCTCTAATGGGACCAAATCACCATTAATGCTCTTAATCTCAATATTTCCAGAATCAGGTAAATAATGACCAAACAACATGTTCATAAGCGTTGTTTTGCCTGCACCATTTTCGCCAAGAAGCGCCAGAACTTCTCCGTTTTGAAGGTGAATCGTTACATCATCATTCGCTAGAATTGAGCCAAAGCGTTTTGCAAGCCCGTTGAGCTTTAATACTGTCGATGCTTCCATTTTTGATGAGCGCTGCCTACTTTTGCAGCCAGCGCTAGTACTTTCTAATTATCAGAAGTAGGACGGGCGTCGTTAACATTGACCCTGAACAGACCATCCAAAAGTTCTGCTTCTCTCGCCTTTACAGCGGCTGCCGTTTCTGCAGACATGAGACTTTCATCCATAATTAGTGATCCACCGCCATAAGCCATGAAGCTATACTGTCCATAGTCCGCAGCCTCGAATGATCCATCTGCCACGCGAGACACGGCCTTATCTATTGTGGCTTCCATATGCCAAATAGCAGATGCCATTATTGTCCCCGGATAATCACCTGAAGTATCAATAACATTTCCGATAGCTTTAACTCCACGCTCTACAGCTGCATCAGAAACACCAAATCTCTCAGCATACATAACGTCTGCCCCAGCATCCATCATAGCAAAAGCGCTTTCCTTCGCTTTTGGAGGATCGTACCAACTATCAATAAAGTTTACTAAGAATTTAACATCAGGATTTACTTCTCGGGCACCATCCATAAAAGCATGCATTAGACGATTTACTTCCGGTATAGCGTACCCGCCAACCATACCAATTAAATTGGATTTTGTTGCAGCGCCTGCAACCATACCAGACAAATATGAGGGTTCATGAATCCAGTTGTCGAAAACAGAAAAGTTCGGGGCAACAGGTGTGAAAGATGAGCCCATCAAGAAAGCAGTGTCAGGATAATCTTTGGCAACTTTTCTCGCAGCACGCTCTAGACCAAAAACTTCTCCAACAATTAATTGCATACCTTGTTCTGCATATTCCCGCATTACTCTCTCATAGTCAGTATTTGCTATGTTCTCTGAATAAACATACTCGATGTCACCGCGCGAGGCGGCTGTATTTAGGGCTTTGTGTATTCTGCTTATCCATTGCTGCTCCACTGGAAGCGTATATATTGCGGCAACCTTGACCTTGTCAGCGTATGAAGCGCCAGCCACCAGTACACTTGAGCAAGCAAATGTGACAGCCAATAAAAATCTACGTGTAATTGAAATCATTTTTTCTCTCCTTGATTAATATAGGTGAGCACTTTTTTATCAATCAGTCAATTTATTGTTGCTGCCGATCAAAAGTGCTTTAATCCTTGCATATCTTCTGTGCAGTGTGCTTTCTATTTATAATTGATAACAATGATAAAGAGCTTATGCTTTTATAAAGAGGTGTTTTCATTGGGAAAAGAACATACAGAGATACCTAATGATTGGGATAGGTCAGGCCTCCCAGCCTGGAGCTTCTTTAATAACGAAATGTTTGAGGCTGAAAAGGACTTACTTTTTAGACGCCATTGGCAGCTTATCTGCCATAGTAACGACATACCAAACGCGGGAGATTTCATAACTTGGAATTTAATTGGCGAGCGTGCACTAGTTATAAGAGGCAAAGATGGAAAAATCAGAGCATTCCATAATCTGTGTAAACATCGTGGTTCTAGAGTAATAGCCGATGACGCAGGCACGTGTAAGTCAACAATAACTTGTCCATTCCATGGCTGGACTTATAATCTTGACGGTACGCTACGAGGCGCTTCACGACCGTCATCTCTTCCCAAACTGGACCCAGTAGAATATGGCCTACCCCCTTTGGAAATGGACATATGGAATGGCTTTGTTTTTGTGAGATTTCAGCCTGGCCCTCAACCTGCACTTTCAGATATTTTGAAAAAATTTGACAACGAAGTTTCACAGTATGAACTCTTTGATCTCGAACCTACTGGAGATGGCTTCTGGACAGAAGAAATTGATGCCAATTGGAAGTGTGTACGCGATGTTGATAATGAAGGTTACCATGTACCTATGGCTCATCCGGGTCTATATGATCTATTTGGTCAGAATTATTACGATGAACCAATAGCAGGAGGACTATCCAGATCCGTTGGATCTTTTAACTCCGGGGATGGACGCCTTTGGAGCGTTAGAAACTATAAAAAATTATTGCACGCCAAAGATAGTCTGGACGACACTCATCAGAAATGTTGGTTATACATTGGCGTTTTCCCAAATCTTGTGTTTGGCTTGTACCCAGATTCAGTCATCTTCTACCAAGAGTATCCAGTGGAAAATGGAAAAACCATACAACGCGGTGGTAATTACAAATATGCAGAAGAAAATCGGGAGATGAAAGTTTCAAGATATTTAAGCATGAGAATTGATCGGTTAACTAGCAAAGAAGACGAACAGTTGATCAAATGGTCATGGGAAGCAGCATTCTCAAGCGCTTACGAAGGCGTTTTATTATCTGATTTAGAATATGGAGTGAAAGCATACCACGATACTTTGAGAGAATATTTTCCAGTGCTTTCGGGCCCGGAACCAGAGCGCGGTAGATTACTTCAGGTAAATGAAAGTTTGCTTGCTAAAAGAGAATAAAGATCAATTAAACAATCATTACTACCACTTTATGAGCTAAAGGACGTAATCGTAAAATCTAACAAATCTTATTAGCTTTAGATAGTAAATGTAAAACTGCAGATTTTTAACAACGATAAAGAACCTAAACTGCAAACCCATTCATATCTTAAAGTTCAACAGTTGGATGGAGGGCAAGCAGATCTCCGTGCCAAATTGATAAATGGTGGTTTTACTATAGAAACTTTTTTCATAAGTTTATGATATTGTAACTCTTTCAAAGAATATATTTCGACCCATAAATTTTCCATTTTGGACTTTGATGAACCTAATTTCAACTGAGCGAGAGCTATAGATTTTTTAGCCATTGGCGACCAAATAGCTGAAGTCACAGTACCAACCTCATCTTTTTTGTTATAATAAATTACTGATCCCTCGGCTGGCTCTTTTCCATCTATTTCTAAAGCATAAATTTTGAAAGCCTCACTGTCTTCCAACTTACTATTTAGAATAGCCTTCTTTCCATTGAAAAACCCTTTGTTCAAGTCTACTAACCATCCGAGACCAAGATCGTCAGGGCGTCTACATCTATTTGGCCTTATTGCATGATCAGATGAAATGAAATCAATATTAGCCACTATAAAACCTGCTTCTATTCTAGCCATATTTAGAGCGTTGTATCCAATCGCTGTAATTCCATGATTGGTGCCTGCGTTCCAAACTCTCTCAATAAATTTATTTGCGACATTATTTTTCATAAAAATTTCGTAACCCAAGTCGCCAGTAAAACCAGTTCTCGATATCATAATTGGGATATTTGATATTTTTGTTTGAAAAAGATGAAACGGTTTCAAATTATCAATTCCGTTAACCCCTAAAAGGCGAAGAAGTGAGGCAGAAGTAGGCCCCTGAAGGGATATTCCACAAACATGCTTACTTTCATCGATAATTTCAACATCAAAGCCATGTGATGTATCAATCAGCCAGGGAAGATGCTTTTCCTGGGAACACAAGCGAAAATCATTATCCGAAATCCTAAAAAGTGTTCCGTCATCAATTACAAATCCCTCCTGATCACACCACAGTGTGTACTTAACTGTGGCTACATTCTGTTTAGCAACATTTCGTACAGTGAGCTTGTTTAAAAATTCCTCAGCCTGTGACCCTACAATTCTATATTTGTTTAAAGGAGTAATATCAAAGACGCTACAAGTTGAACGGATAGAAAAATATTCTAACTCTTCATCTGATAAAATTGTTGGTGATTTATATCCGTTCCAATCATACCAATGACCCTCTGTTTCCTGAGCAGCAAAAAAATCATAAAAAGGAGACCTAAAAAGTGGTTTGCTAAATGTTGTGTCCCTATCTTTTTTCTCTTTTAACTGGGTCATTTAGTACTCTCTCTCAAAATCCTTTTAGCTGCGTTTAAACCTGACAAGCCAAAAAGATTACCACCTGGATGGGTGCCCGCTCCACAAATGAAAAGGCCATCGATTGGGGTGGAATAATCTGATACACCAAATGTCGGCCTCAATGAATAGAGACTATCTATTTGCAATTCACTATGGTGCCAATGACCACCGGCAACGCAATATTTTTTTTCAGTTTCATGTGGAAGCAGAAGACTTGTAAATAAAATACCCTTTTTAAATTCAGGAGCCCATTTTTGAATTGTTGAAATTACCTTATTCATCAAAACTTCCTTTGAATTTTTCCAGTCACCTTTCAGGGAGTATGGCGTATTCTGAATACAAATGGAGGCCATGACTGCTCCATTGAGGGATGACTCAGAGGAAATCTTACTGAAATACATTTCAAAATTAGGATCAGAAGGCAGTTCATTATATTTAAGAGAGTTAAAGTTACTTTCTACTGAATCTAGAGAAGGAGCATAAACATATCGGTAGTTTGCGTCTAAGTTTTGGGAATTATGTAACTTTGGAATTTCCTCCAAAATAATATTGAGTTTACTGGTATTTCCTGAATACCTAAGAGCTCGGATCCGTCTGGTTAGATCAGTCTCCAGATTTTGGGCACCGACCAAATCAAGAAAGGTGTTCACTGGACTGATAGAAGAGACAATGGTTTTTGCAGAGTATTCCGCCCCATTTTCGAGCTTTACACCAGTCGCTACGGAATCCGATATAATAAGTGAACTGACTTTACCTTTAAAGACGAAATCTACTCCATTTTCCTCAGCTGACTTAAACAAAGCATTAATGAAACTGGTGACGCCACCGTTAATAGACAATGATTTCTCTTGATAGGAAGCTTTAATTTGTGAAAGCTTATACAATAAACCTAGATATGAGGTTGGTGATCTAGGTCCCAGTTTTATACCTAATGTAGAGTCAAAAGAAATAAGTCCTTTCAGAGAAGATGTTTCAAGTTCTTCTTCTACTAGATCAGCAATGCACATAGTAATCATTCGTAAAAGTTCTTGAAATTGTTCTTTACCTTGCAGCCTCAATTTTGCGGCTGTCAAAAATAAATTGGCTTTACTCCTAACTGTTTTGTGATTGCTTCCTACAGGAATTTGCGAAGCCAAACTTTGGAAGAGGTGGCTCTGGTTAAAAAATTTCTCTCTTAATTCTTTCCATCGTTTAAATTCTTCCTTTCTTATACCCTCAATACTTTTTCCAAAGTTGCTGCCAAATATAACGCTTTCATTTTCAATGTTCAGGCCTACGGTCTTTATACCATCTTCATTAAACAAAAGGTCATATTTGTTGAGCCCCAAATCTTGCACTACATCTTTTGAAATACCACCTGCATTACTAGCCAACTCCGGAGCTTGGAAACCTTCAAATAAAACTTCACTCCTCGCCATTCCACCGTAGGTATCGCCCGCTTCAAGTAAAAGAACCCGCCTTCCAGAAGCAGCCAACTTTGAAGCTACGATGAGACCATTGTGCCCAGCTCCAATTACAATTACGTCATAAGACTTCATAAGCATCCCTAATATCGGAGTCAGGCAAATTAAGATCCTTAAGTATTTCAACGGCGGCATTCCGACCAGGAGCGCCCATGACACCACCACCTGGGTGGGTAGAGGATCCGCACATGTAGAGCCCTTTAATGGGGCTTCTATATTGGGCGTAACCTGGTATTGGCCTGTTAAACAAAAGCTGGTCGAAAGTTAGCTCACCCTGAAAGATGTTACCCTCAGTCAAACCAACCTCCTCTTCAAGCTCTTTGGGAGTTCTCACTTCCATATGCAAAATCTTATCTTTGAACCCTGGTGAATAATCTGCAATTTGTTGGATCACAGTCTCCCCAAATGCGTCCTTATTCTCTTTAGTCCAATTTTGGCCACCTACTTTAGGGGGACAATATTGAACAAAGCAACTCATGAAATGCTTACCGGGAGGAGCCATGGTAGGATCAGTTAAAGTAGGTATCATCATATCCAAAAATGGATCTCGGGACCAAGTTCCCATTTTCCAGTCATCGTAAGCTCTCTCCATTCTCTCAATACTGTCTGTGAAATGAATATCACCTTTTAAACATGGATTGTTTTCTGAGATAACTGGAAAATTTGGCATACTATCAAGAGCAATATTAACCTTTCCCGATGAACCACGTATCTTAAAATTATTCACTTTTTTTATAAAGTTTGGTGGAAGATGTTCTGGATCAGTCAATTTTAAAAATGTACGCTTAACGTCAGCATTTGAAACAACATTTTTCGCCAAATACTCGTCCCCATTTTTTAATATCACACCTTTAACTCGAGCACCTCTAATATCAACTTTCTCTACCTCAGAATTATTTAACAACGTACCACCCATTGCCCTAAAAGATGAGGTCAGAGCTTTAGAAATAGCTCCCATCCCTCCACGGGCATAGCCCCATGCCCCGATAGAACCATCAACTTCGCCCATGTAGTGATGCAATAGCACGTAGGCGGTACCCGGTGACATCGGGCCCAAAGCTGTTCCGATGATACCAGACACTGCCAGAGAAGCCTTTATCACGTCATTTTCAAAATATTCATCTAAAAAGTCTGAAATTGACATAGTCCAGAAACGAACAGTATCAGCCAATTCACTTGCAGTTAAGTCATTTACTTTACGCAAAATATAAAGCATTTCTGAGAGATCTCTAAATTTAAAGCTTGCTGGATCTGGTGCTGTTCTCATGAGAAGTGGTTGAATAAATCTGCACTGCTTTAGAATATCCCTAGAATACCTTGAATAAGATTCACTATCTTTTACACTGAACCGCTCTAACTCTCGCTTTTTTGCATGGTAATTTCTGAAGGATGCAAGATAATCGCCATCTTTTGTAAATACCGTACCGCCCTCTATCGCAACAATCTGCAGACCATGCTTTGGTAGCTCCAAATCTCTCATGATTTCAGGTCTGAAAAGACTGCAAACATATGAACAGTTTGAATACAAAATTCCAGGATGAAGTTCGCGGCTAACCGCAGCACCGCCTATCCAGTCATTTTTTTCGAGAACAAGAACGTTTAAACCTGCTTTTTGAAGATAACAGGCATTAACCAAACCATTATGACCAGAACCGATCACTATTACATCAAAGTTTTTTCCCACAGACTGCACTACCTACCTTAAAGACTTATTTATTATCACATCTTAACATTACAAAATAATGAGTCAAAAAATTGCTTGTTATTTTATTGTAAAAATTGAGATTTTTACTTTCAGACAAACTTAAGTTCCCATTCTTATATCTTACTATAAAAAGCACAAAAATTCTTGGCGCAAATTGATGGTTATTTTTCATGAAAAAGATACACTGGATCATAAGATATAAAAATATTCTAATTGTCTATCGTTAATGAAGAGTGCAAAGTTAAACGAAACTTATAAGGCCGAAAAATAACTTATGAAATTAAGGATAGAAGATTTTAGCAGAATTTAGCGGAAGTTTATACTTTACTTGGAAAAACAAAAAAGCAGTTTGATAGCGCCAACCTTTTATGCTTTGGAAAAAATTCCTCCACCTAATTATATCTATTTTTCTTGACGAACCAAAGCCATTAAGCATTATGACTTTTTAATGACAAATAACACGAGCACTAATCTAGTAGGCTAATTAAGAATGAAAACGGGGATAAAAAATTTTTAGCTTAAAACTTAAAGACGAAACAAAAAAAGGCTGGAAACTTCTATCTACTCCATTGGCATTCAGCATTATTCTATTGGCAGCTCCACTGACAATGATGTTTCTGTTGAGCTTTTGGACACAGGATTATTTAATTCTAGACAAAACATTTACTTTAAATAATTACATCGAAGCTTTTACACAGCCTGTGTACCAATTATTGTTTTCGAGATCTCTTTACATTTCCCTTACGGTAACTTTTTTTACTGTTTTACTGGCCTATCCAATGGCTTATTTTATCTCTTTTTATGGCGGAAATAGAAAAGCACTTTGGTTATTCTTAATTACGATACCATTTTGGACAAGTTACCTGCTTAGAATGTTTTTGTGGAAGGTCATTCTGGGATACAATGGTGTTCTGAATTCATTTCTGCTTTGGCTAGAAATGATAACCGAACCTCTAACTTTTATTTTGTATAATTCGAATGCAGTAATAATTGCACTCACGCATGGTTGGGCACCTTTTGCTATTCTACCAATTTTTGTTTCCCTAGAAAAAATTGATAGATCTTTACTGGAAGCAAGTAGAGATCTTGGAGATGGGCCAATTAAACAATTTTTTAGGGTCATCCTGCCATTATCGATGCCGGGTGTGGTTGGTGCGGCACTAATAATTTTCATTCCCACTGTCGGAGATTACATCACACCTAAACTGGTGGGAGGTACAGATGGCCTAATGATCGCAAATATGATTCAGGTTCAGTTCTCAAAAGCAAATAATGCTCCTCTAGCTGCCGCTTTATCTGTTTCCTCATTAGTGATCGTGGCATTTATCTCAATTGTTTTTGTTCTCATTAACAAAAAACACTTACGGAGGTACTAATATGAACCGCTCAAATAAATACCTCAAAACCTTTGCTATTACATATTTAATTTTTTTGTATGCCCCAGCATTACTACTTCCAATATTTTCGTTTAATTCAAGCCAAATTATTGCTTTTCCATTATCAGGTTTCACTACTGGTTGGTTTAAGGCCTTACTTTATCAAGAGACTTTACATGAAGCATTGAGAAATTCACTGATTGTGGCTGCATCATCAAGTATTTTTGCTACTATATTAGGAATATTAGCTTCACGCGCGGCAAGTAGATACTATTTCCCCGGCAAACAGTTTTCACTAACCTTCATTTTGGCACCGCTAGTTCTGCCTGAAATAATAGTAGGTGTATCACTTTTGATCGTATTAATTCAGCTTGGACTGCCTCTTAATTTATGGAGCGTCGTATTGGGCCATACACTCCTAATCATGCCGTTCTCAATACTCATTATGAATTCTGCCTTTAATAACCTTGATATAAGTTTAGAAGAAGCATCCCTTGATCTTGGCGAAACACCAATTGGAACCTTTCGTCGCATCATCCTGCCACTTGTATATCCCGGTATAATGGCTAGCCTATTACTTGGTTTTACTTTATCTTTGGACGAGTTTATAATCGCATTTTTCTTAACTGGTACAGAAACAACATTACCCGTTTACATTTGGTCATTGTTTCGATTCCCAAAACAATTGCCCGCAACAATGGCACTGGGCACAATTCTAATCTTTGTTTCGTTAATTTTGTTATCGCTTGGTGAATATTTCCGAAGAAGAGCGGCAAAAACACAAACGTCCGTTATGTAAAATTAAAGGGATTTTAAACGATGAGTAAGTTAGTTCAGGTGAAAAATGTCTTTAAAAGCTTTGGTGACATTCATGCTGTAAATGGTGTTTCTTTGGACATCCAAGAAGGCCAGTTTTATTCACTTTTAGGTCCTTCTGGTTGTGGCAAAACTACACTATTAAGACTAATCGCTGGCTTTGAAAAACCCACTTCTGGTCAGGTCTTTATCGACAATACCTCGATGGATAATATTGAGCCTAATTTGCGACCCACAAATATGGTTTTCCAAAATTACGCTATTTTCCCTCATTTAAATGTGGAGGAAAATGTAGCCTATGGATTGCGAAACAAAAGTGAAAAAAAATCTGATCAAAACAAACTTGTTGATGAAGCACTTGAACTGGTAGGATTGTCCGGTCTCAATAAACGTTCTGCGAATGCCCTTTCTGGCGGCCAAAAGCAGCGTGTTGCCCTCGCACGTGCACTAATATTGAAACCAAAAGTTCTTTTATTAGACGAACCACTCTCAGCGCTAGATAAAAAGCTAAGAGAGCAGATGCAATCAGAGCTAAGACACCTGCAACGAGCCGTAGGAATTACTTTTATACTCGTAACTCATGACCAATATGAAGCGCTTACAATGAGTGACCGAGTAGCAGTCATGTTTGACGGAAAAGTGGCACAAGAAGCATCACCAAGAGACCTTTACGAACTTCCAAATTCGCAAAAAGTTGCATCTTTCATTGGAGAAATGACGTTTATTAAAGGTGAAATAGTTGGTGAAAACAAAAATTTACAGGTTCAGTCTGAAATTTTTGGAAAAATAACCATAGATAAATCTCGAGTTTTTGGCCAATCCTCTAAAAAAATGGTTCTTGGAATACGGCCTGAGAAAATAGCAATAGTGCCAAAGACTTCTCGATCAAAAGATTTAATTTCCGGTAAAATAATTGATGTATCATACTTTGGTGAAACAACTAATTATAAAGTCTCATGCGGTACTATTGAAACGTTAACAATCTCTTCACAAAATTCTGTTGGACAACTCAGCTATTCTGTCGGTGAAGAAATTCAGTTAAAAGCTGATATGAATAATATAATAGCCTTTTCAGTTTAATCTCAGAGGCGGAATTCACCTCTGAGATTATTTAGTTAACTGTGATTAGAAGCCACTTTTAATGAGCTCCCATTCTTTGATCATTTTCTCCCTGTGTGCAGGGTCCGAAGGTTTTTGGAATAGAGAACCTTCTGTATAACTTGCTAATGGTTCCCACCCATTCTCTTTACCAACAGTTGCCATTACTTCCTTATTAGTATGTCCGTAACCCCATTCAGTGACGATATACTCTGCAGATGCATCAGAAAGCCAAGCGTCAAGAAAATCGTAAGCTTTTTGCTCAGAACCAGGCGCGTCTTTCATCATTGTATAGCCACAGACCCAAGTTGAAGAACCTTCTTTGGTGTCGCGGTTGAAAACAGCCGCTGGAGCGTCCTCTTCCCAACTTAGAGTAAATGCAACCTCATTCCACGTCCATTCTAAAAGAATTTCGCCACTCTTCATAAGCGCAGCACCTTCGGCACCGTCAGCATGATATTGCCGCACATTTTTATGCACTTTTCTAAGAAAATCTGAAGCCTTTTTAAAATCTTCGTCCGTAGCTTTGTTCCAATCCATTACACCTACAGCTAGATAACCCAGCGCATAGGCATCATCCACGTTATCAATAATTGACACGCGCCCTTGAAATTTTGGATCAGCAAAAACATACAAAGTGCTGGCTTCTTCTGCGGATACTTCTTCAGAGTTATATGTTAATGCTGTTGCGCCCCAATCGATCGGAAGTGCCCATTGTACACCATCAACTTGGAAGCCCTCCATTTCAGCGAACCCAGGATCAACCTTGTCAAAATTCGACAACCTAGAAGTATCTATTGGTTTAATAATACCTGCATTTCGCCATTTTACCACTGACTGCGAACAAGGATGACCCAAGTCAGCTCTGAAACCTGCACGCACTTTTTGAAAAGCTTCTTCCTCATCTGAAAAGAAAGAATAAGTTGGCGCATCGCCATATTTTTTCATATAATCTTGGAAGAACATTTCGTCTTCATATCCACCCCAGTCAAACACTACCAGTTCACTGTCTGCGGCAAAAGCAGGAGCACCGAACGACAATGTCGCTGCAGCCACCAAGTAACTTAAAGATTTTCTCATTTTTCCCAATTCCTTTTTAAAGTTCATAGCATGCAACCCATAAAATACTTTAATTTGAATTGAGTCTAGAAAAATAAGAGGGGTTAAATACAGAAATATCATTTTAGAGGTTAATTTGAAAATTTTTCTGTGGCTCCAATAGGTTGCATAGGATAAAGCAGCACTGTAGCATCTATCAAAATTAAAAAGCTAGAAGCAGATAAACTTTTGAGTGCACCCCTTCCAACTAATCCCGATATTGTTATAGTTGGTGCTGGCTCATCAGGTCTTTCAGCAGCCAAAAAGCTTGAGGAACTAGGAGCCTCGTATTTAGTCATAGAGGCGTCAGATCGTATTGGGGGACGGGCCTACACAGAGAGTAATACTTTTGGGGAACCTGTTGATCACGGTTGTTCTTGGATATCAGGTTCTAACTATAACATCTTCTCGGACTTGGGTAAAAAAAATAACTTTACACTAGTAGACCACACGAACCCAAAGATAGAAATGTTCGAAAGAGACGGGGCAAGATCTACACAAGCAAATATAAACGAATACAATAAATCTGAGTTAAAAATAAAAGAAATTCTTCAAGACACCGGACGACAAGGGATAGACATACCAGCATCAAAAGTAATTCCAAAAGTTCCATACAATGAATGTTTTCAGAATTGGGAAGGAGCATTAAACTACGCCGTTGATATCGATCAAATTTCTACAGCAGAATATTGGCACCTAAAAAATACTCAGCCAAGCCTTATTGTGAAAGAAGGCTTAGGTAATTTAGTAGCAACATTAAATAACAACTTTCCTATTTCCCTAAGCACAAGTGTACTTGAAATGGACCTTTCAGGCAAAGGGGTGAAAGTTCTAACATCCAAGGGATTAATTGTGGCCAAGGCGTGCATTTGTACTGTTTCAGTTGGTGTTTTAAAGTCTGAAAAAATAAAATTTACTCCTAATCTTTCTAATAAAATCCAAAAGGCGGTTCATGATATTCAAATGGGCCTCTTGGTAAAAATCCCACTACTTTTCGATGGAGTTAGATTAGGATTTGCCGAAAACAGCCTCGTACAATATGATATTTCTAAGGAAGATATTGGGAATGGATGCTATTTCTTAGCTTGGCCAACTGGGCACAATTACATGGTTGGGTTTATTGGTGGCCAATTTGCTTGGGACTTATCAAAGCTAGGTGAAAAGGAAATTGTTGAATATGCTTTGTCTAAACTAGAGTCTTTATCAGGAGGCAACATCCGAAAACACTTTTTAAAAGGCTTTGCTTCTAATTGGGCGAACAACCCACTTACAAAAGGATCGTATTCTGCAGTCAAACCAGGCTGTTTTGGGGCACGAGAAGTGCTAAGCGAACCGATATCAGAAAAATTGATATTTGCAGGTGAAGCGACTGCGGGCAATCTATCCGGTTTGGTCAATGGGGCATATGAAAGTGGCAAAATGGCCGCCGCTCGCCTTGCCAATATAGTCAAACAGAAAGGTAATTCTCTTTAACTTGCAATTATTTTTGAGAAACTCTCTCTAATGCTTTCTCAAGTATGTCAAACATATCATCAATTTGAGAGAGATTTATGACCAAAGGTGGAGAGAAAACTGCCATATTTATAAGTGGCCTCACTAATAGGCCCATTTCCTCACAAGCTTCATCAAGAAGTGCACCCAGTTTTCTTTCCTCTGCCAATGTAAAGCCTTCTTGGTCTGGTTTACCCTCGATACAGCCAAGTAAACCCATCCCTCTTATGTCACCAACTATTGGATATTGATAGAGCTGTTGAAGCCTCTTCTGAAAATGAGGTGTAACTTTTTGTACGTTACCTAAAACGTCCTCTTCCTCAAAAATTTCAATATTCTTCAATGCTGCTGCACAACAAACTGGATGAGCTGAATACGTATAACCATTGGAGAATAAAACAGATTCGTCAGGACTTTCCATTCGCGCCATAACATTATCTGATATTATACAAGCACCTAATGGTAAATAGCCTGATGTTAAGCCTTTAGCACATGTTATAATGTCCGGCTGAATTCCAAACACTTCACTAGATGCAAACCAATGGCCGAGCCGACCAAAACCTGTGACAACTTCATCGGAAATATAAAGAACATCGTATTTTCGACAAATTTCTAATGTACGCTTATGGTATCCTTCCGGTGGGATTATTACACCACCAGAACAAAGAATTGGTTCCGCGATAAAAGCCCCAACTTTATCTGGCCCGAGTTCTCTGATAGCATTTTCTAAATCAGCCACTTTTTCATCACACCAAGCTTCAACAGACATGGTATCAGGTCGCCGATAAGGATTAACATCTGGTAAAAAATGAACCAAACGGTTTTCGATATCAAAACGAGACTTATCCCGCTCTTTGCCTGTAACTGTAGAGGCTAAATAAGTCGATCCATGGTAGCCTTTTTCTCTAGCTAAAACGATTTTTTTATCTTGCCTTCCCAACCGATTGTTCATGAAATGCATGGTCCTAATAGCAGTATCAACGGCAGTGGAACCACCCGTTGTAAAAAACACGTTATTAAGATCTCCCGGGGCTAGTTCAGCAATTTTTTTTGCAAGAATAGATGATGGCTCAGTAACAGTTGTCCACGGAGAAGCATATGGAAGTTTCATGGCTTGCTTAGCAATTGCATCGGCCATCTCCTGCCTTCCATAACCAATCTGAACACACCACATTCCGCCAGGGCCATCTATAAACTTCTTGCCAGAGGCGTCCCATAAGTAAATTCCATCTGCATTTTCCACCAGCATGTGGTCGTACTCTCGCCACGCATCCATTGCTGCCCATGGATGTAATTGGTGTTGCCTATCCCAAGAATGTAAAGCATCCAAAGATGGCTCATTGGCGTTTACAAAATTTGAATTTCTTATTTTCATCAAAAACCTCAATACTGTTTAGTATTTATATAATTACAAACTATACAAAATTTTTCGAATTAATATTTGTTTTTTTGTTTAATTGTTTCAGGTACCCAGCATGAAAAGCTTTGATACCCCACTCCATATTAGATAAGGGCCCAGGAACATAGTGGTCGGAATTAACCCCTTTTTGATTGAGTCCGATAATGCGTTCATCATCTTGAGATGTGCAATGCCACAACCATATGAGATCCTCTAAATTATAATCTATTCCCTCTTTGGCATCCTGTCGCACCATCCAAATTACCTCAATATCCGTGCTCTGAAGAGATCTTGGGATAAAGCGATAGCCAATTACATGGTCTGAATACGATAAAAAGTTATTCAAAATACCAATTTGTATATCAGTCGTCCCACCGTCAAAATCCTTGAGCTTACCTAACAGTGGTGCTAATTTTTTCCCCGACTTACTGCCTGTTTGATATCCTTGGAAGAGAGGATATCGGGAAAAATAAAAATCCATTTCCACATCTTTTACCCCAAGAGAATTTATTTGTAATTCGTCGCCTGATAGTCCAACTTCTTTGCTTTTTTTCAGCAAACAATTTTTCAATTCGGTATTGGCACTTGATGGGTCTTTTAAACTATGTGACCTAGAGTACTCTAAATGCGCAGGCGCACAATGGTAGCATTCCATATAATTTTCCAAAGCTAATTTCCAGTTAGCTGCTACTGGGTAGTTTGCGCGGTGCACAATTTTTAAATTCTCAAATTCAAAAGGTGCAACCAATTCTTCTAGTTGAAGTAAACCTTCATCTATATTAGGTGGATCGTCTGATATACAGATAAAAATTAGGCCGTGGAAAATTCGAAGATTGACCCTTTTTAGGGAGTGTTTAGCTTTATCAAAACCATCGCCCATTTCACGTGCAGCACGCAGATTTCCATTAAGTTCATAAGTCCATGCGTGATAGGGACATGCAAACACACGAGTGTTTCCACTTTTCTCTATACATACCCTTGAGCCTCTATGACGGCATACATTCAAAAACGCATTTATACATTTGTCTTTATTACGAGCTACTATTATAGACTCATACCCGTAGTCGAATAAGAAAAAGTCTCCAACATTAGAAATTTGGTTTATGTGCCCAACCCAAATCCAACTATGGTTCCAGTAGTGCTCAATATCCATCTTATATAACGCCTCAGACGTATAAAATTGGCGAGGGAGACTGTGGGACCCTTGGTACCTCGAAATTAGATCCTTAAATCCCTCTTCCACGCTGTGATCTCCAACCTAACAGAATTAGCTATAATTATTCCAAAGAAATAATTTCTTTAATATAGAACTCTTTTTCCGCAGCACCATCATCTCTTTTAAAATTACGCGCCGCTAAGCGGCCATCAAAAACTGCATCAACGATCAACCCCGGTTCGGCTGCATCAGCCTTGGGACGGGAATGTCACATACCTTTAAAATGCGGTACTTGAGAAAATGATTAGGCGCTGTGACCACTCCAATTTTTAGAGGCGTTAATAATGTCTCATATATATTTAACAATTGAGTACTCTCCACAGACCTGAAAGACTATTCTAATCAGGTTACTGTTCTGACTGTCAAGCCTCTGAGTTTAAAGAATAGTAATGTGGATTGAGCAGAAATTTTATTGTAACTTATGTAAAAAAGAATTTTTAAATGCTCGGACATGGAAACTATACATATACTCCTATGGAACATTGGGGAAATTTCCCAGATGAGATTATTTTAGGAGACGTGGCAGGGATTGCTGTAGACGCAAAAGATTACGTTTACCTTTTTAACAGAGGAGAACACCCAGTTGTAGTCTTATCTCAAAATGGAGATGTATTACGCACCTGGGGCCACGGTCTTTTTAAAAACCCACATGGAGCATCGATAGGGCCAGACCAATGTATCTATTTAACTGATAATTTTGACCATACCGTCAGAAAATTTTCCCTGACTGGCGAACTGCTGATGCAACTAGGCACTTCAGGCATAAGTTCCGGATTTATGAGTGGAAAACCTTTTTGTAAATGTACACATTGCGCAATATCACCCTCGGGGGATATTTTCGTTTCGGATGGTTACAATAATGCCTGTATTCATCATTTTAATCCCACAGGAAAACATATAAAAAGCTGGGGACAATCTGGCGCTGGACCAGGTGAGTTTAATCTACCTCATAATATATGCTGCGATAATGATGGATGGATATATGTGGCAGATCGTGAGAATTCTCGCATACAGATTTTTGATACATCAGGCAATTTTGAAACCCAAATAAATAATATGCACCGACCTAGCGGTTTAGCTATAACTGAAGGCTCTTCGCCTGATTGCATTGTTGGTGAATTAGCTTCTTACCTAGAAGTAAATAAGGATTTCCCCAATTTGGGTCCATTTGTCAGTTTTTTTGATAAAAGGGGTTCTCTGCTTTCAAAATTAGACAAAGGATCCGGGCCTGGGCTTCTCCCCGGCCAATTTATATCACCCCACAGTATAGCAATAGATAGTTTAGGCGATCTTTACATCGGGGACGTGGCAGAAACAGACTGGGAAGAAGTTATGGGAAAAGAATTGATGCCTAGTAGTTTACGGCGCTTCCAGAAACTTAAACGTAGCCCAAAATAATTTTAGTACTTTTATATAATTCATTTTTTATGGTAATTTGCTAATAAACCGTTAGCTATTGAAGTTGCCTTTACTGCCTCAAATTCCTGTAATTTGTCAAAGACGGCTGACTCATCACGGCAATAATTACTTTCAAATAGCCCTTCCAGAACACGTAAATTCTTAAAGAAGCGAATACTTGTTCCAATATTTTGATTTGAAAAATTCAATACAGGCAGAATTTTTTCAAATAATAACCGTGCTTTTTCTTTATTACCATTTTGGTATAATTGATAAATCTCTACATAAATTTTTTCTAATCCTGTGGGAATGAAAGCATTTACTGAACGGTCCATCGCATCGATAAGTTGTTTTACGGCCCAGCCACCACAAACTTTCAATCTGCCATCTAGTTTTTGCAAAACAGAAGTATACTTTTCACCTGCTCCTACTGTTTCTATTTTTAACCAATTAAATTTATCTACAGAATTAAATAATTTTACAATTTCCTCTAAAGCCATTCCATCTCCAAACCAGTCCAAATCTTGTATCATTAAAATTTCAGGGGATCTGTCTTCCAACTGCTCTAAAAAAAACAATTTCTTAGCAAATTCGAGGTTTGACGGTAATTGAAGACATATACCTTCCGCACCAAAAGAATTAGCACTTTTTGTAAGCTCAACACTCTCGTTAAAGTCAGCTGCGGTTACACTACATATAAAAGGAATGCGCCGCTTGTTCACTTTCGTAACTGTCTCAATAAATTGAATCTTTTCATCAAAATTTAAAGTGTTGTGTTCGCCCGCTACTGCTAGTCCGAGCATCCCTCCACAGCCAGAGATTATCGTGTGCTCTACCAAACGAGTAAGTGAATCTAGATCTAGTTCACCCGAATTTGTAAATGGAGTATTTAAACTGGGCAAAATACCTTTCATGTCACTGCCTATCGAGGAGATCTAGTTTCATTCATTGGTAGCGATGCAGTTAAACAGCCATAACCTAGACCAGAATGGGCTAGTGGGTTTTTACCAGAAAAACGGGGATCCATTGGCTGACTTATGGGTTGAAAACGGGTATCGCATGATAATCGTATTCGACCAAAAGGCGAATTGTTATCGAATGAACCGTGTACAGTAAACATTCCAAAAATCAGACAGTCACCTGGATTAAATGACGAGGTAAGAAACCGACTCGACTTTTTCTTAGCTAAATCCAGCGGAGTATGCTCGATATGTCCCACACGATTTTTGTCTTTATCGACATCTAATCCTTCAAAGCGGTCCCTAATATCACCCCAAGTGTGAGAACCCTCTAGAATATACAATGTCCCTTCATCCAATCCAACTGGACCTATTGGACACCAGCAAGTTAACAAGTCTTTAGAACCTCTATTCATATATGGATGGTCGATATGAATCGGGCTAGCTTTTCCTGCCTGCATAGCCCGGAGCCAGGCAAACGAGAAATGAGTAACTTTTTCACCAAATATTTCCACCATGACACCAGTAATTTCAGGACCATTTATCACCCTTCTAAGCGCCGAACCTTCACTGACTGATTTCCAGAACGCACCTAGCTCTTTTGTGTTTGGATAATGCAAGCGCCTTTCCGATGTACCTGTAGAAATTGCATCAGATATTGGCTCAGCTACTTCTCCAACCTCTGCTAGCCTTTTAAGTATCTCGTCTCTAGCAGCTTGAACATCTGAAGGCCTGTAGACAGATCTCAAAAGTAGATAGCCATTATCCCGCAATTGAGCAGATAAATCCTTAGTCCGATCAGCCTCTACCATGGCAGCCAGTCTTTCAGCCGGAATTACTTCATCTTTAATCGTGAACTTATCGATATTTAATAAATGCAAAAATAATCTCTTCCCTATTTTGAATTAATAAATTCATTGATTTCTCTGCGTGTCGGAATGCTGGACTGCCCCCCAAATCTTGTACACTTAATTGCTGCTGCCAAATTAGAAAATTTAATTGCCTCTCTCTCACTTTTTCCTTCAGCTAAGCAGACCGCAAATGCACCATGCCAAACATCGCCAGCGCCTAAAGTATCTTCAGCTTTTATCCTGGGAGCTGGTAGATTATGTAAAACACCTTCCTCTAGAAAATAGACGCCATTTGGCCCGTCGGTAACACAAGCCCACGAATTGAAGTCATTTTCAATAACTTTCAAACTTGCCATTAAGTCATCCTTATTGGTGAAGTGTCTGAGCCCCTGCATTGAAAATGCAACATGAGATGCAATTTCTACGGCATGTTGAGAAACGGGCGCTTCGGCATCTAAAATACCAGGCTTTTTATATTTTCTGGCTAAAGAGAGAGTAGCGATTGCTGCTTCGCTCCACCTACTGTCTGAAAGATAGGCATCGTAAATCGGAAAATTCGAAATACTATTTATAGCATTCTCTGGAAGTGACTTTCTGTAATTCACAATCTGCCGGTCACCATCAATATCTACGAGTACTGACGAAAAAGACGATTGCCAATTTTCTAACTCTAAAACGAACTCTGTATTTACATTTTCGTGCTTTAGCTTCCCGAGAATAAAAGATCCAACTTCGTCGCATCCAACGGCAGAAAATATAGTCGAGTTTGCACCTAACCGTGCAACTGCTACGGATGCATTACCAGCATTACCACCCCCGGAAAACATAGCAGTTTCCGCTCTATACTTTTCACTTTTAACAGGGAAACTATCCATTTTAAAAATTAAGTCTAAGGTCGCTAAGCCTGTGATTAGAATATCTTGCATATCAAAAAATAACCCTAAACAAATTTACCTAGCTAATCACTTGGCATGCCATTTGCAAAGATTAAACAGAACTGCTTCATATAACCTCCTACTGGCTGCATTTATGCAGCCATTTTTTTCTGATCAAACGAAAATTAATACTTAACAAATTCAAGTTGCTCTGGAAGCTCAAACGCGTCAGCCAGTTCTAGTGATTTTTTTTCTAACTGAACAAAATGAATAAACTTTGAAAGGTTAAAGTCCTGATCGTGCAAATCGTGCGTCACACCAATTACATGTCCTGACAAAGGTGGGGCTGAAAATAGTTCACCAATCTTAGGAATAAAATCTTGTGTTGTTGAGAAACTAATATGGCCTTTTTGACCACTTTTAGAGCACTCTTGCCATATTACGAGTTGATACACTTCTAACGTGCCTCCACATCAAACAAGTTTGTCTGATAATGAGCTAATTTGTCAATCTTAATGATTATTACACAAATCTCTCAAGATCTTTATTCACAATACTACAGCTTAGATATTTAGTATTCTGAGTATTATGCTAGCCATCCATTTAATAACTGATACAAGTGCAATTTATAGATGGAATTTTAATAGAGATATAAGTTTGGTATACGTCTATTCACTTGTTTTGCTTACAATGCTGGCATTTTCTGGGAATGCCCTTTTAACCCGTGCTGCACTAGCGAGTTACAATATGGATCCCGAGCTAGTTCTCCTTTTACGTGTATTCGCTGGTGCCATAACGTTACTTTTAATATGTTATCTGAGAAAGTACTCGTTAAAAATATTTAGTAATCTTCATTTAAAAACTGCCGCCGCATTGAGCTTATATTTGGTAGGGTTTTCTTATGCATTCACAGGGCTTGAGACTGGGATAGGCGTTTTGATCCAGTTCGGGGTAGTACAGTTGGTAATGTTCGCTTCATCATTTCTTTCTGAACAGCAAGTACCAAAAAATAAAAGTATTGGTGCAATCATTGCTTTTACCGGACTAATATATCTACTTTGGCCGAGTGGAGATTTTACTCTCGATATGAAATCAAGTGTACTTATGGCAATCGCAGGTATGGCATGGGGAATTTATTCTATCCTAGGGAAAAATGCGGAATCCGCAATATCCGCTACGACTGCCAGCTTTCTACTTTCCACACCAATTTGTTTAATTGTCATTTTATTACTCCCAAATAACACTGGTTTTTCGTGGTCAAATAATGGGGCACTGTTGGCAATTTCTTCAGGCGCAATTACGTCTGGAATGGGATACGCATTATGGTATTATGTTTTGCCAAAAATACCATCTACCAATGCCGCAGTGTCACAGCTTAGTGTGCCATTAATAGCCGCCGCAGGCGGAATGATTTTTATGCAAGAATTAATAACACTAAAATTTATTTTATCGTGTGTTCTTGTTCTAGGAGGTATCGCAATAACAATTGGAATACCCAAAAGTGGTAGACAGTAAATATCTAAAAATTGCCTAATACGTCTGCTTCATCAGCTTTTGTCATTTTATTTTACTTGTGAAGTAAACTGAAATTTAGGTAGTTTTTTGCCACCAAAAGTATTTCTCATCCCTGATACCCAAATAATCTGGGTAACCACAAAACCATATTTGGTGAAAAAATCATTATCAGCAATGCAAAAATCAAAACTGCTAAAAATGCCCAAATTTCACCTATTATTTCACGCAAAGGTATATCAGTTACGGCATTTATAACAAAGAGCAGCATTCCATACGGGGGGGTAATTAACCCTATCATTGAATTCACTACCACAAGGACCCCGAAATGCACTAAATCTATACCGAGCGCCTCACAGGTCGGAATGAATAAGGGCACAATAACTAATATAATGACAGTAGCATCTAAGATGCATCCCACTAAAAGGATTAATAAATTTATCAGCAGAAGAAAAATAATTGGGCTGATTTCAGCTCCTGCCAATAAGGCTGATAAAGTCTGTGGGATATTTTCTTTAACAACTACATATGTCAATATCATGGAGGCGCCAATCACTAAAGCGACCGAGGCAGATGATCGGGCACTCTCAACAAATAACTGATAAAGTGATTTGATAGTCAAAGCACGATAAAAACCAGCCGCCAAAATAAAGGCATACAAAGCAGCTATCGCTGCTGCCTCTGTTGGCGATGTTACTCCACTATATATACACGTCAAAAGTATCGCTGGCATTAAAAGTGCTGGAAATGACTTTAAAGTAATCAACGGCAATTGCGCTATTGGAACTGCTTCTTCTTTCCCAAAATCCCGGCGATAAGAAATCCATGTATTCATACCGATTAGGACTGCACCCATTATCAAACCCGGCAATATACCTGCTAAAAATAAAAACCCAATGGAAGTGTTTGAAACAAGAGCATATAACACCATCGGAATTGAAGGAGGAATAATTGGCCCAATAGTAGCAGTTGCTGCTGTAATTGCAGCAGCATATCCACGAGAGTAGCGCCCACTTTTGACCATCATTTCTATGACTAGTTTTCCAATTCCTGCTGCGTCAGCAACTGCGGAACCTGACATCCCAGAAAAAATTAGCGAAGCCATAACATTTACATGACCCAAACCACCTCTAAATCTTCCAACAACAGCCACACAAAAATTAAGTAGTCGATCTGAGATTGTACCAGCGTTCATTATGTTTGCTGTCACAATAAAAAGTGGGACTGCTAATAAAAGAAACCCATCGAAAAGCCTTTGAACCATAGTTTGGCCAGCAATTGCAAGGTCCTGACCAGCCACACCCAAATAGACTATGATTCCGGAAAGAATTGCATAGGCTACAGGCGCTCCTAGTGCGGCCATAGAGAACAGAATAAAAATACCAGCTAATATTTCGATGCTCATTAGGCATCATCCTTTTGAGTAGCCGAAAATTCTTCTATGGGCCTTTTTGGAGGGCCCTTTATTGATACCTCATAACAAATCCAAGCGTAACGTAATATGACAACAATCATCAATGTGATGTACGATGCGAAAAGCCATTTAATCGGTATCTTATCGCCAGTTATTGGCATTCTTAAAGTCTGGATCTTCTTTAAGTCCATCAAACGACTTCCGAATATTGAATCCCAAGTTGGCAAAAAAGACCAGAGCAAAGCAAAAATCATTATCAATGAAATAATGATTATAGCTATTCGCCTTAAATAGTCTGGGAGGGCCAGATACAGGATGTCAAATGTAACATGATCCCGTTCCCGGACGACAAAAGAACAGCCCAAAAAGATCAACCAAACCCAAAGAAGTGATATTAGATTTATAGTCCATCCTATTGGTTCAACAGTGAGCATCCAATTTGAAAGCTGCTCAATGGGCATGAGCCAAGCTATTTTTGAAGTATAGCGAGCAAATATTTGAAGAAGAAAAATAATAAAAATCGCCGCCAAAATCATGGCGGCGATAAATTCACATCCGCGAGTGAGCCACTTTGCAAAATTTTGCATATTTGACTCCCTCACAATGAGTGCAAAGATTAATTACCAAGTGCGTTGATTTTTTCCAACACGCCATCTGGCCAACTTGCTGCAAATTCACTTCCAACATACTGCGCTTGAACGTGAGTTCGGAACGCGTCAAGATCAGGGCTATAGATTTCAACACCTTGACTACGAATAAAGTCTGCTAGATTATTTTCTTTATCTAATTGCTTCAAACGACCCCAAGCCGATGCTGCATCTGCGGCGCGCTGAACAGTCATTTGCTGATCGGGTGTTAAGCTATCCCAGGTAGCTTTTGAAAATGCTACATAGTTTAAATCTACTAGATGCGAAGTAAGAGCGATTTGCTTTGTCACTTCATAAAATTTCGCGTCTACAACAGTTGGTAGTGGATTGTCTTGTCCATCAACCGCGCCTGTTGAAAGTGCTGTATACACTTCTGTAAATGCAAACGGTGTTGGCGAGGCTCCTAGAGCTGCACCAAGGAATTGCCAAGCATCTGTTCCAGGCATTCTCAAGTTTACGCCGGCTAAATCTGCTGGAGTTTGGACATCAACTTCAGATCTAGGCTGACGCAAATTCACATGACGACGCCCTAAATACATTACTGAAAGTAATTTTACACCAAGCTCATCTTCAACTGTTTTCTTGAAAGGATCCATTAATGGATCGTTAAAGACTCGCACTTGGTGGGCTGCATCCTGATGAACATACCCGGTAGCAAAAATTGAAAACTCTGGGAAAAATTGAGCTAATTCCTGCGCAGACGCAATTGACATTGTCAAGTTACCACGACTGATAGCATCGAGCTCAGTCCCTTGAGCGAACAATGTTGCGTTATATCCAGGTTGGTAATCAGCGAAGCCTGCTACCATTGGTGCGAAAACTTTCGCCATAGCTGCCGATCTCATATCTGTCTCAGAACCAGCTGTAGCCAGAGTAAAAGTCATTTGATCTGCTGCAACTGTTGTAGCCGTAGTCCCAGCCAACATTCCTGCCGCTGCAATTGCATTCAAGACTGAACGTCTTGTTAATTTATGTAACATAAAATATTCCTCCCATTATAAACTATAGCACATTAAGTGCTCCATAATTCGATATCATATTTTTTCACTTTTGCAATTTTTAAGTCAAAATATATGATATTTTTCAATAACCTTTCCCGAATTGAAACGAATCTAAATTAACTTTCAACCTTTACAGATTGCTGTGTCAATGCAGATTTCTGGATAGCCTCGATGACCCTTAGGGTAAAAAGGCCCTCTCTACCAGAAACAATAGGATTTTCTTCCTTTTTGATAACGTCAATAAAATGGATAATCTGATTGTATAATGGATCAGCGGGTTCATGGTCCATCGATAAGGCTTCTAAAGGTTTCCACCAATCACGTTCACTTTTTTGACCCCATAACGTTAAATCTGGAATAGAGAGAGAGCCATGTGATCCTCCGATAAAATAACAACTTTCCGAAGTCGGAGGATATACGGGATTTTCTTTTGAAGTCATCTCCCAGCTCCACGGCGAAACGATAGAGTCTGAGACAGATATTGTTCCTATTGCTCCATTTCTAAACGTTAACAAAGCACCTGCGACATCTTCATTTTCAAATCCTCGAATTGACTTAGCTGTTTGCGCCTGAACAAAATCAATTTCACCACAAAAGTACCTCAAGAGATCTATATCATGAGCAAGGTTCACTGAAATTGGTCCTGCACCCCTCTTTTTTCTCCATGCTGCCTCATCAAAATATTCATCTGGTTTATAAAACCAACAATTAGCATGAACTGCCCGAACTTTTCCAATTTCTCCTGATGAAATAACTTTGTTAGCTCTTTGTATAATCGGGTTATAACGCCTATGATGACCCACGAGTACTGGAACATCCAAACTTTCCGCCTTTTCAACTAATGCAAGAGCTTCTTGCGAAGAAGTAGCGATTGGCTTTTCAATCATGACTGGACAAGTTCTCTGAATGCAGTAGAAAGCCTGCTCACTATGCATCAACGTTGGGGTCGCAAGTATAATTCCATCCGGACATTGCTCCGTAAACATATCCTCTAGAGAGTGATATATTGTAAGACTTTTCTTACGCGCATAGTTTTGGGCATCTTTAGATGGATCCACAATTGCGACCAATTCGGCACTCTTTGTTTTAGCTATAACATCAGCATGACGCCTCCCGACAAGTCCAAGACCGACAAGAACCAATTTTACGGTACCACTCATAAAGCCATTATTTAACGCAGACATTTTAATTGGATAAAGTTGCGAAACTATAAACCAAATATCGCGCGTTAATCTCCCAATATAATCTGTTCCATTCGTAAGCAAAAAAATCGCCGACTGCAATATTATATGATATTTTCGCTTTAGACAGATATTTATAAAACTTGAAAAATTACTTACCTAATCATAATCATAATAGAATGTTAAATTAATTTGGTACATTAGCCTTATGGGAAAACATCAAAACACTGTCGGTTCATCGACCTACGAAAAAATAAAACACGATATTATTTTTGGACAACTGGTACCGGGATCTAAATTAAAACTTGAATTGATAAAGAGGCAGTATGAAGCCAGTGTTTCAACTTTAAGGGAAACACTCAATAGACTTGCAAGTGAAGGTTTCGTGTTAGCAGAAGAACAGCGTGGTTTCTATGTGACTGAGGTTTCTCAGAAGGATCTTATTGAAATCGCAAAACTTAGAGTTCTTCTAGAGTGCCACGCGCTCAAAGCATCAGTCGAAAGTGGAGACGATGACTGGGAGGGTAATTTAGTTGCTGCTCATCATAAACTACAACTAATGGAAAAAAAAATGATTGCAGGAGATGTCTCTGAAAAAGAGACCTGGAAGCGTTATGATTGGGAATTCCATCTAGCAGTAATAGAAGCCTGTAATTCTAAAAATTTACTAGATTTACACTCAATACTTTATGACAAGTATCTTAGATATCAAATGTTGGTTTTTACATTTAGAGGTTATGAAGCAGCTCAAGAGCATCATAAAATTTTTGAAGCCGCACTAAGTAGAAATGGTACAGAAGCTGCAAGATTATTAGAAGCTCATATAATAAACGGCTTAGAACATACTTTGGCTGCAATGTAGTTAAAATTGCTACTTAACGACCTTTATGCACCCAGAAAGATAAACACAAAAACAAATGCTGCCAATGCAAGAAGAACGTAAAAAGCTATCTCGCCACTTACTCTTGCATCGGATTTTTGTTTCTTACCATTATCTCGCTTCATAAAAATTAATTAGTATTTTAAGATTACGTTTCCAGCGAATTAAAAATGCAATTACTCTGTTTGTAATTTTTCGACGCTCTCAATCAGATAATTAAGTTTTTTGTGATAGCCCTCATCATACTCTTCATGATGACCAAGGCTAGCAAGCATTTCCACAACTATAATAAGAGTTACTATCACTACACATACCGTTATAATGGTAACCATCACTTTTAAATATGTATCCATTTTAATAGCCTCCCTCCTTCAAAGATTAGTCCTAACGGGATTTTCCTTCTATAATTCTTGGACCCTCTAACAAGCTCATTTTACAACCTTTTGCTATCTCACGAATTTCATCTTTCATTAAACCCATTATTTTATTTGCCGTTTCTTCGTCTGAAAATTTGGAAACTGTAAAAATTTCGGTTGGAGACTTTTCAAAAACTTCACCCGAAACTTGTCCTGCGGCTAGGTTTCTGGGCATCATAGTTGACTCAATATAAGAAGTAATCATCTTTAACTGAATCTCACTGACTGCCTTTACATGAACTACGCGGCAATACAAAACTTGATCTCATCCAATTTAAATTAATAATTATTTACCAAATTCTTCCAGAAGTTTACAATATCCAATTTGACTTTTCTTAAAGCTAGAAAGTCTAAAAAATTCATTTGGCGCATGTATTTTTTCGTCATCTAGGCCAAAAGCAAACATAGTTGCATGAATACCCAACTCTGACAATAAGGTAGACATCACTGGAATAGATCCTCCAACTCGGGTCTCCAATGGCTCTTTTCCATATAAATCGTGTAAAACCCGGCCCGCTATTTGACTGGAGTTATGGCCTCTTGGGACCAGAAATGGATCAGCATCACCAGCAAGTTTTTTAACCTCAGCTTTAACTCCCGGTGGTCGGTTATTTTCAACATGCTGTTTTATTAAATCATATATTCTTTCAGGCTTCTGGTTAGCGACTAGCCTACACGTGATTTTTGCGTGAGCTTGAGAAGGCAATACTGTTTTAGAGCCTCCACCTTGATATCCACCCCATATCCCGTTCAGCTCTAAAGTTGGACGTGCCCAAAGTCTTTCTTGCACAGTATAACCCGTCTCCCCAAAAGTTTCCGGAACACCTAATTTTTCTACATAGTCCTTTTCATCGAATGGCAGCCCAGCAAACATTTCCTTTTCTTCGTCCGATAATTCGATAACATCATCATAAAATCCATCTATTGTTATTCTACCATCGAGATCTTTCATTGATGCTATTAAATGTGACAATGCGTGTATCGGATTGGCTATACCACCGCCATGAGTTCCAGAATGTTGATCACCACTCGCTCCAGTTACCGTAATCTCACACCCAACTAACCCTCGTAAGGCATAAACCAAACTCGGCTGATCCTCAGACCACTGTCCTCCATCAGATGAAAATATCATATCTGCTTTCAATAGTTCTATATTGTCTTTTATAAATGGACCAATCGTGGGCGAGCCAATTTCTTCCTGTCCTTCATAAAAAAACTTAACATTCACGGGCAGCTTTTTGTCACCCGAAATAAGAGCTTCGATTGCCAAAATTGGCGCTAACATATTTCCTTTATCATCTGATGCACCACGACCATAAATTTTTCCATCCTTAACAAGTGGTGTAAAAGGTGGACTATCCCAAAGTTCATAAGGATCAGCCGGCTGAACATCGAAATGTCCATATATTAATACAGTCGGCTTATCATCTCCAGCATTTAGCCAGTCTCCATAAACAACTGGGTGTGTTTGTGTTTTCATCAATCGAGCATTTGAAATTCCAATTGACTGCAACTTAGATACGACCCATTCACCTGCTTTAACAACATCCTGAAAATGTTCATCCGCAGCCGATACTGATGGAATTGATATGAATTCGCTTAGCTCATCCACAAAACGGTCCTGATTTTCTTCAAGATAAGATTCCCAAGCCATGACTGCTGTCCCTTAAAAGTTTTGAGATATTGCCGAAAAATAGATTGGACTCAAATGGAGAAAGTAAGCAAGCAGAATCCTGAAAAGAACTCAGAGCTTGTTAATTTTTAAAAACACTGTGATTAATATACTTAGGAAATTAAATACTACCATTTTGGAAAATAGTAATCATGGATATTTCGTTAAAAAACTTGAAAGTAGTTATTTCTGCAGGAGGCTCCGGTATCGGAAAAGCAATCTTGGAAGGTTTCCATTCACAAGGGGCAAAAATTGCAACTTGTGATATTAATTCAGACTTGATTAAGATTTTAAAGGACGAATACCCCGATATTTATACAGAAGTGCTGGACGTTTCGGATGAGCATGACGTTCAATCATTTTGTTCGAATGCGTTGAATAAATTGGGAGGCCTCGACTGTCTAGTAAACAATGCAGGAATAGCTGGACCGACCAGTAAAATTGAAGAAATTGACACAGCAGACTGGTCCGAATGTCTAAATGTATGTTTAACAAGCCAATTTTTGTTCATTAAAAATTGTATCCCAAACCTGCGGTTAAGCAAGAATGCTTCAGTAGTAAACCTCTCTTCCGCGGCAGGTAAAATGGGCTTTGGGCTACGTTCACCTTACGCCGCTTCCAAGTGGGGCGTTATAGGCCTGACAAAATCACTTGCTATTGAATTAGGTGACGACAAGATACGAGTGAACGCTATTTTGCCTGGATTAGTAAAAGGCGAGCGACAAAAAAATGTTTTAATGGCAAAAGCACAACGCTTAGGCAAAAGCTTTGCCGAAATCGAAAAAGAAGCATTCTCATTTACATCGATAAAATCATACGTCACTGCCGAGGACATAGCTAATCAGATCATGTTTTTAGCATCACCACTGGGGGCAAGAATTTCTGGGCAGTCGATTGCAATTGATGGTGACACGAAGATGCTGGCTTAAATTAAAAACCGTAGGAAATAATGAAAAATTATTTTTCTTTTTTCCCAAAAGGTTTTAAGTTGTCAAATTTTTTCCCAGTTATGGCTTCGAACTCGTTTTCATCCCAGAAACCAATTAATATGCCTAGCTCTGTTGCTTTCTTTTGAGATTCTAATAATTCCTCGGTTGCAGTAATTCTCGTATGATGACGCATTGCCCAAGACTCTAGAGCAGTCTCTAACCGCAACCTTGCGTCTCGATGCATAACAGTTGTTGAGCCCGCAAGGTCAACAAGCTCATCTGGATCCGAAAATAAATCAAATAGGATAGGTTCGAACCCTTCACATCTTATATATTTCCATCGTCCATCAAATATCATTTTTGTGTGGGCTAAATCCTGTGGCTGATCAAGCTCCTTCGCCATTTCAGACCAATGGTAATCATGTTCACTGATAATATAATTTCGAGAAAAACCTGCCGTTCCAGTCAGAATGGGTGTAAGATCACGCCCCTCAATTATATTCGGCTTGGGCGGACATCCAAAAAAGTTTAGAATAGTAGGCGCTAAGTCAATCATCTCCACAAGATCATTTTTAACAGTGCCCCTAGATTTATCTGAAACCTTTCTAGGGTCGTGGATTATTAGCGGCACCTTTACTGCCATTTCATGATAAAAATCCTTGTCTCCCATCCAGTGATCACCGAGATAATCGCCATGATCAGATGAAAAAATAATAATCGTATTTTCACTTAAATTGGACTTATCCATCCACTGAAATAATCTACCTAAATTGTCATCTAGCTGCTTAATTAATCCCATATAAGCCGGTATCACATGCTCTCGCACTTCATCTCTAGAAAAGCATTTTGAGACCCTTGCATTTTGATAAGCACGAAGTAACGGATGATTGGTCTGCTTTTCTTTATCGGAACGAATTGGGTTATTGACGTCTTCATCTGAATACATTTCATGATAGGGAGAAGGAACAATATATGGCCAATGCGGTTTGATATAGGATAAATGGCAGAGCCAAGGCTGATCACTTTCACGAGCTTGAGCCATGAAATCCATAGCCCGATTTGTCATATAAGCAGTTTCAGAATGCTCCTCCTGAATATTCGCTGGCAATCTTGAATTTTTCAAAAGCCAGCCAGATAATAAATCTCCATTTTCATCCAACCCAGAATTAGCAAAATCACCCCATGGATTATCTGAAATATATCCCTTTTCTGCTAAATAATCATCATAGGAAGACCACCGCTGGCGAGCACTATTTGGATGCAAACCATCGTCTCGCTCAAAAGGCACAAACCCACATTCAGAAACACGAACTCCAATTTCACTACTAGGATCAATCCCAAGCCAAGCCATACCTTCAGCATCGGCAACCATGTGCGTTTTCCCGACTAAAACGGACTGTATACCATTTTCTTTTAGATGATCGCCAATAGTGCGCTCACCAACCCTAAGCGGCATTCCATTCCAAGTCGAACCATGACTTCTGACATATCTACCAGTGTATGCTGACATTCTAGATGGCCCACAAACTGGAGATTGTACATATACGTTACTAAATTGAACTCCTCGGCTAGCAAGGGCGTCTATATTTGGCGTATGTAAATTTGAGTGACCATAACAACTCAAATAATCATATCTAAGCTGATCAGCCATAATCCATAAAACGTTAGGAGGGGAAGTCATAATTCGTCACCATTAAAATCAATGAGCCTGACCATCAAACAGATAAAGAGTTCCGGCACTGATGACATCAACCTAGGTTGTCCTTTAATTTTTTTAAACATGCTTATTTCTTAAGCTTCGGTGTCTAATTTAGCCTAGTTTTAAAACTTATAAAAGTAAGGCAAAGTTTAAACTTAGGATCTCATTATATTTCCAGAAATTGTAATATAAGTTTAACAAACTAAGATTTATTTTTCTAATTGTCCTTATAATTAAATCTTAGCCTGAAACGAATAGTCTCCCTATTCCGTTTTTTTACTTTAGCAGGGTCATAAACAATTTAATCAAATCGTTTTGGCTCTGCGCTTTTTTTCATAAATCTACACAATAAGACATGTATTACTTTCAAAGGGTTAGAGTGATCCAAAAGGAGTAAGCCACCGTATCTTATTTAGTTAAAGGATATCGCCATGCTCAAACCTTACTTAAAACCATACCTAATTGGATACGTTAATGAACATTACGAAGACGTCGACGACCAGTTAGTATTTGCTTATGATGAGGCTCATGCAACAAAAATTGTACTTGAGACTTTCCAAGACGCTAAATTTGTTTTCCAGTCACGCCCAGTAATAGAACAGCAGACTGCAGCTTGATCTAAAAGCGTATACAGTTGTCTAACTACCAGACGTTGATGTTTTGCAGCAAAATATGTAAGTTGCCTGTGCGTGTTTATGGCAAGATATCAGGAAATGTTAAAAAAAGTATTCTGCACATCTTTAGTTTTACTGCTTTGCTCTTGTGGAACGACCAAGGGAGTACTAGATGGTGCAGGCTCTGTTCTAGAAGGCTTAGCTTCTGACGTTCGAAGTGTTGGTGACTATTTGAATTAGCTTTTGGGCCAAGTTTTAAAAAATATCTACCCATACATGACACCCCTCCATGGAAGAATTGTGAACTTTAAATGTATCCATTTATAAGAATGGCAAAAGAGCGATTAGTTAACAGATCTCAGCAGCACATATCTGTAGGTGAAATCCATGAATCATTCCATATTTGCTGGCCATGGGATCTTGATTTCTGGTTTGAACTTAATAATGGGCGTGCACTAACATTGTATGATTTGGGCCGTATACCATTTTCGAGCAGGTCAGGCTTTAGCAAGGTCATTTTAAAAAATAGATGGTCGATGACAATGGCGGGCGCAAATGTAAGGTATCGAAAACGTATAAGGGCTTTTGACCGGATACGAATGCAGACCAGAACGGTCTGCTGGGACAAAAGGTTCTTGTACATTGAACAATCTATGTGGAATTCCAAAAAAGAGTGCGCTGGACATATTATTTATCGCGCAGCGTTTGTAGGGAATAATGGAATTATTAATCCACAAAAGATTTTTGATGAGATCGAAGTGGCGCTTGTGTCGCCTAAAATGCCAGACTGGTTGAAAGATTGGGTTGACTCAGAAGAAAAAAGACCTTGGCCCCCAATGCAAGAATAACTTGCTTTAGTCTATGCGAACTTGTTTTAGTACATAGAACAATGGGAGACTAGTCTTATGAACACTTCAAAGAAAATATGGGGCTGGTTTTTTTATGACTGGGCCTGTCAGCCTTATAATACGCTGATGGTTACATTTATAATCGGCCCTTATTTTGCCACTGTAGCTGCTGAGTATTTTATAACTAACGGATTAGACGGCGCATCTTCCAGAGCCAATGCTCAATATTATTGGTCTTTGACCATAACAATAGTTGGCCTGATAGTCGGTTTTACCGCACCAATTATCGGTGCCATTGCTGATAATTACGGGAACAGGATAAAATGGATTTATCTTTTTTCTGCTTTATTGATAATTGGCGCCTTTAGTTCTTGGTTTGGCCTGCCTGATGGATCAAATTGGCAGTGGATTTTGATTTCTTTTGGGATAGGGTTTGTCGGTGCTGAATTGGCTTATATTTTCAGTAACGCACAACTGCCCTCATTGGGAAATAGATCCGAAACAGGTGCAATCTCTGGGAGTGGTTTTGGATTTGGATACGTTGGAGGCCTAGTTTCTCTTGTAATAGTCCTTACCCTATTTGTTGAACAGGATAATGGGAAAACATTAATTGGTTTTGATCCAATTTTTGGCCTTAACGCCGAGGCTAAAGAAGGAACACGCTTTGTTGGTCCTTTTGTCGCTTTGTGGTTTATTATTTTTTCAGTGCCTTACTTTTTATGGATTAATGATAAGTCCAAGCCACGCATAGGTGCCAGCTTCGGGAGCGGTCTGAAAGATCTGTGGAAAACAGTGGTGGGCTTACGCGACAAAAAAAGTACAGTTAGATATCTAATTTCAAATATGTTTTACCGCGACAGCTTAAATGGGCTTTACAGCTTTGGAGGAGTTTATGCAGCCTTAGTTTTAGACTGGTCGATTGTTCAAATTGGAACTTTTGGAATAGTTGCAGCACTTGCAGCAGCCGTTTGTAGTTGGCTCGGTGGTAAGTGGGATAGACGGGTGGGGCCGAAGCCAGTAATACTCTTGAGTATTATAGTTTTAACTGCTGTTTGCGTTATAGTTGTTGGAATGTCTAGAGTATCTTTCTTTGGCATTCCATTAGCCGAAGGCTCAAGTATTCCAGACAATATTTTTTATGGATGTGGGGTTCTAATTGGCGGCTTTGGAGGCATTCTACAATCAGCAAGTCGAACCATGATGGTAAGACATACGAACACTTCTAATTCAACTCAGTATTTTGGTATATATGGATTACTTGGTAGAGCTACCGCTTTTCTTGCTCCAGCATTAATTGCCTATGTCACAGCAGTAACAAACAGTAACAATCTTGGTGTATCACCTCTTATTATTCTTTTTTTAATTGGTTTAGTTCTTATGCTAAGAGTAAACCCCGATGGCGATACAAGCTAAGTTAATTATTGTACTTTACGCTTGCAAAACTTTTAATCTGAATGTAACGCTCACACGTTAATAAAAAATAACAAGTCACCGCTACCTTGGATAAAAAACGGGAATAAATTTTATGGAAAAACTTCTTATTGGCATTCTTGCCATGGCGTCAGTAGTAGTTGCGTCAAACATTCTAGTACAATTCTTATTGCTAGATGGCCTTCTTACCTGGGGCGCATTTACTTATCCCATCGCATTCTTAATTACCGATCTGATGAACAAAAGTTATGGCCCCACCGCAGCTCGGAAAATAGTGCTGGCAGGATTTATCACAGGCATCTTATGTTCTTTTGTTGGAAGCAAAATTATGCTACAAGGTGATGGCTATGAATATCCAGCTGTAGCATTAAGAGTAGCATTTGCATCAGGCCTTGCTTTTATTATAGCGCAACTTTTTGATATAGCTGTTTTCAATAAATTGCGCTCAGCTGAATGGTGGAAGGCGCCTCTCGCATCAACGTTGCTGGCATCTTTAATCGATACTGCTATTTTTTTTACGATTGCATTTTCAGCACAGATAACATTCTTTTCTGAAGCCGCAAATAATGAGGTTTCATGGTCATGGGAAATAGTTCCCTTTTTAACCTTTGGTGCTGATGCGCCACTGTGGGTATCACTTGCTGTAGCAGATTTAATGGTGAAATGGTTAATTGGATTAGCGGCATTAATCCCCTTTCGAATTTTTGTTTCATTTTTTTTATCGCGAGACAATAAAACATCTTGAAAAATTTTCATTCTATGACACCATATGTTTTAGAGTTAACAAACGAAAGGAGGTGGTCCAGTGTCTAAAAAGGTATTGGAGAGAGGTGTCGGAACAGTTAGGGGTAGTCGCATCTAGGGCAGTCCTGAAATGCAAAACTTTTAATTGGTGAGCCACCTAACCGGCCCACCTCCGAAAATCTTGGAAGGCCGCTCAGACTGAGCGGCCTTTTCTAATAAATGACTAATACGGCAAAAAATGGTAACTTCCAAAGATGCTAAAAATTAACGAACAAATAACTTTACAGAGTTGGGAATTAAGCGAACAGTTTATTAGAGCTTCCGGGCCTGGAGGCCAACACGTTAATAAAACAAGCAGTGCAGTAGAATTGAGATTTGAAGCCGGAAAATCACCATCATTGTCCGACCCTGTAAAAAAAAGGCTAAAAATAATCGCTGGAAGTAGATGGACAAAAGATGGTGCCATTGTGCTCAAGTGCGATGATACAAGACACCAAGTACGTAATCGCGAGATTGTACTTAAACGCTTGAAGGATATGATTAGAAAATCTTTACTCAAACCTAAAAGCAGGGTGCCTACTCGGCCAACTTTAGCCAGTAATAGAAAACGCCTTTCTGAAAAGAAAAATCGAGCTGGATTGAAATCTAATCGAGCCAGAATTTCTACAAAAGATCTTTCTTTTGATTAGTTTAATAAGAAATTAAGCTATTTTTTATATTTCTACTACACACTACGGCTGTTTTTAGTAGACCAAACATAAAATATCAAATTTACCAATAAGGGCAGATTTTAAGCTGCTATATTCTCATTTTATTAAGATTAGACCCTATTTTCTGCCAAAAACTTAAAAAAAGTGCTATTTTATACCAAAATTATACACTATTTGTTGTGTTGTTACACAATATTCAGTTACAATCAGATAGTGAAGCCCAACCTGTTGGGTATTTAATAAGGAGAAAAATATGTCGAAGCCAATGACAAAGACACAGCTTGTAGCAGCTTTGTCTGAAGAAATGGGTACAGATAAGAAATCTGCTAGTGCAGCACTAGACGCAATTTGTGGGCTCATCACTAGAGAAGTTTCAGGCGGGGGAGCAATCACTCTACCAGGTGTTGGTAAAATCATGTGCCGTGCACGCCCAGAAAGAATGGTGCGCAATCCTGCAACCGGTGAACAATTCAAAAAAGCGGCAGACAAAGTTGTCAAAATGACAATCGCAAAGGCTTTAAAAGAAAGTGTAAACAACTAAAAACAATTAAAGTTGATATTTGAAGGGGTCGCTTAAGGCGGCCCTTTGCTTTTTGTTAAATAGCCTTTAGATCTTTAATTTTTGGAGAGAACTTGAAACCTAAAGCTTTACTTCTTGGTCTAGTGTTTGCTCTTCTTTGGTCTTCCGCCTTCACAGCAGCAAGAATTATCGTGAGCTATGCTCCACCTCTTGGCACACTATCACTAAGATTTTTTATATCTGGGATGTTAGCTTTAATCATTGCAAAGTGGCTCAGGCAAAATTTCAAACTTACAAAAAAACAATTGCGAGCAACAATAATTTTTGGGATCTGCCAGAATACAATTTATCTCGGATTAAACTTTATCTCGATGCAGTGGATTGAAGCCTCTATAGCGGCAATAATAGCATCTAGTATGCCACTACTAGTTGCTCTTCTAGGATGGTTGTTTTTAGGACAACGGTTATCATTTATAGGTATTTTGGGACTTGGGGTTGGTTTTGTTGGGGTCATTTTAGTAATGGGGTTTAGAATAAGTGACGGGGTTAATCAGTTGGGTATAATATACTGCATTTTAGGGGCTTTAGCATTATCCATTGCGACACTTGCCGTGCGAAACACTAATTCAGAAGGAAACCTATTAGTCATAGTTGGTTATCAGATGCTAATAGGTGGAGGTTCACTATTCATTTTTTCAATTATATTTGAAACCTATATTATTGACCTTAACATGAAACTTTTGATGGCTTTTATTTATACAACTTTAGCGGCAGGCCTAGTTGCTACAGTAGTTTGGTTTTGGTTGGTGAACGAAATTGGAGCAGTAAAAGCGGCAACATTTCATTTTTTAAATCCCTTCTTTGGCATTTTCATTGCTAAGCTGGTACTAGGTGAGTCACTAAGTGTATATGATTATTTTGGAGTGTTAATAGTTACCGTAGGTATATTGTTAGTACAAACCTCAAAGGAAAGTATTTAGAGACTTATCAAACAACAGTTTCCTCAGCCAATTCGACCACCAGCGTTTCCAATTTGCCCTCTATTGACAAGAAAATGATCTAATATAACGCATGCCATCATGGCCTCCGCTACCGGCACTGCACGTATTCCAACACATGGATCATGACGGCCTTTAGTAACCACTTTAGTTGGTTCGCCAGTCTTAGTTATCGACTTACGTGAACTCAATATTGAGGAAGTTGGTTTTACCGCAAATCTAGCAATAATATCTTGTCCTGTTGATATACCTCCCAAAATACCGCCAGCATGATTAGAAGTATACTCTGGCTTACCGTCATTCCCTATAAATATTTCGTCAGCATTTTCTGAACCAGTCAATTCTGCAGCTTGCATTCCTTCACCAATCTCAACACCCTTTACTGCATTTATGGACATTAATGCAGAAGATATATCCATATCTAATTTTCCATAAATTGGCGCTCCTAATCCAGCGGGTACGTTGGTTGCTTGCACCTCAATTACAGCGCCTGTGGAATTATGTGATTTCCTGATCTTATCTAGATATTTAGCCCATCTGTCCGCTGCTTTTTTGTCCGGAGACCAAAAATCATTTTGCTCTATTTCTTGCCAATCAAAATTACTTTTATCAATTTTATCCGGACCTATTTGAGTTAGGTAAGCTTGTATTCGAAGGTCTGGCATCAATTCCGATAAAACGGCACGAGCCACCGCTCCCGCAGCGACACGAGAAGCTGTCTCTCTTGCTGAAGACCTACCACCACCCCGGTAGTCTCTAATACCATATTTCTGCCAATAAGTTATATCAGCGTGCCCTGGGCGGAACGTATTTTCAATTTCACTATAGTCTTTGGATCTTTGATCAGTATTCTTTATCAAGAGCTGGATTGGCGTTCCTGTACTTTTGTTTTCAAAGACGCCAGATAAAATTTCTACCAAATCCTTCTCGCGTCGCTGTGTAGTGTATTTACTTTGTCCAGGTCGTCGCTTTTCCATAAAATGTTGAATATAGTTATGAGTTATTTCTACACCCGGAGGACAACCATCTATAGTTGCCCCAATAGCTTCCCCGTGGCTTTCACCCCAAGTTGTTACACAAAATAAATGTCCAAATGTATTTATACTCATTACCAGTTCCTATGCATAACGATGGTGTAAACGTTGGTTGGCCATTCCTCAAGTCAATTCCTCTTGATCATTACCAAATCTGTATATACTAAGAAAGTACCTCGGGGTGCCTAAGGCTGAGACATGTTAATGAACCCGTAGAACCTGAACCGGTTAGAACCGGCGGAGGGAAGGTCTGGGCAATGTCCTAAACCACTCTCCGCTAGCATAAGGAGAGAAAAAATGCTTAAACTTACTTTTGCAGCGGGATTATTGAGCGCCGGGACGGCGTTAGCTCAAGTACCCACTTTGACAGTCTATGCACCAGATTATTTTACTTCTGAGTGGGGTCCTGGTCCCTCTATAGAAGCTAAATTCGAAGAGACATGTGATTGCGATCTAGTCTTTTCGGCAGGAGAATTATTACCCAGACTTGTGCTAGAAGGAAATAATACTTCTGCCGACGTAGTCATTGGATTAAATACGGACATAACGAAAAAGGCTAGGGAATTAGGAATTTTTGCCCCTCATAATCAAGACAACGGCCTTCTGACCCTTCCAATTGATTGGGATGATGAAATATTTTTACCATTTGATTGGTCTTATGCCAGTTTTGTATTTGACACTACAAAAACAAAACCACCAAGTAGCTTTGAAGAATTGGCAAACTTGCCTGATGATATTAAAATAGTCATTCAAGATCCTAGAAGTTCTATCTCAGGTCTAGCACTAGTTCTTTGGGTTAAAAAAATATATGGGAAAGATGCCGGTGAATACTGGCAAAAACTTGCACCAAAAATATTAACCGTGACTAAGGGGTGGTCGGAGGCCTACGGTCTTTTCACCGACGGGGAAGCAGGAGGAGTTCTCTCTTTCACGACATCGCCAGCATACCACATTGTGGTGGAGGAAGATAACACAAAGCAAGCCGCCATATTTAATGAGGGGCATTATCCATTCTTTGAGCTTGCTGCCAAAGTTAAATCCTCACAGAATGACGCCCTTTCTTCAATGTTTATGAAATTCATTTTATCTGACGAATTTCAGGATTTAATACCAATGACAAATTGGTCTTATCCCTCTTCACAAGCCATGGAGAAATGGCCTTCCGTGTTTTCTGATCTGCCAATGCCGAAATCTACTGTATATTTCTCTGAAAATGAGGCGTCAGAAATAACTAAACTGGCGATAGAAGAGTGGCGCAACGCACTTTCTCAATAGTAGCAAATTGCATTCTGCTTTTTGCAGTTTTTGGTCCGTTGGTGGTACTAATATTCCATGCGGACCAAAACTTTACTTTCACAACTGCTGATAGAGAAGCATTAAAATTTACCCTAGTTCAGGCTGCTTTATCATCCCTTTTATCAGTATTACTTGCATGGCCTTTAGCATTAGCTTTGTCACGAAGACAATTTAGAGGCCGACGGCTTTTAATCGTCGCTTTGAGTGTGCCGTTCATCCTTCCGGTTATAGTTGCAATATTAGGCTTGTTATCCGTTTTTGGTAATTCAGGTCTTTTAAACTCAGTATTAAGTTTTTTTGGGTTTCGAGTATTTTCTATATATGGGCTTTCAGGGGTATTATTAGCTCATATTTTTTTCAATATACCTTTAGCGACCAGAGCATTTTTGCTGGCCCTGGAAAGAAGACCTAAAGAGCTCGACCGATTAGCAGACGGGTTGAATCTAAATTTCTTAATACGTTTTTGGATACTGGATTGGCCAATCGTGCGCTTAATTGCTCCGCAAATTTTTAGTCTTATTTTTGTGCTGTGTCTAACAAGTTTTGCTGTTGTTCTTACTTTAGGAGGAGGGCCGAAAGCAACTACCCTTGAACTTGCAATATATCAATCATTTCGGTTTGAGCTAGACTTTGGGAGGGCATCATTTTTAGCATTCATACAATTGTCAATCGCCGCTTTGACATGTGTTTTATCGATCATAATCTTTGGTCTGCCCCTAAATTTTAATAAAGGCTTAGATCGTCCAATACATAGAAGATATTTGAGGCTCGGCTCGTTATTCTGGGACTTTGGCATTATAATTGTAATGGGTCTTTTCTTAACTATACCATTAATTTCAGTACTAATTAAAGGAGTACAGAATTTCTATTTATTAGAAATCACAATCTGGACTCCGATATTTAATTCAATCACGCTGGCTCTTTTTTCTGCGCTTATTTCTACAATTTTGGCAATGGGTTTTATGAACAAGTGGGGTGAAGTGATTGGGACTCTAAGCATCGCAGTGTCCCCACTAATTATAGGTGCAGGCTTATTTCTTATGATTAGAAACTTTATTAACCCTTTCGAAGTTACCTTTTGGGTAATCTTGACAGTAAATTCTATAATGGGGCTACCATTTGCAATTCGAATTATGCGTCCAGCATCTGATGAAATAGTATCGAATTTCCGACGCCTATCTATCACTCATGGAATGACACCCATTGCTTGGTTTTACTGGGTATACCTACCAAGATTAAAAAGTGCTTTGACTTACAGTATAGGGCTGGTGGCAGCACTGTCCATGGGGGACTTAGGTGTAATTGTTCTTTTCGGAGGTGCGAATTTTGAAACACTGCCGCTTGTTATATACCAATTGATGAGCGCGTACCGTATAGACCAAGCAATGGCATCAGCGGTAATATTAGTTTTAATTTCAATAGGAATTTTCTTAATCTTTGATAGAATTGGGAAAACAAGAAATGCTTAAGCTTAATTTTTCTTTCGAGGAAAACTATTTGGCGATCTCTGCTAATCTCTCGTTAGAATCTGACAAAATATATGCAGTAATGGGCCCCTCTGGCGCTGGGAAATCCACCTTTTTAAATCTTATCTCGGGCTTCTCTGAGATTTCGAGTGGTTCTATCTTATGGAATAAGCAAGAAATTAGCGACCTTCCTCCCTCAAAAAGAAACATTTCAATTTTATTTCAAGATAATAACTTGTTTCCACATTTGAGCGTTTGGCGAAATTTAGCGCTGGCCGTTTCTCACTGGCCAAAAATTTCTAATGATGATGAAGATAAACTACACTCTGTTATTTCAGAGGTTGGAATACACGGCCTAGAAAGCAGAAAACCCTCACAGCTTTCTGGAGGACAACAAAGTCGCGTAGCACTGGCAAGAGTTTTACTACAAAAAAATAAAATTTTGCTATTGGATGAACCATTTTCCGCATTAGGCCCATCTCTCAAAGATCAAATGTTAGAATTAATCGAAAAAATTGCTAGAAAGAGAAGATTATTAGTTTTGATGGTAACTCACGATCCTGCTGATGCAAATAAAATTGCGTCACAGACAATCGTTGTAAAAAACAATAAAGTGCATCCTCCGTTAAACACTAAGAAAGCTTTGGATCCAATTAAAGGACCTTTAGTCGACTACTTATGAAATAAATCTGTTATAAGACATATCTGCTTAGGTCTGATGATTTTGATAAGTCACCGATATTGCTTTCAACAAAATCTGAATTGACTTCAATCGATATACCCGACTTATCGGGAGCAGTGAATGATAGCTCCTCAAAAACGCGCTCCATAACAGTATATAACCTACGCGCTCCAATATTTTCTACGCTTTCATTTACATCAGCAGCTATTTTTGCCAATGCGTTTATTCCTTCAGTAGAAAAAGTTACTTCAACTCCTTCTGTCGCCATTAAAGCTTTGTATTGAAGGGTAAGCGCATTGTCTGTTTCAGTTAAAATTCTGACAAAATCTTCTTCTGTTAAAGCGCGCAACTCAACTCGAATAGGCAAACGGCCCTGAAGCTCTGGCAATAAATCTGATGGTTTTGCTACATGAAAAGCGCCTGAGGCTATAAAAAGAATATGGTCAGTTTTGATTGTACCATGCTTTGTAGACACAGTCGTACCCTCTATTAGGGGCAGTAAATCCCTTTGCACGCCCTCTCTACTAACGTCCCCACCTCGCGCATCTGACCTAGCGCAGACTTTGTCAATCTCATCAAGGAACACAATTCCATTTTGTTCAACAGCATCTATTGCAGCTCGGGTAACTGTCTCATCATCTAATAACTTATCTGCTTCCTCACTCATCAAGACTTCATGGCTCTCCTCAACTGTCATTTTTCTTTTGACGGTTCTGCCACCCATTGCTTTGCCAAACAAATCAGATAAATTCATCATCCCCATTTGTGATCCAGACTGGCCAGGTATATCGAACATTGGGAGAGGGCTTGAAGTATCATTTAAGTCTAGCTCTATTTCTGTGTCGTCCAATTCTCCAGATCGTAATTTTTTTCGGAACATTTCTCTTGTAGCTTCTCTTGCATCCACGCCGGCTATCGCATCTAGCACTCGCTCCTCTGCTGCGCGCTCAGCGTTCGAGCGGACCTCATCTCTCATCCACTCTCGCGTCTGATTTATGGACGCCTCCACAAGATCTCTGACGATTTGCTCAACATCTCGACCGACATAGCCTACTTCCGTAAATTTAGTAGCTTCGACTTTTATGAAAGGTGCTCTGGCCAGCTTTGCTAAACGTCGACTTATTTCTGTCTTGCCAACTCCAGTAGGGCCTATCATCAAAATATTTTTTGGATAAACCTCGTCTCTTAAATCATCACCGAGCTGCTTTCGCCGCCACCTTGACCTTAATGCAACCGCCACTGCTCGTTTAGCATCTCGTTGACCAATAATATACCGGTCGAGTTCTGATACAATCTCTCTTGGAGTAAGATCAGTCATTTTTATTCTCCAGAAAAAAATTAGAGTGTTTCAACCGTTAGTTTCCCATTGGTGTAAACACATATATCAGCCGCTATTGCCATAGCTTTACGGGCTACGTCTTCAGCAGTCTTCTTGCTGTCCATCATACCTCTGGCCGCCGCCAAAGCATAATTGCCACCAGAACCAATTGCTGCAACATTATGTTCTGGCTCTAAGACATCTCCAGCCCCAGTAATAACGAGCAATTGCTCTCCATCTGTAACAATCAGCATAGCTTCTAGTTTTTGAAGATACTTATCAGTTCGCCAATCTTTGGCCAACTCTACAGATGCTCTTGCCAACTGGCCAGGCATAGCGTCTAGCTTAGCTTCCAAACGTTCCAGTAGTGTAAATGCATCTGCAGTAGATCCAGCAAACCCAGCAATAACATCATGGCCACCTGGAGAGAGTTTTCGAACCTTCTTGGCCGTCCCTTTGATAACTGTTTGACCCAAGCTGACTTGCCCGTCACCGGCAATAACAACTTTTCCATTTTTTTTAACGCCAATAATTGTGGTGCCATGCCATGTACTAAATTTTTCATGTGCCATCAGGTATCTACCCCATCAAAAACTGGCTCAAAATATGCTCTGGTTTCAAAAGCACGAAATAAGCTAACAGACATATTAGCTTCTCAATTCGAACTAGATACTCTCTTCAATCCAACTTTGTAATGCTGCTTTTGGAGCAGCACCAGCGCGATTGGACACCACTTCTCCATCTTTAAAAATGAACAATGCTGGAATTCCTCGAACGCCCATCGAAGCGGCTGCACTTGGATTGGTATCAACGTCAACCTTTGCTATTTTGACTTTCCCTTCAAGCTCCATCGCCAACTCTTCCAATGCAGGTCCAATCTGTTTGCAAGGGCCACACCATTCTGCCCAAAAATCTACCACTACAGGTATTTCCGAATTCTTAACCTCTGTATCGAATGTTGCATCGGTTACCGCTACTGTTGCCATGAAGTTCTCCTAAACTTATCCTAATTAAAACCTATGGTCGCGTAGTGGAAAGGTCAAGTCATTCGGAGTGAGCCTATTGAACTTACAGCCCTAATAACATCGATTTTCATCAGCTCGGCTGAGTGAGTCCAAATAATTCCCAACTCTATATTTTTTTTTGGAAATACTTTTTGCATTGATGCCGCATATGCTCCCATTTGTTTTAGAACTCCAAGGGGTACCTCATCAATGCTAGAAGGAACCTCTTGGTTAGTTTTAAAATCAATTATTAGAGCTGAGTCCTGAGACAACACGAGCCTATCAATTACACCAACAATAGGTATTTCTCCAACAGACTCTACAATTGTTGAAAACTGAACCTCTGACAAAGTATCCGGAGCAAATATAAATTCAAAGCTTGGGTTCTTTAGTATATTTTCCGCCTGTTTATATGCCCTAATCTGGGTTTCTTCAGACACGTTTATCTCTGCCCACTTCAGGAGGTTAGGCACAATATTCTGCCAGTCAGTTGAGTTTGATTTTGGCAATTTCTCTAAAAGCAAATGTACTATCGTACCAAAAAGTTTACCGCCATCGCCCTCAGTGACCTTATCAATCCGTTGGATACTCTTGGATCCCATTAAGTTTGACGGATTGATAAATTTCTCAAATTTTACGGGCGCACCTAAGTTTTCTTTAAAAATCTGAGGCAATTTTATTTTTGCATCTTTTTTAAGATGCTTTTCAGAACACTTGCCAACCAACCACTCACCACGCTGATAGCGAAGGCCGTGACCATGTGAGAAGGGTTCTGACTTTGCATCAAGATCAATCAATCCTTTTTCAACTTTTTTATACCAACTCTTTCCATCATCAGATACATTTCCTGCTGCGGCCACTATCAGCCAAACCTCGGACCGCGTTAGTGCAACGTACAAAAGGCGGTCTCGCTCGGCAGAGTTTTTCTGCTTTTGACTGTTATACACTTCAGTTGTTTTATTACTGCGCTCCGTACTGGAAAATTTTTTGAATGCTAAATCATCAGTGAACAATATTTCATCCGATATCTCATTTTTAAAATCGTGAGTCTCTGGTAAAATAACTATCGGTGCTTCCAGTCCCTTAGCACCATGAACAGTCATTACTCTGATTTGATTTACAGAACTATCAAATTGCCTTTTAACTTCTATATTCTCATCGGAAATCCATGCAAGAAACCCTGTTAAACTTGGTATCTCAGAAGATTCATAATCCATAGCCTGGGTCAGCAATGTATCTATACCTTCTTCTGCCTCTTTTCCAAGCCTCCCAATTAATAAAGATCTTCCATTGTGGAGAATTAATATTCTTTCTATCAGTTCATATGGCCTTACAAAGTCAGCAACAGATCTGAGATCCTCAAAAACTTCTAACTCATGAGCAAACTTAATTGGGTCATTTCTTAAAGCCTGCCATAAAGTCATTTCTTCGCGTGAATGTGCTAATTCAAATAACCTCTTCTCATTCCAACCAAATAGCGGCGACTTTAAAATTGCAGCTAACGAAAAATCATCATCTGAATTATCAATAAATGAAAGAAAATTGCATATATCTTTAATGGCGAGTTCACCAGCTAACCTTAATCTATCTGCTCCCGCTATCGGCAAATTGACATCTTTACAGGCCCGTATGATCTCATGAAAAATTTCTGACCGCCGTTGGACGAGAATTAAAAAATCCCCTGCTCGAACACTACGAAAGGTAGGCTGTTGATTAATGGTTTTCTGCTCTGGGACTTGGACATCTTGATCTATCATTCTCTTGATTTCTTGTGCAATTAAGCGAGCTAAACTTACAAAGTGATCAGCGTCACTAATTAATTCAATTGGCTTTTCCCATTCTGACAAATTAGGATTTACTTTTTTTGGAATAATTGGCCACAGATCAATGCGACCAGGTAACTCTGACTTAAATGCTAAATGCTTTCGTCCCCAACCAAAGCCCTCACCCCTAGCGTCTTCATAAATCTTATCAACAAGAGCTAGAATTGTTTGCGATGACCTAAATGAATAGTCAAGAGAAGCTACTTGTAAAGTTTTCTCGGCACCTTCTAACTTAGCCGAAAAACTATCACGAACTCTATCAAATTGCCCCGGATCAGCCCCCTGAAATGAATAGATTGATTGCTTTTGATCTCCCACAACAAAAACTGTTCTAGACCTATTCTCATTTATACCTTGGCCACTTGTTAATTCCTGAGCTAATGTTTCAATCACTTTCCATTGAGACGGACTAGTGTCCTGAGCTTCGTCTACTAAAATATGATCTATACCGCCATCTAATCGATATAGGACCCAGTCAGCGACTGCTGAGGTCGTAAGAAGATTAACAGTAATATTTATCAAATCATCAAAGTCCAAAAGTCCTTTGAAATTCTTTTGCTCTGTGTAAACTTTCAAAAAAGCACTCGCAAATTTATGAATAGAAAATGAAGTTTCAGCCGCTAGATAAGAAAGCCTTCTATTTCTAAAAGTTTCTAGGCGAACCATAAAATCATCAATTTCGTCTGTATAATCAGCTAAAAAACCATTTTTCATTTCTTTAGTTGAAAATTTTCCTAACTTCGCAGTGAATGGTGCCTTGGCAGTTTTGCTATATAGAAAAATTTTTTCTAGGAGCTGAAGGCTAATCAAATCAATTGAGAAAATTTTACTCAGTTCTTTAGAAATTTTTTGATCAACTTTACTAGTAGATTTTTGCAAACACTCCGATATTTTCTTCAAAAAACTTATTGTACCATTTGGGAAGTAAGAACTGATATCGTCCTCTATTGAAACTTCAGAGCTTACAGAAAATGCTTCATATATTTCTGCACGACTTTTGCTTTTTGAAAAAATATTTCTTTTTGAGACTATTTTTGAAACGGTCTCTTCCCAATTACTTACATTGGCTATCTTTGAAAAATGCTCAAAACTTTCTTCCGTTGCCTCATCTGCAGAAAGTATTTCGAGAACTTTTAAATATAAATCACGCTGGCCCCTTTCAGTTAATTCTCCAAACTGTGGCGATATTCCAGCCTCTAAGGGAAATTTTCTCAATAGAGATGAACAAAATGCATGTATTGTTTGAATTTTTAGACCTCCGGGAGCTTCTATGGCCCGGGCAAATAAGGTTCTTGCCTTTTTAAGCTCTTCAATACCCAGTTGTGTTTGAATACCCATCTCACGAAGACTGAAATTCAGTTCCTGATCTGCTAACATTGCCCATTTACCAAGCCGATCAAATAACCTATTTTTCATTTCTGCAGCAGCAGATTTAGTGTATGTCAAACATAGAATTTGCTCTGGTTGTACTCCATCAAGAAGTAAACGTGCGACCCTATCTATTAAAACTTTTGTCTTGCCTGACCCAGCATTTGCGGTAAGCCAAGATGAAAATCTGGCATCTGATGCTGTAATTTGAGCTCTTGTTGCAGAATTTATTTTCATAAAATTTCAATTTCACATTTATCGGATGTATCCCATTCGCCATAACGTGAGATTTGATCGTATGGGGAATAATCTTCTTTTGCAAAAAGAGCACGTCGAGCCTTAAAACCTGTGTTTGGCATGAAATAAGCGTCTATCAATTCACCTAGTTTAATTTCAAATTCGCCTAAACTTTCCAAGTGAGTTGGTATGTATACTTCGTTTACATTTGGCTTAAGCGGCACAAAAGAGGCAACTTTGCTTTCAAATTTGCTAAGCCCTTTTAATCCACCCTTTTGTAACATCAAGCAGAGTAAATAAAGTTGTTTATCATAAGCAACTTGCTGTTTTAACGATGGCAACGTACCAGATTTATAATCATAAATAATTGCATCACCGCTATCCCTCAAATCTACTCTGTCGACTTTACCAGATATTTCAAAATCCTTATCCTTAATCTTAAATTTACCAATTCTCTCAAAAGCTAAAGGGGTAGCCTCATTATGCCGCTCTATCTCTTTGTTAATAAATGACTCTGATAAATCGTTTATCCCCTTCATCCAGAACTTTTGTAGAATTTTATTTGAAGTACTGAATTTTATTACTTCAGATGCTATTTTATGTAGATTGTTTATATGATCTTTTAAATTCGCTTCATCATTCCAAGTCATCATGAATTTCTCGAAGATTGAATGGTAAACGATCCCTCGTAATGCATAAGCCGAGAACTTATCCAGACGGTCTAAGGGTTCAATTTTTAAAATATGACGAGCATATATAGAGTAAGGATCACGGATTAGAGTTTTGATTTCTGTTACCGATAGTTTTTTTGGCCTTACTTTTACAGGAGGAATTGGTTCAGGCCTGGATGGCTTTTTTATTTGTTTTGTTTTTTCTAGTTCATTTATCAATAAAAGATGTTTAGCTCCCCGACTGCGCATATTTTCAAGAGCACGTCTCCCTCCGTTAGAAGTTAGCCCCTCCAGTAGGTTAATTAACCTACTTAGCCAACGCGAGGGAGTTGTCTCTGCCTCAGAATTTCTTTTAGACCTAGTTATCCAAACTTCCTTTGCGCCCATAGCTTGTTGGAAATCATGAGCTGCCAGACCTATCCTTCTATCTGGCAACAGCAGCCCAGCATCTTTTCTCATTTTTCTATTCATCCATTGGTCAGAATCTGGCTGCGCTGGCCAAATTCCCTCATTTAAACCACTTAAAATAAGTAGATCTGTTCCATTTCCACGAGCCTCAAGTGTTCCCCAAATTAAAATATCATTATGCGAAATATGCGAATTTCTGACCTCATGATCCGAGAAAATTGTCTTAAGCATCCTGTTATAGTCAAGCGAAGACATTAAGGGCGCTGACTCCGCCACCACAAACATATTATCGATTATCTTTTTTGCCATCTCACCAGCATCACGCTCCCACAAAGCACTAGACATTTTGTTATTTGCCGGATCGCTACCAATTGCGAGGTAGTTGGAGTTAGAAATATGTTCTTCCAACCAATAACCTAATTTTTGGTATCCGTCTTTTTGAACTTTCATTAAAAAAAATGAAAGCCATTTTACCCATTTATGCGTAAATTGCTGATTATTTTCTTTTAAAAAATTATTTAAATGATCAACCCTTGGATCTATTATGGTATTTTTTCTGAGGAAAAATTCTAATCTTGATACTAGATGCAAATGTTTACCACGGTCTAATTCATCACTGTGACATATTGGGTTTTTTAACAATGCAATTAATTCAGATGAAGTTGGTGATCTATTTAAAAGCTCTGACACTTTTCTTAGAAACCGGCCCGGCAATGTTAGATGAAATGAAATTCCTGCACTGTCATCTGGAATAATACCCCATCTCAATAGCTCTGCCGTCACCTGGCGAGTGAGCCTTCGATCTGGAGTAACCAGAGCAACTCTTTTGTTTTGATCAGCTGCCTTTCTTAAGAGCATTGCAATAGCCAAAGCTTCTTGTCTTTGGTTATCAGCTTCAAATAAGCTTAACCCTTCACAGGCACTCTCCAAACTTTCTAGCTTAGGGCCCTCTAACATCCAACTATCCGTGAATGGCGCTGGACGCAAAGCAAGGGAAATTAATTTGTTACGTGGGATGCTTGGGGGGGAAGCAACAGGCCAAATACCAACTTCTCTGAATTTAATATTTAGCTCTCCAAGCAGTTTAACAAATCGATACTGTGGATGATCTTCACCTACGAGTGGTTCAGAAATACTGCCAAAAACTGTTTCCGGCATATGAAAATCAAATCCTGGCAAAACGACAACACCATTAGGAAGCCCATAAATTCCTTTTATTAATTCTGAAGTCGTGCCTCGTGAACCAGTAGAGCCTGCTATGAAAATATAATTTTCTGGGGGATATTCTTCCCAAGCTCTTAGTAGCTTTAATACTTGATTTCGTTGAAAACCTTCAGAGTCTGGTTCCAAACTCCTTTCCTCAAGATAGGTTACTACTATATCCATAAAGTGCAAAATACGCTGCCAATGACCCGAATGATCCTCTACGTTTAGATTTTTAATCATCATTGGTGTGACGTTCTCACCCTGCAATTCATCTATTAATTTTGCTAAATTATCAGTGAGATCATAAAGAGCTGATTTCGATGCTAAGTCAGGTTGTTGTTCGATCAATTTTTGAACCAGAACCATTAGCTCAAATCTGTATTGCAAGTGCGAATTGGGATTAGGATCTTTGAAAGTGCCAACCAATTCTGATAAATCGGATAAAACATATACTTTAGGAATTAAGACTGTATCGAGTGATGCAAACTCCTCCAACAGCCTAATTCGCATACGGTTAGTATTTACAATTATATTTACACGCGCCAAAATTTCTGGAGAATAAGCAGAAAAAAAATTAAAAACTCCAGAAGCTAACGACCTTGGAAAATCTGCTCCACAGGGCATTCCAAATATTTTTTTATTTAATTCCATAGGAGTGAAAAAATAGGGGTATTTCTAGCCTTAATCAAGCTACCAAATCAATCTTTTCTAGCAACATATTGCTTTTGTTTCGCATTATAACTTTCAGAAATTTTTTCGATGCGCTGGGCCCAACTATCAGAAGAAGCCCAGCTAAATTTTACCATTCTTTCCTGTTCAGCAGTTATTAAAATCTCTAAACTCAGGGAGGTTTCCGGCACAATATCAACCGCCAGCTCTGGCCATTCAATTAAACAGATTTTATCCTCAAAAGCTTCCGAAAGGCCAAGTTCTATCAAACCTGCTGCATTAGTAAGACGATATAAATCCACATGCCAAATTTCGCCTAACTTGGTCTCGTATGTCTGAACTAGAGTAAATGTTGGCGATGGCACTTCTTCTGGAAAAGTTTGTTGGGATTGAATGAGTTTTCTGGAAAAATAGCTTTTTCCAGCCCCTATTTCTCCCTTAAGCAATAATATGTCATTACTCTTTATAATTTGACCAGTTAGTATGGCTAACTCGGCCATTTCCTGCTCATTACTAATTTCAATTTCAAATGTCTGTTTGAGCAAAATAAATTCTTTCATAAGCTATTATAAATGTATTTGATCTTCCGGCTCTGATATAAATTCTAAACTGCTAAAATACATTTAAGTTTTCGTTCTCCCCTGATAAATTTTTCTTCTTTTCAATATCTGAGCGTGTCCAAGAAATCTCTACAACCGCACCTATCTGACCATCATTGTCTAAAACCTCAACTGATCTTGACGCACCATTTGAAAAGTTAAGCTTTGCATTCGTTCGCTCAAGTAACGTTTTTGCTATAAACAAACCAAGTCCCATCCCTTCATACTCTATTTGCTTATTTCGCACTGAAGAAGATTTTCGATAACTAACAAATGGATCCCCTATCCTTGAAATCATTTGCACAGGAAACCCCGGTCCATCATCATTTATTGTAATTTTTATGTCTGCCTCACTCCAACTAAGAATAATCCAAACCTTACTATCAGCAAAATCAATTGCATTTTGGATCATATTTCTCAAACCATGAATTATCTCTGGGAGACGCTGAATTACTGGCTGGGATATATCTTCTTTTGATTTCAGATTTAGCTCAAAAATTATCTCTACCCCCCGATCCAAGTGAGGTTCTGCTGCTTCGCGAATTACTTCTGATACTGGTGCATTACGCATATGCTGATCATCTTTACCAGCCTGACCCATAGACTGAAGAATATCACGGCAACGATCTGCTTGATCTCTTATAAGTAAAGCATCTTCCAAAAGCTCTTTTCGATCCTTTAGTTCATCCATAAGTTCACTACTAGCCAATTTAATAGTTGCCAATGGTGTTCCGAGCTCATGCGCCGCAGCTGCTACGACTCCCCCTAAGTCTGTAAGTTTCTGTTCTCTTGAAAGTGCCATTTGCGTTGCAAATAATGCATCCGACATATCGTTAACTTCAACCGTTACTTTACGAGAATAGAAACTCAAAAATAACATTGAGATAACAATTGCAGTCCAGTTTCCAAAAATAAAAATATTGGGAACTCTTAAAACAAATCCTTGCTCTGTTAATAAAGGATAATTGTAATTAGCCAATACAGTTACTGCAACTATAGCTATAATACCTAGTGAAAGTGTATACCTTAGAGGTAGTGAGGTCGCAGAAATAGCAACTGGAGCGATCACTAAAACTGCAAATGGATTGTTTAGTCCACCAGTAAAAAAAAGTAGCAACAGTAATTGAAGAAGATCAAATAATATCATGGCCATATTTTGTTTTTCCGATAACCGTTCATTTTTTGGAAAAACAAACATAGCCACAAGATTACCTGCCACCGAAATTCCAATGGCAAAAATAATTAAATCAAGCTCTAAACGTAGGTTGTAAAACTGAACTGCCACTAAAACTGCCGCACTTTGACCAAGTATCGCGACCCAGCGTAATAAAATCATTGTACGCAATCTAATCCATTGACTACGCTGATTATCTCTTGAAATTATTACTGCATTTTCGGGTATCATTGTCGCACCCTCGTTATTTTGTAAGATATTCTCTATAGCATATGTATAACAAGGTACTGAGTTAGTTCAAGAAAATGACGAATATGAAAAATATTGTTTACTTATCGGCCGCGTCGTTGATCATACTAGTCAGTCTGACATATTTAGCTACAACGCCAATCTGGCCGTTTAATGAAGAAGATACGTTCGCTCAGTGCCGAAATTCGAAAGTAACTGGAGGTTCCGGAAATATTGGAGGCCCGCTTGAGTTAGTTTCTACCAATGGAAACACTGTGACAGATGTAGAAATATTTTCGAAACCCTCTTTAGTGTACTTCGGATACACATTCTGTCCCGACGTTTGTCCATTGCATGTTTCAAGAAATGCTGATGCTGTTGATATGCTTGAGGAGCGGGGCATCCAAACAATACCCGTTTTTATATCAGTTGATCCAAGACGAGATACACCAGAAGTTTTACAAGAATTTACTGAAATGATCCATCCGCGAATGCTTGCATTTACCGGAAGCGAGGAGCAAGTAAGAGCAGCAAGTAAGGCTTATCGAACTTACTTCAAAAAGCAAGAAAGTAATGATGAATACTACCTAGTAGATCATTCGACTATTACCTATTTAGTACTGCCAGAGCATGGTTTCGTAGAGTTTTTTAGAGCCGACACATCACCTGAGATTATGGCCGAGACTACAGCGTGTTTTGTCGAAAATACTTAAATTTACAAGACATTTGACGACAAAGTATTATCTTTCTAACAAAGCAACCGATAAAAGGCAGGAGACAACCCGTGAAAGAGGTTGAAAAACGATCAATTGGTGAAGATAACACACTACTAATTTTAGATGACGATGAACCATTTCTGCGTCGTTTAGCAAAGGCTATGGAAAAACGTGGTTTTTCAGTAGAAACGGCAGGTTCAATTGCTGCGGGTAGTGCAATAGCCACAGCGCGCACTCCAGCTTACGCAGTCATTGATCTTAGACTTTCAGATGGAAATGGTTTGGACGTAGTAGAAATTTTACGTTCTAAACGGCCCGACTGTCGGATAGTCGTATTAACGGGTTACGGGGCAATAGCAACGGCAGTTGCGGCGGTAAAAATTGGTGCTACCGATTACTTGTCAAAGCCAGCTGATGCAAATGATGTGATAAATGCTCTATTAACTAAAGATGATGAACTTCCACCGCCGCCAGAAAACCCGATGAGCGCAGACCGCGTAAGATGGGAACACATTCAGAGGGTTTATGAGCTTTGCGACCGAAATGTCAGTGAAACTGCAAGACGCTTAAACATGCATAGAAGAACACTCCAACGCATATTAGCGAAAAGAAGTCCACGATAGATACTCATCGCATAAATCGAATCTTTTCAAAATGCAATTCTGACCGTTTTGATTTTCACACTGCGCGTATTCGTAAAAACCTAAAGTATCATAGAATTTAATGGCTTCTTTGTTAACAGAGCTTATTGTAGCGCTTATTGAGCGCATCTTTATTTTACTTGCATATGATTTAGTAGCACCAAAAAGTTTTTTCCCAGCACCAAGTCTTCGAGCAGTTTTGCTTATATAAGTAGCAATAAGCCCCCAATTCGATGGCAGCTTATCAATTCCCAACCAATTAGGATCTGACCATTCAAGAAATTGAAAGCCAATAATCGAGTCACCTTGGACAGCTACATGACTGCAAATAGCAAATCGATTTTTAAAGAAATACTTTTCAAATTCCATTGCCGTAAAAATACGATTCTGCAGCGTACTTCCACCCTCAATAATAATATTATTTAATAAATTAGACATTTCAATGATATCGTTGGAACCAGCGATTCGAACAGAAAATGGCATTAGATTTGATCCAATAGATTTGAACATTTATCTATGTAGTCTTTTCGGACTATAGCGGGTGGCCGGATCTGAATTGAAAATTGGGATAAATAGGACTTATCAAACTTTCCAAAAAACTTGTCGGCCTCATGTTTTGAAAAACCAGCTATTTCCATTGCTTCTAACCAAGCACTAACTTTATCAGCTTTCTTAATTTTCTTCTTAAGATGAGGAGAGACTTTTGCAGGCAAACCAAATCTTCTATGAATTGCTGCTGTAAGTTTATCATCTAGATTTTCATACCCGTAACCAACAGCAGCTTTGACAGGTGAAATAAGGTCCCCAAGTACGTACTCTGGTGCATCGTGGAGCAGTGCTGCTAATTTAGCCTCTGAATTACTATTTGGGTTTAATTCGCTAAAAATCCTTTCTACTAGAAGTGAATGCTCAGCTACAGAATAAGGAAAGTCACCATTTGTTTGACCATTCCAACGAGCAACAAAGGACAAACCATGGGCTATGTCCTGAATTTCAATATCTACTGGTGTGGGATCTAACAAATCTAATCTGCGGCCAGATAACATTCTTTGCCATGCACGTGCTGGTCTCATCATTCCGCCTTCAAAAAAAGTATTTTCATCGATATTTTAAATACTTTAAACAATTTATTGATTAATTGCAGCCTTGTTTTAGTTGTGATAGCAGACGATAAAACGGAGTTTAAAAATGGCCACTGATTACATAGTAAAAGATATCTCACTTGCAGAGTTTGGACGACGTGAACTCGATATAGCAGAGACAGAAATGCCAGGCCTAATAGCTCTCCGCAAAGAATACGGTAATTCTAAACCTCTCAAGGGAGCTAGAATTGTTGGTTCTTTGCATATGACGATACAAACTGCTGTTTTAATCGAAACATTAGCAGCTTTAGGTGCGGATGTAAGATGGGCATCTTGCAATATATTTTCCACGCAAGATCATGCGGCCGCGGCAGTTGCAAAAACTGGTATCCCTGTTTTTGCGATTAAGGGTCAATCCTTAGAAGAACATTGGGATTACTTGGACCAATCATTTCAATTCGAAAATGGCCCTAATATGATTTTGGATGATGGCGGTGATGCGACACTTTATGTTCTTCTGGGTGCGAGGGCTGAGGCTGGCGAAGAGATACTTGCTGTCCCACAATCAGAAGAAGAAGAAGTCATAAAAGTACAAATCTATAAGAGAATTAAGAAGTCCCCTGGTTGGTTCACTAAAACCAGAGACAATATACGTGGTGTATCAGAAGAAACGACAACCGGAGTGCATAGACTTTATGAGCTCGTGAAAAATGGGCAACTCCCTTTTCCAGCTATTAACGTAAATGACTCTGTAACAAAGTCTAAGTTCGACAACAAATACGGATGCAAAGAGTCTTTGGTGGACGGCATTCGTAGAGCCACAGATACAATGATGGCTGGAAAAACAGCTGTTGTGTGTGGTTATGGCGACGTTGGCAAGGGCTCTTCTGCATCACTGCGAGGCGCAGGAGCACGCGTTAAAGTCACAGAGGTTGATCCAATTTGCGCATTACAAGCCGCAATGGATGGCTTTGAAGTTGTTGTCCTGGAGGATGTGGTCTCGGATGCAGATATTTTTATAACAACGACAGGAAACAAAGATGTCATTCGTTTAGAGCATATGAGAGAAATGAAAGATATGGCCATTGTTGGAAATATTGGGCATTTTGATAACGAAATTCAAGTTTCAAGCCTGCGCAACCACAAGTGGACAAACATTAAAGAACAAGTTGACATGATAGAAATGCCAAATGGCAATAGACTTATCCTTTTATCTGAAGGTCGCCTTCTGAACTTAGGAAATGCGACCGGCCATCCATCGTTTGTTATGTCTGCATCCTTTACTAATCAAGTACTTGCACAAATGGAATTATGGACAAATAGTAAAAACTATAAAAATGAGGTTTTTATTTTACCCAAGCATCTAGATGAAAAAGTAGCACGACTACATTTGGATAGAATTGGTGTTAAACTAACAAAGTTAGCAACGGACCAAGCCGATTATATTGGAGTTACGCCAGAGGGTCCTTATAAACCAGAGCATTATAGATATTAACTAAGATTTATTCTTGCCTTTGCGGCCTGGATAAAAGGTTTTGGATCGCGTGCGTCAAAGAAATCTTACCTAAAACAAGGTTATTAATAACAGCCATCACTGGCGTATCTACCTCGAACTCTTTTGCCTTTAAAACTATCGCACTAGAAGTACTAACACCCTCAACAGTGATATTTTTATCAAAAGACTGCTGTTTTCCAAGTGCAAGACCATATTGATAGTTTCTAGATTCGGAGGACATGCACGTTAAACTTAAATCTCCTAATCCAGACAATCCGAATAGTGTCTCCGGCTTAGCGCCAAAATAAGGTGCAATATTAACAATTTCAGAATAACCACGGGTCATCAGTGCGGCACGAGAACTACTCCCATAGCCAGCACCAATAGTGACCCCACATCCAATAGCAATAACATTCTTCAACGCCCCGCCAAGTTCTGCTCCTATTGGATCATTAGACCAATAAAGTCTTAATATCTCTGTACCTAATTCTTTTTGAATATATTTTGCCAAACCTTCTATCTTAGAAGCGATAGTAAGAGCGGTTGGAAAACCTGATGCTAAATCAGAAGCAAAGCTTGGGCCAGTTAATACAGCTGTCTTTTCTGATGCTATTTCAAGAATTGCGGTTGGACCCAAACCAGAGGAGACTTCAAACCCTTTACAACAAGCTACTAATATCTTTCCCTTCAAAATTGATCCATGCATCTCCACCAAAGACCTTAACTGTTGCATGGGTACGGCAATCAATACTATTGAGCAGTCCTTAATTTCAGCAATATCATTAGTCGCTATGATCTGTTCAGGCAGAATGTAGCCAGGCAATCTGAGCCGGTTTTCTCTTGCTTCCTGAATAGATTTTACTGTACCGTGATTTAGGGTCCAAAGTTTTAGCTTTTTATTTGGGGTTGATAAGGCAATCGACAGAGAAGTTCCAAAAGCCCCAGCCCCAATAATTCCCACAGTCATGCTTTAGCCCCTCTTTTTCCACTGCCCAGCATAGGTGGTTTTTTTTCGTCGAGTGGCCAACGAGATCTCGGTGATAAAGTATAATCATCCTCCTGCCCAAGATCATAAAGCTCTCCCGCAGCATGTGCTATCATAGCTGCATTATCAGTACAAAGTTCAAGCGGTGGTGCAGTAAAGTTAATTTCTAAACCATTGCAAAGTGACAGTAAATTCGAACGTATTTTTTTGTTTGCAGCCACTCCACCTACAATTGCAAAAGTTTTTATGTCTGAAATTTTTTTTCTCACTTCAACTATTGCTCTCTTTGATTTTTCCACTAGAACATCAGAGATTGCAGCTTGAAAACTAGCTGCAAAATCTTTAACATCATGCTCATATAAACCGCCTTGTTGTGTATCTAAATCCTTCAGAGACCTAGATAAAGCAGTCTTCAATCCAGAAAATGACATATCACAATCGTTTCGATTGAGGAGAGGTCTGGGAAAATCAAATCGTCCAGAATCACCATTAATAGATGCTTTTTCAATAGATGGACCCCCTGGTTGTTCTAAACCAAGAAGACGTGCAGTTTTATCAAAAGCCTCTCCTGGAGCGTCGTCAATAGTGCCACCTATCCGCGAAAATTTATTTGCACATTCAACCTGAATAAATTGGCAATGACCTCCTGATGCAAGTAAAATTAAATAAGGATATTCTATATTTTCAGTAAGTCTTGGCGTCAGTGCATGACCCGCCAGATGATTAACTCCGACCAAAGGTAAATTACCACCATACGCTAAGCCTTTAGCACACATCACACCAGCAACCACCCCTCCTATTAAACCTGGGCCAGCAGTAACACCAATTAAATCTACATTTTCTAAACTTAATTTTGCTTCTTTAAATGAGTTTTTTACGACAGTATCCACTCTCTCGGCGTGCGCTCTTGCGGCAATCTCTGGAACTACGCCGCCATATTTTTCATGCAATGTATTTTGGTTAACGACTACCGATGAAAGTATTTTAGAATTACCATTTTCGTATGATACTATAGCAGCAGCTGTATCATCGCAGCTACTCTCTATGCCTAAAATTATACGAGCAGATAACTTCAATTTAAATCCCATTGTGTGAAAGTTTCAGGCCAGTTACCATTACAGTATATGACATACAACGAATTAAAACCTAAATTGATTATAACAAGGCCTGCAGACGCAGCCAATCTGTTCGCTTCTTTTTTTGAGAAAGAACTAAAAAAAGATCAAATTATAATATCACCATTGCTTGAGATAAAATTTTTTAAAAGGCCGAAGACTTTAAAACAAACCCACTGCCTAATTTTCACATCTTCTAACGGGGTAAAAGCCGCAGGGCAGGCCGCGAATAATAATATAAAGGCTTTATGTGTCGGAAATAGAACGACAAACCTTGCGTCTTCTCTGGGTTATTCCGCTGAAAAAATTGGCGACAATGTTGAGCAACTTTTAAAAATACTTTGCAAAGGTGAAAAAATTGCTAGCGAAATCCTCCATATTCACGGAAAATATACAAAGGGCGACCTTGTAAATCAGTTAAGAGACGCAGGGTTCTTGTGTAACGAATGGATAGGATATGACCAAGTTGCGCAAAACCTATCAATTCCCGCTTTGAGTGCATTTGAAAACGGAGATAAAACAATTTTACCAATTTTTTCAGAACGCACCGCTCTTTTGCTGAAGAAGCAAATTCCCACGCTTGATAGGTCTCATATAATTGCTATAAGTTCAGCAGTGGCAAATGTATTTTTGAATGTCAGAGCAGCTTCAGTTAGTGAAGCACAAACACCAGATTTAGCAGGAATGAAATCTTTAACCAAAAAGGTTCTTCAAAACGTGTTGCTTGAGTAATTAATTTCAAAGGATTAGCTTGCTACCAACGAACATTTTTATTTAGGTAAAAAATGACAGACAATAAAAAAGCCACATTAGAAAATAATAAAGCTAAAGTGGAAAAATCTAAATCAGATAAAAAAGAATATTCAAACAAACCGCCAAGTGATCATGTTGTTGATAATCCATATAAAGCTATTATAAAAAACGCCCTCATACCCATTTTATTTGGCGCTATCGTGGGAGCAGCCGTAAGCTTTCTACTCAGCATCAATATCGTCCCAAGATTACCTTTATGGAATGAATTAAAAGAGGCTCAGGAAAAGTCTGCCGTTAATTTCGACAATATATCTAAGCAAATGAATGAGCTTAAAATAATGGTTGCTAAGATCAATAGTGATATCCCAGAAGAGGTCGATATACTCCCAATTGTCAATGAGTTAGGAGAATTGAGCAAGAAAGTTCAAATAATTGAAAAATATGATTTTTCACAGTCCGATGTTAGTATAAAAAAAATAGAAGCGCTCGTTGATGATAAAATTAAAATGTTGGAAGAGGATATTTATTTATTAGGCACAAAAATTGAAAAAAATGTGCCCATGAATATGCCGAGCACTAATGAAAATGCCAATGTTTCTCTTAATGAAGCATTGGTGTCCATGCAAAATGCAATAACGACGGGTTTACCTTTCCAAAAAACTTTAACAGACTATGAAATGGCTAGTGGTAGAGAAGCGCCCCCTATTATAAAGATTTGGTCAAAAACTGGAGTGACTACACAATTTAATTTACTCCAAACCTTTCCCGAGTACGCACGAAACCTTTTACAAATTGAGCATGATAATCACTTTACAAATGAAGAAAGTGGGCTGGGAATTATAAAATTTTTAAAAAAATTCGTAAAAACAAGATCAACGAGCCCACAAGTAGGAACCAGTAATGACGCGATTTTGTCGAGAGCCGAACATTCATTGAAAAATGGAGATATTGAAAAGGCATTAAAAGAGCTAGACCGGCTACCGTTAGACTTACAGAATGAAATGAGGGATTGGTACAAGAAAGCAAAAAATCACTTAGAGATTAATAACGCTATGAATGAATTAATCTATTTTCATACAGATTAGGACCCTCAGATGCTGTTATCGCTGTTTAAAATTGTTTTTTTTATTGTGATAATAACCCTTGTTGCGCTTTGCATTACGTATTTGCTTGATAATGAACAAACTTTTTTGGGCGACGTGTTCATAAATATTGGTACAACTGAATTTATACTCAGCCCTATCCAAACGGTCATTTTTTTGGGATTAGTTATATTTTTAGCAGTCTTGGTTCTAAAGCTATTATCGCTCTGCCTTGCAATCTTGAGTTTTATTAATGGTGATGAAACTGCTATCTCACGGTATTTCACAAGAAATAGAGAAAGAAAGGGCTTTAATGCCCTTTCTGAGGGATTATTGGCACTAGCTTCAGGCGAGGGAGCAACTGCCTTGGCAAAGGCAAATAGAGCAGAAAAACACCTTAGGAGACCTGAATTAACAAACTTGCTAATAGCCCAGGCTGCAGAACTCTCTGGAGATTTAAAAAAAGCAAATGAGACATATAAAGCTCTAATTCAAAATCCACGAACTAAGTTTGTTGGCTTACGCGGAATACTTAAGCAGAAATTGGCAGAGGGACATACGGAAATAGCAATTAAAATTGCAAAAGAAGCCTTTAATATTAAGCCCGCACATACCGAAACACAAGATATTTTATTACAGCTTCAAGCAGAATCAGGAGACTGGAGAGGAGCGCGTAAAACCCTTGGCACGAAGCTTAAAAAGGGAACCATACCTAGGGACATACACCGACGCCGTGACGCTGTCTTGGCATTAGCAGAGGCTAAGGAGCTGCTTGCTGAAGAGACTTCAATAGAAAAACAAGAAGCAGCGATAGAGGCAAACAGATTATCACCAGACCTCGTGCCGGCGGCAGTTCTTGCAGCTCGCGCATACATAAATAGGGACAACAATCGTAATGCGAGCCGTATAATCAACAAAGCTTGGCAGTCACAACCACATCCCGACCTAAAGGCAGTTTTCTACGAGATTTACCCAAAGGAAGGTGATGAGGATAAACTAAAACGATTACAAAAACTTTGCAGGCTAAACCCAGATCATCTGGAATCAAAAATTTCCCTATCAGAACTGTATTTAAAGCAGGAAAATTTTCCTATGGCGCAAAGGGTGCTCAACAAAATTCAGAAAGAGGATCGTGACGCTCGAGTATTAACTCTTATGGCTGTAGCTGAAAGAGGTAAAGGTGGAGATGACCAAAAGATACGTGACTTATTAAATTTAGCAATTACTGCAAAACGTGCTCCGCAATGGATATGTGAAAAATGTAATACTGTCCATGCAGATTGGGAACCAATCTGCATAAACTGTGCTGCAGTGGACTCTTTAGAATGGAAAGTACCACCCAAGGACCCAACCGATTTTACTGTAAGCGAAGATTTACTTCCATTTTTGTCTAATGAGTTGAAGGCTGAAGCTCCTATGAAAGAACAGGCTTCGGAAAAGCTTCCACAAATGCAAGAAAATGAAAAATCAAAATCAAAATGAATCTTGCACTTGCCGATTGTTGCAATGTTACCTAACTAATAATGATAAAATGAAAGAGTAACGCTTATGATGGCAATATATGGACCTTTACGCTTAATATTAGATGCAGCTTTTTTTATAATGATTGTACACATTATTTTTAGCTGGCTTATTTCATTCCAGATTTTAAATTTACGCCAACCATTTGTCACGCAGGTTTGGCTAGGGTTAAATAAACTCTTAGAACCCATCTACACTCCCATAAGAAACGTTTTACCAGATACGAGGCCACTCGATGTAGCTCCACTAGTTGCCTTTGTGATACTGATATCTTTAAGAGATTACATTTTGCCGGAATTACTACTAAGATAACTCAACGTGTTAATTTTGATTGTTCATTTTTGATTATCAGACGTTAGAATTAGTTTGACCAGAAAACTGGACGTATTGATTAAAGAGAACTAAATATTCTTTATAAATTTTGGAGATTGAATGTTAGTAGTTGTATCACCAGCAAAAAAACTTGATATGTCACCAATTGATACAGAGGTGACGTCAGTGCCTTTATTTTCAGACGAAGCAAATGATCTGGCTAAAGTGGCATTAAATCTTGGAAAAGATGGACTAATTTCCGCGATGAAAATTAGTGAAAAATTAGCTGATTTAAATTTAGAACGATTTAAATCTTTTGGTCATCAAAATAAAAAAGCTGCTGTTTTTGCTTTTGCTGGTGACACGTACCAAGGTTTTGATGCCACATCTTTAAGTTCCGATGGATTGCGTTGGGCGCAAGATCATCTCCGTATTTTATCAGGTTTGTACGGCATTCTTCGGCCTTTAGACGAAATTGAGCCATATCGACTTGAAATGGGAAGCAAATTTTATATTAGTGGTAAAACATCGCTTCACGATTTTTGGAAGGGTCGAATATCGGAAGTCCTCAATCAAACAGCCAAAGAAACAAATTCTGGATTCCTGGTTAATTGCGCTAGCCAAGAATATTTTGGCTCTGTGGCACTAGATATATTAAATATCAAAGTTATAACTCCATTTTTTTATGAAAATACAGATAATGGCATAAAAATTATCAGTTTTTATGCAAAAAAAGCCCGAGGGGCAATGGCCCGTTACATTATGGAAAATCGACTAAGTGATCCAAATTCATTGTTGGAATTTGACTTAGGAGGTTATAAATATCAGCCTGAAAAATCTACACTAGAGTCCCCTATTTTTCTAAGAGATTAACAGTATCTTTAAATGTTAGGTACCCACATCGTGGAATTAAGCTAAAATTTAAAAGGATAATATTATGTCAGTTTTGGTTTTCGGACATAAATCGCCTGATACAGACTCTACTGGCGCGCCTGTAATTTGGGCCTGGTATTTGAAACATATTCAAAAGACTGATGCGGAACCAATTCTTTTAGGTCAGCCTAATAGTGAAGCTCTTTTCATGTTAGATTATTGGGGAATAAATATGCCCCGAATAATAGACAAATTAGACGAAGGTAGTTCTGTTATAATTGTTGACACAAATAACCCTGATGAACTACCCGATAACATCAACGAATGCGAAATTCAGGGAATTATTGACCACCACAAGCTGATTGGTGGGTTAGAAACAAACCGCCCTATTGAAGTGATTATCCGCCCATTAGCCTGTACAGCAACAGTAATGATTGACATTATGGGTACTAGCATAGCCCAAATGCCCCGAGCGGTTAAGGGCGCCGCGTTAAGCTGTATTTTATCAGATACGCTTGCATTCAGAAGCCCAACAACAACAGATTTGGACAAGTCAATCGCCACAAACCTAGCACGGGATTTAAACATTGACATAGAGATATTTGCCTCACAGCTCTTCAAGGCAAAGTCTGATATTTCAAAATATACAGACCCTGAGTTAATTTTGATGGACTCAAAGAAGTACGATGTAGAGGGCAAAAAGCTTCGAATATCCGTAATGGAAACTACCCAACCTGACCAAATCCTTGAAAGAAAAAAATCTTTACTTCAAGCAATGAAGGATATTGAAGAAAACGAAGGAGTTGATCAAATTTTGTTCTTTGTTATTGATATATTGAATGAAGAGGCAACCCTTTTTGTTCCAAACAAATTAGTTAAGGAGATTGCTGAAAAGTCATTTGGCAGAAGCTGCATCGAGGATACAGTTGTTTTGCCAGGCGTACTTAGTCGTAAGAAGCAGATAATACCACAGCTCAAATTATGAATTTACTACGAAATGTGGCCAATTAGGTACCGAAAGTGACACTCATAATAAATAATCTGGATGAAATCTCCCATAAATATGATGCACTATTTGTTGATCTTTGGGGTTGTGTACATAATGGAATTACTGCCTATAAGTCCGCGGTGACCGCTCTGGTAGAATATAGAAGAAATGGCGGCAAGGTTGTTTTGGTAACTAACTCACCAAAGCCAAGAATTGACGTAGAGAAGCAGCTAGTTAATTTCAATGTTCCAAAGACGTGTTACGATACAGTGGCAACATCCGGCGATAGTGCTAGAACGGCAATGTTTAAGGGTGCAGTAGGAAAAAAAATTTATTTCATAGGGGAACCACGAGATCAAGCATTCTTCGAACCTATTTCTATTATTAAATCCCCCATCGAAATTGAACAAGTATCTATTCAAAATGCAGAAGGTATCGTTTGCACAGGACCTTTTGACGGATCTGCAGACCCCTCTGTTAACAAAGAGATTTTTTTATTCGCCATTAAAAACGGTATGAAGTTTTTATGTGCTAATCCTGATATAGTAGTAGACCGAGGAGAGACTAGACAGTGGTGCGCTGGAGCTCTAGCGAAAATGTACACTGAAATGGGTGGTAAAAGTTTATATTTTGGTAAACCGCATAGTGCTATTTATAATTTAGCTAGGATACGACTAGCGCAGCTAGGTGCCAATGTTGATGAAAATAAGATCTTAGCTATCGGTGATGGAGTTAACACTGATATAAAAGGCGCCAATTCAGAAGAAATTGATAGTTTGTTTGTAACTGGCGGTCTGGCTGCAAAAGAAACCAAAACATCGTATAGCCCAAATCCAGAAGCCCTTAAAATGTATATCACTAAACAAAAAGTGGACTGTACCTACAGTATTGGGTACTTACGCTAAGTAGATTTTGAAATTATTTTAACCCACAGTATTAATTTGCACTTGATTTTCTGCACTTGCAAAGTAATAAAGTTACACTAGATTTGGTCAATAAGAAGCAATATTTCGTCTTGAAGTGAGGATAGCATGCTAGATAACCAGCCACGCGGAACAATTTGCATTGAAGATATCGAAATGGGGATGACGCGCTATCTTCAAAAGTATGTGACCGATAAAGATATAGAAATGTTCGCAGAAGTCAGCACAGACCATAATCCAGTTCATTTAGATGATGACTATGCTCAAGACACTATATTTGAGGGAAGAATTGCTCATGGTATGTTAACGGCAGGATTGATATCTGCTGTTATTGGTGAACAGTTACCAGGTCACGGTGCGATTTATATGAGCCAGTCGTTAAAATTTCTCGCACCAGTAAGGCCAGGCGACCTAGTCTACGCAGAGGTAAAAGTAACAGACATCCAAATTGATAAGCGTAGGGTAAAGCTTGACTGTAAGTGTGAGGTCGATGGTAAAAATGTTCTTATAGGTGAGGCCATGGTTTTGGCACCAAGCCGTAAATTTGATTAATATCCCGTCTTGTATATAAAAAGCTATCTTGCACCGCCGGTCGACTGGCGCTAATTCCATTACTATGAGAATAATTAGAGATTACCAGTACGTCGACGCTGACGACACTAATGCCGTTGCAGCAATTGGCAACTTCGATGGTGTACACTTAGGACATCAGTCTGTTCTAAAAAAAGTTCACAGTATAGCAAAAAATTTAAATGCTCCTACTGGAGTGGTCACTTTTGAACCTCATCCAAGGAGCTACTTCGCCCCGGATGCACCTTATTTTCGCTTGATGAGCTCCTCTGCAAAAGCAACTCGATTAGAAAAATTGGGTGTGTCAAAGCTTTACGAGTTAAATTTTAATGCTGCGCTATCAAAACTAAACCCAGAAGAATTTGCTCGAAATGTATTATCCGAAGGCTTAAAACTACAGCATGTTTTGGTTGGAGAAGACTTCTGTTTTGGAAAAGACCGAAAAGGTAATGTAAAAATTCTTAAAGACTTGGGGGCTAATCTTGGCTTTGGGGTATCGGCGCTTGAATTAATTAAGGGCAAACATGGTGAAATCTCATCAACATCTATAAGAAATTTATTATCAGAAGGAAAACCAAAGGAAGCTGCTAACCACTTAGGACATTGGCACAGAATTGAAGGACCCGTCGTTGGAGGAGAACAACGTGGTCGTGTCTTAGGATATCCAACCGCCAATATGGAATTGAGCGGTTTACATATTCCAAAACTAGGAGTTTATGCTGTCCTTATTGACATTTTAGACGGACCGTACAAAGGCAGCTTCAAAGGCGCTGCCTCTATAGGCGTTAGACCAATGTTTGGCAAAAACAGTCCAAATCTGGAAACTTATATTTTTGATTTTTCTGGCGATATTTATGGAGCTCAACTATCAATTGCGCTTGTAGAATATTTACGGCCTGAATTGAGCTTTGACAGTGTAGAAACATTAGTTGAGCAAATGGCTTCTGATTGTGAAAAAGCTAAAGAGATGCTTGCTTAATCATGGCTCCTCCAGAGAAAAAAAGCTCCATCTTTGCTAATAACTTTTGGGAAACAAAACCCTTAGAAAGCTTGAATTCTGAAGAATGGGAGGCACTTTGTGATGGTTGTGGAAAATGTTGCCTTAATAAAATCGAAGACGAGGAAACTGGAAAAGTTTTTTTAACACGGATAGCATGCCGCCTCTTTAGTGACGAGAATTGCTTGTGTAATGACTATGAGCATCGTAACGATCACGTCCCGGAATGTATTAAACTTACCCCGACCACAATCAAAGAAAATGCTTACTGGCTCCCATCCACATGTGCCTACAAATTACTTTATGAAAAAAAGAAATTACCAGTTTGGCATCCTTTGTTGACGGGAAACAAAGAAACTATGCATCGCGCGGGTATTTCTATAAAAGGCGCTACTATTTCAGAGAAATCTGTAAATGAAGATGATTGGGAAAATTTTATTATTCCGGAACCAAAATGAATTTTTCGTCAGATAATACCAGCCCCGTTCCAGACCAAATTCTAGATAAAATAAAGGGTGCAAATGATGGGCATCAAGCCAGTTATGCTGAAGATGATTATATGTGCGAACTTACTGATCGTATCAAAGATATTTTTGAAACAGACGAAGCAAGAGTATATTTAGTATCCACAGGCACAGCGGCAAATTCTCTCGCCTTGGCTTGTCTCTCTAACCCATGGGATACCATTTTTTGCTCCCCAATATCCCATCTACATCAAGATGAATGTAATGCGCCCGAATTTTTCACAGGAGGAGCAAAACTTACCCTAGTTGGGCAGAGTGACAAGATTACTCCTGAAGAACTTTACACTGCCATGTTATCCGAAGAAACAAGAGGTATACATGGACCACAGCGAGGCCCCGTTTCAATAACGCAGATTACTGAAAAAGGGCGGTGCTACAGTTTGAAAGAAATTCATCAAATTTCTGAAGTCAAATCTAAGTTAAATTCCCAACTACATATGGATGGAGCAAGATTTGCAAACGCTCTCTCTGCTCTAAATTGCTCCCCTGCAGAAATGACCTGGATGGCTGGAGTAGACGCAGTCACATTTGGGTGTACAAAAAATGGCTTGATGGGAGTAGAAGCTGTAATTTTCTTCAGTAGTAAACACGCACGGGAATTTGAATTACGTAGAAAGCGCGCAGGACATCTTTTTTCTAAAAATAGATACCTAGCTGCGCAAATGCTTGGGTACTTAGATAACAATCTGTGGCTCGAATTGGCCAAATCTTCTAATAAAATGGCGAAAAAATTAAGTAGATTATTGGGTAATTTACCATATGTAAAGCTGCACCATAAAACTGAAGCAAACATGATTTTTGCTGATATGCCACGAAAAGCACACCAAGAACTCTTTAACTCTGGTGCGAAGTATTATCTGCGGAACGGCTTTTTAGAAGGAGATTTAGACGAGTTTGTGACAGGGCGTTTTGTGTGCTCATGGTCAACGACAGAGGAAGATATTAAGGCGTTTATAAAAGCGGCAAAAAAAGTTAACTGTTAAAAGTCAAGATTTTCCACAGTAAGCGCGTTTTGTTGAATAAACTCCCTCCGCGGCTCAACAACCTCACCCATTAAACGAGTAAACAAATCATCAGCCTCAGCTGCGTCATCTATTTTTACCTGCAATAATGTTCTTGCGTCAGGATCTAATGTAGTTTCCCATAGCTGATCTGGGTTCATCTCTCCCAGACCTTTATACCGCTGTAGATTCAGACCTTTCTCACCTTCAAGGAAAATGGAATCCAATAGGTCTAATGGCCCATGAATAATTTGTGCTCGGTCTTTACGCAGTAACTTTGCGGGCGCACCGTAAACCTCGTTAAGACTATTAGTGAAGCTACCTGTTTTTCTGGCTTCCCCAGACCTTAACATCGGTCCATCCAGCGTACGCATTTCCTCTACACCTCTTAGAATGCGTGTCAGCCTAACACCGTGGTCTTGAGTTGGGCGACCCTTCCACCCCTTTTCATACTCCAACGCTATGAGGTTTAAGCGTTCGGCCAATTTGTCAGCCGTACCTTGTAAGTCTGAATCAACTACCCCAGGAACAAAAGCACCCGCAATAGCTGCTTGTTCTAGGATGTGTCGAGGATAATGCGTTGGAAAGGCGTCTAGTACTCTTTTAAGCTGGCGTGCCTCCTCAACAACGCGAATTAAATCATGAGAAGAAATCTCTGATCCACCCCCCAATCTCAGAATGGTGCCCTCACTACCTTGCTGAATGAGAAAATCCTCAAGAGCAGATTGATCCTTTAGATAAACTTCTGATTTACCTCTAGCAACTTTATACAATGGAGGTTGTGCTATGTATAGAAATCCCCCTTCAACCAATTCTGGCATTTGCCGATAGAAAAAGGTAAGTAAAAGCGTTCTAATATGAGCCCCATCAACGTCCGCATCGGTCATTATTATTATCTTATGATATCTTAATTTTTCTATATTAAACTCATCTCGTCCAATACCAGTTCCTAGTGCCATAACCAAATTACCAATTTCTTGACTGGCAAGCATTCGATCGAAACGCGCACGCTCTACATTAAGAATTTTTCCCTTCAATGGTAAAATTGCCTGAGTACGGCGATCTCTGCCCGTTTGCGCGGAGCCTCCCGCAGAGTCACCCTCGACAAGAAAAACTTCTGCCTTTGAAGGGTCCTTTTCTGAACAGTCCTTTAACTTTCCAGCTAAGTAATTGACATCCATTGCTGTTTTACGGCGTGTTAACTCTCGGGCCTTACGGGCAGCTTCTCTCGCCAAAGCCGCCTCGATAATTTTACCTACGATCATTTTCGCTTCATTTGGGTTTTCTTCAAACCATTCGGAAAGCTTTTCATTCATTAGCCCCTCAACAGCAGGGCGAACTTCAGATGAAACAAGTTTATCCTTCGTCTGTGAGCTAAATTTCGGGTCTGGCACTTTTACTGAAAGAACACAGGTCAGACCTTCACGTGCATCGTCTCCAGTAAAATTCACCTTCTCCTTTTTTACTATACCACTAGATTGAGCGTAGTTATTGATCGTTCTAGTTAGTGCGCCTCGAAAGCCAGCCATATGGGTTCCACCATCCCTTTGGGGGATGTTGTTGGTAAAAGGTAAAACATTTTCGTGATAACTGTCGTTCCACCACATTGCTACCTCAACACCTATCTCATCGCGCTCACCGATAAAGAAAATGGGCTCTTGCATTATCGAAGTTTTGGAACGATCTAAGTATTTTACAAACTCTTTCACTCCTCCTTCATAAAATAGCTCTGTTTTTCGAACCTCAGCAGGGCGCTCATCAATTAGGATGATCTTTACGCCTGAGTTAAGAAAAGCAAGTTCACGAAGGCGCTTTTCTAGAATTTCAAATGAATAGTCTAAATTAGAAAAGGTGTCAGTGGATGCTAAAAACCTGACCTCTGTTCCTCTCTCTCCACCAGCGTCTCCCAAAATTTTAAGATGTTCTGCTGTTTCGCCATGTTCAAACCTAGCAAAGTGTTCCTTGCCATCACGCCATACCCTAAGCTCTAACCACACAGATAATGCATTCACTACCGATACACCGACACCATGCAATCCACCGGAAACTTTGTATGAATTACTATCAAATTTACCACCTGCATGAAGCTGTGTCATGATTACTTCTGCAGCTGATACGCCTTCTTCTTCGTGAATATCGACTGGGATACCTCTGCCATTATCTCTGACTGAGACACTGCTGTCAGGGCAAATTTTTACTTCTACGTAGTCTGCATGTTTAGCAAGAGCTTCATCTATTCCATTATCAACAACTTCATAGACCATATGGTGCAAACCTGAGCCATCATCCGTGTCACCAATATACATTCCTGGTCTTTTTCGGACAGCCTCTAAACCCTTGAGAACCTTGATAGATTCCGCATCGTATTGTTGGTTGCCTTGCTCGCTCTCGGACATTAATGTCACCTTTTTTATTATTTAAATTATAATACCTTTTTTTTGTTCAAATGTCACGTGTTTCGATCTCTTGGTGCTTCAATAATTGATGTAAATTCTTATAATAACTTGCCTCTTTTTTTGTTGCCGTTAGTGTACCTGAGAGGGGGGTGAATATGGCGATCGCTCAAATGAAATCAAATATAAATCATTGGCAAGAACGTATAGATATGGCCGCAGCATTTCGCTGGACGGCTAGGCTTAATATGAATGAAGCCGTTGCTAATCACTTTTCGCTTGCAGTGAGTAGTGACGGAACCAAATTCCTTGTTAACCCCAACATGGTCCATTTTTCAAGAATTAGAGCCAGTGATTTAATTGAGCTTGACTCGAAAAATGCTGACACAATGAAGTTACCTAATGCACCAGATCCAACTGCATGGGGCTTGCACGGCGCGCTGCATAGGCTTTGCCCGCATGCAAAGTGCGCAATGCATATTCACTCTGATTACGCAACTGTTTTGGCAAGCCTAGAAGATAGCAGGCTTCCTGCAATAGATCAGAATACTGCTATTTTCTTCAATAGGGTCATAGTTGATAATAATTATGGTGGGCTTGCCTTTGAAGAAGAAGGCGAAAGGTGCGCAGCACTTTTCTCAGACGAGAAGAAGAAGGTAATGGTCATGGGCAACCATGGAATTTTGGTAATTGGTAGTAATGTAGCAGAAACTTTTAATCGCATGTACTATTTTGAACGGGCAGCCAAAACTTATATAAAAGCACTTCAAACAGGTATGAAACTTAAGGTCTTACCAGATAGCATTGCTGAAAAGACAGCAAGCGAACTGGAAAACTATCCAAGTGATGACTGTAAACACTTAAGTGAATTAAAGAAAATTCTGATCAGTGAGGGATCAGATTTTCAATCATAAAGGAAGACAAGTCAGGATAATTAGTATTGCGAATGATTATCAATTGCATTGACAAGCTATCAGATCTCTCTAAGTATTAAAAAATTAACTTACTAGAGAAATTAGCAATGAAAATTATCAATAACATCCACTTATTCAAGATAGCATGGGTTTGCATTTTGCTATGCGTCATATTAACGAGCCATCTTTCAGCAGAAAAATTTAAAGCTGTCACTACTTTTACCGTAATCGCCGACATGGCACAAAACGTAGCCGGTGAAAATGCGATCGTTGAGTCAATCACTAAGGCTGGAGCAGAAATTCATGGATACCAACCCACCCCAAGAGATATCGTTAAAGCACAAAATGCTGATTTAATATTTTGGAATGGATTAAATTTAGAACTTTGGTTTGAACAATTCTTTTCAAATCTCTCTGGTGTCCCAAGCGCTATTCTTACAAAGGGCATAACTCCAATAAGTATCAAGGACGGAGAATATTCTGGTTTACCAAACCCTCATGCTTGGATGAGCTTAGATAGTTCCTTAATTTATGTAGATAACATAAGAGACGCGTTTGTGAAACACGACCCCGCAAACGCAATTTCTTACAGAACCAATGCCGAAACCTACAAACGCAAAATTAAAGATACAATTTTACCATTGAAAAACGCAATACTAGTAGTTCCAAAAGAAAAAAGGTGGCTAGTATCATGTGAAGGAGCATTTAGTTACTTGGCTAGAGATTTTAAAATGAACGAATTGTATATTTGGCCAATAAATGCAGGCGCACAAGGAACTCCAAAACAAGTTAAGAGGGTAATTGACAGTGTTAGGAAAAATAACATCCCAGCAGTTTTTTGTGAAAGCACAGTCTCTCAAGCACCAGCCCAACAAATTTCTCGAGAAACTGGAGCCGCTTATGGTGGCATTTTATATGTTGACAGCCTTACAAAAGCAAATGGGCCAGTACCAAGCTACATCGATCTTTTAAAAGTGACATCTGAGACAATAGTCACAGGGCTTCAGTAACTACTGTAAACCGAATTAATAATGGACAAAAACTTCATTCAATATAGCAAAAATGGCCAAATGAACGAAAAAAAAACCGGCATAATAACTAACGATTTGACCGTAACCTACAACAACGGAACTACTGCCTTACGAAATGTCTCATTTGAGATACCCAGAAGCACAATAACGGCATTAGTAGGAGTTAACGGAGCCGGAAAATCAACTTTGTTCAAAGCTCTTATGGGTTTTATACCGACAATAAAGGGTGAAATATCAATTTTGGGTCAATCCGTAAAATCTGCACTTAAAGGCAATCATATCGCATATGTGCCACAAGCAGAAGAGGTTGATTGGTCATTTCCTGTGCTAGTTCAAGACGTCGTCATGATGGGCCGATATGGACATATGGGGTTTTTTCGAAAACCGACTTCAAATGATATATTGGAAGTTGATTACGCTTTAAATCGTGTTGGCATGGAAGACTTTAAAGACCGTCAAATTGGTGAATTATCCGGCGGCCAAAGAAAAAGAGTTTTTTTGGCTCGCGCATTGGCACAAAAAAGTGGAGTAATTTTGCTAGACGAACCGTTCACAGGAGTGGATGTAAAAACAGAAACGGCCATAATCAAACTTCTTAGAGAAATGCGAAAAGAAAGTAAAATAATGCTTGTTTCAACCCATAACCTTGGGTCGGTTCCAGAATTCTGTGACAGGACAATTTTAATTAAGGAAACAGTACTAGCGTACGGAAAAACTGAAAAAACTTTTACACGACAAAATTTAGAACTCGCATTTGGTGGAGTTCTTAGGCATTTTGTTCTTAGTGGAACAGATCTTCATGACGACGACGATACGCGCCAAATCCGCGTGATTTCGGATGACGAGCGTCCCTTCGTCCTATATGACAACGAAAACAAAAGTGATAAAGATGCTTGATGCTTTATTAGAGCCATTTTCTTATAGATATATGATAAATGCCCTTTGGGTGAGTGCTTTAGTAGGAGGCGTTTGTGGTTTTCTTTCAGCATACTTAATGTTGAAGGGCTGGTCTCTCATAGGCGATGCACTAAGCCATTCAATAGTTCCAGGGGTTGCTGGGGCCTATATGCTGGGACTGCCCTTCGCTCTTGGGGCTTTTGTTGCAGGGGGGTTAGCAGCAGGCTCGATTCTTTTTTTACAAAGCCGCTCTAAACTCAAAGAAGACGCTATAATAGGGATTATCTTTACTGCTTTCTTTGGACTAGGTTTGTTTATGATATCAGTGTCCCCGATATCTGTGAGCATTCACACCATTACAATGGGCAATATCCTTGCGATAACGCCAGCAGATACCGTCCAGATGGCAATAATTGGCATTGTATCACTTTGCATCCTTACAACGAAATGGAAAGACTTTATGGTTACATTTTTTGATGAAAACCATGCAAGGTCTATAGGTTTGAATCCAGGTTTGTTGAAAATATTATTTTTTACAATTCTTGCTGCTTCTTGCGTTGCGGCACTTCAAACTGTTGGTGCGTTTTTAGTAATTGCAATGGTTGTTACTCCCGGGGCAACAGCTTATCTACTTACAGATAAATTTTCCAAATTACTCATTATAAGCGTTCTTGTTGGCACCTTAAGTAGTTTTTTTGGTACTTATCTTAGTTATTTTCTTGATGGCGCTACTGGCGGGATAATTGTTTCAATCTTAACCATAATATTTATTTTTACTTTCATCTTTGCACCAAAACATGGGTACCTTAATTCCGGACGGCGCGCAGCTTCAGAAGCAGATACTAATTATGGCTGAAATATTAAGTGCGCCATTCCAATATAGTTTTATGATAAACGCTTTTTTATTAACGGCTATCATATCCATTCCATCAGCATTACTATCGTGCTATTTGGTGCTGAAAGGCTGGTCACTTATGGGAGACGCAATAAGCCACTCCGTACTTCCTGGAATAATAATATCATACTTACTGCACATCCCGTTACTTATAGGAGCTTTCTGTTCTGGTATGATTTGCGCGGTTGCATCTGGATTTTTAAGTGAAAATAGCAGGATCAAACAAGACACAATAATGGGTGTAGTTTTTTCTGGAATGTTTGGCTTTGGCATTGTTTTGTACTCGAAAGTGCCCACTGAAGTACACTTGGAACATATATTATTTGGAAATATACTTGGACTGAGCTTCGAGGAATTATTAATTTCTTTTTTAATTTCTGCAACAGTCACAATCCTCGTAACCATAAAAAGACAGGATTTGCTAGTACATACTTTTGATCCAATACATGCTCGTTCTCTTGGAATCCCAGTTCGCTTTTTCCATTACGGATTTTTAGCAATGGTATCCATAACAATAGTAGCCACTTTATCGGCAGTAGGAATAATACTATCAATCGGTTTATTGATTGCCCCCGGGGCAATAGCATTTTTGCTAACACAGAGGTTTGGCCAAATGCTTGTAATTGCAATGATAGTTTCTTTATTATCCAGCTTTTTAGGTATTTACATAAGTTTTTTTATTGACAGCGCACCAGCACCAACAATTATTTTGTTACTCTCAGCCTTTTTCATTGGGGCGTTACTTCACACTAATATGAAACTTAAAACAAATTAAATATATAGGATTTGAAGACTACGATATTGATATATTATTATGCACATGCGAATGTCTATTCTTTGCGAGACATGCCTGGTCATAAAAAATGAATGAAAATTTTATAAAAAGAAACGATGGATCTGAACTTGATGTGGATTGGGTTATGTCACAAACCGCAAACACTTCGGCAATCGAGCGTCGTGCCACCACTCTTGGCACTCGTAGATCAATAAAAAAAGACCATCAGGCTGCCTGGCTTTTGCGGGCAATTTCTTGCATAGATCTTACAACCCTATCTGGGGACGATACAGAAGGCCGCGTAAGAAGGTTATGTGCTAAAGGTATCCAGCCTATTAGACCAGATTTAACAAGAGCCTTAGGAATTACGAACCTTCATGTTGGGGCTATATGCGTATACCATGAGATGATTGGAACGGCGATCACAGCCCTAGGTAATAGCGGCATTCCAGTTGCCGCTGTTTCAACCGGTTTTCCCGCCGGCCTATCTCCTTTAAGTACCCGATTATTAGAAATCAATGAAAGTGTGGCAGCTGGTGCTAAGGAGATTGATATTGTTATTTCCCGTAGGCACGTACTCACTCAGAACTGGCGGGAACTTTTTAATGAAGTTAAAGCATTTCGATCGGCCTGCGGAGAAGCGCACCTTAAAACCATCTTGGCAACTGGAGAATTAGGAAGTCTAAGAAATGTCGCTCGCGCATCAATGGTTTGTATGATGGCTGGAGCTGATTTCATTAAAACCTCAACGGGAAAAGAAAGTGTTAATGCTACTCTTGCTACTTCTATTGTTATGGTGCGTGCTATCAGAGATTACTACGAACAAACAGGTTTTAAAATTGGGTACAAACCAGCAGGTGGTATATCAAAAGCAAAAGACGCTTTAGTTTATCTAAGTCTTATGAAGGAAGAATTGGGAAATGATTGGGTAGATGCTTCTTTATTTCGTTTTGGAGCATCTAGCCTTCTGGGAGATATTGAGCGACAATTAGAACATTATTTAACTGGTTCTTATTCAGCTAATTACAGGCATCCATTGGGGTAGAACATGAAAATTAAAGAAATCTATGATGAAATGGATTACGGAGCAGCACCGGAAAGCTCTTTAGAAGCCCACAATTGGCTTGAGAAACACAATTATGATTTTGGAAATTTTATCAATGGAAAATGGAAAAGCTGCAAAAATCACTTTGATACCATTAATCCTTCTAACAACAAAGTATTAGCAAGAATTGGCCAGTCGTCACAAGCTGATGTAGACGCGGCTGTAAAAGCAGCTAGGACCGCTCAAAAAAAGTGGTCTTCGGAAAGTGATCATAAACGTGCGCGTATTTTATATGCCATTGCGCGTCTTTTACAGAAGAATTCTCGTCTTTTTGCTGTTTTGGAGACCTTAGATAATGGAAAGCCAATCAGAGAATCGCGTGATATAGATATCCCTCTTGCGCAGCGGCACTTCTATTACCATGCGGGAATGGCCCAATTAATGAAGGCTGAACTTCCAAATCGCGCTCCAATAGGGGTATGTGGTCAAATTATTCCATGGAATTTTCCACTTCTAATGCTTTCATGGAAAATAGCACCTGCCATAGCAATGGGTAATGCTGTCGTGCTGAAGCCTGCAGAATATACATCTTTAACAGCTCTTTTATTCGCTGAGCTATGTGTGTCCGCAGGTGTGCCAAAAGGTCTGATAAATATTGTTACTGGCGATGGCAAGGTTGGCGAAATGATTGTCAGCCATACAGATATCAATAAAATTGCATTTACCGGATCAACAGAAGTTGGAAAATTAATAAGAGAAAAAACTGCCGGATCAGGCAAATCTTTGACACTCGAGCTGGGTGGAAAGTCTCCATTTGTTGTTTTTGATGATGCAGACCTGGATAGTGCTATTGAAGGGGTTGTTGATGCAATTTGGTTTAATCAAGGGCAAGTTTGCTGTGCTGGATCTCGCCTATTAGTGCATGAAGCCATCGCAGAAAAATTTTATAAAAAGCTCAAAGCCCGAATGAAAACTCTACGCCTGGGAAATCCCTTAGACAAATCAATAGATATGGGCGCTATAATAGATAAAAAACAACACGAAAAAATCAATCGAATGGTTTCCCTGTCAAATGGAAAAGTTTATCAAGCCGATATTCCATTACCCGAAGAAGGCTGTTTCTTTTCACCCACCTTAATCACAGACTTGCACACTGCAGATCCACTGATGCAGGAAGAAATCTTTGGTCCAGTACTGGTAAGCACAACTTTCAGAACACCATCAGAAGCAATAGAACTATCAAATAATACTACGTTTGGACTTGCGGCATCTATATGGAGCGAAAATATCAATTTATGCTTAGAGCTCGCTCCTAAAATTAAAGCTGGGGTAGTGTGGATAAACGGAACAAATATGTTTGACGCTGCTGCTGGATTTGGTGGACTTAAGCAAAGTGGATTTGGGCGAGAAGGTGGCTGGGAAGGTCTACTAGCATATAGTAAGTCGAAAAAACTTTCTCCGGCTATTATTAAGGGTAAACCAGTTAAAAAACAAATTAGCAGAGTTGATCATATTGACCGAACTGCAAAACTTTACATTGGGGGGAAGCAGTGCCGCCCCGATAGTGGTTATTCCCAAACAATTTTTGACTATCAAGGAAAGCCTGTAACCCAGGTGCCGTTATCAAATCGCAAAGATATTAGAAACGCCGTAGAAGCCATGAACTCGGCAAAAGCTTGGTCTCACTCCACCGCACATTTAAGGGCTCAAATATTGTATTATCTGGCCGAAAACCTTTCAGCGAGAACAGTAGAATTTACAAATAATTTACAATTACTTACTGGGAGAGCGGATGCAAAAATTGAAGTAGAGGCCAGTATTCAAAGACTATTTTTCTATGCGGCTTGGGCAGATAAGTTCGATGGTAGCGCGAGAAGCGTGCCTCTAAAAGCAATAGCGCTCGTTATGAACGAAGCAATAGGCAATTGCGCTGTAATATGCGATGATAGGTATCCCTTGCTCGGATTTATATCAGCAATGGCACCTTTATTTGCTACAGGTAACCGATCAATTATTATTCCTTCAGAACCTTTTTCTCCCATCGTAACTGACTTCTACCAAGTCCTAGATACCTCAGACGTGCCTCCAGGAAGTGTAAATATATTAACTGGCAAGCATACTGACTTGGCAATTGAGCTTGCTAGTCATATGGACATTGAAAGTGTCTGGAGCTTTTCAACATCAGATGTGTCAAGAGATATAGAAAAAGCTTCAGTTAGTAATTTAAAGCGAACATGGGTTAGCAATGGCGAGAAACGTGACTGGTATAACGAAGAAAGTCAGGGCAAACAGTTCCTAACGAACTCAACAGAAAATAAAACTATTTGGATACCCTACGGTGAGTAGCCATAATTAAGGCCTAGTTTTAACTCTTTCCTTTCTCTTATTCTTTAAATATTTATGTTTTGGTTTTTTTTGTTTTTTCCGGCTTATGTTAGATCGGCCATTTTTGCCCAAAATGCTTATTGGCTCATCGTCAAGATGGGTGAGTTGGAATACTAGCCCCCCTGCAAATGGATCTACCTCTTTTAGTATCACTCGAACTGACATTCCTAATTCAAGCTTTAGTCCAGTTTCTGAACCAATCAATCTATTGCCAGGTTTATCATGTTTAAAATATTCGTTACCTATCGTCCTTACAGGAACAATACCATCGGCTCCAGTCTCATATAACCTAACAAATATACCAAAATTTGATACCCCACTTATGCTCCCATAGAATTCACCTCCAACTCTTTCTGACAAAAAATGTGCAAGGTACCTATCATTTGTATCACGCTCTGCGACCATAGAACGTCGCTCACATTCAGATATTTTTTCTGCAGTACGATGCATACTATCAACATCCATATCTTTGAGACCATCATCACCCAGTCCAACAGCAGATATCAAAGCGCGATGTACAACAAGGTCGGAGTATCGCCTAATAGGTGAAGTAAAATGAGCGTATTTAGATAAAGATAATCCAAAATGACCAAAATTTTCTGGCGAATAATATGCTTGGCTCATGGAGCGCAATGTAGATAAATTTATTAAATCACGAAAAGGAACTGATTCTGCCTGAGAAAGCAATTGATTAATGTGGCTAGCTTTTATAATTTGTCCCTTTGGCAAATTTAATCCTGCTGACTGAGCTGTTTTTCTCAAAGACTCGATTTTCTCTTTCTCAGGCTGTTCATGTACTCGGTAAATTGTAGGTACCTTTTTGTCAGATAGTGTTTCGGCGGCACAGATATTAGCAAGAATCATAAACTCTTCGATCAGTTTGTGAGCGTCCAATCTTTTTTTGAATCTAACTTCTGTTACTTTTCCTATTTTATCGATTTCTATCTGCCTTTCAGGCAAATTCAATTCCAAAGGTCCTCTTTTATTTCGAGCCTCTTTCAGACTATTATATGCCCCATACAAAGGATTTAATACTGGCTCCAACAGCTGCAAAACTTCCTGTCTTCCGGTACCCTTATCTACAGCGTCCTGAACTTCACCATACTCAAGCGATGCAGAGGATTGAATAAGTGCACGGGCAAACTTATGATTTAGCTTATTGCCTTGTGCGTCAATTTTCATTTTTACAACAAGGCAAGCTCTCTTTTCCCCCTCATGCAAACTGCAAAGATCCCCAGATAAACTATCTGGAAGCATTGGAACAACCCGATCAGGGAAGTAAGTTGAGTTACCCCTGTAACGTGCCTCATTGTCTATTGAGTCCCCAGAACGAACGAAATGTGCTACATCTGCGATTGCGACCCATATTAAATGTCCACCAGGATTTTTTGGATCATCATCCAATTTTGCATAGCAAGCATCATCGTGGTCACGGGCGTCTTTCGGATCAATCGTAACAAAAGGCATTTCAGTATAGTCATGCCACTTTTTATTATTTGTAAGGGCAGCTTTTTTTGATTGTAAAATCACCTCATCAGGAAAAGTATTGGGAATGTTATGTTGATGTATCGCTATAAGAGATATTGACCTTGGGGCTGAAGCATCGCCTAGCCTTTCTGAAATTAGGACCTTATCAGACCGAATTCTTCTTCCTGAATAAATTTTCTTAACTTCAACTAATTCTCCCTCATCAATAGCCACACTTTCATCCAGTTCCACCAACCAATCTTGACCAGACTTATCTATCGACCTAACCCTAGGCCCGTTTGGTGTGTTTCGAAAAATTCCAAGTTGCTTTTGTGGCTTGCTATCAATTTTTTTAATAACTTTTCCAACATAATCAAAATTATTAGCATGGGCCAACTTAACTCTGGTCAGAACACGATCGCCATAAGATAAGTTACCAGTGAATTTATCAGGTTCAATATAAACAATCGGCTCGTCACCAACCTCATCCCAAAAAATAGGGCGTGCGAATATATCACCATCGCTGGTTGGTGCCATAACTTTCAAAATAAGAATTTTATCTGGGGTTTTTGGGCGCTGATAAGCTTTATTAGTCGTCACGAAAAATCCACCATATTTAAAATCTCTTATTTTTCAATCCTACGCTAATAGAACCCGTTAACTGAGACGCATCAACCATCATTTCTATTGTAGATAAAGTATGGATTTCATTTATCCAGTTTATATTTTCGTCTGCAAAAAGACAGGGAGCCAACTAGGTAATGACCAATCAAGGCTTTTTTTGCGTAGCCATATAGTCAGAAATATTGTCTACATCACGTAAAGTGTCACAACAGGCCCACCTCTCGGTTTCCAACGTTTTAATAGTATCTTCATACGCATAAATCGAAGACCAACGGACATTTTTAAAAGTTTTTTTTGATATTTTTCTTATTTTTCTTGAACCAAAAAGCCAAAAGCCACCATCTAAGGTAGGCCCTATAACAAACTCATTCCTCATTAAAACTTTAAAAGCCCTATCAATCTTTTCAATACCAACATCAGGAATATCAGAACCAATTATGCAAATTGGACCAACGCGAAATCTTTGAATTATCTTGAGCATTATTTCCCCTAGATCAGACATACCTTGAGAAATTCGCTTTAATTCAGGTGGCCAAACTCTACTTTTTTGTCCCTCTATATCTGGCGTAACTGCAATAACAGTTTCCCATTTTGGATGTACAACATTGCGGAGCAGAGACAGGCTTTGGTGCCTATACCACCAAGCTGCTTCAATCATGCCAATGTCACTCCCCAAACGGGTTTTGACTTTCCCCGGTCGTGGTTCTTTTACCATAACTACCAAAATTGGCTTATATTTCGGCAAAATAGTTTTCTAAAATACGAATATAAACCTTCTTTAAGTCGCGTATTTGACTTATTTCGACCCGTTCATCAATCGCATGCATAGTCTTTCCTACTAACCCAAACTCCACGACAGGACATACATTCTTAATGAACCTCGCGTCGGATGTTCCGCCTGTCGTAGACAGCAAGGGGTTTACCCCAAGCTCTTGCTGAATAGACTCGCAAACTATATCAGATAAGTATCCTGGAGCCGTAACAAAGCTTTCCCCTGTAATGTGCGTGTCAACTGTAATTTCCGTCCCAGTCTCTTTGGAAATAACTTTTGAGGTTTTTTCCAGCCAACTTCTAATAGATTCCCCAGTATGATGATCATTGAACCTTATATTAACTTTCGCCGTTGATTTCTCAGGGATTACGTTGCTTGCAGAATTTCCAGTATCAATGGTTGTGATGGCTAAGGTTGATGGGTCAAAATGTTCGGAACCGTGGTCTAAGTTTTCTTGAGTAAGGGCATCCATTAACCGCAAGAGTGCGTTAAGAGGGTTTACTGCCAGGGCTGGATAAGCCGTATGGCCTTGCAAACCCTTGACACAAAATTTTGCTGTAACTGATCCCCGCCGACCTATCTTCACCATTTCACCCAAGTATTCCGGACACGTTGGTTCACCCACAAGACAATGGCTAATGTTTTCATCATTTTTTCGCATCCAATCTAGAATTGCGCTCGTCCCGTTTTTGGCTTCACCCTCTTCATCACCAGTAACAGTAATAACAATAGAGCCACTAGGTGGGTTTTTTGCCACAAAGTCTATGGCAGCGGAAACAAATGCAGCAACACTTGACTTCATATCAGCTGCTCCGCGTCCTAATAAATAACCGTTCTTTACCTCGGCCCCAAAGGGGTCTACCGACCATGATTTGGAGTTTCCAACCGGCACCACATCCGTATGGCCATTATAGGCAAAACTATTGCCTAATTTACCAGAGCCCCAACGGGCAAATAAATTTTCTACACCCCCACGCCTAATTCGATAACAAGTAAATCCATTTTTTTTTAGCAAGTCTTCTATTAATGCTATTGCACCCCCCTCATCTGGGGTAACAGATGGACATTTTATAAGATCAGCCGTAAGTTTTACTGGATCAATTTCACTCATCGTTTAGCCTACATAGGTAATAGTTTCTGTACAGCTTTTGCCAACTCTTCTGGTTTTTCAACAAGCAGGTCAGCTCCTGCTTCTCTCAGCTCATTTGTTGATCCATACCCATAGCTCACTCCTACAGATTTAATCAAGTTAGATTTTGCTCCAATAATATCATATTGCCTGTCTCCAATCATTAATGCGTTGTTCGGTTCAAAACCAGTAACGGCCAATGCATGTTTTAATAAGATGGACTTGTCAGATAGGGAACCATCAAGATTGGAACCAAACTCATATGAGAAATATCGTGTTAAATCAAAATACTCTAATATTGCACTGGCTGAAACAGTTGGCTTTGATGTAGCAAGACTAAGCACATAGCCCATCTCTAGCAACATTGCTAGTTGACTAGGAATGCCTACGTACACACTATTTTCTAAATACCCTTTAACGTTGTACCGTTCTCGATAGAAATTAACTGCCTCATTAAGATTTTCCTCAGGGATGCCTAGCTTCATAAAAGTGCCCCACAAGGATGGACCAACCACCCAATCACTATCCATTCCCAACTTTTTAAAATTCATTTTATCAAGTGCATAATTTATACAGGCCTTAATGCCTGGCCCAGCATCAGTCAGTGTTCCATCTAAATCAAAAAATATGATACGCCTCAATTTACTTTATCAGCTTCTGTATCATTTCCAAATATAGGCATAACATCAGCAACTATAACGGAGTTTTCATGCACAGCACGTTCCATGAGTTGTTTTTCTTCAGGGTCAATTTCATGTCCGTTGCTTAGTCTTTCTTGAATTGAACCATAACCAACAACATTCAGTGGTGCCATATTAGATTGCCTCAATGTTGCAACGGCCTCTCGAACAGCCTCATCTTCATCAACACCAGTAGAGTAGCAAATCAATGTTGCCCCAGTGGCTTTTTTTGGAAGACCATCCTCCTTTGAACGCCCTAAGTTTACTTCTAAAGTATATATAGCACGATGATTTTTATTATCTTCGAAGTTTTTTTTCATACAAGCTACAGATTTTCCAGCTTCTTTAGACCGGAAAATCATATCCTAA
>CACKSH010000003.1 GCA_902602765.1 Paracoccaceae bacterium
AATTAATCTTGTCTCGAAGTCAACCCTTAGGGATTTTTGGAACCGTCATATTCTAGACAGTGTACAGGTTTTTTGTTCAATTGGGGAAAAAACAGGAAAATGGGTTGATTTCGGGAGCGGTGGCGGTTTTCCGGGACTGGTTTTAGCAATTTTATCGGACGAGTTTGAGGTTTCAAACAGCATCTGTCTAATAGAAGCAGATGTCCGTAAATCGGTTTTTTTAAGAACGGTTTGTAGAGAGCTTGGCTTGGTGGTCGATGTTTTTAATAATAGAGTAGAAGAGATATCACCTATGCTTGCTGATGTCGTTAGTGCAAGAGCGCTGGCACCGCTTAAAACGCTATGTTTTTATGCAGAAAGTCACTTAAATAAAAATGGTATAGCGGTATTTGCAAAAGGGGAAAACTGGGAATCGGAGCTTTTAGAGGCTCAAAAAAATTGGATATTTGAGTATGATGTTGTTACAAGTAAATTACATCAGGGGTCGGTAATCTTGGTTCTAAGAGGTATTAAAAGTGTCTAATGGTTTTGATAATAATGACCTCAAAGTGGTGGCTGTAACAAATCAAAAGGGTGGTGTTGGAAAGACTACAACCACAATAAATTTAAGTGCTGCCCTAATCGAGTTAGGAAAAAAAGTATTGATTATCGATTTAGATCCTCAGGGTAATGCCTCCACAGGTCTTGGTGTCGATTATGACCAAAGAAGTTTAACTGTTTATGATGTTTTGTTAGCAGAAACGTCCGTTTCGGAGGCTGTTTTGCCAACGTCCATGGAGGGTTTACATATTATACCCTCAACCGTTGACTTAAGTTCAGCAGACATAGAGCTAATTAAGACAGCAAATCATAGTACTGCACTTTTCAGAGCATTAAGTGAAGATCGAAGCCTGGTTGGTAGTTATGATTTTATTTTTGTAGACTGTCCGCCGTCACTAAGCCTCTTAACTATAAATGCAATGGTGGCTGCAAATTCTGTTCTTATACCTTTGCAGAGTGAATTTTTTGCCCTGGAGGGTTTGTCACAACTAATGTTGTCTGTCCGTGAGATTAGAAATTCGGTAAATACAGAACTTCGATTTGAGGGTGTGGTGCTAACAATGTTTGATCGTCGTAATAATTTATCTCAGCAAGTTGAAAAGGATGCGAGAGAAAATTTAGGTGAAATTGTTTTTAAAACAGTAATACCGAGAAATGTTAGACTAAGTGAGGCACCATCGCACTCTATGCCGGTACTTACTTATGAACCAAGATCTAGGGGGGCACAGGCTTACAGGCGGCTGGCTAAAGAGTTTTTAAAAAATAATAGGGATATCTAATATAAATTTGGGTGAGGCTTATGAGTAAAAAAACTAATATTAACAAAGGCTTAGGAAGGGGTCTCAGCTCTCTTATTGCGGACGTTTCTACTATTTCCGATACCAAGGCATCGTCTTCTTCTGGTGCAAGCACCTCATTGGGATATCGTAGTGAACCTTTAATAAATATCTTTCCAAATCCAGATCAGCCTCGTCGATCTTTTAGCGAAGAGGGCTTAAAGGAATTATCTAAGAGTATTGAAGAGAAGGGTGTTGTTCAGCCGCTCATTGTTAGGAGAAAATCTAATGATGATGGGTTTGAAATAATAGCAGGAGAACGAAGATGGCGAGCAGCGCAGCTCGCGCAACTAGATACTTTGCCAGTAATAGTAAAAGACTTTTCCGACAACGAAGTCCTTGAGATTGCAATAATTGAAAATATTCAACGTGAAGAGTTAAACCCAATTGAGGAGGCTCGAGGGTATCAACAGCTCATGGAAAAGTTTGGAAGGACACAGGAGCAGGTGTCGAGCGCTCTTGGAAAAAGCAGAAGTTATATCGCAAATCTTTTAAGATTATTAAATTTGCCCGACGAGGTTATTAATTATTTGGTATCTGGGCAGATAAGTGCTGGTCATGCTAAGGTCCTCGTGTCTACTAATAAGGCAATAGAAATTTCTAGGTTGATAATTAAGGATAAATTATCTGTAAGAGAGACCGAGGAATTAGTAAGGTCTTTCAAGCAGTTAGATGATGAAAAGAATATAAAGCAATCAAGAAAAAATATTTTAAACCAGAAAGATATAGACACTAAGGCGCTTGAGGGTGATTTTTCTGCTTCTCTGGGTGTCAAAGTTTTAATTGACCACAAAGCCGGTAGTGAAGCTGGGTCTATTATTTTGAAATATAAGACATTAGAGGATTTTGATAGGCTTCGCGAGGTTTTGGTTGGCGCAAAGTAAGTTAGTAAAAAGTATCCGAAAGCTTATTTATAATTTGATTTAAAATTATTCGTCCAGAAGAGTTAACCGATAGCCTGTCGTCACCTACAGTTACTAACCCAAGGTCAGTAAGGTACTCAATATTATTCTCATCAATTTTGTGATCACAAATTTTCTTTACTCTGGAAAGAGATATCCCTTCAGAAATACGTAGACCCATTACCATGTATTCTTTAGCCTGATTTACTGATGATATTGGGGTTATGGTTTCATAGTTTCTACTGTTCTTCACCGCGCTCAACCACTCCCGTGGATCGTGTTTTCCTACTGTAGCCAATTTTTTATCATCTATTGTGATACGGCCATGAGCACCTGGGCCTACCCCAAGATAGTCACCATATCGCCAATAAACTAAATTGTGTCTACTTTCTGACCCCGGCTTGGAGTGATTGGAAATTTCATAAGCGGGCAAATTGAATTTATTGCATATCTCTTGCGTAACTTCATATAAGTTAGCAGCTTGATCATCGACTGGAAGCCCTTTTAGTTTTCCTTTTTTAGAAAGGCTTCCAAAAGGGGTGCCGTCTTCAATAGTCAATTGGTAAAGCGAAAGATGGCTGGTTTCCAGCTCAAGTGCTCTTTTTAGTTCTGCAGACCAATCATCAATTGTTTGATTTTGTCTTGCATAAATGAGATCGAGACTTGTATCATTGAAGATTGAATTTGAGATTTCTACAGCATTAATGGCCTCATTCACAGAGTGTAGACGCCCAAGCCTTTTTAAATCTTTATCATTCAGGGCCTGGACACCAACAGAAAGCCTACTTATGCCCGCTTCATAATATTCTTTAAATTTATTAGCTTCAAAGGAAGATGGGTTAGCCTCTAACGTGACTTCCAGATCATTGGAGACAGTCCATATAGACTTAATTCTGTTCATAATCTCAGATACTAATTTTGGGCTCATTAGGCTTGGGGTACCACCCCCAAAGAAAACAGTATTAAGCAAGCGTGGAGATGTCTTGATTGCGGCCTCATCAAGACATTTCAAATAAGCCTGAAGCCAAGCTTCTTGATCAATCTCCTGCGCCACATGGCTGTTAAAGTCGCAGTATGGGCACTTTGATTCACAAAATGGCCAATGAAGATAAATACCAAATCCACCGTTTTGCCAATCATTAATCAATTAAAACAGCCTGATAATAGTTTTGTGAAAGCATCGGCGCGGTGGCTTATCTTGTTTTTCTCCCAGCGATCCATTTCTCCAAATGTTTCATTGTAACCATTGGGTAAAAAAATAGGATCATAACCGTGACCGTTCTCTCCACGCATAGGCCATACTAAAGAACCCTCTATAACACCCTCAAAAGCTTCGTCATGGCCATCAGGCCATGCTAACACTAAAGTACATCGAAACTGGGCAGTTCTTGGATATGATGCATCCACTTCGGTAAGTGCATTATGAGTTTTTTCCATAGCATATACGAAGTCCCTCCCACCGGATGTTTCCGCCCAATTAGCTGTATATACACCTGGCGCACCGTTTAAAGCGTCGATAGTGATGCCGCTGTCATCCGCCAACGACGGTAAATTACTAAGTTTTGCTGCAGAATGAGCCTTGATACGTGCGTTACCAACGAAAGTATTATCGGTTTCATCAGGCTCTATAAGATTGAGTTCTTTCGCACCTTTAATTCTTATTTTAAATGGTTCAAACAAATGCGTGATTTCTTCAAGTTTACCCTGATTGTGAGTAGCTATTACTAGCTCTGGGCCAGTAAATTTGCGTGTCATGAAGTGGCCTTTTCCTGTGCTATTACTAATTCGCCAATTCCTTTAATGGCCAAATCCATTAATTCATTTAATTGGTTTCTAGAATAGGTAGACCCTTCGGCACTGATCTGTGTTTCTATCATACTTCCAGAAGCCATCATGATAAAGTTGCCATCTACTCCTGCTTCACTGTCTTCAGCATAATCTAAATCTAAAACAGGTTGTCCAGCGTAAATTCCGCAGCTGATGGCCGCTATCGGTGATATTAAGGGATCGGTAGTTATTATTCCTTCCTTCAAAAGTTTATTAACTGCTAACTTAAGAGCAACCCACCCACCACTTATTGATGCACAGCGGGTCCCCCCATCTGCTTGAATTACATCGCAATCAACTGTTATTTGCCTTTCACCTAAAGCGACCCTATCGACACCTGCTCGAAGGGAACGTCCAATAAGCCTCTGAATTTCAATGGTTCTTCCCCCTTGCTTTCCAGAAGCCGCTTCACGGCGCATCCTACTACCAGTTGATCTTGGTAACATGCCATATTCCGCGGTAACCCAACCCAAGCCCGACCCTTTTACAAAAGGAGGTACTCTATCTTCTACTGTTGCCGTACACAGAACGTGCGTATCGCCAATCTTAATCAGGCAAGAGCCTTCAGCATGTTTTGTAACATTTGTTTCGATAAAAATAGACCGACTTTCGTCAAGGTTTCTTCCAGATGGGCGCATCAAATTTCCTTTTTTAAAATGCCATACATTTGCTTGAAGGTATTTTGCAACCCCGATTGACCTTTTCCCTATCGTTACTTTAATTAGTTAGTAAGGAATATATATGACTAAATTGAATAATATCTTAACTGAAATGAATGATCGCTCAAGAGAGGTTTTCCAGCGCGTTGTTGAGGGATACTTGCAGAGTGGCGAGCCTGTAGGCTCAAGAACTTTAACACGCAGCTTAAGCGAAAATTTGAGTGCGGCCACTGTTAGAAACGTTATGCAAGACTTGGAATATCTTGGTTTACTGGATAGCCCACATGTGAGCTCGGGTAGAATACCCACTCAAATGGGCTTAAGAATGTTTGTGGATGGGCTTCTTGAGGTAGATGGATTAGCGATTACTGATAGAGAAAAGCTTGACGGCACCATCAACGAAAACCCGAAAGATATCTCTGCAACCTTGGATAAAATTGGATCGGCACTTTCTGGTATAACACAGGGGGCTTCCCTCGTTTTAAGTCCTAAACAGGAATCTGAAATAGAACACGTAGAGTTTGTATCATTAGCGCACGATCGAGCACTTGTTGTTCTAGTCTTTTCAAATGGTCATGTAGAGAATAGACTTTTCCAGCCTCCACTAGGTCAAACCCCTAGTTCTTTAAAAGAAGCAGCAAATTTTTTAAACTCTATAATGCAAGGCCGGACTTTATCACAAGCTAAGGAAATTATTCAAAAAGAGATCTCCATCAGAAGGCAAGAGTTGGATAGTTTGGCAGCAGAACTTGTTGAAAATGGAATTGTATTTTGGGAAGCTAAGGGCGAGCAACAAGAAAGATTAATAGTTAGAGGTAGAGCGAATCTCTTAGAAAATGAAGCAGAAGAAGAGGAGCTTGAGCGTATCCGGCTCCTATTTAATGACTTAGAGAGAAAGCAAGACATAGCAGAATTTCTCGACCTAACCGAACAAAGTGATGGTGTTCGTATCTTTATAGGCTCAGAAAATAAACTTTTTTCACTTTCGGGTTCATCTTTAGTTGTTTCTCCCTATATGAATTCTGATAAAAAGGTTATCGGTGCAGTTGGTGTGATTGGGCCAACTAGGTTAAACTATGGGCGCATCGTGCCGATTGTGGATTATACGGCGCAGCTGGTCGGAAAATTAATTACCGATCATAGTTAGAGGTAAAATATGGCAGAGCAAAAAGAAGAAGAATTTTTAGATGATATTGATGATGCTGCTTCAGAAGAAGCAGAGGTAGAAATGATCGATATTAACGAAGAAGCAGATCGGTTAGATGAATTAGAGCTCATTAAGAATGAGAGAGATGAATTTAGGGATCGTTTTGTTCGCGCCCTAGCAGATGCAGAAAATGCAAGAAAACGCGCTGATAAAGACCGTCGTGAAGCTGAAAATTATGGTGGCTCAAAGTTAGCAAGAGATTTGCTTCCGGTATATGACAATCTAAAGAGGGCAGTCGATGCTGTTACAGATGAGCAGCGGTCAGCTGCTTCGGGTTTAATAGAGGGGGTTGAATTAACAATGCGGGAACTACTTAGTGTTTTCACAAAGCATGGTATCACTTTGATATCCCCAGACGTTGGCGATAAATTTGATCCAAAACTTCATGAGGCAATGTTTGAGGCGCCTCTGCCCAAAACAAAAGCGGGTGATATTATACAAGTATCCGCAGAAGGATTTATGCTTCATGACAGACTTTTAAGGCCTGCTAAGGTTGGGGTATCTTCATCTATAGATGGCTAAAAAATATCTGTGTAAGATTAATTTTTGTTTGAAATCTCTTTTAATTTGTATAGCAGCTGCAACGCCTCATTAGGTGATATCTGATCTGGGTAAATGCTTTCTATTTTTTCTGATAATTCGCTATTTCTATTAGATTGATTACTGGTCTTGTCTGTCAGGTTTTGGGAAAACAAAGGCAAATCCTCCCCAAGGAGCTTTGTTCCAGGGCTCCTCTCTATATCTTTTGTTTCAAGCTCATTTAGGATGATTTTTGCTCTTTCTAAAACCACTGCTGGTAGACCGGCTAGTTTAGCAACCTGAATGCCATAAGACCGATCAGCCGCTCCTTTACGTACTTCATGCAAAAAAATAACCTCATTGTTCCACTCTTTTACTGAAATTGTAGCATTTTCGACCCGCTTTAATTTGTCCGCAAGGGTTGTCATTTCATGATAATGTGTAGCAAAAAGAGACCTAGACTTATTAACTTCATGGAGATGTTCCAAAGTTGACCACGCAATTGCTAATCCATCATATGTTGCAGTACCCCGGCCAACCTCGTCTAAAATCACTAATGCTCGATCGTCTGCTTGGTTTAAGATTGCAGCAGTCTCAACCATTTCAACCATGAATGTTGAACGGCCTCTAGCAAGGTCATCAGATGCCCCAACCCTGCTAAATAACTGACTTACGATACCAATCTGGGCACTTTTAGCAGGAACAAATGATCCCATTTGTGCCAAAATGCTTATTAAAGCATTCTGCCGAAGAAAGGTTGATTTACCTGCCATATTAGGCCCAGTAACCAACCAAATAGACCCATCATTTAACTTACAATCATTCGGGATGAAACCGTTCCCGTTATTTTGTAGAGCTTTCTCAACTACTGCATGTCGCCCACTTTGTATTTCAAAGGCCCTTGAGTCGTCTACAGTTGGCTTGCACCATTCTTCTTGACGCGCCAACCTTGCCAAACTGTTAGTAAGATCGAGTTCCGCTAAAGCCTGAGCGGCGGTAGATATTTGCTCAAAATTATGGATTATTAATTGGCTTAATTCGTTAAAAACACGTTTTTCTATTTCAAGCGCTCTCGCATTTGCATTTATGATTTTGGTTTCTGTTTCTGACAGTTCTATTGTTGTAAAGCGCATTTGATTAGCGGTGGTTTGCCGGTGAATAAAATTATCAGATGAAGCGCTGCTCTGAAGCTTTTCTGCATTTTTAACAGTAGTTTCTATGAAATAACCAAGAACATTGTTAAACTTAATTTTGAGAGATTGAATGTTAGTTAGCTCTATTAAATCTCTCTGCATTTCAGCAATTAGTTTGGCGCCATCCTTTTTTAGTTTTCTGGTTTCATCTAGATCTGAGTTGAATTTTTCTGCAACAAAGCCGCCATCACGGACCAATTGTGGTGGTTCAGGGACTATTGCTTTTTCAAGTGTTAAGGTGATTTCTTGATGACCTGTAAGTTTGGCGATTGATCTTCTTATTTCACTTGGTAGGTCTTGGTTCAGAAATATCTGAGCTATTTCTTTTCCTTGAGTTAAGCCCTTACAAATATTTGCCAAGTCCCTAGGACCTGCTCGATCTAGTGATACCCTTGAGAGGGCACGTTCAAGATCAGGAACACTTTTTAGGAACCCCATAAGGTCATCGCTAAGATCAATATTTTCGTGAAAAAACTCAAGCGACTTATGTCTATTTTCAATTAAACTTATATCCATACTTGGAGATGATATACGCCGTTCTAAAAGTCTTCCGCCCGCAGCTGTTACCGTGCGATCAATAGTTCCAAGTAGAGACCCATGCTTTGTTCCTGTATTAATCGATTTTGTTAATTCGAGATTTCGTCTTGTTGCAGTGTCTATCCGCATATTGTTTTCTTTTAATTCAATTACGGGTGGTCTTAAAATTGGCAACTTACCTTTCTGAGTAGCGTCCAAGTATTCAGCTATTGCGCCTAGTGCTGACACTTGCGCTCGGCTAAAGCTTCCAAAGGCTTCCAAAGAAGCAACTGAGAAGAGCTCTTTTAATCTTTCTTCCCCAGAAGCACTATCAAATGTAGATTTGCCACGTTGAGTTACTATTGCGCCGCTTTCCTCTATAGCATCTAAAACATCATAGCTTGTATTATCGACTATCAGGACTTCAGAAGGTGTTAACCTTGCTAATTCTGTAAGAAAATCTTCAACCTTATTTAAAGACAAAACACTCATTAGGCCTGTGGAAATATCCACCCAGGCAAGGCTGTGCTCGTCTCTTACCAATGAATATGCGGCTAAAAAATTATGGGACCTTGCTTCTAAAAGGCTATCTTCTGTTAACGTACCGGGGGTTACTAATCGTACCACATCGCGTTTAACTACTGATTTTGAGCCCCTTTTTTTTGCTTCTAACGGGCTCTCTAATTGCTCACATACTGCTACTTTATGACCTGATTTAATCAAGGTTAGTAAGTAGCTTTCAGAGGAGTGATGAGGCACTCCGCACATTGGAATATCGATTTCGTTGAGCTTGCCCCTTTTTGTGAGGGCTATATCTAAAACGTTGGATGCCGTTACAGCGTCATCAAAAAATAATTCGTAAAAATCGCCCATCCTGTAGAATAGCAGTGAATCAGGATACTGACCTTTAATCTCCAGATACTGAGCCATCATCGGTGTCACGAATATCTCCTTACCGTTCATTAGCCCCTAAGCTTATTAGATTATTCGAGAAAACTAAACATAAAACAAATTATTGTAGCTCCAGAAGCATGGTAGTACAGTTACGTTACACCTCAGGATTTTACTAATGAAAAATACAAAGTTTACTAAAGACGAAGCGCTCGCGTTTCATATGGAACCAGTGCCTGGAAAGTGGGAAGTTAATGCAACAGTTCCTATGGCAACTCAGCGAGACTTATCGCTTGCATATTCTCCGGGGGTTGCCGTGCCTTGTTTGGAAATTTCTGAAAATCCAGAGTTAGCGTATGATTATACAAACAAGGGAAACTTGGTGGCAGTAATATCTAATGGGACAGCGGTTTTAGGATTAGGAAACCTTGGAGCGCTTGGAAGCAAACCGGTCATGGAGGGAAAATCAGTTCTTTTTAAAAGGTTCGCAGATGTTAATTCAATTGATATTGAATTAGACACAGAGGATCCTGAGGAATTTTGCCGAGCAGTAAAATTGATGGGGCCGACCTTTGGAGGCATCAACCTCGAAGATATAAGGGCTCCAGAGTGTTTTATAATTGAGCAGCGTCTAAAAGAAGAAATGGATATACCTGTTTTTCACGATGATCAGCATGGAACAGCAGTAATTTGCGCGGCTGGTTTAATAAATGCCTTGTATCTATCGGAAAAGAAGATTGAAAACGTGAAGATTGTTTTGAATGGTGCAGGTGCGGCCGGTATAGCTTGTATCGAGCTTCTAAAGTTTATGGGGGCTCGTCATGAAAACTGCATAGTTTGTGACACAAACGGGGTAATTTTTCAGGGTCGTACTAAAGGTATAAACCAGTGGAAGTCAGCCCATGCAGCAAATACAAAAGCAAGGACACTAGCGGAGGCCTTAGATGGGGCAGATGTGTTTATTGGTGTTTCTGTCAAGGGAGCAGTTACTCAAGAAATGCTTAAAACCATGGCAAAAGACCCAGTAATATTTGCGATGGCTAATCCTGATCCTGAAATAACTCCAGAAGAAGCACATGAGGTTCGTATCGATGCAATTGTGGCTACTGGAAGAAGTGACTATCCCAATCAAGTTAACAACGTATTGGGATTTCCATATTTGTTTAGAGGAGCTTTAGACATCCATGCCAGAGCAATTAATGAAGAGATGAAAATAGCATGTGCTACTGCTCTTGCCGAACTTGCACGCGAAGATGTTCCCGATGAGGTCGCGGTGGCGTATGGGCGGGAACTTAAATTTGGCAGGGACTATATTATACCTACACCTTTCGATCCCCGTTTAATTTTTCGAGTTCCGCCAGCTGTTGCTAAAGCAGGAATGCATACAGGAGCTGCTAGGCGTCCAATAATAGACCTCCCCAATTATGAACTATCGCTCAAGTCCAGAATGGACCCAACTGCTTCTATCTTACAGGGTCTGCACGTAAGGGCGAGATCAAACCAAGCTACCATGATATTTGCAGAGGGTGACGATCCAAGAGTCCTTAAAGCCGCGGTGACTTATCAACGCAGCGGTCTCGGTAAGTCTCTCGTAATTGGACGAGATGATGATGTCCGCTCTAAGCTTGATGAATTAGGCTTAGTTGATGCGATAAAAGAACTGGAGGTCGTAAATGCGGCAAAAACTGAGCACCTGGATACTTATAAGGACTTTTTATATGATCGCCTTAACCGAAAAGGCTTCGATCCTGCAGATGTCCATAGAATTGCCTCAAGGGACAGGCATGTTTTCGCAGCATTAATGTTGGCCCACGGTCATGGTGACGGTTTGGTTACTGGCGTGACCCGAAAATCCGCGATCGTTCTTGATAGAATTAATCACGTATTTGATGCAAATGCCGATAATGGTGTTACAGGAGTAACGGCATTAATTCATAAGGGTAGAATAATATTAATAAGTGATACTTTGGTGCAAGAGTGGCCGAATGAAAAAGACTTAGCTGATATTGCAGAAAATGCAGCAGTAGTAGCTCGACAACTGGGTTTAGAGCCCAGGGTCGCATTTGTCAGCTTCTCAACATTTGGACATCCAGTATCAGAGCGGGCGGAAAAAATGTATCTTGCACCGTCAGAGCTCGATGCTCGGTTGGTTAATTTTGAGTATGAAGGTGAAATGACAGCAGATGTTGCTCTGAATATGACGGCAATGGAAGCTTATCCCTTTTGTAGATTAACAGGTCCTGCCAATATATTGGTCGTGCCGGCACGTCACTCTGCTAGTATTTCAGTAAAGTTAATGCAAGAGATGGCGGGCGCAACGGTGATCGGTCCAATTCTAACAGGTATTGATAAATCTATTCAAATTTGCTCTACTGCTTCGACCGCTACGGATATAGTAAATATGGCTGTACTTGCGTCTTGCAAAGTTGGCACGCACCCTAGTTGAGGTTCAATTTATTACGAAAGTATAGATTACTTGGTAAACTGCGCCGAAGAGCCCCATAGCTTTTTTACTGTATCGTCCCTTCGACAAGATTTTCGATAGAGTTTATAGGCACTAGATTGTTTTCTTGGCCCATATCTGGTGAGAATAATATTTTCTCCTTTGTAATAATCTTGATGATAGTCTTCGGCGACATAAAACTTTTCTAACTTAATTATTGGCGTTACAATTTTCCTATTTAACTCTTTCTGGGCTTCGTTAAGGGCAACCTGTGCTTTTTCGTTTTGCAGTTTGTTATTTATAAATATAGCAGTTCTGTAACTTTCACCACGGTCACAAAACTGGCCTTCATCGTCAGTCACATCCACAGATCTCAAAAAAATATATAAGATACTATCTAATGAAATTATGGCGGGATCATACTCAATCTCAACGGCCTCATAATGGCCAGTGCCACCCCGAACAACTTCTTTATAAGAAGGGTTTTCTATTGTCCCTCCCGTGTAGCCGGATATTGCCTCCTTAACTCCGTCAAGACTTTCAAAATCTGCCTCAACACACCAAAAACAACCACCTGCAACTACAATTTTATCTGTTGCTGCATGCAATATGTTGGAGGTTAACGTAACAGTCAAAAATAGAAGAAAAGTTTTGAATGGAATTTTTGACAAAATCGCAAGCCCTAGATTATTAAAACACTGTTTGAAAGTCACTTAGATTTAAAATCAGCTTAGTCTATAAAAATAAATTTTATATTTCATGTTAACGGTTTTTGAGTCACTAATACGAGACCAATTGAAAATAATCGAAAGAGCATAATGTCAACGCATGTAAGTACCCATCAAGCCAAAGAGGATTTAAGAAATGAAGATCTTAAAATTTATCTAAATGGTGAAATTGTTGCAAAAGCAGACGCAGTAGTAAGTGTCTATGATAGTGGATTTATGCTTGGAGATGGCGTTTGGGAAGGATTGAGGCTGCATAATGGGCAATGGACTTTCATTGACGAACATCTCGACCGTCTTTTTGAAGCGGCTCGAGCAATTGATTTAGATATTGGGCTTGACCGAGAAGGCGTAGAAAAAGCTCTTTTCCAAGTTCAACATGCTAATTCGATGCATACTGATGCTCATGCAAGGCTCATGGTTACAAGGGGAGTTAAGACCCGTCCATTTCAGCATCCATCGTTATCGCAATCAGGCCCCACATTTGTTATTATCGCAGAGCATTCACAACCGAAGCTACCAAGGCCAATTAAACTAGCAAGCGTTCCGCAGATAAGAGGCTTACCTATGTCTCAGGATCCAAAACTGAATAGTCATTCAAAACTTAATTGTGTACTGGCTTGTATCGCTGCAGAAAAAGCTGGTGCTGACGAAGCGTTAATGCTGGATGTAAACGGTTTTGTTAACACTACTAACGCATGCAATTTTTTTATCATACGCAGAGATCAGGTTTGGACTAGTACTGGCGATTACTGCATGAACGGTATTACCCGCCAAAAAGTAATAGATTTATGTAAAGAAAATAATATAGAAATTTATGAAAAAAACTTTTCATTGTCAGAAACTTATAGCGCCGATGAGGCTTTTTTGACAGGTACTTTTGGCGCTCAAACCCCAGTTGGCGAAATCGACGGCAGAGTAATTGGTGACGGCACCATGGGCCCAGTAACTAGTTTTTTAAGGCAGGCTTACAAAGACCTTATTAAGAAAGTTACAAATTAATGCAAATTGCAATGTGGTCTGGTCCAAGAAATTTATCGACAGCGATGATGTACGCTTTTGGTGCCAGGCCGGACTTTGATATTATTGATGAGCCATTTTATGCTGCATATTTGCATAAGACTGGTATAAATCACCCAATGCGAGATGAAATAATCGCTTCTCAGCAAATAGACCCTGTGGGTGTCATAGACGATTTGGTAAACAAAAAATATCAAGGAAAATCGCACCGCTATCAGAAACATATGACCCAGCACGTGTTAGAGGGTTTTGATCTTACCTGGATGAACGAAGTAACAAATGTCTTTCTTATTAGACATCCTGCGCGTGTTATAAAAAGTTTTGGTGCAAAATTAAATAATGCCACTATTGATGATATCGGTTTCAAACAGCAGCTTAATTTATTTAATTATGTTTCCGAGATTGGGCACAGGCGACTAGTCATTGATAGCTTTGATATTCGAAAAGACCCAAGGTCCGCTTTAGAATGTTTATGTAATGAAGTTGGTCTAGAATTTATCTCTGATATGTTGTCTTGGCCAAAAGGGGGGCATAAGAGTGATGGAGTGTGGGCTAAGCACTGGTATGGCGCAGTCCATTTATCCGAAGGTTTCTCTGAGGAGGAGAAGGACCTACCAAGTCTGGACGCGTTTCACAGAGACATTTTGAGGAAAGCGCTACCATTTTATGATGCACTTGCGGAAAATAAACTTAAATTTTAAGATTAGTTAAATTCGTTCAAATTCTCTAAGTACACTTTCATAAACAGATTTTTTAAAGGGAACTATTTCCTCTAATAAATTTTCTTTTGGCATCCATTTCCATTTTGAAAACTCAGGGTGTTCAGTGGAAATGTTTATATCCCTGTTTCTTCCAAGAAATTTAAACAAAAACCATTTCTGTTTTTGTCCTCTGTATTTACCGTCCCAAAGCTTAGGAATTAAATCTTCTGGCAAATCATATAAGAGCCATTTTGAAGATTTAGCAAGAAATTTTACATTCTCTTCCTCAATACCTGTTTCTTCTAAAAGTTCTCTGTATGCAGCGGATTGCGGATCTTCATCGCAATCAATACCTCCCTGTGGCATTTGCCATGCATTCTGATTATTGTCTAACCTTTGGCCAACAAATACATGCCCATCATCATTAATCAACATGATACCAACGTTCGATCGATAAGGAAGATTTTTAAATTTAGGATTCATTAATTCTGGTTGGAAATAGCAGATAGACCACTTAAAATATCAATTGCATAGGCTAACTGATAATCGTCTTCCCGAAGCTTAGCAGCATTCTCTGCTTTAAGCCTATCAGCCTCGATTTGTTGGATTTCATCTTCTGAAAGGCTATCGTTGGAAAGCGCACCTCTGAGGTCTGCTTCACTGCGATTGCGCCGGGTTTCTTCGTCCTCTTTTTCCGAATTATTTCGCCTTGGCTGCTCTACTATAATATTTGGTGATACTCCGAGTGCTTGTATCGATCTTCCCGAAGGAGTGTAATAGCGAGACGTTGTGAGCCTCATTGCACCTTCGCCTCTTAGAGGCATAACTGTTTGAACAGAACCTTTGCCAAAACTACGGGTACCCACAACAATTGCCCTTCGGTGATCTTGTAATGCGCCGGCAACAATTTCTGATGCAGATGCTGAACCACCATTAATTAATACAACAATTGGTTTCCCATTTACCAGGTCACCAGCTTTGGCATTATATCTTTCACTATCCCTACTATATCTTCCTCGTGTGGAAACAATTTCACCTTTTTCTAAAAAGGCGTCTGACACTCGAATTGCTTGGTTCAGCAGTCCACCTGGATTGTTTCGTAAATCAAGAACTATTCCGTTGATATTTTCCATCCCGCCAGCTTCTCCAACCTGTTTTTCTAAGCCATCGACAAGATTGGGATATGTTTGATCGTTGAAGGTAGTTATTCTTAGTACGACTGTATCCCCCTCAGTTCTGGCCCTGACTGCGGTCAATTTGATTGTATCGCGTATTATAGAGACATCGAAGGGTTCATCTTCTCCTTCTCTTACAACTGTAATTATAATTTCAGATCCTACTGGCCCTCTCATCATTCCGACTGCTTCATCCAAGGTTAGCCCCAACAAACTTTGGCCATCAACGTGGGTTATAAAATCGCCTGCCTCCATGCCAGCTGCATCAGCAGGAGTGCCGTCGATTGGGGAAACTACTTTTACAAAACCTTCTTGTTGGGTTACTTCTATTCCAAGACCTCCGAATTCACCCCTTGTTTGAACCTTCATTTTGGCAGCATCGTCCGCAGATAGATAACTCGAATGTGGGTCAAGTGAGGTAAGCATTCCATCAATGGCAGCTTCAATTAAATCTTTACTACTTACTTCTTCAACATACTCAGATCTGATACGCTCAAATATATCTCCAAATAGATCCAACTGTTCGTATATTGTTTTTTTAGTTTCAGTATCCTGTGCCAATACCGGTCCGGCTACCTTTACAGAAACTAAAACCCCCAAAGCACACCCCATAATTCCAGCTAAAAAATACTTTTTCATGTTATCATTCCTTATTGAAGTCGAACCAATCGAACGGATCTTGGGGTTTATCGCTTACTCTTACTTCAATATAAAGGGATTGTGAAAGTCTTCCACTATTCAATTCCTTTCCAGTTATAAAATTTTTACTATTTGTGTTCCGACTCCCCATTAGTCCAATAGGGCCGGATTTAGGAATTATTTGCCCTGGCTTAACAAATACTTGGTCTAAGCCAGCAAATATTAATAAAACCCCCTCGTCAGGTTCTAAAATTGATACCATTTTATAGTCTAGTAGCGGTCCAGCATATAGGATAGTTGAAACAATAGGCGAAGTAACAATTTCATTATCTTTTGTACGGATGATTATACCTGGCCGAACTATTCCAGCAGCATCTTCTTCTTTAAACTTTCGAGCAATTACACCCTCAACTGGAAGATTTAAAGCACCTTCAAAATCTTTTTCAATGGGTTCTACTGGTATGATGAGTTTTTTTTCCAAAGAATTTATTGCAACTGCAAACTGACCTAATGATTTGGCGCTTTTTGAAAGCAGTGAGATTTTTTTGGGGTCGTCAATAAAACGTATTGGGAGGTCAGCTCTATCAGATGCAGCTTTTATTAGTGAAACTCTGGCGGCCTGGATACTTTTTAGGGATAGTTGCATTTCTACTTCTGCCCTATGGGCAAGATTTGTTAATAGCCGCAGCTTCTCTAGATCGTTATTAAGATCTCTAGCTTCAGACCTTACCCCCTCTAAGATATCAGATAAAATCAAGGAGGATCGCGCAGCATTTAATGCACCATCTGGGTGCAATAGCTTTGACCCAAGTGGTTCTCTCCCAACGACCAAGAGTGCGCCAGCTAATTCTGATATTATTTCTTTTTGTAGTATTATGTCTTTGTTTAGATTCTTACTTTGGAACTTTATGGTCCTATATGCAGACCTTAAATCGCTTAGGGATTCTTCCGTTTCTTGTATCAAAATTGATAAAGCCTTGACCCGTTCTCTGTAAGAATCGGCAAGACTTAGCTCATTTCGTGCAGTATTTAAATCATTGAGTATTGTTTGCGTTTGAAAAAGAAATCTTTCATTAGCGAGCAATTTTGGGCTGAAGACAAGGCTCACAGTGATAGCAAGAGTAGTAACCGTTATTCGCAATGGTACTTCTCTATCATGCTAATTCCTGTCATTTCAGACGGTTGGTCTAAGCCCATTAAAAAAAGAACGGTTGGGGCAACGTCTGCTAGGCGCCCCTCTTTCCTCAATTCAATATTTTCATTTGCTCCATAAATGGCAAATGGTACCAGATTGGTTGTATGGGATGTATGTTCTGTTTTAGTTTCTGGATCTATCATTAGCTCACAATTTCCATGGTCTGCTGTGATGACCATGCATCCATTATTTTTCTTAATTGCGGTCACTAACTCACCTAGCCCGTCGTCTACTGCTTCACATGCCTTCACTGCCGCATCAAGATTGCCAGTATGCCCAACCATGTCAGGATTAGCGTAGTTAACCACGATAAGGTCAATCTTAGCATCTATTGCCTTAATGAGGCTTTCAGTAACTTTTCCTGCTGCCATCTTTGGTTGTAAATCATAAGTTGCCACCTTAGGAGACGGTGGCATATTCCGAGTTTCACCCTCAAAAGGTAATTCAAATCCTCCATTAAGAAAAAAAGTAACATGTGGATACTTTTCAGTTTCTGCCACACGAAATTGGGTTTTGCCATGCTTCGCTACCCATTCTCCCAGTGTATTTTTTATGCTTTTTTTAGGGTAACAGACTTCCATGAAGGTATTATGTTTTTCTGAGTACTCAACCATCCCTAACAAACTAGATAGCGCTGGTCTTTTTCCAATTTCAAACCTGTCAAAGCCAGGGTCACCGATTGTGCTTAATATTTCTCTGGCGCGATCTGAGCGAAAATTTAAACAAAATATACCATCACCATCTTTCACTCCCCGATAACCTTTTATAACAGTTGCTGGAATGAATTCGTCAGTTAAACTGTTTTCGTATGCAGATTTGATAGCATCATGAAGATCCTTACAAACATTCATAGATTCGGATTTGATAATTGCGTTGTAAGCTTGGCTTACTCTTTCCCACCGATTGTCTCTATCCAACGCGTAATATCTTCCAATAACGGTAGAAATTTTCACATTATTTGGCATGTCTTTTAATAATTGCTCTGCATATTTAAGAGCAGAGACCGGGGATACGTCACGTCCATCCGTGATAAGGTGCAAAGCTACTTCTAAATTTGCCTCGGAAATAACTTTCGCAGAGGCGATTAGATGATCGATGTGCCCATGAACGCCACCATCTGATAATATCCCGATAATGTGCGCTATTCCTTTGCTTGACTTAACTGACTGGATGAAGTCCAAGAGCGCCTTCTTCTTGAAGAAAGCACCATTTTCAATTTCTAAGTCAATTTGACCAAGGTCCATAGACACTACACGTCCTGCCCCTATATTTGTGTGTCCTACTTCAGAGTTACCCATCTGGCCCTCGGGCAAGCCTACATCCGCGCCATGAGTGGTTAATGTTGAAGTGGCACCATTGGCCATAATATTATTAAAATTGGGTGTCATGGCAATCAATGGAGCATTACCTTCAAATTCGTCTCGTTGTCCCCACCCATCAAGAATACATAAAACTACTGGTTTGTATTCGCTCAATTTTTTGACCTCGAGTTTATTTTTTATCAGTTTCATAGAAGATTATTCTCTATGATATGGAGTTTTTAAAAGTATGGTTGCACTTCTATATATCTGCTCTGCGAGCATAACCCTCGCAAGACTGTGGGGCCATACCATTTTTCCTAATGATAGAGCATAGTCAGCTTTTTCTTTCAGATTTTTTTCAATTCCATCAGGACCACCTATTAAAAACGTGACATTATGGCTAGCGTTATCTCTCCAATTTGAAAATAGAGATGCAAGATTTGGTGAGCTTAGTGCTTTTCCATTTTCATCTAGAATGCAAATTACAGATTTTTTAGGGATCGATTTTTCTAGCAGAACAGCCTCTGCGGAGATACCACTATTTGTTTTGTCTTCAACTTCTATTAGGTTGGCAGGTCCTAAACCCAATTGGCGTCCTAATTTGTTGAAACGATTAATGTAGTCAGATACCAGGACTGCTTCCGGGCTTTGTCTAAGCCGACCGATCGCACATATGGTAACACCCATCATTTGCGAAACCTTTATTTGTGGTCCATGGGTGCCCACATTTTTTCAATTTGATAGAATTCTCTGACCTCTGGTCGGAAGACGTGCACAATAATATCACCTGTATCAATTAACACCCAATCACCAGCGTCTTTGCCTTCGACCTTTGAAAGTCGTCCGAGATCTTTTTTTAGTATATCCACCAATTTTTGAGAGATTGAAGAGACTTGCCGTGTTGACCTTCCAGAGGCCACTACCATGAAATCTCCAATTGACGTCCTTCCGCGTAAGTCGATCGTTGTAATGTCTTCTGCTTTATTTTCGGATAGGGATTTGATTATGCAATTTAGTAGCGTATCGCTAGATTCTTTAAATTCGCTTTTTTTAGTTGGTGAGGTATTATTTGTGGCTGCGGCCGCCTGGATATTCAAAGTCAGAGTTTAGCCCTCCTATGTTAAAACATGGATATATTAACACCTATATTTAATATTCTCAACGATCAATAAAGGCTGTGGAAAATATTATCCAAATTATAACTTTCTATATCTCTTGATGCTGCTGTTAATTGGCCTTATTAGATTGGTGGTAAAAATTAATACGAGCCTTAATGTTGGTTTTTTGAGAGGAATATAATGTCTACCCCAAAAACACTATACGATAAGATATGGGACGCTCACATAGTACATAGTGATCCAGACGGTACTTGCCTTCTGTACATAGACCGACATTTGGTTCACGAAGTCACATCCCCACAAGCTTTCGAAGGTCTCAGGCTGTCGGGACGAAAAGTACGAGCTCCGGGAAAAACTATAGCGGTTCCGGATCACAATGTGCCCACAACTGAAAACAGAGATGATGGTATCGATAACGAGGAAAGTCGTATCCAAGTGGAAGCACTGGACAAAAACGCAAAGGATTTTGGTGTCAATTATTACCCAGTTTCAGATATTCGGCAGGGGATCGTACATATCGTTGGCCCTGAGCAAGGATGGACGTTGCCAGGTATGACGGTCGTTTGCGGTGACAGTCATACGGCTACGCACGGGGCATTCGGGGCTCTCGCTCATGGGATTGGCACTTCTGAAGTTGAACATGTTTTGGCAACTCAAACCTTGATACAGAAAAAATCAAAAAATATGAAGGTTGAGGTTACAGGGAAATTGAGACCAGGTGTAACAGCCAAGGATATTACCCTCGCGGTTATTGGTGAGACAGGTACTGCCGGTGGAACGGGTTATGTAATAGAGTATTGCGGCCAAGCGATTCGAGAGCTTTCAATGGAAGGCCGCATGACAGTGTGTAACATGGCGATTGAAGGTGGTGCTAGAGCAGGTTTGATCGCTCCAGATGAAAAGACTTATGAGTATTGTAAAGGGCGTCCGCACAGTCCCAAAGGGATATCTTGGGAGATGGCACTTGCTTATTGGAACACGCTTTTCAGCGATGAAAACGCTGCTTTTGACAAGATTGTCACCATTAAAGGAGAAGACATCGCCCCATTGGTAACTTGGGGTACATCGCCTGAAGACGTGTTACCAATTACAGCAGCTGTACCTGACCCCGAAAGTTTTTCAGGCGGTAAGGTTGAAGCTGTAAGACGATCTTTAGAGTATATGGGTCTTCAAGCTGGTCAGAAATTATCTGAAATAGAGATTGATACTGTATTTATTGGCTCATGTACCAATGGTCGGATTGAAGATCTGCGTGCCGCATCAGAAATACTTAAAGGTAAAAAAATTAAGAAAGGTATGCGTGCAATGGTTGTCCCAGGTTCTGGGCTGGTACGGATGCAAGCTGAAGAGGAAGGCATTGCTGAAATTTTTCGCGAAGCTGGTTTTGAGTGGAGGTTAGCGGGGTGCTCAATGTGTCTGGCGATGAATCCGGATCAGCTTGAGGAAGGAGAGCGTTGTGCGTCAACATCCAATCGGAACTTTGAGGGGCGCCAGGGTTACCGAGGAAGAACACACTTGGTATCTCCTGCTATGGCGGCAGCAGCGGCGATTACTGGAAAGCTTACTGATGTAAGGGAGATCCAATAATGGAAAAGTTCGAAAAATTAGCTGGTGTAGCTGCACCGATGCCTTTGGTAAATATAGATACGGACATGATTATACCAAAGGTCTTTTTGAAAACGATCAAAAGGTCTGGTTTAGGTGTGAACCTATTTGATGAAATGCGCTATGATCGTGAGGGAAACGAAAAGCCAGATTTTGTTTTAAATAAGCCGCAGTATAGGGATGCAAAAGTCTTGGTGGCCGGTGATAATTTTGGGTGTGGCTCGTCGCGCGAGCATGCACCTTGGGCTATAGCAGATTTTGGAATCAAGTGCGTTATCTCTACTTCATTTGCGGATATTTTTTATAACAATTGTTTCAAAAATGGCATATTACCATTGGTGTTGCCTGAAGACGAGGTTGATACCTTAATGAAAGATGCGGAGAAGGGGGCAAATTCAATCATAGAAGTAGACCTAGAAAATCAGACAATTGTTTCATCTGATGGAGAGATTTTTCGGTTTGATGTTGATCCTTTTAAAAAACATTGTTTATTAAATGGCTTGGATGATATCGGTCTGACAATGGAAAAAGAAAACCACATTACAGCATATGAAGCTAAAGCATCGCAGCAATTTCCATGGGCCTAACCGAGATTATTTTAAAGGTAATATTTTATGGGTAAATCCTCTCTATTAATACTTCCTGGTGATGGGATCGGACCTGAAGTTATGGTAGAAGTCCGAAAAATCATAGATTGGTTTGGCAGCAATCGTGGCCTTGACTTCGACGTCACAGAAGATTTGGTTGGTGGTGCAGCATATGATGCTCATGGCACACCATTGCATGACGAAACAATGGCAAAGGCGTTAAATGTCGATGCGGTTTTGTTAGGTGCTGTTGGTGGTCCAAAGTATGACAATTTAGATTTCAGTTTAAAGCCCGAAAGAGGCCTTCTTCGGCTTAGAAAAGAAATGGATCTTTATTCAAACTTGAGGCCCGCACAGTGCTTTGATGCTTTAGCTGATTTTTCTTCGTTAAAGACAGAAGTGGTTTCTGGTTTAGACATAATGATTGTGAGAGAGCTAACCTCCGGAATATACTTTGGTGAACCGAGAGGTATCATCACTGAGGGTAACGAGCGTGTTGGTATAAATACGCAGCGGTATACAGAAAGTGAGATCGAACGTGTGGCCAGATCTGCCTTTGAATTGGCAAAAAGGCGAGGTAACAAAGTATGCTCTATGGAAAAAGCAAATGTAATGGAATCGGGTGTTCTGTGGCGAGAAACGGTAGATAAAGTACATCAAGCAGAGTACTCTGAAGTAGAGCTGTCCCACATGTACGCAGATGCGGGTGCAATGCAACTGTGCCGCTGGCCCAAGCAGTTTGACGTAATTGTAACTGACAACCTATTTGGTGATATATTATCTGATACAGCCGCTATGCTTACCGGGTCGCTTGGCATGCTTCCGTCAGCCTCCTTGGGGGCGCCAATGGAAAATGGTCGGCCAAAAGCACTTTATGAGCCAGTGCACGGATCAGCACCCGATATAGCAGGTCAGGGAAAAGCTAATCCTATCGCGTGTATTTTAAGTTTCGCAATGGCGCTTCGCTACAGTTTTGACGAAGGGGTAGAGGCAGACCGCCTAGAGCAATCTATAGAGAATGTATTGTCTAAGGGTGCTCGAACTCATGATTTGCTGGGAGAAGAAGGAATCACTCCCCTTAGCACCTCTGGAATGGGTGATGCCATTGTGGAGGCCTTGGCGGTCTCAATATAAGCTCATCCCAGTTTATCATTATGCTAGGCAAGCTTTATAATTTAAAATACCAATATGAAAAAAAAGGAGCTTGTGTTGTCTGATGCCCTTTTAGTTATTGATGTGCAAAATGACTTTTGTCCAAATGGTGCACTCCCTGTAGTAGAGGGCGACCTTATTATTCAGCCGATTAATGCTGCAATGGATGATTTTGATATAGTTGTCTTAACTCAAGATTGGCATCCTGCTAGTCACAAATCATTTGCCTCATCGTACGAAAACAAAAAACCATTCGATATCGTTGAAATGTTTTACGGCAATCAAGTTCTTTGGCCTGACCATTGTATTCAAGGCTCAGTGGGCGCAAGGTTTCACCCAAACTTAAATCATGAAAAGGCTGAAGTTATTATTAGGAAAGGTTCAAATCCTGCTGTAGATAGTTACTCTGCTTTCTTTGAAAATGACAAAGTTACACCAACAGGTTTGCATGGATATTTAAAAGACCGGGAAGTTACGGATGTAACGCTGGTAGGCCTTGCCACAGATTTCTGTGTTGCTTTTTCGGCTATAGATGCTGCGAATTTAGGATATTCTGTTACTGTGCGACTTGATATGGCTCGAGCTATAGACAATGGTGGTTCGTTAAATTCAGCAATTGATAAAATGTCAAAAGCAGGAGTAAACATAGAAAATGGTTGATATAGCCACTCGAGTTTGGAATCACAAATGGAAAATAGATCCAATTGTTAGATCGCTGATAGATACAGATTTCTACAAACTTCTTATGTGCCAATCGATCTATCGAAATAAGTCTCAGACAAATGTCACTTTCAGTTTGATTAATCGTTCTTCTAATATTTTACTCGCAGATCTGGTTGATGAGGGAGAATTGAGAGAGCAGTTAGATCACATTAGAAGTCTCTCTTTGACCCGTGGGGAAAGTACATGGCTTAGAGGTAATACTTTCTATGGCAGACGCCAAATGTTTAGGTCTGACTTTATGGAGTTTTTCGAAGGTTTGAGGCTCCCAGCGTATCATTTAGAGAAAATTAATGGGCAATACGAACTTACGTTCGAGGGTAACTGGCCCGAGGTTATGCTGTGGGAAGTACCCGCTCTGTCCGTTATAATGGAGCTGAGAAGTAGAGCAGTTCTTGACAAAATGGATCGGTTTGAGCTCCAGATCTTATATGCAAGAGCAATGACGAAACTTTGGGAAAAAATTGAGAAATTAAAAGGTTTAAAAAACCTTAAGATTGCAGATTTTGGCACGAGAAGACGGCACTCTTACCTTTGGCAAGACTGGGCAGTTCAGGCAATGCAAGAGGGTCTTGGAGCGTCCTTTATTGGCACCTCGAATTGTTCAATTGCAATGAAAAGAGATATCGAAGCTATTGGGACAAATGCACATGAGCTTCCAATGGTTTACAGTGCATTAGCTGATTGTGATGAAGATTTGGCAATGGCTCCGTATCAGGTTTTAGCGGATTGGCATGAAGAGCATGATGGTAATCTAAGAATCATTTTGCCAGATACTTACGGAACAGAGGGGTTTTTAAAAAATGCCCCTGACTGGCTTGCAAGTTGGACCGGAATGCGGATAGACAGTGGTGATCCTAAGGCTGGTGCCAAGAACGCGATTAAATGGTGGCGCTCAATTGGAGAGAACCCAAAAGAGAAACTGCTAATCTTTTCAGATGGCCTTGACGTCAATCAGATTTTAGAATTGCACAAGCAATTTTCTGATGAGGTAAACGTATCTTTTGGTTGGGGTACAAACTTAACTAATGACTTTCGTAATTTGGTAGATGGTGGTCGTCTAGATGCATTCTCGTTAGTGTGTAAGGCCGCCTCAGTAAACGGACGGGCTACTGTAAAATTGTCGGATAATCCTAATAAGGCTACTGGTCCAGTAAGTGAGATTGAGCGATATAGACGCGTATTTCAGGTTCGTAATCAGGAAGCCTTACGAATCGATATATAGAATCATCAATTGATGTTTGCTTAAGTCCATGGCGTTATCAGTGTGATTCTAAATTATTTAAAATACAATTACGCTGCGGAAGCTATAAAAACATCATATCTTATTAGTTACAGCAAAATTTTTTCTTGAAATCTGTGCCATGCTCAACAACAATAAAAAGGTCATTATGGCTTGTTTTTTCTAGATAGTATTAAATAAGCTGTGAATAGAAATTGGGAGATATTAAATGAAAAAAGACGAATTCTTAAAAAATCAGGGAATAAAATATAAGCTTGGCGTTATAGATCGCCGGCAGTTTATTTCCTCTGCTATAGCAACTGGCCTTGCAGTTCCAGCTGCGCTTGGTCTTGCTGGGCAGCTCAAGGCTGCTACACCTAAAAAAGGTGGGGTTTTAAGACATGCTAGTGGTTATGGATCCACTGACGATTCCTTAGACCCAGGTACCTCGGCAAACAGTTTGAGCCAGAATGTCATCTACACGCGTGGTAACCATCTCACAGAGGTTAGTAACGAGGGAGAACTTATTGGAGAACTTGCCGAGTCTTTTGAGCCTTCAAATAACGCAAAAACTTGGGTTTTTAACCTTAGAAAAGATGTAGAATTCCATAATGGAAAGTCTCTAACTGCTGATGATGTTATTGCTTCAATGGAATATCATGGTGGTGAAAATGCTACCTCCTCTGCGAAAGGTAATTTGTCCAGTGTGGCTTCAATGAAGAAAGATGGCAATCATCGAGTAATTTTTGAGCTGAAAGAGGGTAACGCAGACTTCCCTTATTTGTCATCTGATTATCACATAATGATTCAAGCTTCTAAAGATGGTAAAATTGATCCTTTGGATCCAGCAAATGGTACAGGGCCTTATATGGTCGAAAGTTATGAGCCAGGCGTTAAATTTGTCGGAAAGAGAAACCCAAATTATTTTAAGGAAGATCGCGCGCACTTTGACGAAGTGCAGCTTATTGCGGTTATTGATGCTGCTGCGAGACAAAGTGCAATTATGAGTGGTGATGCAGACTTCGCTGATGCAATTCCTGCAAAAACGGTTAACCTTTTATCGCGTGCTCCAAATTTAGAAATTCTAGAAACCACAGGCACACAGCATTATATCTTTCCAATGCGGTTAGATACAGAGCCCTTTGATAATTATCACATGAGAAAGGCCTTGAAGTATGCTGTAAAACGACAGGAGCTAGTAGACAAAATTCTACTTGGTCATGGTGTTATTGGTAACGATATACCAGTATCTGCAGCAATGCCATTCTTCCATACTGATCTTCCTCAGTATGAGTTCGATCCAGATAAAGCTGCAATGCATTATAAAAAGTCAGGTTACACTGGGGCAGTACCGCTGTCGGTTGCTGATGCAGGGTTTTCAGGTGGGGTATCAGCTGGTGAATTGATGGTCGAATCTGCGAAACAGGCCGGTATAAATATTCAATTGGTTAGAGAGCCAAATGATGGATATTGGTCAAATGTTTGGAATGTAAAAGGTTGGTGTAACTCATACTGGGGCGGTCGTCCAACTCAGGATGTTATGTATCAAGCTGCTTACACGAAAGAGACTACTTGGAATGAAACCGCGTGGCGTGACACAGAGGCCGCAATTAAATTCAACGAACTCGTTGTGATGGCACGTTCAGAGACAGATAATGAGAAGCGTAAATCTCTTTACTGGAGTGCTCAGGAACTGCTTCATGATGATGGTGGTTCACTTATACCACTTTGGGCAAATTATATTCATGCGCATTCTAAAGCACTATCGCATGGGCCAGTGGCTGGAAACTGGACCAATGATGGCAACAAAGTCTCTGAGCGTTGGTGGTTCGCATAAGTTTTCTTAACAATTTATTGGGCTAGTGAGATTTTCTTTCTAGCCCAGTATATCGTTTGAATTTCAAATATAGTAAGAGTTACTACGGTGCACCCTGTTACAAGAACAGTCTTGGTACGATTAGGTTATGGGTTACTTACCCTGTTCGTTGTCTCTATTGTAATTTTTTCGGCCATAGAGTTTTTGCCTGGAGACTTTACTCAAGCAATATTAGGTCAGCTTGCAACGCCAGAAACCATCGCAGCTTTTAGGAAAGAGCTTGGCTTGGATCAAAGTGCCTTTACGCGGTATATAAATTGGATCGGGGGCGTTTTACAGGGAGATTTTGGAAGTTCATTTTCAGGCAGAGGACAATTAACCAGTGGTACTGGCGGAGTCGGTCGGTCTAGGGAAGTAGCAGATCTTATAGCACCGCGACTTTGGAATACGCTTTTTTTAGCAGGTTTAACAGCCTTGATAGCAGTCCCACTGTCACTGTTTCTTGGCATTACTAGTGCTTTGTATAGGAATTCACTTTACGACAGGACCGTAAACGTTACATCTTTAACAACTATATCATTTCCAGAATTTTTTGTGGCATATATTTTAATTCTAATTTTTGGATCGCTATGGCCAGTTCTTCCGACATTAGCTAATGTTGATGATACTACTCCGTTTTCAGAGCGACTATGGCGTAGTGCTCTCCCGGCAATGACTTTGACTCTGGTGATCATAGCTCACATGATGCGGATGACGCGCGCTGCAATTATCAATCTTCTTGCCAGTCCTTATATTCAAATGGCGGTATTATCGGGTGCATCTAGAAGTGAGGTCATCGTTAAACATGCTTTACCGAACGCTTGGGCGCCAATTGCTACCGTTATAGCTTTCAATTTAGCTTACTTAGTGGTGGGCGTTGTGGTTGTTGAAGTGGTTTTCGTGTATCCTGGTATTGGGCAATTAATGGTTGACTCAGTAACAAGTCGAAATATCCCAGTTGTTCAGGCATGTGCTCTAATATTTGCGGTGACTTATATTGTACTGAACTTAATTGCAGACATAATTGGCATAATAACCAATCCAAGATTGCTTCATCCAAAATGAAAAAAAACACTGAAAATTATTCGGCTGTCTCAGAAAGTGGAGCAATCTTAGAAAGGCGCAGCACTTGGCAGCGCTTTCTCATTGATTTCAAAAAATCACCAATATCTGCGCGATTTGGTCTATTTGTAATTGCGATATATATTTTTGTTGCAATATTTGCTCCTTGGCTTGCTCCTTATGGAGAGTCACAAGTATTCCCAGCTCCTTATGAGCCTTGGAGCAAAGAGTTCATTTTTGGTACTGATCAGATTGGACGCGATATCCTTTCTAGAATGATTTACGGTGCTCGTAATACTGTTGGTATAGCGGTTGCTACTACTGCACTTGCCTTCTTAATTGGGGGCGTTTTGGGCCTCGCAGCGGCAATAGCAAAGGGTTGGGTTGACCAATTATTAAGTCGGTTAGTTGATGCATTGATGGCTATACCCAGCCTTATTTTTGCTTTGGTTCTTTTGTCAATATTTGGCACAAACATAATTAATCTTATAATGATTATAGCTCTTCTAGACTCTACAAGAGTCTTTAGATTGACACGTGCTGTATCTCTTAATGTTGTAGTCATGGACTTTGTAGAGGCAGCAAGACTTAGGGGTGAGGGTTTGGCATGGATTATGAGAAGAGAGATTTTACCAAATATTTTACCACCATTAATTGCAGAATTTGGTCTCCGATTTTGCTTTGTTTTTCTAACTATTGCAGCGCTTTCTTTCTTAGGAGTGGGTATACAGCCACCAACGGCCGATTGGGGTTCAATGGTACGTGAGAATGCGTCTCTAATCCAGTTTGCACAATATGATTTAAAAGCTGGTTTAACTCCTCTTTTACCAGCAGCGGCCATAGCTCTCTTAACTGTTGCTGTAAACTTTGTGGTCGATTGGTTTCTTCATAAGACGAGTGGTATTCGAGATGAACAATAACACTAAAAAAGGGGAGCTTCTTCTCGAAATTAAAGGTCTCAAAATCCAAGGCTTTTCTGATGAAAAATGGCATGACATTGTAAATGGTGTCGACATCTCTCTTCGACGTGGAGAAGTTATGGGCTTAATTGGGGAATCAGGTGCTGGCAAATCTACACTTGGACTCGCTGCGATGGGATACACTCAGCCAGGATGTCGTATTACTGACGGCGAAATCAAATTTGATGGAGTTGATATTTCCAAATTAAAAGAAAATGAAAAGCGTAAATACTGGGGAAATCGAATGACATACGTTGCACAGTCTGCTGCAGCATCATTCAACCCAGCACATCGCCTCATTAAACAGACTACAGCTTCGTCTATTCGCACAGGTTTTAAAGAGGCAAATGATGCCTATAAAGATGCTAAAGAGCTGTATCGAACTTTAAATCTACCTGATCCAAATAATATTGGAGATCGCTACCCGCATCAGGTTTCGGGTGGCCAACTACAGCGTGTTATGACAGCGATGGCAATGTCACCGCGTCCTGATTTAATTATTTTTGACGAGCCGACGACTGCACTAGATGTAACTACGCAAGTGGAGGTGCTGTACTCAATGCGTGCAATCGTTGAAGAGTTCAACACAGCAGCGATCTACATCACGCATGATCTAGCGGTCGTTGCACAAATGGCGGATTTTATAAAAGTACTGCGTTATGGAGATGAGGTGGAAGAAGCGCCTACGAAAAAGATGCTTAAAAACCCTAAAGAGCCTTATACAAAATCACTGTGGTCAGTTCGATCTTTAGAAAAAGAAATAACAACTCCACAGGCACCAATTCTAGAAATTAAAGATTTAGATGCGGCTTATGGTTCAACAAAAGTTCTTCACAAAATTAATATATCTGTACCGCGCGGTTCAACTGTTGCTGTTGTGGGGGAGTCTGGCTCTGGAAAATCAACAGCAGCGAGAGTTATTACTGGTTTGCTTCCACAACTTAATGGTGAAGTAAAATTTGAAGGAGTGGGTTTACCACCGAAACTCGAAGATAGATCAAAGGAACAAAAGCGCCAGATTCAAATGATCTATCAAATGGCTGATACCGCCATGAACCCACGACAGACTGTAAGAGAAATAATTGGTCGTCCCTTGGAATTTTACCTTGGTATGACGGGATCTCACAAAGTTTCCCGGGTTTTACAGCTCTTAGAGATGATTGAGCTCGATGGGCGTTTTTTGGATCGTCTCCCGAGTGAATTATCAGGTGGTCAAAAGCAAAGAATTTGTATTGCACGCGCCCTTGCGGCTGAGCCAGACTTTGTGATTTGTGATGAGGTTACCTCTGCGTTAGACCAGATAGTACAAGAAGGTATTCTAAAGTTATTGATGCGACTGCAAAAAGACTTAAATCTTACTTACCTGTTTATTACGCATGATATTTCAACGGTGAAAGCAATATCTGATCAAGTTGTAGTTATGAACTTAGGTGAAGTTGTTGAACAAGGATCTAAGGATGAAGTTTTCAATCCACCTCATCCTCCTTACACTGAACTGCTTTTATCTTCAGTTCCAGAGATGGATCCTGACTGGTTAACGAATTTAAATTCTGAGAGAGCTTAGACTTAGTGCGCGATCACTTTTTTTTTGATATATATGTACCTTCAAAAGAAATTCCGGCTAAGTAGCCCGACTGATTAAATATAACCGTTATTAAACTTTGCCCGTCGGATATTTGTCCAAAAATGTCTGTTACACTTTGCCCTGACTTTGCATAACTTGCAGTTCCTTGTAGCGAAAATTTTTGCCCATTTCTTATTTCCAATAAGGTTTCTGGATCCATAATGTAAGTAATTTGGGAATAGCTTTGTCCACCGATATTCGGTCCAATATTCCCACCAATCATGCGTATTTGATCAATTATCTGTTCATTTTCGATTAAGTAGCCCTCCGCATAGTTTCCTCCAAAAATGAAACTGCCCTTTACAGCTTTGGGAAAAGTAATTTGGGCTACGGAGCGTTGATGAATATCGCTATTTTTTTGATTGAAATTTTTCGCTATTTCTAAAGTGTTGAATGCATCTTCCTCATAAACCTGAGCGTTTTTTTCGATGTCGCTGCGAGTTTCACTAAGTATAGCTTGAGCGTCTTCAAGCGTACTACAACTTCCTAGTAATATACAAATCAAGATACTGAGTATGATTATTTTTGAGTTAATTAGCATTCCTATTTCCCAGCTTTCGTTATTTTTGAAAATATTATCGAAATTATAAACTTTACCATATTAGTACGTTTAGTATTTTTACCTTTACCTTTTCATAAGTAGGGTGGTTTAGTCTAATACATAAATTATATTTATTTATTCTGACACCAGCTAACAAATGAGAATATTTGTAAACCATGAAAAAGCTTGGCCAGAAAAATCAGTTCGTCGATTATCATTGGGATTTCTTTATTTGAAACTAAAAAGAGCTTGGAATAATTAACTCATAAATAAAGAGGGTTTTCTAATTTTTTACTTTATCACGGATCCTAAAAAGCCTAACAATTTTCGTTAGGCTTTTTAGAAAAATATCGCTTATAAATATTTCACCTTAAAAGGTATAACCAATTTTGAAACCAAAACCCGAAACGTTATTGTTTGTATAATCTAAGGTTAGCCCGCTTGGTACTCCCGGAGCAGCCTCGTGTACAATTTTTACGTCGCCAGCTACAGTGTATGTATATCCCGCTGATACTGTAAGATTTTCTGATGCTGTGTAGCGGGCAGATATGGAATAGGTTTCGTAACCGTTTCTAAAGGTGAATGGATCCGAAGTTTCAGCACCTCCCCCATCTTCTGTAGCGTATGAAATGCTTAAAGCCAGGTCCTCTGAAATCTTTCGTCCAACCCCTATAGTGTAATGAATTTTATCATCAAAGCTACTACCAATCGCGCTCACCGCAGCGTCGGCAGCACCTGTGACTGGGTTTATGCCATTTGAGTTTTCTGGCACAATTATTTGAGCTGTACTCCACTTTCCCTGATGAATTGCGCCATAAATCAAGGTATCTTCTGCAACTCCACTTTGAAAATTCAAAGTTGTCGTTTCGGGAAACGCAATACTTGCTCCTGATAAGGGAGTTGTTGGGATTAATTTAGAGAGAGAAGATCCTGTTGGAACATTTACTGATCCATCTGGCTGATATATTAATTCAACTTTCAGAGCTATTTCTTTTTGCTCGTATGCCGCACCTATAGTTGGTAGTGTTTTGTCTGCAGCATCTATTTCGTAATAACCAGATAAAGTTGTAACGCTGTCACCATCATTCAATGTGTATCGATTTAGACCACCAAATACGGAGTAGTTATCATCTATGGCATATCTTGCTAAGACAGTTGTGGATCCAATCTTTACGCTAGCGCTAGGTGATACCGAACAAAGTGGCAATGTTGCAGTCACAGACGGGCTACAACCACTTAAGTTGCCATTTGTTTGACCCTCAAAAAGTAGTGCACCTGACATATATTTAGATACACCAATATCAAAATTTCCTAAATCAATCTTTACCGCCATCGTTGCTCGAGTTTGATCGGATAAAACTTTATGTTTTGGTGCTCCAGGGTACTGTATGGTTGCACCCACATCGTAGGTCAGAGGCAAAACGCTAAATTCAGCGTAGTTTCCATCTTCGTACAAGTGAGATGTGCTAAGCTTGCTTGCTTCCCACCCGCCTGAAAAAGCTGGAGTTGCTAATAGTCCCAAAACGGCTCCTGCATTAATAATATTTTTCATAGTAACCTCCCATGTTAAAACACAGTTTGGCGGTATCCTAATGGTAGGTCAAGCGCATTTATTTTTGAGTTTGAAATCACGAGGCCAACACTCAAATGTGCGTAAATGTTTTTACAATTTTGAGAGCATTTGATTTACTTGAAACTATGAAATGAATTACTTCAATAGTGTCTTAGAAAATGGCTAAATATTATTTATTAATAGTTACAGGTTAACTTATTCATCTAGTGGAATTTCTTGGAAGCTTGTTTGCGATTACTTCACTTGCGCTATGAAGCGCTACTTGTTGAACTGAAGTTGGCTTATTATAAAGATTATTCAAGAATGATAGCATGTTTTTGTCAAACTTTTCAGGATTTATTTCTCAAGATTTGTGGGAATAGACTCATTTTGTCGTCAAAGTTTCTGGCCGTCTCGTCCGGAAGGGATGTATTGCTAGGTATTTCTCTGAGAGTGTTATTGTTTTTATCTTTTAAAACGGCTTTTTGGCCAGTGAGTACTCCAGTGTCATTGAAGTTGGACTCAGTATCAACTTTAGTACCATATATGAGATGTGGGGTTAGCATCACTTAAATATACAACAACGTTCGATTGTAGCTTATTTATTTTTATTATTGCTTACTTCGGGAAGGTTTTATTTAAGTGTATCTTTTGTCTGCTTTATAATTTTTCAAGTTCTTCAAGCGGTATTTTTTGAGAAAGCTTTGACTCAATCGCTTCCAACGTATTTACTAAAAAATTATTTTTCTTCAAATTTTCGACTTGATCCGTAAAATTGTGATTTTCTTTTTTATAATCATATACAATTTCAAGTACTTTTCGATCAAATTTTTCTGATACAATTTTTTGCTCTAAGTTTTTTGGAATGGAAATTGAGGCAACACCAAAGTTTTTTAAAGTTTCTTTCATGCCCGGTTCAGCACCGACTAAGGATTTAAGTACATTACCATCACTGTCTTTTATTACAGCATACTGTCTAATTATGCTTTTGTACTGGTCAAGTTCGTTTGCGATATCTATTGTAGGTTTGTTTATAGTGCTATTTTGTGACCTGGCCGCTTCCAGCACATTCACAGCACCCATAATTTTATTCCAATCGCGATTATCCTTCTGCTCAGGAACGGTACCGTAAAGGAGTTCTGAAGATAAAGCTGCGATATTACTACTCTCTAACTCAGTCTCCTTATAAAGTACCTCAAGCTTTTGTCCGGACAAAGCCTCCATCATTTCTCTCATGTTTGGTTTGCGTGGATTAAGAGGGTCATAAGGATACTCTTTATTAACCCAAGCTGGTATGCCTCCCTCACTATTGTGCGTCTCAGCAAAGTTAGTTTCAACAATTTTATTATTTACTGACGCCTCATCAGCAAGGGTTACTTCAAGCACCTTTTTGAATTCATTTTGATTTTTAACCACGTCGTCTGTTAGGCGCGGCTTTAGCGCCTTGAGGTTTTCTATAAGTGTATCAATTTGAATTTGAACTTCCATTTGCCATCTCCATAGTCGTTACAGTCAGTGCAAATCTTGTACCAAATAAAAATATTAATCTCTTAGGGCTTTGCTTTTGGTCCTGGCCATAGGTTGCCAGAAGTAGTCTAGAACAGTTCTTTTCCCTGACAAAACATCGAGCGATGCAACCATTCCAGGTAAAATTATAACTTCGGACCCGTCATTTTCAAATAACGTACCCTCTATAGATACATCCACTAAATAATGCTGTGACCCTGTGCTTTTATCTGTTAAAGCGTCTGCGGAAACATTCGTTACTTTCCCATCTATGCGTCCGTACCTTGAAGGGTCATAAGCAGTCAGTGATATTTTTACTTCTTGTCCAACTATAATCTCAGCAATATCTTTTGGGTCAATTTTCGCCTCTACTATTATATCTGAACCAGTTGGCACTATTTCTAATAGTATATCTCCTGTCTTTATGTAGGCATCAGCAGTAGCATAGTTTACTTGGTTAATGACTCCATCTACTGGCGATCGAACAGATGTTCTTTCAACGCGATTCTCTAAAGCGGGTATTCTAGCCGCTAGTTCAGCCATCTCGCCCTCTATGAGTGAGAGGTCCGTTAAAGCGCTGGTGAGGTATGACTGTTTTTCCGCCCTTAATTGTTCGTCTATTTCCTCAAGGCCAGATTGAAGGCGCTTTTGAGCGCTTTTTGCAGAGTTCGACTTTCCAATATTCAGCTCTTCTTCCCTCTGGAGGGTTAAAAGCCTTGTTTCTGGTGCCAAGCCGTTTCTCACTAATGGTTCAATTGTTTTGATCTCTCGCCTAATTAAAATTAGGCCATTTTCCGATGTTTCGTACTGTATTTTAAATTCTTCAACTTCGTTAAGTTTTTGAATTCGCCTTTGATCTAAAATCGCAGATTTAGTATTCAAATCATCAAGACGTGCTTTATAGAGAGCTAATTCAGTTGATACCGCAGTTGGCGCTGTTTCAACCAAGTCAATTGGGAAATTAGGGACGTTGCCGCTCACCTCAGCCTGAAGACGAGTAGATTTAATCAAAAGAGATGCATATCTTTTTTGGGCCTGGTCCAGTTGTGTTTTAGTTTCGACTGGGTCGATATCAAAAAGTAACTGACCCTTTTTAACGAGATCGCCCTCGCTGACGTACCTACCTCTGATAACGCCTGGTTCAGAAGATTGAACTAATTGGTTTTGAGCTTCAGATACAGTTTTTCCAGAACCCCTCACTACATTATCTAACTCTGTCACCGCTGCCCAGATAAAAATTATGCTAATCAAAGTTACGACAATTAGAAGCAATATTGATGAGGAGCTACGCTCTGTTCCTGCTAGCTCTTTAGCAAGCTTTTTGAACTCTACGTCTGACATTTATTTAACCTTTTTTAATTCCCAGCTGTTCTGGCGTTTGATCAGCCACAATTTGGCCATTTTCTATTACGAAAACGCGATTAACCATGGTTAAAATAGGGTTTCTGTGCGTAACTATTAGCATTGTTTTGTTTTCACTATGCTTTTTCAAAGCATCCACAACTTTTTTCTCAGTGCCTTGATCCATTGAACTGGTTGGCTCGTCTAATAATAAGATTTGTGGATCGTGGAGTAGGCACCTAGCCAAGTTAATTGTTTGACGTTGACCTCCTGAAAGACCCACACCACGTTCACGAATTTCTAAATCATATCCTTTTGGGTGTGAGCCGACAAAATCATCTACACCGGCAATTTTGCAAATCTTGAGTATATGGTCATCATCATATTCGTTGAAACCCATCTGTATATTTTCTCTCACAGAGCCGGAGAAAAGCCAACTATCTTGAAGCATCATTCCTATGTTTTTTCTTACATCGGCTTGGTCAATTTGACGAACGTCAACTCCATCTATTAGGATCGCCCCATCTGTTGGTGCTAAAATTCCTGCAATTAACCGCGCCAATGTCGACTTTCCAGATCCCATTTTCCCAACCAGCGCTATTTTTTGGCCGGCAGGAATTTTAAATGATAGATTATTAATCGTCGGCTGCGAAGCGCCAGGGAATTTATAGGAAACATTCTTGAACTCAATTTCTCCCTGTAATCTCGGTCGACTTATTGGTGAAAGGTCATCAGCGCTGTTAAATTTATTTCCTATCAATACTGATAAGTTTTTGTACGCAGTTAACGCTCCATTCACTCTTGATAGGGTATTAGCTAATTGTGATAGTGGCGCCATTGTTCGACCGCCGAGAATTACTGCGCCAATCAAAGCTCCCTGAGTTATGGTTCCCTCAACTATCAAATAAACACCAAAAAATATTGCAGCTACCTGGGCGTATTGCTGAACAGACGCAGCAAAATTAATTATAAACATACTCAGAGCTCGTATTTTATTTCCGCTCTCAGATTGGTCACTCAAAGCCGCTTCGTATCTCTGGCGCATTAATTTCCCAGATCCTGTTGCTGTGACAGTTTCTAGGCCACTTAGGGTTTCAACTAAAACCGCCTGTTTGTTCATACCGCTTTCAACTGATCCTTTAGTTATTCGGGCTAAAAACGGTTGGATCCCAAGTCCAACTATCATCACCAATGGCACAGCAATAAGCGGAACGTACGCCAAGGGACCGGCTATTAGGTAAATGACGTAAATAAAAAAGAAAACAAAGGGCAAATCTATCAAAACGACCAGTGTAGAAGAGTTAAAAAATTCTCTTAATGTTTCAAATTCACGAACTGTGCCCGCCATCGCTCCTGTTTTCTGCCGCTGTTCATTGGGAGTTAGGCTTAGGATACGGTCAAATAATCGTCGAGATATTTCCAAGTCAGCCCTTTTGGATGCAACATCTATAAATTTTGCCCTGAGCCCCTTTATCAAAAAATCAAAACCTAAGGCTATTACAACACCTATACTGAGCGCTATTAAAGATTCAAAAGCACCGTTTGGGATAATTCTATCATAAACGGTCATTGTAAAAAGTGATGTGGTTAGAGAGAGAAAATTAGAAACCATTGCTGCAATCATTACTTGAACATATAGCCATTTGCTCTTTTTAAATGCACTAAAAAACCAGTGCCCACTGCGTTCTTCTTGTTCACGTTTGTTAAGTTTTTTAGCAATTATGGCATATCCAGAATATTGTTCCTGAAAATCATTTAGCGTAAGTACTGAGTCTTGATTTGTGCCTTCAAAATCGCGTATTGTTACGCCAATCTCTGCATCAATACTTTTTACCAAAACAGCTTCACTATTTTTCATAAAAACTATCAGTGGGAAAAAGTCATCCTTTATCTGTGATAGCTTTATACTTCCGAAACTTGCTTTAAAGCCCAAACGTGACAAGGCGCTTACTGCCTGTGGTGGTGCAAATTTCTTATGAGGCATTTCTACAGCATCTCTAATTGCTGCACCACTTTTACGAATTCCTTGCTCTCTAATTAAATACCTGACGCTGTTTATAAGGGTTTTTTCTGTATTTTCTTCAAAAGCTAATACTTCCGATTTTACAGACTGCAGATTAGTGTCGGATTTAACTGTTTCGACTTTAACTGGCTCAATTTTCCCAACCACATTATCTGTGTCGACGGCCTTTTTTGATTTAGCTGCTTCTACCATATTATCTTTGTTTTAATATTCAGGTACAGGTGATATAGTTATAGATGGCAAAGAGAGCAACCGCCTTTAAGCCGTCTATTGCATTTTTGGAGAAATCTGGCTTTCAGGCCACAAAAACTTAGGCTCTTAAAATATGATTCAATTCCCTAACATTAGCCCAGAAATCTTTAATTTTAATTTTTTGGGGTTTAACTTGGTTCTCAGATGGTATGCAGTATCATATATCGCTGGTTTTTTTTGCGCATTATTTGTTATGAAATATTTCGTAAAAAGGGCGCATTTATGGGAAAACTCAGAACCGCCACTTACAAAAGACCAAGCAGATAATTTATTGACTTATTTGATATTAGGGGTGATCGTAGGTGGTCGTTTAGGATACGTTTTATTTTACAATCTTGAATACTACATTTCCAGACCTTTCGATATATTTCGTGTTTGGGATGGTGGTATGTCATTTCATGGTGGTTTTTTGGGGGTTATTGTCGCGGTGTATTTATATGCCCGTTTCAACGGTTTGGCTCTTTGGGTTTTAGCTGATCTTATCGCTCTCGCTTCGCCGCCAGGGTTATTTTTTGGGCGCGTAGCTAACTTTATTAATATAGAGCTTTGGGGAAGCCCAACAACACTTCCCTGGGGAGTTGTTTTTCCCGGTGAAGCAGCCCAAAATTGCGGGCAATTTATAGACGTTTGTGCAAGGCACCCTACGCAGCTTTATGAGGCTATTCTTGAAGGAATTTTTCTATTTTTGCTACTGCTTTTTGTCGCTTTTAAAGGAGGCCTTAAGTATCCTAAATTTACAGTGGGTGTTTTCTCGCTTGGTTATGGTTTGTCACGGTATTTCGTCGAGTTTTTCAGGGTGCCTGACGCACAATTCGTTTCAGTCGAGAACCCTCATGGGTATGCTTTTGAGGCTTACGATGTAGCGCTCTCAATGGGACAGCTTTTGTCAATGCCCATGATAATAGCAGGAATTTTGCTAATTCTATTAAGTATTTGGGCTAAAAAACTTGATAGGGGACAAATATGAGATTTCTTAGAGTGCTTATGTATTTTATCCTTTTAACCTGCATCTGTTGGGGCATACTTATTTTTAGTGGCCCAAAAATTATAAATGTAGCTACTCAAAGGCTTTTTGACGACAAGATCAAGCTCCATCGTGTCAAAGTAAATCCTAATCTAGCCATCGAAATTGCTAGGGTTGAATTGCATGGTGGATCTGATCAATCAGTGAGTAGTGAAATTGGAATCATCAAAGCGTTAAAAATTAGTTGGGCGCTATCAGACAGAGGCCCTATGCTGAGAGTTGAGACAGGGCCAGTCAAACTAGTAAATTTAATGGAAGCTCAGGCTTCGGAAATAGTACTGTCACCTTTAGAATTTGCCGTATTGCCTCAAACAATATTTGATGCAACTTTTCATGAAACTGATATAATCAAAAAATCTACGGTTCCCAGTATTACTGTGACTGGGTTACTACTGCCGGGCTTCAAACAAATTAAAGATGTTATGGTTCGGGCCGAGCAGGTCCGATATCATGATTTTGTTTCTCTGCGCGCAAAAGGGCTGACTGGCAGTATTGATTTACTTAATTTTAGCGAGAGTTTTAGTACTCAAAAAAATGAAATTTATGTGGTAATTGATGAAATTGAAACCATAGATAAAACTTTTAAAATAGTTTCATCAGAACTAAAAATTCTAAATGACCAAGACAAAAAAAACGCCATTATTAAACTTCGTCAGCTTTCCACGCAGAACGGGAAATTAAATGAAATAAGCTCACTACTTTCGATGAATAACCATCAACTAGAAATTTCTTCATCGGGTATATTTAATGACTATTCAATTAACCACAACGGAAACTTTTTAGGCCATTTAAAAAATCTTGGCTTCAACATGGTGTCAAAAATGAAAGGGTTTGATGGGTCGAGTCGCTTTGTCAGCTCAACAACCATTTCCTTTGACGAAATACCAAAATTTAGTGTAAATTTAGACGGATCACTTGATTTAGATAGCTGGAACAGTTGGCATACCTGTGCGTTGGTACAATGTGAACTACAAAATTTTGTTGCGAATTACTCAGTAGTTTTGAGTGAGGGTAGGTTTGATGGCCAAAGCTTTTGTTTATTCGAAAGTTGTACTTTTAAAAATTTGAGACATAAGTTTATTTCTACAAATACGGATAGTTTCTTTTTGAGCCTAGGGGGCAAAAAGATTTTTAGTCCACTTGCGTTGGCGGCTGCATATGGATGGATGACCAATGGACGACCGGTTGCCAATGGTCATGAGATAAACTTTTAATTTCAGGCAGTTTCTTGTTGAGAATTCTTATCCATTATCATAGAACTTTGTGCGTTGATAAATCTTTTTTTGGGGGGGTTATTGTGAAGAAAAATCTAAAAATTTTACTTATATTTTTATTTGTTTCTGGTTGTGACGGCATTGGCGTTGATAAGCTAAAGCAGTCTTCTATGAGTTTTTTTAAATCGAATGATTCTTCCCAGTTTGAAGTCTTGCAGAATTACAATAATGAAATTAAAAAGCAGACTATACAGCAACTGCTTGCTGGTGCTGAGGCCAAAGTAAACATCGAAGGTTCCTTTGGGGAGTCCCTTAAAAGTGCTGTTGAAAAGGATCCGGGCGTTATAACAATTTCACGCGAGCTTTTGGCGATGAAGGCAAGCGTTGATGTTACAAAATCTCAAAAAGAATTTCAGGTCTCTGGCACGCTCTACGGTGGGATAGAGGATGTGTCTGATAATTCAAAAGGGATTGCGATGGTATTGAGCGCAAATAGGTTAATTTTCGATGGTGGAGCATTGGATGCTCAAATTGCGACTCAAAATTTTTCTGTAAAATCAAAGGAATATGCGCTTCGGGCAAAAATTGATGAAAGGCTGATGGAGTTAGCCAGTATTTGGGTGGAGTTAGAGCGGTACGAAACTTTGAATAAAAAAATAGAGGATAGGGTTGGTGTGCTAGGTCCTCTGATTTCGAAATTGGAGCAAGTTGCCGAAGCCGGACTGGGTGACGTGAGACAAGTGGCAGCAGCTCAGAGGACAGTTACTAAAATACAAGTTACCCAGGCAGATATAGCCGAGAAATTTGAGGCGGCAAAAGTGAATTTTGTTAATTCATTTGGATCGCTACCTCAAGGCCAACGTTTTGATCATGAGCTGGTTTTAAGGTTGATGCCAGAAGTCGTTACAAAAGAAATGGCTAACCAGGCTGCTGCTATACAAATGCGTTATGCCGATTATATGGCTGCAGAAGCAAATTTACAATCCGTTTTGGTGAGAGATGGAATCAAGTTAGGCTTTGAATCTCGGGTCACCCGACCATTTGGCGCAAGTACCAGAGACTCTGACGAGAGTATAGGTTTTGCACTTAGAAAAACTTTATTTAATGGTAAAAAAAATATTTCAGAAATCGAGCAGGCGAAGGCCCAAATCGACGCTAACATTGCGAAATTAAATTCTTCCTATAGAGAAGGTGTCCGGGTAATTAAGAATGCCCAGCAAAATGTCAGCTCGATGAAAGAAGCTGTGGAATTGGCTCGAAAAAATGCTCAGATAGCTTCGGATGAAATTGTTTATTTGAGAAAACAATTAGTAATCGGAGGCTCTACCTTGGATAGTGTTTTGTCTGCAGAAGCACGGCTATATGAGGCTGAAGCAAATGAAATCAATTTTGAAGCAGAAAAGCGAAAATCTGAGCTTTCAATTTTGAATGGATTAAGCTTACTGGGTCCGGCTATTGGCATAGCGTATGAAATGAATTGAGTCGCTTTATCCTCATAAAGCCTCAAAAGTTAAAGAACATTAACTTTGACCTTAAAAGCAGAAAAGGGCTTGATCCACGTTGGTTTTGGCGTTAAACGCGAAATTGATAAATCTAGGTAGGGTTAAATGATGCAGGTTTGCAACACATTTTTCTTGATAAGTGTTTGACAAGGCTCCTGAGAATTTTTACCTTGCTGTTTAATGTAATTCTGGTTTTTCTAGAGTTGCGAATAATCGGGCGGGATTCCGTCCTGTAAAAAATTGTATGGAGCAAAAAACATGAATATGATTTCGACAGGTGCATTTCAGAGCGAAATGGACGCTTCCAACAAGACGGAGACATTGGTTTCCAAACTAGTCTCAGCTTGGGAAAAGAAGAATGCGAAAGTAGCACGGGCAGGTGGCGTTTCTCTTATGGCCCTGTCGTTAGCAGCTTGTGGTAGCAGCGACGATACAGCCACTGATACATCAAGTAGTAGTTCTTCATCGTCCTCCGACGACACTAGCACTACTACCACTACAACAACCGCCACAGCACAGACATTTACCTTATCGTCTGGGTTGGACGCGATAACTGGTGGTGCAGCTGATGATGCGATATATGGAGCCATTACGGCCGCAGCTACAACAACAACTTTAGAAGCCTATGATCGAATTGATATGGGCGCAGGTACTGACACTTTCGTTTTAACACTGTCTGGCGGAAACTATGTTGGTGACACATCCATCAGCGGCGTTGAGAACTTCACCGTGCAAGCGTCTGGCGCTGGGCGATCATTTGATGCTGATGCATTGGAGGGCATGGCCACATTTACCGTAAATCAGTCAAGCCAGAATATGACCGTTACTAATATGGAGTCCGTGGATACCGATATTGCTATCTACAAAGACTCAACTGCTAATACTACTTCTATAACTTTCAAAAACGCAGCTCTTGCTGGCACAGACGATACGGTTGACTTAAATCTAAATCGCGTTACTGCTACTGAAGCAGTTACACTCGCGGGTGCAGGCGCGAACGATATCGAAAACGTGAATATTATTTCTGATGGTTCTGTCAAGAATTTCATGGGTGCTTTGACAGTTGAAGATTCGGGCAACGTAGATGGAATGAAAACGCTGACTATTTCTGGATCTGCGGCGTTGGACATGGACGTAGCTGCGCTGGATTTCGCCGGAAATGCTACTACAAGTACAGCAACACTTGATGCTTCTGCAATGACAGGTGCTCTTCTTGTCGATGCTGACGACGCCGATGCTAACATTCGCATGACTATAACTACGGGTTCCGGTGATGACACTTTAGATATGGGCGATTCATTGAACACGCTCGATACAGTGGATATGGGAGCTGGTACTGATACTATAAAAATTGACAGTCTGGCGAACTCTTCAACTACAACGTTGACATCTTCATACAATTTAACTGGGGTAGAAAATGTTCAGGTTGCGGGTGCTGATGAAGCGTCGATCACTATAGCAGCGGCTGGACAGGCTGGTCTTGAAAAAGTAATTTTTGTCGAAAATGCTGACGGTAGTGATGATAACGGTGATGCATACACTGTGACTGGACTGGCCGCCGGTGTCGATGTTCAATTAACCAACAGTGTGAACGCTCGTGATGCAAATACTCTAACCATCTCTCTTGCTGATGCTTCTGGATCAGCTGATAATCTGACCGTTATAACTGCTGGTACATCTGGGCATGGAACAGATAACAATATGGATGATATAGCGATCAGTGATGTTGAGACGCTAACTATTAATTCTATATTCGCGGGCGTGACTGCGATGACTGCAACAGAATTTAACGTAATTGACGATATTTCTGCTGACACAAGTCTAACAAAGATCGTTGTAACAGGTACTGAAAAGACGAATATCACGGTCGGCGCAGAGGCAACTAACCTTGCGTCCATCGACGCTTCGGCTTTGGGTGACGGAGTTACCGTTGATGTGTCTGCTCTAACCTCTAACACAACAATTACTGGTACGGGTGGAAACGATACATTTACAATTGGTACTACCTTGACAAATGCCGACAGTTTTGATGGTGGAAGCCAAGGAACGGCCGCGACCGATGGTGATACATTGACAGCTACCATCGCCGGCCTTACCGCTGCATCTGGAGCTTTATCAATTGCTAATGTTGAGGATATACGTCTTGACACAGCAACATCGGCATCTTTGGTTAACGCCGCAGGTATAACTGGCGCCGGTACTACTGTTGCGTTTGCTTCGACTGAAAACGTAACAATTTCTAATCTTGCCGCAGGGGTAAAGGTTGGATTGGGTTTTGGTGCAGCCGCAGCTACTGATGATTATAGTGGAACTTTGACTGCGTCACTGGCTGATGAGACTGGGACAGCTGACTCGATTACTTTCGAGTTAACCGATCAGGCTGCTAACAATGCGATTAATGCAACATTGGCAACCGCTTCAACAACACTGGAAAGCGCGACCATCAATCTTGGGACCGATAACGATACTAAAGACAGTGCGACTTTGAATGTTGCAAATTTGAAGGTTGGAACGTTAACTCTAACAAATGCTTCAACCGCAGGTGCTAATACTGCGGCGGAAACAATGACTTTGGGAACATTGTCGACTTCAACAACGACACTTGATGCTTCAGCATTCGTACCTATCGTTTCTGCAACCGCTGGAGCTGCCACAGCTACAACCTTCAACCTAAAAGGGGGTGTTGTACACAATGTGACTGGTTCAACAGCTGCAGATACGTTTTCTATCAGCACAACGAACTCAAACACCGCCTACAATATTGACGGTGGGGCCGGCACTGACACGTTGACCCTAAACATGGGTACAGCAACTTTCACCGACACAAACGTTGATAACTTCGAAGTCATAAATTATGTAGTGGGAGCGAGTAAAGACGCGGTAGTAGCAACCGCTGCCGGTAAGGGTATTAACGACAACGATACCACCACGGTGAACATCTCCGGTGGTAACGCTATATCCTCACTTGGTATCGGTGGAACTACTGCACTCGGTGCAGTAAACGGAAGTACGGCAACTGGTTTGGTGACATTTAATGCGGCAGACTTTAAGGGTAACCTAAGTGCCTCATTTGGTGACTCAGTTGTAGATACAGCACTAACAATTACTGGTGGTAGCGGTGCTGACAAGTTGTATGCAACATATGATACAGCAGCTACAGAGGTACTTAAGGTGTCTGCGATTGAAAAACTTCATATTTTGGCAGATCGCGGCGGTGATAGTGGCGAAACTTACACTTTCAATATGGCGAATGTAAGTGGTGCGTCGTTGGTATCAGTTTCTGCAGGTGCTGCTAGTGCAGACGACACAACGATTACTTTAAGTAACCTTGCTGCTGGTCAAACGATTGCAATGGGTTCTACTGCAGCTAATGGTATCAGCGCTGGAACTTTGTTCGGGACTACCTCAATGACTGCTACTTTGGCTTCTGCCACTGGAACAGCTGATGCACTAACGTTGAATTTGGTGGATACTGACGAAAACGCTGGCGTAGGCACAGACCAGACTGATTTCAACTCAGCAGGTTTGGAATCGTTGACAATCAACGTGGCAAACAGTGACGAAGACCATGACATCGATTTAGCAGGAGTTACCGCAACAACAGGAAGCAAAGTTGCGATTGTTGTAACTGGTGGTAAGGATGCAACGACCGATGCTACAGTAGATGCTGGCGACGCTGGTTCATTATTGCAGATCGCTGATATGAGCAGCACAACCAATTCCTTCGACGCGAGCGCTTTTTTGGGTAACGTGTTGATGTCAGGCCGGCATACAAATTCGATGACTGCTACTACTGGTGTTGGCGATGATACCGTTAGGATGGAGAATACAGCCGACGTATTGACTGGTGGAGCGGGAACCGACACACTTGTTGTAGCCAAAGCCGCAATCTTAGGTGGGTTAAATATTGACCTAACTAACACAACGGATCAGGTTGTGTCCTTTAATGGAAGCGCATCTTCTGGAACTGTACTAGGTTTCGAAAACGTAGATGCTTCCGGTTACACTGGAAATTTCGGTGCATCGCTTACAGCTGGAGCGAGTGGTTCGACGCTGACTGGTACTGCTAACGTTGATGAATTTACGTTAACAACAGCCAAGGCAGATACGGTCAATGCTACCAACCAGACTTCGTCGGCGACGGCAGTGGCAGTTGATACCATAAATAACTTTACCTTTGGTGCAAGCTCCGACAACGTTACTATAAGTATTGGTGATGTTGAGGAACTAACTGCAGTAACAGATATCATTACCGGTGGCGTTACAAGTGCTTCGGTGGCTGCGGGTGCTGCGGGTGAAATTGAAACCATAGTTAAGGGAACTCCGGAAACACTTGACGCAGATGATGATGCAATCGTTATTACAGGTGGTACTTATGCAACCTTAACATTGATGTTGCGAGACCTAGAGGGTGGCGGGACTTCTGACATCACTCTGGCTGCTGCGCCAACTGCAAAAGACGCAATACTTGTATTCTGGTCAGACGGTACAGATGGCTATTTATCTATCGCCGCAACTGAAGATACAAATGCAGCAATTGCTACGGACGACCTAGTTGGATTTAACTTGGTTAAATTTGATGGTGTAACATCGTACGCTGATGGTGACGTGCACGTAAATAACCTCACATTTATCGCTTAGTGAAATTATCTAGGTTATTTTCTATATCTTAAAAAAAGGCCCCTCCTGTATAAAGGTAGGGGCCTTTTATTTTTCAAACGGACGGCTTTAATTTCTTGTCGATAAAAGTAAAATAGAGCGGCGCCTCTAAGCCATGTTAAAACGCCTTATACAAAATCGAATCCTACCTTCAAACAAACTAAGCTTAGTCCTTTAATTTGACGGATGATAATGGCCGCCACTTCTTCCTGCCCTCTAATTTAATACGTATTAAAAGACTCATTCTGAACTAAATTGTTTTTTTTACACCTCGGCGGTCGAAATAAAAAACTTAGCTAATGTATAAACCGTGAGTCAAGATCGCGCTTTAGAACGGTAATAGTAGTCAAAAAAAAGGAATGTAAACCCAGCGTAGACCATTATTAATACTTGGCAATAATATCCGGAAGATCAAGTACAAAGTATAGAGTGCCGTTACTCACTACCAGACCTATCAAGTTCTTCTTTTAGAGCCTGTGCGTATGAATTACGAGCAGTTTGGTAAACTGCTATTTCAGAATTCAATCTAGCCATCTGGACTTCAAGAAATTGCAAAGATGCTAATTGAGCTTTTCCATTGTCTGAAAGGTCCTCGCTGTTATATTCAATATCATCAATAGTAATCTTTGGCATAAACAATTTCCTTTGTTATTCGTCAAAACTCAATCCTGCCTTACTGGCTAAGATCTCCTTCTTAATTTCTTTGGTGTACCCATTTTTTGCTTTCTGTAAGACTGACCGAAGTCCTTCGGCCTCATAAATACGTCTATGGGCAAATTGATACATCTTAAGCCACTTTTCTGCCTCAGGTGAAATACCCTCCAAGTCATATTCCACGTCATCTAGTATCAGTTTTGTACTCATGAGAGATCTAACCCTCTGATGAGGCGAGCTCATTTTTTAGTGCGCGCGTGTATGCGATCCTCGCCGTATCTGCTACAGCTAACTCATTCTGAAGTTGCTGCAACTGAATGTCTACGAATTGTAGGTTGCCTAGTTGGGCAATCGCATTTTCGCTAAGCTCGCTGCGCTTATATTCCGCACCGTCAATAGTAACCGTGTCCTCTTTCTTCTTTGCCATTAATAAACTCCCTTTGTTTATGGATATAGTAAAGGCGCCCTATTTAAAAGATAAATTTTAAGTGATACTGATAACACGCAGTACACTTGGCTGGTGGAGAATATAGTTATGTAGATGATAAAATTGACCTCTTTGTGGAGTTTTATAGCAAAAAAAGCGAGCGATTGATCTGCAATGCATGACCTTATTGCTGCCTACCAAATTTACAACGTGTCTCCAAAGCCTGTTTGAAAAGCTAATAATATCGCACAATCTGAAAATCGATACTTGATCAATTGCGCGAAGTTGTTAGCTATTTAATTCAGAGGATTAATATACTCAGTAAAGCGTAAATCTATTAGGCAGTATATAAAAGTGTCGCAAACGGAATTAAAATTGACATACGATAGATCTTATTTCGGCATTTCTTGCCATGGCAACATTCGTTCGGTGTATCGATTAAAAACGGTAAAAACAGGTTATTATGTTAACTCAAACTTGTCCTTAATTTCTCTTTTCTTGATTTCAGGATGCGGCGGTTCAAGTGGAACAGACAGCACGCAGTCGGTGCCTTTTATTGGGCTAATTGGTACCTACAAACCGCTAGAGCCCAACTTCGTCGAACCGGTTGGTCAAGATCAATATTTTCATCAATTAAAACCAGCACTCATATCCCCATACTGGGTTGATGCACTGATCATGGATAAAGCAGATCAGGAGTTGTCTTTAATTCTTCCGGAAGATGAAAATGAGTTAAAGTTTAGTTTTCCGGAATTACGGCCTTCTTATTTACATTCCGCTATATCCGGCTGGGGGACGGCCAGCGACTTAATGAAAGAAGCAAGTCGTGAAATATTCGACAATATTAACAAAATTTTAGATGTTGTTATAACGGAAACTAGTGACCCATCTTTTTCAAACGTAATTGCAATTTCAAAAAGTACTCAGACAACTACATCTGGGTTAAGTTATTTTCCAAATAGCTCATTCCTGATTGGTTCTGACGTATTTATTGATGAAGATTTTACAGGTCCGGAATTTATTTCTCGCACATATACAAATTTAGAATATGAAATATTACTACATGAAATTGGTCATGCTCTGGGGCTCAAGCATCCGTTTGAGGCTGATCGAAATAATAAATCGATCCTGTCAATTATAGAGGATAATTCCAAATGGACAGCCATGACCTATACCCTCGAAAGTATCGAAACCTTTAGTGGAGAGTTTCGGCCGTTAGATTTATTAGCTTTGGCAAGGCTTTATGGCGTGAACAGTGAATACAATAAGGAAGATAATGTTTATAAATTTTCTGCCGACGAGTTTACATTTATCATTGATGGTGCAGGTACAGATACAATTTCTGCACAAGGATCGGTAGAAGATGTTTATCTTGATTTGAGACCTGCTTCACATAGCTACGTTGGAGAAATGGCAGAACATATCACAAAATCGAACCAGCTAACTATCTCACATCACTCAAAGATTGAAAATGTCTTTACCGGAGATGGTAACGACTACGTTATTGCAAATGAGCAAAACAATATAATAGTTACAGGCTCCGGTAATGATCAAATATTTCTGGGTGAAGGTAGTGACATCGTAGATCCCGGTATTGGAGATGACATAATTGATTTTTCTGAATCAAGTCAGGCTAAAGATATGATTATTATTGATACCATAAAAGGCGGAATTGATACCGTTTATGGATTTTCACAAGGTCGTGATGGTGACATCATTTATTTGAAGAATTTAAGCGATAATATCTATGACCTTCTACCTGTAATCTCAATTGATGATGTGCCAATAGGTTATATATCTACCCATATTATTAGAATTGTGGGAGAAGACCTAGATAGTGATGAGAGCATCAAAAACGCTTTTTCTGATGGTGGCCGAGCGAGTAAGTTAGAAATTATTGACGATTCTAATCTAATTGTGCTGGCAGCAGAATCTCAAGAAACTGGTTCTGATCAACACTTATATTGTATAACTATAAAAGATAATAATCTTGCGGTTGATAAACTTGCATTATTTTTGGGCGACTACTTAGATATAGACACTTGGGTACAGGATAACTTTTCTATTAACGAAAATCTAATAGCCTGACTTTTCAACATTATACTAATTTGGATCAGTGTTTCAAATGGAACTTACTCTAGATCAAGCTCTAAAAAAAGGCATCGCCGCCCACAAAGCAGGAAAAGCTGTAGAAGCGGAACGTTTTTACAAAGCTATTCTGAACGTGAACAAACATCATCCTGAAGCTAATCACAATTTAGGTATTTTAGCTTTTGAAGTTGGAAAGGTCGAGGCAGCTATTCCATTTTTCAAAACAGCAATAGCGGCCAATCCGAAAATTGAGCAATTCTGGATTAGCTATATAAATGTTCTAATTCATGTTGGTCGTTTAGATGAAGCTGAAGAAGTAGCTGCTAAGGCCATGAATAACGAGATAAAAACAGATGCGCTTATCAAGCTGGCACAGAGGCTCTTAATAAAAGAAGATGGAGAATCCCCAAATTCACAAAAATCTATAATTAATCAAGCAATTGATTTTAGAGACGTTGGAAAATTTGAAGAAGCAATAGAATTACTAAAAAATGGGATTAAAGAGTTTCCAAATATCTCAAGCTTACATGCAATGCTTGCACATTGCCACCTTCTTAATGATGAGGTTGGTCATGCTACTAGTCATCTTGAAAAAGCAAAAAAAATTGATCCAAACTCCTCTTTAGTTCAATGGAATACGATCCGATTATTGGTTAAAAATAAAAATTTTAAGATTGCTCTAGAAATGGCAAGGGAAGGGAATAAAAACTTTCCAGAAGATACTGAGGGTATGGCAATTCTTGCTTCATGTCTCAGATTAAATGGTTACACCGATGAGTGTTTTGAAATATTAAATAAGATCATTATTTCAAATCCATATTATGCGGAGGCATTGATTGACAGAGCGCTGTTATGGTTATCCCAAAATAACAAGTCGCGAGCTATTTCTGATTTAGATCGAGCGTATAAGGCTAAGCCGCATATCAAACAAATTTGGGATCTACTCGTTGGGTTAAAAGTGGCATCAGAAGACTTCGAGGGTGCCGTTAAAGTTTTAGAACAGATGTTGGAATTTCACTCAAATGATGAAAAAATATATAAAAATTTGGCTTATTGTTATCAAAAATTAGAGAAATTTGACCTAGCACTAGACGCTTATACGAAAGTGATAAATCTTGAATCTGGCTCTGCTGAAACGTACAACAACATGGGTGTGCTACTTAAAAATCAACGCCAGTTAGATAATGCAATAGATGCTTATAAAAAAGCAGTTTCAATAAATCCTGATTTTGCTGAGGCTTTTAATAACTTAGCTAATGCGTTCAAACAAAAAGGTAAATTAAAAGAGGCCATAAAATCTTACACTAACGCAATTGAAAGCAAACCAAATTACTCAAATGCGATAGAAAATTTATTTACTATCAAGGTGCAATTATTAAATTCTGGTATTAACCCAGAATTTTTCTATGTTCTAAAAAATCAGGACTTGATAAATATGCCCAAGCACCAAATCTTACAGGCAATAAGTGCTTTTATTATGGCGGATAGGGAACTATGTCGCAAAAAACTTGAAAGTTATAATAATTATAATCCAGAAGCTATTGTTAGCCTTCCTTCCAGAGACAAATTGTTTTGTGCCGCCTACCAAAACTTTTTGGGTAAGTTAATTGAGCAGTTTATTGAGAAACCTGCTTCTTCTAACGAAGATAACTTTGTGTACCATTTAGGAGAGAGCCATTGTTTAAGTTATTCTAATCATTACATAAACATAAATGGTTCTATTCACAAAGTATTACCAATGATAACATTTGGTGCAAAAGCATTTCATTTCTCCCAAGAAGGAGAAAATGAATTTAAAGCTATTACTATGGCTAATTTTCAAGCTATTCCCGAGAAATCAGAAGTTTTTATTTCCTTTGGTGAAATTGACTGTCGTTTTAATGAAGGTTTTCTTTTAGCAGTTGGGAGGCATAAGAAATCTTTGCAAGATCTTATATTAGATACGGTTAATGGTTACTTAAAATGGTTTGCTAAACAAAACTCTTCGTACGGTCATAATTTACACATATTTAATGTACCGGCACCGTTATTTGATAAAGAATTAAGTAATGACGTGAATTTAAAAGTCGCAAAGGTAGTAGCACTTTTTAATACCATACTTTCAAAGAGTGTAGATATTTATGGCTTCAGGTTAATTGATACTTTTCAGTTCACCAGTGATAAAAATGGGTTTTCAAATAAGATTTTCCATATAGATAAGAGGCATCTCAGTTCAAAGGCGATAAAAGAAATAGAAAATCAGTTAATATTATAAATTAATTTGTACTTCTAGAAATTACCTTTGATGTCTCAGTTGTTGTAGTGATGGCTTAATTACATTAACCTGAAGTTGATAAACATATGTATTATCTAAGAAAAAATGGGAAAACTATTTATGTGGATCAAATTATAGTTTTTTGGAAACTACTTTGATTTATGCAAAGGGGATATGGGATAATTTTTTATAAATAAATATTTAATAGCATAGTTTAACTAATATTTTTACCTGGGACGATTTTAATTAAATGGAAATTACACTGGACCAAGCATTAGCTCAGGGCATTGAGGCGCATAAAGCTGGAAAGGTTGAAGAAGCGGATAAAATCTATACAGCGATATTAAAGGTCCAACCGCGCCACCCAGACGCTAATCATAATTTGGGAATACTCGCAGTTGGTATTGGGAAAGTCCGGGAGGCTCTCCCGTTTTTACAAACTGCGGTCCAAGCAGGTCCTAAAATAAAGCAATACTGGCAGAGTTATATTTGGGCACTTATAAAGCTAAATAAAATAGATGATGCAAAAAGTATCTTCGAGAAGGGACAGCTTAATGGCATTGATCTGGACAAATTTGATAAGCTAAGGCATGAACCTGTATTGATTAAGCCAACCAATGAAGCAGTATTAAATTATAAAAATCCTTCGAAAGATGAGCTTCGGTTGCTGATTGATTTATATAATCAGGGAAAATTAAAAAGGCTTTCAAATGAAACTTTTTTATTGTTAAAAAGTTTTCCCAACTCCGAACAATTATATAATATCGAGGGTTCTTCTAATCTAAGGCTTGGAATGTATAAAGAAGCCATTGCGAGTTATAAAAAAGCACTAGATATTGCACCTGATTATGTTGAGGCTCTCAATAATATGGGAGCAGCCTATCATGAGCTCGGCAAATTGGAAGAAGCCCTGAATGCATTTAAACAAGCGATTTCCATAAAGCCTGATTATGCTGATGCTTATTATAACATGGGTCGTTCACTATATGTGAAGCAAAACCTTCCCGAGGCGGTAAATTCTTACAATAAAACAATTTCTATTAAGCCTAAGTATCCAGAGGCTCATTATAATATGGGCAATGCAATAAAAGACCAAGGCAAGCTGGAGGAAGCTATTCATGCATATAAAGAAGCGATTTCTATTAAGCCTAAGTATCCAGAGGCTCATAATAATATGGGCAATGCATTAAAAGACCAAGGCAAGCTGGAGGAAGCTATTCATGCATATAAAGAAGCGATTTCTATTAAGCCTGATTACGTACATGCATGGTCAAATGGTGCTGAGATTTTTGAAAAATGGAATAAGATAGACGATCTAGCATTATGGCTTGAAAATGCAGTTCAAAATTTCAAAGCAGTACCACCAGAGATAAGATATCATCAAGCTAAATTTCTATGGAGAAAACACAAAATTGACCAAGCATATGAGATACTTGAAGTACTTGATCCTAAGAGTTTTACGAATGTTTTAGAGAGAGAGTATTATAGTTTAAAAGCAAAATGCATGGAGAAATTACAGGATTTTGATAAGGCTTTCAGATGTTATGAATACATGAATTCAATTACAAAAAAATCTTCTACTTATATGAAGTCAAATCCCCAAGAATACTTTAAAGTCTGTGTGGATAACCTAAACAAACTGAAATCAAGTCAGCGATTTAATTTTCCAGCCTCCACCAGAAATGTGCTTGAGTTTACTCCTTGTTTTCTTGTTGGCTTCCCCCGATCAGGGACCACTTTGTTGGACACAATACTCAGGTCTCATTCGAAAATTGTTGTTGCAGAAGAAAAGCCTAATCTGTTTGCGGCAAGAAAACTGCTTAAAAATAAAGGTTTTTCTGATCCAATTAATCAAATGTTACCAGAAAAATTCATAAATGATGCCAGAAAGGCTTTTGAAGTAGAATTTAAAAAAAATTTAGATGGTCAGAAACAAGCATCTGTTTTTATAGATAAGCTTCCACTCAACATCCTGCAAGCGCCCTTGATACAACAGCTGTATCCCCGCGCAAAATTTATATTGGCTTTGCGGCACCCTATGGATACAATTTTAAGTTGCTGGATGCAGAATTTTGAACTTAACTCGGCAATGGCAAATATGGTTGATCTCGATCAGATTGTAAAATTTTATTGCATTGTAATGGAAAGTTTTAAAATTTGTAGAACGAAATACAATCTAAGAGTATTTGATATAAAATACGAGGATCTAGTGGACAGTTTTACTGATGAAACGTCAAGGCGTCTGGAGTTTCTGGATTTGGTCTGGGAGCCTAGAATAAAAAATTATAGGGAAATAGCTATAAAGAGGGGGCGCATTAATACTCCTAGTTATTCGCAGGTTGTTCAACCAGTATACCAAGATGCAAAGTTTAGGTGGCTTAAGTATGAGAAGCATTTGGGCAAGTATACCGATGAGATAGCCCCTTGGGTTAATGAATTTGGATATTAGATAAGTTAAGTTAATGTGTAATTGGAGATATTTTTATGCTCAGGCATACGTATAAGCTATTAATACTAATATAAACTTGTTTTAGGGTTCAAAACGCAGTCACATCATCAATCGATAATAATAACTACAAATAAACTTATCTTTGGGATTAATTATATTATTTAAGTGATCAAATATTCAATCAATGGAACTCACGGTAGACGAAGCGTTAAAAAAGGGTATTGAGGCCCATAAAGCGGGTAAGGCTCAAGAGGCAGACCGTATCTATACAGCTATACTAAAAGCGCAACCAAGACATCCAGACGCTAATTACAATATGGGTGTACTTGCAGTTGGTCTCGGAAAAGTTCAAGAGTCCCTTCCATTTTTTAAGAATGCTATAGAAGAAAACTTAGATTCAAAACAGTATTGGCTTAGTTATATTGGTGCCTTGATAAAGCTAGATCTATTCTCAGAGGCAGTAGCTGTGATTGAGCAGGCTAAAATGAGAGGAGTTGATGACAGTATCTTAAACAAAGCTATCTTTGCAAAAAACACACCACAAGATCGATTAAACTTTTTATTTGGTTTATATGGTAAGGGGAAAATTCAAGAAACAATATATTATGCTAATAGTTTTCTGCAGAGCTTTCCCAGCTCTCCATTGCTTTATAATATTATTGGCATAGCAAATCAGGGTTTAGGAAGATTGGCTCATGCTGAAATTTCTTATCAGAAAGCACTTTCCATTAAACCCGATTATGATGATGCTTATAATAATTTAGGTGTTTGTCTTCAGGGGCAAGAAAGATTAGGCGACGCGCTCGATGCCTATAATAAAGCTATTTCTATCAATCCTGATTATGCCGAAGCTCATAATAACAAGGGCAATGTTTATCAAGAACAAGGTAAATTCGAAGATGCAGTAGAGGCATACAGTAAAGCAATCTCGATCAAGCCTGATTACGCGGATGCCTTCAATAATCTTGGAAATGCGTTAAGTGACCAGGGCAAACCAGTAGATGCAATTGAAGCATATAAAAATGCAATCTCTATTAAACCTTATTACCCCGAGGCTTATAATAATATGGGTATCGCTCTAAAGAATCTTGGTAAGCTCAAAAAGGCCGTTGAAGTTTTTAACAAGGCGATCTCCATCAATCCATCATATGGTGAAGCACATCGAAATATAAGTCTGATTAAAAAATACAAGAGTTCAAGCCCTCATTTCAATACAGTCAAAATACTTTTTAAGGACTCAGAAATATCTGACGATACCAGATGTCAACTTAGTTTCACACTGGCTAAGATGTATGAAGACCTTGAAGATTTTGGTACTGCTTTTGAGTATTTGTCTGTGGGTAACGATCTACGTAAGAGGTTACTAAATTACTCAATTGATCAAGACATCAAGCTTTTCGAACAATTAAAAAAGACACAACCTAAATTTCAGGCTGATTCGCGAAAAGTCAAAACAAAATCGAATGAAATTTCACCAATTTTTATTATTGGAATGCCCAGATCAGGGACAACACTTGTTGAACAAATTATATCGTCGCATCCAAGTGTAACTGGAGCAGGAGAATTGAGATATGCCTCTTTATATGGTGCGAGCATGGTTACGGGTGATGCGATTCCATGTAATATAAATATTTCTAAATTTAAAAAGAGCTATCTTTTTGAGTTGGCCAAATTATCAAATAATAAACATCTTGTAACAGATAAAATGCCTCAGAATTTTCGCCTATTACCTTTAATATGCGCAGCATTTCCAAAAGCTAAAATAGTACATGTTCAGCGAGATCCAAAAGCAACTTGCTGGTCAAACTACCGACATTATTTTGGCTCAAAGAGTATTGGATTTTGTTATAACCTTGACGATTTAGTTGTATACTACTTGTTATACCGCAATCTTATGCGGTCTTGGCAGCCGTTCTACGGTAATCGTATTTATAATTTAAACTATGAAAAACTTACGACTGACCAAGAGAGCCAGACAAAAAACCTGTTAGCATACCTGAATATTAAGTGGGATGAGGCCTGTTTGTCGCCGCAAGAAAATAATCGTATTGTAAGGACAGCTTCGCAGCAGCAGGTTAGGCGAAAGATTTATAAAGGAAGCTCCAAAAACTGGGAAAAATATGAAGGTTTTATTGATGGGGCATTTGATAGATTAAAATCAATATGAAATTTATCTGAAAATAATTAATAAATTGATAATTGAAAAAATACGTAAATATCACTTAATGAATAATAGTTTGTTGTTTTTGAAAAACAAATCAACAGTTGATTAATCGAATTGAAAAATCATATCCATGTATTCACCAATTTTAAATGAAATCAGACCCATCTAAACCACCAGATGTTGATAATCCAGAAAGTATGATCAGGGTATCTCCAGTATTTACTGTGCCACTTTTATTTTCGTCTATAACGACCAATGTATTTCCTCCACCCGAAAAATTATATTGAGCGTAAATATCGTCTGAATTTGTTGTTAATGATGCGTTGGCCGCAGTTATAAAAGCAGCTAAGTCCCCAGTCGCAGTACCATCTACTTCTACATAGGTACCAGGATCATCAACATCAATTTTGTCAGTTCCTGTTGAAAAGTCGGTAATTGTATCGGCAGTGGCTTCAGTTATTCCCGTATCACCACTATTAAAGACAAATCTGTCAGAACGGGAACCGCCTGTAAGAGTATCAGCTCCCGCCCTTCCAGTTATTACGTCAGCTCCAGCATTACCGGTAAGTGTATCTGCACCAGATGTGCCGAGCATGGTAGCTTCCACATTACCATCGACCGTTACTTTTTCAAAGTTCTGAAGTGAGACTTCCATTCCATCTTGGGCTGTCAGCTTGCTTGGTACAAAATATGTAGAAAATTGCAAATCGACATATACGTCAACGAAACCATCAAAGGCCCTTACAATCGCTTCGTCAGTTCCAGTATTTCCATCTATTGAACTTGCTGTTGTGGTTAAGTAGACTATGTCGTCGCCTGCACCTAAATCTACGGTATAAGTTCCACTACCTAAATATACAGTATCATTTCCGGAGCCAGTCGTTATGGTATCATTTCCACCTTTGGAGTGAACAGTATCATTTCCTGTATTAGTTGTAATAACATTTACACCACTAGTATCGTATACCGTCAAATCTGCTGCGCCCTCACTCGTGATGTTTTCGATGCTAAATAGATTCTGAGTAACGGAGGCGATCTGGCTTGTAAAATGGTAGCGACCCGTATCTAAGTTTATTGTAACTGGAAGGGTCGTTTGGTCAGGTCCAAATATAATTGTATCGGTACCCTCTCCTCCATCTTCAATATCTGCACCGGCTGATAAATATATGGTATCGTTTCCTCCTTCACCGTAGACTTTGTCGTCGCCAGCCCCAGGCTGTATATTATCGTCGCCGTCTCCTCCATAAATAGTATCATTACCAGTACCTGCTATAATTTGGTCATTTCCACCAAAGCCATATATCTCGTCATTTCCAGCTAATGCAGTAAATGTATCAAGGTCATCAGAGCCAACCAGTTTGTCATCAAATGCTGTTGGTATATTACTGGTTTCGTCCGCTAGAGGCACATCGGTTGTTGAGCGTGTTTCGCGGCCACAGGCACTCAAGACTAAAGCAATTGCAGTGGATGTAAAGATTAGAGATCTCTCTTTAAATTTTTTAACAAAAAGAGCAACGTCATTTACCTCGATTTTTCTTTTCAAATTCTTCAATTCGTATCTCCACAAATCCTTCAATAAAGTCTATTGATTTGCATAATAGCTATATAAAAGCTTAGACGCAGTTAACCAAGTTCAACGCAAACGTGCAAACATTGTGCCAATTAAAATAAAAATATCTGTCAGTATCTTAAGCTTGTCTCTAGATAGATTTGAACAGAATTAATATTAGTTTATATGTTAGATTTAGAATTTATGTTATTTTTTGTAAATATTTAACAAGGAGTGATGGAAAATGAGTATTAAATATCTTATTGCAATTATGTTTACAGGTGCCCTAAGTTCTTGCACTTTAACATCTACGTCTCCTTCAGACCAAGGTCCAAAGCAGGCGGTTGGAACTATAACCGGCATGGTGCTGGGTGGAAAAATTGCCAATGATCTTACAGAAGATAGTTCAAAAAATAATCTATGGACACTTGCTGGAGTTACACTCGGCGCCTTTTTGGGAAATGAGATTGGGGCCTCAATGGATAAAACGGATATACTCATGGCTCAAAATGCACGTAACCATGCTCTTGAGAATAATAAGGTTAATTCGCAAGCAGCCTGGAAAAATCCTGATAGTGGAAATTCTGGAGTTATTTATCCTACCCGAACTTATAGTATTGGCGATCAACCTTGTAGAGAGTTTACCCAGGAGATAAATATTGGTGGTACTGTTCAGACTGGCTACGGCAAAGCTTGTAGGATGGCAGATGGCAGCTGGGATATTCAATAGAGATATTTAAATGAGCTACTAGGGCAGATTCAAATACATGCAATGTCTTCTGAAAGTATGGATAGCAAGTTTACTGCTTGCCTTACCTAATTTTGTTTATTCTCAATCATTGAGGGAATTTTTTTCTAACAGAACAGAACTAAATCGAGATGAATTGCCGGACTCAACTGATGTGACTGATGAATTGTCTTTTAATGAGGTGATATGCAAAGACAAAGAACTTTTTCCAAAAAAACTGTATTCAAAAAAATATAAAACGTTTGTCGAATGCAAATATAGCTTGGATAGGATTCAGGAGGCTAGCTACATAGACTTAACCTTCAGAATTCGCTGGGATAATGATCGCTTGGATTTATATCGGACGAATAAACGGGAAATATTTATTTGTGACCAAGAACAAATGAGCGTCTATGAGCACAATGAAAAGAAGGATCCAGATTGGTGGATGATTGTTAGGAATTCACTCGACTTTGTCGAATGTGAAAACGAAATATCTGTTGAAACTATTGATTGAGCAATAGAAGAGCAGTGACTCTTCTATTGTCAAATATCACTTATTAAAGCTTTTCGGATATTGCTTCGGGTGTCACCATTGTTGAGCCACTATTATTTGAGCATGCAGAAACAAACATCGTAACAGCGACAGCTAAAATTACAAAAAACTTATTCATGGTTGGTCTCCTAGAGGGTTTTCTTACCTAAAATACGCCTAATGCATAACTTGTTTTTTATCAACAAACAATAGTCATACTATAATTTTGAATTATCCAGCTTGTGTAGTAGTAAATCTGCAAAATTAGAACTAGCGATTAATTAAATTAATGTAGTATTTTACTATGACATCTGCGGCTCTGTCTACGCTCAATTCTGAAGTATCTATTACAATCTCGGGTTTTAAAGGAGTTTCGTATGGACTATCGATGCCGGTGAAATTTTTTAACTCACCCGCCCTTGCTTTAGCATAAAGTCCCTTAACATCGCGGGTTTCTGCTACCTGGATTGGTGTATTAATAAAGATTTCTATAAATTCACCCTCGTTGACCATTTCTCTAACCATGTTTCGCTCAGACTCAAATGGTGAAATAAAAGCAGTTATTATTATCAATCCTGCGTCGGTCATCAGTTTTGATACTTCACCAATCCTACGAATATTTTCAATCCGATCCATCTCGGTGAAGCCCAAGTCTTTACTTAATCCGTGCCGAATATTGTCGCCGTCCAAGAGATATGTGTGAAATCCCCTTCTTTCCAGTTGCAGTTCCACTGCATTCGCGATGGTCGATTTGCCTGAACCAGATAAGCCTGTCATCCAAAGGACAGCGGGTTTTTGGTTCAAGGATGCAGCACGATGTAATTTTGTAATATCCGTATTTTGCCAGTGTATATTTTGCGACCGCGTCAGTGCAAAATTTATCAAACCTGCTGCAATCGTTATGTTTGATGACTTATCAATAAGTATAAATCCACCTAGATCATGGCTCTCTTGATACGATGTGAATGGTATTTCGTGGGCAGTAGTAAGTACTAAAACCCCAATATCATTTAATTCTAAAGTTTTTGCTGCAATATGTTCATTTGTTTCAATATTTATTTTATATTTTGGCTGGGAACAGCTGACTTGCAGTTCCAAACTACCAATTTTTAAATGATATGACCGGCCTGGAACTAGTGCGTTTTCATGCATCCAGATGATTGTGGCTTCTAATTGATCTGAAATTTCTAATGGTGAATTTGCTGAAGAGATTACATTGCCTCTTGAGCAATCAATTTCGTCCGTAAAAGTCAATGTAAGAGATTGACCGGGCAAGCTTTGAGCTGCAATACCACTTGGAGTAATTATTTCTTTTATTCTAGTTTTTTTACCTGAGGGAAATACTTTAATCTCATCATTTTTTGAAATACAGCCACTAGCAGATTTTCCTGATATGCCACGAAAATCTGAATTTGGTCTATTTACCAACTGGACAGGCATTCTAAATGGCTGGCGGTGAGAGGTTTGGTCTTCGAGGTCTATATCCTCCAATAATTCGAGAAGCGAAGGTCCTCTATACCAATTCATATTTTTGGAGATGGATACAATATTGTCCCCATGTACCCCAGAAATAGGGAGGTAGCTCGGATTTTCGATACCAATATTTGAGGCAAATAATTCGTAATCTGAAACTATTTCTTGAAATCTCAACTCTTTGTATTCAACAAGGTCCATTTTGTTGATTGCAATAATGATTTGTTGTATTCCAAAAAGGTGGCATAGAAAGGTATGACGTTTTGTCTGTGCAAGAAGCCCCTTCTGCGCGTCTATTAAAATTATCGCTGCATCCGCTGTTGAGGCTCCAGTCGCCATATTGCGAGTGTACTGCTCATGGCCTGGTGTATCTGCCACTATGAATTTTCTTTTTTCTGTTGAAAAGAAGCGATAAGCTACATCTATGGTTATACCCTGTTCTTGCTCTGCAGATAATCCGTCTAATAGAAGAGCGTAATCTATAGCATTGCCCTGTGTGCCAAATTTTTTACTATCTAATTTTAATTGAGTAAATTGATCTGAAAATACAGCTTTGGTTTCGTAAAGCAATCGACCAAGTAAAGTAGACTTCCCATCATCTACCGATCCACAAGTTAAAAACCGCAGCATGCTTTTTTCATGACGCTTATCAAGGTATTTCATTGAGTTCCGATTATTGTTTTTATCTTTGTGGTCACTGGCGCTCATCAGAAATAGCCTTGCCGTTTTTTCTGCTCCATGGAGGCGCTTTGATCCTGATCGATCGCTCGGCCCTGTCTCTCAGAGTTTACTGAGGACAATACCTCTTGAATTATATCTACTAAATTTGAAGCATTACTCTCTACAGCACCAGTTAAGGGATAGCAGCCAAGTGTCCTAAATCGAACAGATTTCATTTCTGATACTTCATTTTTTTTGAACTTAAATCTGTCATCGTCTACAACGATTAAGAGTTCATCCCGTTTAACTACTGGCCGCTGCTTTGCAAAATATAAAGGAACGATCTCTATATTTTGTTGATAAATATAATGCCAGATGTCTAATTCAGTCCAGTTTGATAGTGGAAAGACCCTTATGCTTTCACCATTTTTTTTTCGAGCATTATATAATGACCACAATTCTGGACGCTGAGACTTTGGCTCCCATAAGTGATTACTTGATCGGAAGCTGAAAATTCGTTCTTTGGAACGAGATTTTTCTTCGTCTCTTCTTGCGCCTCCAAAAGCGGCGTCGAATTTGTGAAGATCTAGGGCTAACTTTAGCCCCTCTGTTTTCCACATTTCAGTATGCCTCTCACCATGATCAAAAGGGTTAATTCCCAACTCTACTGCCTCTGGATTCTGGAATATAATTAGATCCATCATAGCCTGGGCAGCTGATTTATCTCGAAGTTCATACATTTCCCGAAATTTCCAAGTTGTGTCCACATGAAGCAATGGAAATGGCGGATTTCCAGGGTAGAAGGCCTTTTTAGCGAGATGCAACATTACTGCGCTGTCTTTGCCTATTGAATACAACATTACCGGGTTGGTAGCCTGGGCAACAACTTCTCTAATGATGTGAATCGCTTCAGATTCCAATTGTTCAAGGTTTGAAAGAGAGTTTTTTACCATACTGTGAAAAAACTTATATTGTTGTTGATCGTAAAACTACTCTTAATTGGTCTACAAATTAACTTTGTTAACTGCAATAGTTTCAAAAAAAAGCGCGAAATATGTGGATGTTATTTAATCATTACTTTCAATTGATTTGTTGACAACTTAAAACTATTCGTCAGTTATGGAACGATTAAACCTCCTTATTTTGCTATTAGAAGGATAAATCTTGCAGGTTGGAATAATTGTTCTTTGCGTGGCTTACGTATTAAGCCAGTTCTTTCGAAGTTTTTTAGCAGTTCTTTCTTCAGTATTAGCGAATGATATTGGTGCTGAACCAGATGATTTAGCGTATGCGCTGGGCCTACTGTTTATTGTTTTTGCAGTAATGCAAATTCCAGTTGGATGGGCCCTCGATCGCTTCGGGCCGCGAATAGTAAGTTCTGTTCTTCTATTGATTGGTGGCGGAGGTGGCGCCTTCCTATTTGCATCTGCGCAAAACCCTAGCCATATTAATTTATCAATGGCTTTGCTGGGTGTTGGGTGTTCCCCTATTTTAATGGCCTCATACTACATCTTTGCAAGAAACTATTCGCCTCAGATCTTTGCAACGCTTGCAGCAACATTCCTTGGCATTGGGTCTTTAGGCACCCTGATTGGAGCATCTCCTCTAACATATTTTGTTGGCATTCTGGGATGGCGTGACGCAGTTGAATTAATCGGAATTTTTACAATTTTAATCTCAGCTTTTCTTTTATTTACCGTCAAAAACCCAGCTAAAAAAAATGGGAATTCTGTGTCAGCTGGTGGTTTTTGGAGTATACTTAAATCGAGAGATATTTTGCTCATCGCACCGATAGCAATTATTTGTTACGCTCCTGTTGCGGGTCTCAGAGGTATATGGTTAGGCCCATATTTTGAGCAGAAGTTTGAAGCTTCTATTGATGAAATAGGTACGATAGGACTAATAATGAGTTTGGGTATGATCCTTGGCACATTTTTTTATGGGCCACTTGATCGTATTTTCAAAACGCGAAAATGGATAGTTCTTTTTGGGAATAGTATATGCCTTTTGTCAATAGCTTCCCTGACCTTTTCACCTGAGGTCTCCTACAATTTTGCAATTGTTAGTTTCACAGTAATTGGATTTTTTGGTATGTCATTTCCTATGGTAGTAGCACATGGTAGAAGCTTTGTGCCTATAGAGTTATCGGGACGTGGTGTGACTCTAATGAATCTTTTTGCGATTGGCGGTGTTGGTATACTTCAAACTGTTACTGGGGCAGTTTTTGATTGGGCTGGCGATTTTGAGTCCGTCTTTTCTATGTATTTTATTTTGATCCTAATTGGTTTGGCTGTATACCTTTGGTCTAAAGACAATACATCTTAGACCAGGAATTATGGAATATAGTTATCAGTTTACCCATGCAATCGTTCGGAAGCCTGCCAGGAGTATTAGTAAAGGACTAAGAGCAGTCGATATAGGTTCGCCAGATTATGATCAAATGATCAGTGATCATAAAGATTATGTTGAGGCTCTAACTCTCGCTGGCGCAGAGGTAATTCATCTTAACGAGCTCGATAAATTTCCAGATGGACAATTTGTGGAAGATACTGCTCTTTGTTTGCCGAACGCTGTAATATTAATGCGACCTGGCGCGCCATCTAGGCTAGATGAGGTTGATAAAATTGCCCCTAAACTACGAGAGCTATTCACAGAAGTATATCAAATTGAAGAACCTGGTCATATAGAGGGCGGCGACATTCTGGTCACAGGTAAAGAAATTCTCGTCGGTAGATCTGCAAGAACAGACGAAAAAGGCGTAAGCCAGCTTTCAGATATAGCTACTGCATTAGGTTATGTGATGAGGGAAGTTTTTACACCGCCCGAAATCCTGCATTTCAAAACAGATTGTTCGTTGCTCGGTCCCAATGAAATTTTATCAACGAAACGCCTGCAGGCTTCTGGTTGTTTTAACGGTTATAAGGTTATTAATGTTGAAGATGGTGAAGAAGCTGCCGCAAATGCAATTCGTGTAAATGATTTTGTAATTATGCCAGCGGGCTTCCCAAAGACAAAAGTAATTCTGGAAGATCATGGTTATAAAGTTAAAGCTATCAATAATACTGAGTGTGCGAAACTAGATGGCGGTATGTCTTGTCTTTCTTTGCGTCTGAATTTGATATAACTCAGTAAAAGTAGAAGCTGTTGAGTGAGAGCAAGGTGGATTTTTTAATTGATGGTTTGCAATATGCAAACTGGTCGGAAAAAATTTTTAGACAGATGCGTAATGGTAATGTTGATGCTGTGCATGTGACAATCACCTACCATGAAAACTTTCGCGAAACTGTTTTACAAATAGAAAAATGGAACCGTTTGTTTGAACAATTTCCTGATTTAATTTTCCAAGGTAGAACAGCTGCAGATATAAAACTGGCCAAAGACACTAAAAGAACTGCGATATTTTTTGGCTCACAAAATCCTTCGTGTATCGAGGATGACATAGGGTTGATAGAAATCCTTCACACACTTGGATTACGTTTTATGCAACTTACTTACAATAACCAGTCACTACTGGCGGCTGGATGTTATGAAGCAGACGATACGGGCTTAACAAGAATGGGGCGGGAAGTATTATCAGAGATGAATAGAGTTGGTCTGGTTGTTGATATGAGCCATTCTGCTGAACGCTCGACATTGGACGCGATTGAGTACTCTTCACGGCCTATTGCAATTACGCACGCTAATCCAAGTTTTTGGCATTCAGCTCTTAGGAATAAGTCTAATGGAGTTTTAAAAGCTCTAGGCGACAGTAATGGAATGCTCGGCTTTTCGATTTATCCTCACCATCTTAAAGACGGAAGCAACTGTAGTGTACAAAGTTTCTGTGACATGGTTGCAAAAACTATCGAGTTAATGGGTGAGGATAATGTTGGTATTGGTACGGATCTTTGCCAAGATCAGCCAGATAGTGTTGTGGAGTGGATGAGGGTTGGACGCTGGACCAAATCAACAGATTATGGAGAAGGAAGTGTCGATAAACCAGGGTTTCCTGATATGCCAAATTGGTTTGGAGGTAATCTCGATTTTTCAAATATAAGTACAGGTTTGAAAAATACTGGTATGGACCAATCAATGATTTCAAAAGTAATGGGTGGAAATTGGTTCAATTTTTTTAGGAACAGTTTTGAGGCAAAAATGTGAACTTGTTAAGTTTTCATTGATGTAACTGTGCGCTCTCGGGCCCACACGTATACACCTGCTCCTACTATCACAATGGCTCCAGATATCGTCCAAAAATCAGGGAAGTTGTTAAACAATATGATGCCCCACATTGTGGCAAAAAGTAAGCTTGTGTAACCAAATGGTGCTACAAGACTCGCCTCTCCCATAGTCAGCGCCTTAATCAAAAATAAATGTCCACTAGTTCCAATTAATCCTATTATTAAAGTTAAAATAATTGCATTAGCTGACATAGGTGTCCAATTAAAAACGATATATATCGAAAAACAAACGGCACCAAAAAGTGCTGAGTAGAATAACGATGTCCAAGGGCTTTCATCTGAACCAACAAACCGTGTTGCGAGGTTGTAACTGGAGTAGCAGATGGCACCACAGATAGGGAAAAGAGCATAGATGGTAAAAACGCCGCTTCCCGGCCGTATAATTATCAAAGCGCCTAGCAGTGATAAGCCTATGCCAATTATGCGTTTAGGGCCAATTTTTTCCTTTAAGAATAAAAAGGCTCCTAAAGTAATTAACACAGGGCTAATATTAAATAGGGCCGTGGCTTCAGCCAGACCTAGCCTTAAGAAGGAAAAGAAAAACAATGTTGTTGCCATCATTAGTGCTACAGATCTAAAAAATTGGAGTTTTGGATACTTTGTTTTCCCATAAATATTTATTTTAGGAAGTATTACTAACGTTACGAGCACTGCCTGTACTATGTATCGAGCCCAAATCGTTTGAAGAGGGCCAATTTCTTGCATCAGATATTTTGCAACAGCATCCATTGAAGCAAAACAGAATATTGCTCCAATCATTAGAAAGATTGGTTTAGTTTTCGTGTCCATTACAAGCTTTGCTAAAAAGTGGAAGCGATTTAACTGTCAAACAGGATCATAATGTCAATGTAAATCACCATTATCCTGTTTTCAAAAGTATCTGTTTCCAAATTGCTACCTCATCATACAATACATACTCTTTCCTTATTTTTGGGATTCCCGTTACTAAGGCACCGTATTCAGCATGTGCCATTCCCATAATATAAACATCAGCGCCTGTAGGTTTTCCAAATACCCCCCAACCGTCATGTTTTCCTTCTAAAATCCATCTTAGCGCTGCTCGGGGGGGCATATTTTCATCCTGACGCCCAATTTGATGTTCGATTGAGAACTTTGCAGTAGGAAATGAGGACCTGAGCCCAATCCAAAATTTATCGACTTCGTGCCACCCTCTCGCAAGAACTTGCCCGGCATACTCACCATGGATTGCACGATCATAATCATCTTGAATTATGGAAAGCTCTGCCGACATAATTTTATCAATTGTATCGGCGTATTTACACCCCCACTCGTTTTCATTCCCGCGGCCTTTATATGGCCCTTCTTGGTAATTTAAGCGGTTTAGGGGCTCGTTACACTGATCTGGGCCCCCTTCATCCTCTATAATCTTTTCAGCAAGTGCTTTCGAATTCCAGCCTAGTTGCTTAGCGATCCCACCATAATCTCTGACAAGCCACTCGTCTGTGATTGAATTATTTATCGCATAACAGTCTGCTATCGCTCGGAAAACTACTTTTTTACCAGTTGCTGGGCCAAACATACTGTCTCCAAGATGTGTTCCGGTGCAGAAAAGTCTGTGGGAACTTAGCATTCCGTTGTCCTCATCTCCTGACCAAATCACATCCTCACCCAAAAGTTCGCGGTCCGGAAACTCTACAAGTGTTTCCATAGTTTTTGCGATGACCCCTGAGTTACCGTGAGAGGTGCCAAGGGGCATACGAAGGAACATATCTTTGCCATAGTACTCTTGTAGCGTGGAAATACCTCGATCTTCCCAAATTTCCTTGGTTATACTTAGGATGTAGTCGGGAAAATCTTTAAATTTTGGATCAAATCCCTTCATATTCAACTCCCTTAACTTTTCTACTTGAGCCTCGGATTATCAACGGCCCATCTATTTTTACAATCCGCGGTTGTGGGGTAGCACTTTCAATTGCCTCAAGAAGAATATCAATTGTAATATTTACCATTTGACCCGAACATTGTCTTACCGTTGTTAAATTATATGACGGCCAAGCGGCAGCTGGAACGTCATCGTATCCCACCACTGATACATCTTCGGGAACTTTTAGACCCAGTTCGTATCTAAGCGTATCCATAACGGCTAAAGCCATGTGATCATTTGCTACAAAAACCACCTCGGGTCTAAGGTGTTTAGGTTTGCTAAACATCTCAAGTGTAGCTTTACTGGATTCTTCCATTTCGAACCTACCAAATCCACGGGAGAAAAGGTTAATTCCTGAAGCATTTAATGTATCCATAAACCCAGCTTCACGATCACGTTGCGTGGATGCCCCTTCCCATCCTGCTATATACGAAATCCTCTTATAACCTGCAGAAATTAAGTACTTTGCAACTTTCTGACCACCGGCGTAGTTGTCAGATGTCACGGCAGACATTTTTGAACTATCATGTGCTCTATTAAACAAAACCAGTGGAACTCCCGCAGCACGACATTTATTAGATAATTCTGGAGACAGAGAGACAGACGCTGCAATAATTCCATCTACCTGGTAGTCAAGAATTTCTTCCACGACCGCGTCTATGTTTTCTGACGAGTTTGATGCCATAAATACTAAAACATGATAACCCCGTTCCTGTAATTTCTTAGATAGGTTTTCAAGAGCTTCTGGGTAAAATTGATTATTTAAGTAGGCTACTACCAAGCCAATTATTCTACTCTTACCAGATACCATAGCGCGTGCTAACGAATTTGGCCGGTATCCTAATTCTGCTGCAGCCTTTTGAACTTTCTCAATAGTTTTCATGGATGCTGACGCTCCAGGTGTGAAAACTCTGCTAACTGCAGATTGTGATACACCTGCTTTTTGGGCAACCTGTTGCGAAGTTACGCGAATGTTGCTCATTCTGCTGTCCAACCTCCATCAACTAAAATTGATGTTCCTGTGACCATAGATGATAGATCTGTGGCGAGGTATAAAACAGCGCCCATAATATCAGAGACCTCTGCAACCCGTCCTAGTTTAATCTTACTTTTAATCCAGTTAACCCGATCTGGATTTTGAAAAGTTGGTTCTGTGAGTGGAGTACGTACAAAGGTAGGGCAAATAGAATTGATCCGGATACCGTTGGGTCCCCATTCGATGGCCATAGACTTAACCATTCCTTCAACCGCGTGCTTTGATGCTGAATAGACTGCTCGATCAACCCCTCCCACGTGAGCCATTTGACTTGATATGTGAATTATGGATCCGCAAATATCTCTCTCTAACATTGATTTTGCAGCTGTTGTTGAGATAAAGTAAGCAGATTTTAAATTTACATCCATTACAGCGTCGTAATCTTCTAATTTCGTCTCTATAGCCGGTGAATGCCGTGCTTGGCCTGCAGCATTTACAACAATGTCTATTTTATGCTTCTCGAAGATATTTTGGATTTCAAAGTGGTGGTTAATATCCGCAATTTCCGATGTCACCTTCCAGCCGTTTTCTTTCAATGCTTTTTCAGTTTCAACTAACCGATCTTGTCCACGAGCCATGCAAATTACACTGGCGCCTGCACCAGCCAGGGCTACTGCGGCACCCTGACCTATGCCAGATGATGCGCCGGTGATAATTGCTGTTTTCCCTTCTAAAGACATGGATGGCATTCTAGGCAGGTTAATCATGCTCAAGCTCTCTTAATTAATTGTAAGATTTCTACATTTATTGAATTCACGCATTCGGGCTAACACATCAACGCCAAGTTGACGGTACATATCAAGAAGATCGACCAGTACCCAGTTTTCACGAATTAATCCATCCTCAATACGCCAGAAGTCGAGGCTGCACATATTAATTCTCTTACCAGAGGGTGCGATGCCCATCCATCCATCGTCTGATAAAGTTTGGATCATATTGGGCCAGCCTGTGACTGCAGCATAATCATCGTCACCGAAAAAATGGTACACTATTTCTTCTACAAATTTACCTCGGTCTGGCATTCCATTCAAAAATGGAATTTGATGCCAATGCCTAAAACCGGAGATGCCCCGGCCCGTTCCTATTCCAGCTGGACCGTACCAATTCATTTTAGGATGCCAAAAACGTTCCATTTCCATAACTTCAGGGCCACCGGTACTTGGATGAAGCTTCATATGTTCGAGCATTTCAACAATAAGTGAACAGCTTCTATTTGATTTTTGTTTATTCCAAGGACCTATTACGAGCCCATCTTGTGTCGCTGGCCCGGGAATATGATACTCGCGCCCAAGAGAGGGTGCCATTGGCCAAGAATTCGCTTGCATCATGACTTCTGGAATGTCCCAGATTGCTTGAACTTCTACAACCTTACCCTCCTGGAATTTATAGAATTCATGAAATCGCATATGCACTAAATGACCTGTTGGTGGTATATCAAGCCAAGGCGCCATAAATGTTCCAGTGTAATGACCGCCACAACCGACCCACTCATCGCCTGCTTTGGTTAACCCGCCAACAACTATCCAATCGCGCCTCTCTAAATCTGGTACTGACGCCACCAGTGGTTTGTAGCATGTGTCGTACAACTGATCTGGTCCAGTAATGTCTCCCAATGGCCATGGCATGTGAATTATTGCATCAGGTGTGAATAAACTTGATAGTACTTGACGAGTATCTTTTTCATCAAAGTTGTACATAGCAGTGCGTAGCTTATTAACAAATGCCTTATTTGATGTATGAATACACGCCACTTAGAGGATCCTATTTAAAAAGTCTTATTCACTCAGCTGCAGTTCCATAAGCAATATTTTTACCACCATAACGCCGAACACGAACATTGCATTGCTCCGCATGCCCAACAAATCCCTCAAGCATACAAAGACGAGATCCATATTCTCCCATCAGGGCTGCAGCTTCATCAGTGATAATTTTTTGGTAGCTATGCGTTTTTAGGTACTTTCCAACCCATAGACCGCCCGTGTATCTGCCGGCCTTTTTGGTGGGCAGAGTGTGATTAGTTCCAATAACCTTGTCGCCATTAGCTACATTTGTTCGGGGGCCAAGAAATAAAGCTCCGTAGGAATGCATATTTTCTAAAAACCAATCATCGCGATCGGTCATGACCTGAACGTGCTCATAAGCCATGTCATTTGCAACTTGCAGCATTTCTTCATGGCTATCACAAATGATTATATCTCCATAATCACGCCAACTAGCTTCCGCAGTTTCCCGTGTTGGTAGCAATTCTAGTAGTCTATGTATTTCGCTTAATGTATCATTAGCTAATTTTTCACTATTTGTAATCATACAAGCAGGTGAGTTATATCCATGTTCGGCTTGTCCCAACAGATCGGTTGCGCAGATTTCAGAGTCAACTGTTAAATCTGCTATAACCATTGTTTCTGTTGGTCCTGCAAAAAGATCAATTCCCACCTTTCCGAATAATTGTCTTTTTGCTTCGGCTACGAAAGCGTTTCCTGGCCCTACAAGCATATGCACGGATTTGATCGTTTCCGTACCGATAGCCATAGCACCAACGGCTTGTATGCCCCCCAAGACATATATCTCATGAGCGCCTGCCATGTGCATCGCTGCCACAATAGCAGGATGTGGTTCTCCGTTTACCGGCGGTGCGGACGCTATAATTCGTGGTACTCCTGCAACTGATGCCGTTAGCACAGACATGTGAGCCGACGCTACCATCGGAAATTTCCCACCAGGAACATAACATCCAACAGACTGCACTGGGATATTTTTATGCCCTAAAATAACACCCGGCACTGTTTCGACCTCAATATTGCTCATTGATGCCTTCTGCTCCTCGGCAAAACGACGGATTTGTGTTTGTGCAAATCTTATATCGTCCATGTCGCGCTTGGAAACTTTCTGTACTGCTGCCAAAATTTGACTTTCATTTAGCTGAAAATTTTCTGGTTCATATCCATCAAATTTTTGACTTAATGCTTTAACGGCAACGTCGCCTCGGAGCTCAATATCCTTTAGCGTCTCCTCAACTGTCATGCGTACTTTTGCGTCATCTTCAACACGCTCAGACTCTGGTTTTGATTTTTTTAAAAACTTTATTCCCATAGCTACCTCAGTTTTTCTGGCCGTGGAGGATTTTTCTCACCACGATCAAAGGCCTCCCATCCTTCTCCATTAAACAAATCATGTCCCAGTTGAGCAGCAACATATGGAAAATCTACCATTACCCAATTATCTATAATTTTCCCATTTACCACTTTCCAAAAGTCCATGTAACGAATTTCTATTTTTTTACCTGTGGGTTTTATGCCCATGAATGTTCCTGAGTGAATCGCTTCTTGCCTGCCAAATGCTGCTGCCCACTCGCCCATGTATAGTCTAGCTTCATCGATGCAAACTTTGTCAGAGAAGGCAGCTTGAAATGGTTTTTGCCAGTTTTCTTGAAACTCTTTAAGACCCTTCTTGGTGCCGCAACCGGTGTTGCCCATCCACCGAAACCCCTCGCTAAAAAATTCGCCAATATCTTCTATTCGATGATCGTTTAGGCCATCGACCATCCGTTCAATAACGGCCTTAGTTTCGGCTGTTTTTGATAGATCAGTATTTCTTGATAAAATAGCTTGTTTTGGGCGATTTTGGTTCATGATGAAACAGATCTGCAAGTTACATTATTTAATTTTTTTTTATTAGTCATAGTAAATTTCTTTCGTATATTTAGGCGAAACTTAAGGACGCATTTTTGGGAGGCTTGCTATCAAGTTGATCCCAACCTTTACCATTAAAAATATCCTGGCCCAATTGAGCGAGTATTGCAGGAAAGTCTACGCTAACGCGGTTTTCAGCAATTTTCCCATCCTCAACCCGCCAAAAGTCAATATATGGTATTTTAATTCGCTTCCCGGTTGGAGCAATTCCCATAAAATCACCGTGGTGTGTAGCCTCGCAGTGCCCAAAACAAGCAGCCCAATTACCATCCTCTAAATAATGTTCTGTAGCAAAGTGCCGATCCCCAAAAGCATCACGAAACGGTTTATACCAAGCTCGTTCAAATTCATCCAAACCCCGTTTTGTTCCACATCCAAAATTAGCAATCCAATCGAAATCATCATGAAAATATTCTGAACAGTCGACCTCTGCTCTTTCAAGTGCTTGTTCCATTTCTTTTACTATTTGTAATGTTGTTTTTGTCATTATACCCACCTCACTAAATCTTTTTTCTGCAACTTCGCAAATGGCTGGTAGCAGCATTATGTTTCAAGAAATTCGCTCCCCATTTTTGGGGTTAAAAAGATGACATCCTTTCTGTGGGATTGATGCTGACACAGGGTGCCCAATTTCAGCACGATAATCCTTAGGGCCTTTTACCGAACATATTGCCCCACCAAGCCTCATTGTCGAAATTGTGGCGTCACCCAAAAGCTCGATAGAGTATAATGGTGCGTTAGCATTTCCTTTATTGGTCATTTCTGCATCTTCAGCTCTAAAGCCAAGAGTAATTTTACCACTTAACTTCTTATCAAAACCAGAAACTTTGACATTTTCTGCGGCAAAGTTTCCATTAGAGATATGTCCCTCAATCAGATTCATCGCAGGACTACCAATAAATCCTGCCACAAAAACATTGTTTGGCCTATCATAAATCTCGGTTGGTGTCCCAACTTGCTGGATAACTCCTTTGTTCATCACAACAACTCGATCTGCTAAGGTCATTGCTTCAATTTGGTCATGTGTTACATAAATAGTTGTAACCTGAAGCTCGTGGCTCAAATTCTTAATTTGGTGTCTTGTAGATACTCTCAATTTCGCATCGAGGTTTGACAATGGCTCGTCCATTAAAAAAACATTTGGTTCTCGCACAATTGCTCTTGCGAGGGCAACTCTTTGCCGTTGCCCTCCTGATAGCTCGGCCGGCCTTCTATGTAAGAAGTCGGTCAGTTCTACCATCTCCGCGGCTCGCATAACTTTCTCTTTTTGATCACTTGGATTCGTTTTTCTCATTCGTAAAGGGAATCTTATATTTTCGTATACGTTGAGATTTGGATAGAGAGCATAACTTTGAAAAACCATCGCAACATCACGGTCCTTTGGATCGAGATCATTTACAATGCGGTCATTTATTGAAATTTGACCTTCAGTTACTTCTTCTAAACCTGCGATCATTCTCATTGTAGTTGTTTTCCCACATCCGGAAGGGCCAAGTAGTACAAGAAACTCTTTATCGGGAATCACCAGATTAAAATTATCGACTCCAATAAACGAACCCCATCTTTTCGAAATATTTTGAAGTTGAATTTTTGCCACTAAAACACCTAATTTATTGCATACGATTGCACTCAAAATGGTGCTCTTTATGGGCTTTTCTGTCAAGCTTTTTTTGCAGTCAATATTCTTATTTAAATTGCTCTGTAATTCATATTTTGCAAAATTTTGCAAAATTATTCCTAAGTGGTTTAACAAAAATAAATTGTTGCATTGCAATTGTATTATGCTAACGTTTTGCACGCGTATGCAAATTTTTAAATGAAAGCTTTAATTGAAGGTAAGCCTCGTCGCAATGCGAGTAAGTCCTTCTTCAATATATTTAGAAATGAAAAGTTTTAAGGGAGAAACCTATGAAATATATTAAAATGCTGAGCTGTGCTGCTTTGATGACGGGAGCCAGTTATGGGAGTGTTTTCGCAGGATGTGGAATTGAAAGTGGTAGAATAAGTATTCTTGCTAACGACTTTCCAGCACTTCATGCGGTCGTTTCGAAAGCAGAGGAGTGTGCAGGTGGTGCTGTAACTTTCGCTAAGAACCATACCGCGAAACATCAGGAATTACAGGGACCGGCCTTAACTGCGAACCCCGCTGAATATACAGCAAAAATTGTAACCAACGGATCAATAGTACCACTACTGACGGACGGACTTTTGAGGCCCCTAGATGACCTCGTTGCAAAGCATGGTCAAAGTCTAGGCAAAAATCAGCTAATAACTATTGATGGGAAAGTAATGGCTGTAGCGTTTATGGCTAATGCCCAGCATCTGGTGGTTAGACAAGATATATTGGATAAGGTTGGAAAGCCTATTCCAGCGACATATGAAGAGGTCCTAGAAACAGCTGAAGCAATTCGTGCTGCAGGCATAATGAAGTATCCTTTTGCTATGCTTACTAAGGCAGACTGGAACCTTGGCGAAGAGGTTGTGAATATGTATCTGGGCCATGGTGGTGAATTTTTTACACCGGGTACAGCAGAAGCTTCAGTTAATAACGCAAAGGGTGTAGCAACTCTTGAAATGTTGAAAGCTTTAATGGAGTATTCGAACCCAGACTTTCTCACATATAACACTGGGGCAGTAGCACCATTGTGGGAGTCTGGAGAGCTTGCGATGGCAGAGATGTGGGGATCATCAATGGGTGGTTTGCTTGACGATGAAGGGTCAACGCCAGAAGTCGTAAATAACACAGTTCCTGCAAATGCACCAACCGTTGGCGGTGGATCTAATCCTGCTTCAACTCTTTGGTGGGACGGATTTTCTATTGCAAAAAATATTAGTGATGAAGATGCAGAGGCTACTTTCATAGCGTTAGTAAATGGAGTTTCTGCCGAAATGGTTAAAGCAAATAATGATAAAGCCGTTTGGTTGATGGATGCGTATGTTCCAGGTAAATCTGCGGAAGGCGTTTCCATGGTAGCGTCAGCAGGAGCAGAGCCGTATCCAATGTTACCTTACATGGGATTGTTACACGGAGCGTTTGTTGCTGAAGTTCCAGATTATCTTCAAGGTAATGAAAGTGCGGAGCAAACTTTGGCTGATATCGAGGCTGCGTATACAGCAGCTGCGCAAGAAAAAGGGTTTCTGAAATAAATTAGGAAACATTGATGGCGCCCCTCGGGCGCCATCTTACAAAGTATCTGAAACATGAAGCATCGCACTTTTTTCTGGTTTATTCTTCCATCACTTCTTTTCATGGTTCTATTCATAGCGCTACCAATAGCATCGGTAGTAGTTCAATCTTTATTCGTCCAGCATGAACAAGTTATGATAGAAGTTGAAAACTGTGGGCCTTTTAAATGTGAGACAGTTATTCAAGCAGATCCTGATGCGACTGCGGCACTTAGACAAAGTGCGCCTCTTGGAAAATATAACGCTTTAAAGACATATACTAATAGAAACCATCTCGCTTTCGATGAGCTCAGCAACATTTGGTCTACATCTAAAACGCTCTTCGGTTTTGTAAGTGGAGTTTATAATTTACCATTCTACAAAGCGCTCTTTTTCACACTTACGTATACTTTCTTGGTAGCTCCCTCTGTTCTTATATTAGGTTTATTCATAGCACTCGGCGTAAATCGTCTACCACAGATAGTGAAGGGCCCTACGATTTTTGCATCTTTGTTGCCTATGATTGTCACCCCGCTCATAGGGTCATTAATTTTATTTTGGATGGTTGATGCAGACGGGATAATAGGCGCAACCTTACAGCTTATTTTCGATAATCCAGACCTTAGTCTAAAAGCATCTGCACCATTAACTTGGATAATGCTGATTATTTATGGGATTTGGCATAGCACACCCTTTGCATTTGTCGTGTTTTATGCAGGGCTTCAAACCGTTCCCAGTGATACTTTAGAGGCAGCCCAAATCGATGGGGCTAGCAGATGGCAGAGAGTTAGGTTTGTAATTGTTCCTTATATGATGCCATTAGCTATATTCATTTTACTCATGCAATTAATGGATGGTCTTAGGGTTTTTGAACCAATAGTGGGCTTTTCAGCCTCTGCAAAGGCCACATCGTTATCGTGGATTATTTTCAATGATCTTTTCGGTAACGCGAAGCTTTATGGTTCCGCTGCTGCGACATCAATGCTTACAATCATATTTGTGTGCATTATTTTGACCCCGGTACTCATACGCACTTGGCGTGATTTTAATCGGAAGGGGATTTAGTGGATGGCAAGTTCGTTTAAAAATAAGGCGCCACTTTTAACTTGGTTTGCTACCAGTATGGTAGTCCTTTGGCTATTGATTGCTATTGGGCCATTTATCTGGACCGTATGGGGATCTTTTAAAGTTCAGGGAGACTTTTTTTCTAAGGCAGATTGGCGAAATGCAATTTATGGCGTTATGACAATTGTTGAAACTGGCGACTCTTTTACTGGAAATGGTTACCACGGCGCTTGGATTGAAGAAGAGTTTTGGTTTAATGTTTTGAATACTACCGTCGTTGTATTTTTCACAGTGACGATATCCCTTACAATGGGAACATTGGGTGGTTATGCTCTTGCCCGGTCTGGGTTTAGATATGCTTTTTGGCTGCTAATACTGGCTTTAATTTTTAGAGCCATGCCTCATATAACCTTGGTGTCCGGATATCTTCTGCCATTTTTTGAGTGGAATGTTTGGGGTAAGTTGTCGACAACTATTGTTGTTTTAGTAGCTATTAATCAGCCATTTACTTTATGGATGTTACATTCATTTTTTCTCAATATTCCTAAAGATATGGACGAAAGTGCCATGGTAGATGGGTGTACGCGATTTCAAGCCTTTAGGCATGTCATCATACCCGTAATGTGGCCAGGTGTAATTACTACAGGTTTATTTAGCTTTCTTCTCGCCTACAATGACTTTGCAATTACATCGATGCTTTTAAGTTCTGAAAATCAGACCATGGTCCCGCGGATAGCGAGCTTCCTTGGTTCTGTAAGAGAACAAGGAAATGTTATGTTTGCCGTGGCTGCAGTTGTAAGTGCCATAGTGCCGTTGTTCTTTTTGGTTTTATTCTTCCAACGACAAATCGTAAGTGGATTAACTGCTGGCGCAGTTAAGGGTTAAAATTATGGATAAAAACAATACCATTAGAAAATCTTTTCATCCTGCAAAACCACTGGCCCGGGCTCACATGCCTGCCGATTATTCAATTTCGCTTGATCGATATACATCTGGTCGTACTGTCCGTATTCCATCTGATTTTGGGCCAAGACAGGCTTTATCAGGTTTTGATCCAAGCTATAAAAATATTGTCGATTATATCGTTCGGATAACTCACCGAATTTGGGAAACTGACAAGCGCGAAGTCGAGTATATTGGCGAGACCTATTCTGAAGACTCTCGGGTTTTTGACGACTATGGGCTGCAATTAGGCTGCAAAAAAATTATTAGCGATACGCATCATACTACTGGCGCATTTCCCGATATTATTCTTGATGCTGAAGAAGTCATCTGGGCTGGCGACGACATCACAGGATTTCACACCTCTCACTTAACAAGAATTATTGGGACTAACACTGGTATCAGCCGTTACGGAGAACCAAAGGACAAAAAAATTAGTGTGATGGTAATCGCTAACTGCATTGCTCTAGAAAATGAGATTTTTCACGAACATGTCTTGTATAATACCTCTGCGATGCTGCAGCAGCTTAATATTGATTTATGGGAAGAAGCAGAACGATTGATCAGCGATCCGCCAGCGGGTTGGCCTCGATCTGACGAAGTATGGCTTGACCTTCGAAAATCTGCTTCACCTGAAAAACCCCTTTACATGTCCGAGCCGCATACAGGTTTTGATCCTGATAAGTTTGCGCGCGATATTCATAGTAATATTTGGAATGGCGACTTAAGTGCATTGAACAAATTCTATTCTGATAATGTGAAGTTTGAGGGAACTACAAACCGTCTTTTTGAGGGGCGAGAGGCTTATAAAGCTTACATAGATACAATCAGGACAGCCTTTCCGAACTTAATTTTACAAGTGGATGAAGTTTATTGGATGGGTAACGAGCGTGATGGATGGTTAATTTCGGCTCGTTGGAGTGCTGAAGGAAAACATTTAGGAGATGGAATTTACAAAAAGCCAAGTAATGCTTCATGTCAATTGTGGGGGATAACTCAATGGCGGGTAAGTTCTGGTGTGATCGAGGCGGAGTGGCAACTTTTTAATGAATTTGACTTGATTATGCAAATAACTAAGGCCCAAAAAAAAATCTAAAGCCTTATCAGTTTACACATTTGAGTTTTGGAAGGAAGAAAATGGTAGGTTTTAAAAATGAAAAGGACCTAGTACTTGCTTATTATTCGCAACTAGATAAAGATCCTATAAAAGCCTCTAAATACTGTGCACCAGATGCACTTTGGCGTGGTTATCATCCATTTAATGAAATTGCCGATCCAGTGGAAGTAGCAGAGAAATTCTGGCTGCCTTTAAAACACTCTTTGACTAAGATGCAGAGGCGTATGGATTTGTTTATGGCGGGCGAGAACAAGCTCGAGGCAGGAGGCGTTTGGGTTGCCTCAATGGGTCATTTGATGGGGTTATTTGACAATCCTTGGCTAGGAATACCTGCAACGCGGAAGATAGCAATGTTACGTTATGCAGAATTTTTGCGAATTGATGATGGTAAAATTACTGATACTGCTATGTTCTTTGATATCCCCCACTTGATGATGCAGTCTGGTCTTCAGCCCTTTCCAGCTCAAACAGGTGCTCAGCTCGTTCAACCTGGCCCTAAGACACATGATGGGCTTATGTTCAGTGATGCTGACCCAAATGAAGGAGTAAAAACTCTCAAAACAATAGAGTTCATGATTGATGATATAAGGGATTGGAAAGGTCGAGACGAGGAAGGCCTTCTAGTTGAATTACCGCGAAGTTGGAATGATGATATGATCTGGTGGGGGCCAGCAGGTATTGGTGCTGCATACACCATCGAGCGCTACGCCGAGCAACATGCAGGTCCTTTTCGGGATGGTCTTACCGACAAAATCTTTAATGGCCATGTGGCGCGAATTGCTGAGGGGAGCTTTGGTGGTTTCTTTGGCTGGCCAAATTTGACTTTAACTCCTGCAGGTGGATTCATGGGAATGCCTACTACTGGTAAACCCTCTGACATGCGCGTGATTGATATGTATAGACGAGCAGGCGACAAATTAACCGAAAACTGGATTTTTATCGATTTACTGCACTTCTGGTATAATCAGGGAGTTGATATTTTGTTGAGGACTACTGGTATTGGAAGAGTTTAAAATTATTATGTGTAAGGTATTCATACATCTGAACCCTAGAATGGTGGTTTAAATATGATCGATGCGCACCATCATCTTTGGGATTTGGAAAAGGTCTCCTACCCGTGGCTGGAAGCTAAAGGGGTAGTAAGGTTTTTTGGCGACCCAACTCCAATTCAACGAAATTACTTACTAAAAGAATTCTGTGAAAATGCAAAGGCGGAGGGTTTTGAAGCTTCAGTGCATATCCAAGTAGGTGCTGCTGATCCAATTGATGAGGCAAATTGGATTGATAAAGTTGCTAAGTCCAACCCAGATTGGCCACTAGTTCAGGTTGTACACTGCGATCTAACTTCGTCTACTATTGAAAGTGATTTAGACTTGATTCAAGAAATGCCCAGTGTTCGGGGAGTTAGGCAAATTGTTGGACGCTCATCAGAAGAAGATTCTAAAAGTGGAACAAATGAATTACTAAGTTCTACCACTTTTCGGCATGGTCTTATTGAGTTGGGGAAACGCAATTTGACTTTTGATTTGCAGCTTACACCCGAACTTATTTTGCAAGCTGCTAAAGTAATGAGTTCTGCTCCTGATACAAAAATTGTGCTTTGTCACGCGGGAAGTCCGGCAGATAGATCTGAGCAAGGTCTAGAACAGTGGGCCAGGGATCTAAGACTATTATCAGATATGGATAATATTTTTTGTAAGTTATCTGGTTTAGGTATGTTTGATCATAATTGGACGGAAAACTCCATTGCTCCGATCGTAAATGAGTGTCTTCAGCAATTTGGCCCAAGCCGTTGCATGTTTGGCTCCAACTTTCCTGTAGACAGTTTATATTCAGATTATTCAAGTTTGATTAAAGCTTATCGAAATATTATTCCAAAGTTAGCTTCTGAAACGGTTTTCGATAAAACCGCGAGAGATTTTTACAAAATACATTGATAGGATTATGATATGTCTAATGCACTTAATGAAATAACAGAACGGATCGTTCGCTACGGTGATTTATCACCATGTAAAACAGCATTTATTGATGCGCATACTCCAGGTTCAGATCAAAAAGAAAACTTCACGATTATCGGCGGTGGAGTTTCAGAAAGTGTTGATCAACATATACATATAAACCTTCCTCATGGATTTAATATTGGAGCAGCTGGTCAACCACCTAGATGCAGAAATTCATTACATTCGCATAGAACCGCAGAAGTATTTTTTGTGCTATCCGGTCGTTGGAGGTTCTTCTGGGGCCGATGGGGCACGGCTGGAGAGGTTGTCTTAGAGGTGGGCGATATAATTAATATACCTACAGGAATTTTTCGTGGATTTGAGAATATCGGAACGGATTATGGGATGATAATGGCAATACTGGGCGGCGATGATGCGGGGGGAGGAGTTATTTGGGCGCCTCAAGTAATTGAAGATGCCTCTGACCATGGTCTTATTTTATCGGAGAAAGGCCGTCTGTATGATACTAAACGGGGTCAAGCGCTTCCACCTAATGAAAAACCAATGCCTCAACTCACAGAAAAAGAGCTTTTAAATTACCCAGAACCATCAACTTCGGAAGTAGTTCCCAACCATGTAGCGAGATATTGGGATATGGTTTCTTTATCGGATACATCACCTGTCAAAGTGATTGGTGAAACCGGTATGCTTAAAGATAAGCCAGGTTTTGAGGTTGATTTTTTATCCCGTAACTCAGGCGGTGATAAAATGGAGAAATTAGATCATAGTGATGTGATTATGCCGGTTAAAGGTCATTGGAAGTTAATTTACAATGAAGGCTCTTTAACTTTAAATCCGGGAGACACAGTATCAGTTCCTGCTGGTGTACAACATAGAGTAGAACCAGCAATGACAGGTCATTGTTCATTGTATAGAGTCCGCGCCACTTCTGATCCTGCTGGGCCAACTTGGAAAGGGTAAGGAATGCTCATCAAAACGACACATGTGGGCTCTTTGCCACGAACTCAAAAGGTAGTTGATTTTATTTTTGCCAGAGAAAATAAAATATCTTTTTCTCAGGAAGAATTTGACAAAGCAATGAGTGAGGCTGTTTTAGAAACGGTCAATAGGCAAGTAAAGGCGGGAATAAACATTGTTTCAGATGGTGAAACGTCAAAAATTTCATATGCAACTTACGTAAAAGACAGATACACAGGTTTTGATGGAGACAGCCCACGCAATGCACCAGCTGATTTGCAGCAGTTCCCGTCGTTTCTTAAGCGATTGGCGGATGATGGTGGAACCCCGCAGTATTCGAGGCCAATGTGTGTTGGAGAGGTAAAGTCAAAAGGTCAGGGTGAACTTGAAAAGGATATTGCAAATCTGAAGTCTGCAGTTTCGGCAACTGGTGCTGAAAAGGGTTTTATGAATGCAGCCTCGCCAGGAGTTATTTCTCTCTTTTTACAAAATGATTACTATCAATCGCGTGAAAAATATCTAGAAGCATTGGCTGGTGCAATGAAGGCAGAGTATGAAACAATTGTGGCAGCGGGTTTGGACTTGCAGCTTGATTGCCCCGACTTAGCACTGTCGCGCCATATGTTATTTAATGACTTAAGCGATGATGAATTTTTAAAAGTTGCCGATTTACATGTAGAAGCCCTCAATTATGCTCTTTCAGATGTTCCGAAAGAGAAAGTTCGTGTTCATATATGTTGGGGTAATTACGAAGGTCCTCACGTATGTGATATTCCCATGTCAAAGATGTTTGACACGTTGATGGCAACTGAATCGGGCTATGTATTATTTGAAACATCTAACCCAAGACATGGACATGAATGGACCGTTTTTAGGGATCGTAAAGCAGATATACCCGATGATAAAATACTGGTCCCAGGTGTTGTCGATACAACTACAAATTTTGTAGAACACCCAGATTTAGTTGCCCAAAGGTTGGAACGTTTTGTAGATATAGTTGGCCGCGAACGAGTTGTTGCTGGCAGTGATTGTGGCTTTGGTACTTTTGCAGGCTTTGGAACAGTTGATCCAGAAATCGCTTATGCTAAGCTGGAAAGTCTCTCTCAAGGTGCTCAAAAAGTTTAGCAATGGAACAAGTTGTTCTCTTGCCAGGTTTAATGTGTGATGAACGCTTGTTTGGTCCTATTATAAAACCTCTTAAAAAAAATTATCGTGTTCATATACCGGTAATGGACCGCTTCAAAAGTATGGATGAAATGGCCAATTTTGTATTAAATTCCATAAGTGGTTCTTTTCATACTTTGGGTTTGTCTATGGGCGGAATTATTGCAATGACGCTCGCGATAAATGACCCAAGCCGGGTGAAATCTATGATTTTGATGGATACCAGTCCTCATTCTGATAGCGCTAGAAAACAAGCAAGTCGGGATATTCAGATAAAATCGATATCAGAGACGAAAGATTTGGAGCGATTAGTAGCTGAAGAACTAAAGCCAAATTATGTTTATAATGAGCTGACAAATCAACATGTATTAGATTTATGTATGCAAATGGCCCTGGACCTAGGCATTGAAGTATTTGCTAATCAATGTTTAGCGCTCAGAAATAGGCAAAGTCTTACGAACTTGCTATCACAAATAAACTGTAGAACCTTAGTATTGTGCGGTGAACATGATAAGCTTTGCCCTGTAAGTGTGCACGAAGAAATGGTAAACTATATTTCAAATTCTACACTATCAGTTATTCCAAACTGTGGGCATTTACCAATTCTAGAGGAACCTGAGATATGTATAAAAGAAATCGCATCGTTTTTGAATTTGGGATTAGATGAATGTCGCGTATAGGTTCGTTTAAATCTCGGGTTGTGTCGCGTGAACGTATGGTAGGTACGTTTCTTAAAACACCTCATTATGTAATGATTGAGGTATTTGCTCAAAGTGGATTTGATTTTTTATGCTTAGATGCTGAACATGCACCATTTGACCGACGCGCAATTGATGAATGTATGGCCGTTTCGCGCGCATTAGATTTTCCAGTTCTAGTAAGGGTTGGAGATACTAGTCACCGAGAGATTTTATCGGCGATAGATTGTGGGGCTGTTGGTATTGTTGCACCTCACATCGAAACATTGCCTCAAGCAGAAGAATTGGCAAAGGCTGCAAGATTTGGTCTTGGTGGGAGAGGATATGCTGGTTCAACTCGATGGGCTGGTTATGCAACAAAAAAAATGCCTGATTTGCTGGCTCAGTCACGGGACGAAACAGTCGTGATTGCTCAAATAGAGGAACCAGCTGCCGTTGAGATTGCAGACTCAATTGCAAGAATTGAAGGAATAGATGGGCTTTTTGCAGGTCCAGCTGATCTATCTGTGGGCATGGGCTATAAAAATCAGGACTCAAAAGAGTTAAAAGCAGCGTTGAAAAAAGTCGGTGTAGCAGCGAAAGAGAATGGTAAGGGGTATGCAAGTTTTATTGGTGATGCAGATCAAGCCAAATCTTGGGCAGAGGACTATGGCGTAAATATGTTTTTTGTTGGCTCAGAGCACAGCTTTATGCGAAACAAAGCAAATGAAATTTCACTTCGGGTCAAGGAAATCTCGTAAAAAAAGAGGTGTTTTATGTATTATGACCCTAGTGAAGGACATGGGCTACCCCACAATCCATTTAACGCAATTGTATCTCCTCGGCCAATTGGCTGGGTTTCAACGCGAAGTTATGACGGGATTGATAATTTAGCACCATATTCTTTTTTTAATGCTGTTGCTTATACTCCCCCTCAAGTTATGTTTTCAGCAACCTCTTCAAAAGCAGATCAGGATGGTACTAAAGACACGGTGGCTAATATCCGCGAAACAGGCGTTTTCTGCGTCAACATAGTTTCTGAGCAGCAAATTTCTGTAATGAATAAATCATCTCAAGCCCTATCCAAGGAAATTGATGAGTTTGAATTTTCTGGTATTAAAAAGCAGGAATGTACGGCCATAAATTGTTCATTAGTAGCGGGTGGTCCAGCTGCACTAGAGTGTAAATTGACGGAAATTATTAAATTATCAGGTGATGCAAATTTTGCTGTTTTTGGAGAGGTTGTTGGGATCCATATGAGAGATGATTGTATAATAGACGGCCGTTTTGAAATAAAGATGTACAATCCAGTTTCTCGGCTTGGTTACCGAGATTATGCAATTATAAAGGATTATTTTGAACTAAAGCGTCCTGATGATATTTGAAGGTGTTACAAGCTATCGCGTTGGCTTGTAATTTCCTCAATTGCTGTGGCGATGTGCTCCTGTTGGATATTATATGCCCCTTTGTTAACTCTTATTCGATGGGCTTTAATCATAACATCAGCAATCCGGGTACCTTCTGGTATAACAAAGGTGTAATAGGCCAATTCAATTAGTAGACCTAGTGGATCTCGAAAGTATATTGACTTCATAAATCCGCGATCCTTCGGGCCTGTATATGCTATTTGGCGTTCCTTTAAACGACTTTCAACTTGCTCGAATACGGCCTGGCTCAATTCGAAAGCTACATGATGCACAGCACCAGTTTCCTGAGAAACTTTCTTATTTATATCTTTTCGTTTTTCGTCTGTAAAAATTGTAATTAACCGTCCGTCGCCAGGATCAAAATAAAGATGGGACTCATCATTATTGTCTAAATTCGGTTGTTCAAAGACAAAAGGCATCCCGAGGACACCTTGCCAGAAATCTATGGAAATCTCTCGCGAGGCTCCAACCAATGTTATATGATGAACACCTTGTGTTGGAATAGTTGCTACGGTCTTATTTGGCACTTTTACCTACTTGGGTTAAACTACTTATGAATGAGTTATAAATTATTTTTTTGATATACTTGCTGGGACTTGCTGCAAAGCATGAGAATATAATTACCACAAACGATACTAAATTTTATTTCAGTAAATCTGGTACTATAGTCACAACTTGTGGGAATAATGCGAGTAATCCCAAACCTACTAACTGAATGACAACAAATGGAAGAACTCCTCGATAAATTTGACGGGTGGTAACGTGGGATGGTGCAACACCCCTCAAGTAAAATAGTGCAAAGCCAAAAGGAGGAGTTAAAAATGATGTTTGCAAATTTATCGCAACCATTATGGTTACCCAACTAGGATCAAATGATCCGCCATAAATCACGGGGCCAACAATTGGAATGACAATATAAATTATTTCTAAGAAATCTAAAACGAACCCCAGAATAAAAAGAACCAGCATGACGATAAAGAACGCAGTCCATTCATTGGAGAAGCTTCTTAGGAATTGTTGGATGTAGTGTTCACCACCAAAAGATATTAGAACTAAATTTAATATTTGAGACCCAATTAAAATTGTGAAGACCATCGAAGTTACTTTTGCGGTCTCACGTACTACAGGCGCTAAAATGTCTTCCCTATAGAGATACAAACACGACCAAAAAATACCAAAAATAGTATAAATAAAAGCTGAGAAAGCCACAATAAATGCCAGTATGTTTTCTAAAGACATGTCTGGCATAAGTCGCATATCAAAATTAATGCCTACTACCAGCATTATTACGATCGCTAGCGAAATTCGTAAGACTGGTGTGACACTCAACCCATTGCTGCTGAGCTTTCTAGCGGTAGCGAGCAAAATTGCTCCACCTGCGCCAAGCGCGGCGGCTGGAGTAGGGTTAGTAATTCCTCCTAAAATAGAGCCAAGGACTGCGACGATTAAAACGAGTGGTGGGAAGACCACTCTTATCAAGTCATTTGCAAATAAACGATTTAATGCTTCTTTGACACCGTAGAGCGTCATTAGTCCAGGTATAGCAATCATCAATGTAGTCACGCCTGGACTAGTCAATGCTGAGATAAAGAGAATATCGCATAACAGTATCAAGACAATGCCAAGACCACCAATAACAAGCGGCCGTGTATCTTTTGTAAAATTTACTGCTTTGCCAAGCATTAGGGTTACGCCCAACAACAAAGCACTAAGCCCTATGCCCGTGCCGATGGGTGGCATTACTGCTAATTTTTCATCAAGAAGCACAGCCCGCTCTTCATCTGATAGTTGTCTGGATTCCTGAACTCCACCGGCCGCCTCAATTGCTGTTTGTTGAGCAACAGCAGCGTCCCAAGCCTCTTGGCCGTGAAGTTCAATCATAGCCGCGGCACACTCGGGATCAACATTTGTACGTAATGCGGCACCTTCCATAATATCAGAGTAAGTATCAACTATTGTAGACTGGCTTCCTATTAAGTTAAATTCAATCGACAAAAGAAATACCGCTAATGCGCCAATGGGTAAAAAGAGAGACCACATTAGAAGTTCATTCCGGCCTGCACCGTAATAACTTGCGTCGCTTCCATCGGCTTGTATGGCAGGAGCCTTAGATGGGTTAAGCAGTGCAAATCCAAATGCATATAAAGCATACAACAAGGCAAGCATAATACCAGGAAGAAGGGCTGCCTGAAATAGGGTGCCTACCGAGACAACCGCGGGCTCACCCAAATAAGTCAGAGCATCTGTACAACCTGCCAACTGAGCTCTATCTTCTTGCGCTGCGGAATAGATATCACCCGTGAGTGTTCCCAATAAAACAATGACGATGGAAGGCGGAATGATCTGTCCCAGTGTTCCCGATGCGGCGATTACACCTGTTGCTAATTCTGGTGAATAATTATTCCGAAGCATTGTTGGAAGGGCGAGAAGACCCATTGTAACAACAGTTGCTCCTACAATCCCTGTTGAAGCTGCTAGAAAAGCGCCCACCACCACAATTGATACTGCGAGACCACCTGGCAGAGGCCCAAAAATATTAGCCATTTTGGTAAGAAGTTCATCCGCTATGCGTGATCTTTCAAGTGTAATACCCATAAGAACAAACATTAGTACAGCGAGTAATGTTTCTATGGATTGGCCGGCAAACACCCTTTCGTTCATGCGATTAACAACGAATGATATATTTCTGTCTAAAGCAACTTCCCACCCTTGGGGAAATACTGGATAAGCGGCACGCGGTAATTCCGGGTGTGTGAAAACAGATATCGCCTCAGGTTTGAAACCTGATGCAACGACATCCTTAAACGCCTGTGAGCTTGTATCAATGGCTTGGTGAATTAGTAAGCCTTGGCCGTCCAAAATAGCAATTATTGCAAATGATATTACTCCAGCACCACCTATTGCAAATGCTACAGGAAATCCTGAGAGGATTGCTGCGAATAGTGTTACAAAGACAATAATTAGTCCGATTTCTACCCCGTCTAGCCCTAGTAACATGTTATTTCTCCGCTTCTTCTGAAGTTCTAATGTCCAGGTCTAGGTACTTCCCTTCTAACTCCTCCCCTTCTCGCCATTCTAAAAATGACCGATAGAAGAATGATAAGGCATGGATCATAATTAATCCTGTATAGGCTAAAATCAGAACTTTAAATAAAAAGTAAGCATTGAAACCGTTTGGCGAAACACCAATAGTTTCAACATTCCAGCGCATTGCCCGGGCTTTCATGACTAATTTTTCAACAGTATCAGATGCAGATGGTTTTGGGACAATCAAATGTCGCCATAAAAAAAACCAGCTGTACATCCAAAGAAGAATAGCCGCCGGAAGCATGAAAAATATACTACCAAACATATCTATAATTCTTTTGGTTCTATAGCTTACAGCTGAATAAAATAAATCCACCCTGACGTGTCCGCCCTGAACAAAAGTGTATGTAACACAAAGTGCTACGATCATTGCATTATATAATTTAAGACTTTCAGACCACCAGCTTACGTCAAATGAAAAGGCCAAGCCAAAACCAATAGTTATTTCCGATACAGCAAAAACGCGTTGAATAAATATAATGACAATTTGGATCAGGACCATCGTAAGTCCTGCCCACGCGAAAAAACGGCCTGTTGTGTTAGCTACAGTTTCAAGTGAAGTAACCGTTTTCCACATCAACGGCCTGTAGTACATCGCTAAAGCCGTGTATAAGACAATGATAATAGTAATTGCAAAAAATAACTCCGTCGATGCACCATAATAAATAAAGCGCATCAATGATTGTTTATCTTCCGTCGTTTTTCCCCAAGTTATCCAGTCCAACCATAAAGTTGGCTGTGATAAAGCGGAAAATATATTGGGAAAAGCTGATAGAAACTGAGAGATTAGCCACAGAAATGGACTATCGGAAAATGTGTAAGCCGTATCCATGAATTCCCCCCAAGATTCACAATGTAGTATTATAATTGTAATATAATAATTGTGAAAAATTTAAAAAGAACGGGCCGTCACGAAATGTGGCCCGCTCTTACAATTTCGAGACTTTTAGACTTTAAACTTATCTCGTTTTTGGGCGAAAACACCGTCAGACATGCTCATCCATGAATAGGTTGATGCCATTGACTCTTCATAATTGTTACGGATTGTGGCAAATAAATCGTCATCCATAAAACCATCTTGAGCCTCTTTAGCAGCCTTACCGAACGCTTCCCAAATTGAGTCATCAAATTCTAAAACTTTAACACCAGCTGCTTTAAGTCTGGTGAGCGCGGTCGCGTTGTTAGCGTTTGACTGAGCTAAGTTCCAGCTGTGCGTTGCGTGTGCGGCTGTTTCAACTATCGCCTTGTGTGGCGCAGATAATGACTCATAGACGTCGAGATTAAATGACGCGCAGAGAGCAGATCCTGGCTCATGGAAGCCAGAAGTGTAGTAAAATTTGCAGATTTCTTGGAATCCAAGACGCTCATCAGCAAGTGGACCTATCCACTCAGCGCCGTCAATCGCGCCAGAAGCTAGAGCCTGATAAATTTCTCCTCCAGGAATATTTTGTACTGACGCGCCTGTTAGGCCAAGAGCCTTGCCGCCAAACCCAGGCATACGAAATTTCAAACCTTGTAGGTCCGCAGCAGAATTGATCTCTTTATTAAACCATCCGCCTGGCTGGTGCCCTGTGTTTCCACAAAGGAATGGTTTGAGGTTAAAAATCGATCCTAGCTCGCCGTGCAGCTCATAACCACCATTGTGGTAGTACCAGCTCATGATTTCTGGTCCGGTCATTCCAAAAGGAACCGAAGTGAAATACGCAAAACCGGGGTGTTGACCCATGAAGTAATAATCTGCTGAATGGTATACATCAGCTTGTCCTGCACTTACGGCATCAAACACTTCAAACGCGCCGACAAGAGTACCGGCTGGTTTTTTGTCGATGGTCAATTGTCCATCAGTCATAGCGCCAACGCGATCACAGAAGTTCTGTGCAGCGTCGTCAAAAACTGCAAAACCTTCTGGTACTGATGTAACCATTGTTAGCGTGCGTTTGCCTTGGGCATACGCTGGAGCTGCAAGCGTTGCCGCTGCTGCTGTTGCTCCAACTCCTACAGTGGAGCTTTTCAAAAAAGAACGACGATCCATTAAATCTCCTCCCGAGTTATAGTTCTCGTACAAATTAGTTCTCGTAACGTAAATTTGGTTCATTTTTTAGATTGTCAAGCAATCTGGCGGGTTGGTTACAGTATGTTCGCAGACAAATAAAGGAGAAAATTACCGTTTAAATCCGAAAAAGGGTCTCTTTTTCAGATTTTTCTATTGTAAGGCATTAGAAAACAAACATTTTAATTGTTTGAATAAAATAGTAACAACACTCGTCTAGTTCTATGTTCGGAAGTAATCTCAATGTTAACTGATTCTAATAAGATTAATTTTCAGACCTATTTATAAAGCGAGCCCTTCTATGATTGAAACAGCCCTAGGAACTTCGATTGCGTTCACCGCACCTCATCGGCTGGCTTCTAAAGCTGGTTATGATATTTTAGAAGCAGGCGGTACCGCTGTAGAGGCCATGGTGGCCGCAGCGGCTCAAATTGCAGTAGTCTATCCACATATGAATAGCATTGGCGGAGATGGATTCTGGCTGATTAAAAAAAAGGATCAATCGCCCGTTGCCATATCAGCGTGTGGGCCTGCCGCTGAACAAGCCATTCCTGAATGGTATCAAAGAAAAGGTTACAAAAGTTTTTTGCCAACGAGAGGGCCTTTGGCAGCATTGACAGTGCCAGGTACGATTGCAGGCTGGAAGTTAGCAATGACCCTCGATAATCCAAAACGAGCAGTTCCGCTGAATGATTTGCTTTCAGCTGCTGTAGAAAGAGCAAAAAATGGAGTAGCTGTAACGAAGAATCAGCATGAAACACTGGCCGCCAAAAAGCATGAGCTTGTATCAGTTTCTGGATTTAAGGATTTTTACTTGGATAAAGGTCACGAGCCTGAGGTTGGTTCAAAACTTCTTCAAACGAAACTAGGTGAAACACTTGAGCACTTGGGTCGCTACGGGCTTGACGATTTTTACACGGGCGAGCTGGGAAAAATTCATGGTGAATTTTTGAGCAACGCTGGTAGCCCGCTTAAACTTAGTGACTTTGAAAGGTTCAAAGCAGAATTGCAGCAACCTCTTTCAATATGCACTTCTGTGGGGCAAATATTCAATTTACGTCCCCCAACTCAAGGAATGTCCTCGCTAGCAATACTTGGAATTTATGATCGAATAAAAAAAGATAACTGCGATGATTTCGATTTTGTTCATCGACTTGTTGAAGCAACCAAACAGGCTTTTATCACACGAAATTTAGAGTTAGGTGATCCTGCCAACATGAGGGTAAGCGCTGAACGCCTTATTTCTGACTCATATCTAGATAATTGTGCTTCGAAAATTTCTGACGATAGGGCAATGGATTGGCCAGAAGTTGCTAAAAAAGGTGATACTATTTGGATGGGTGCAGTAGATGATAAAGGAACGGTGGTAAGTTTTATTCAAAGCATTTTCTGGGAATTTGGCAGTGGATTGATCTGTCCTGAAACCGGAGTCCTTTTCCAGAATCGTGGTGCAGGATTTTCTTTATTTCCCGGCCCAAACTGCCTAGCTCCGGGAAGGAAGCCATTCCACACTCTTAACCCTGCAATGGCTATTATGTATGACGGTCGCATCGTTTCGTATGGAACAATGGGCGGAGAGGGTCAACCTCAAACACAAGCAGCAATATTTTCTAGATATGCATTTCATGGCGTTGATTTACAGCGGTCAATATCTTCACCTAGATGGCTTTTGGGAAAAACTTGGGGTGATGATACGACCAGTTTAAAGTTGGAGAGATCCTTCGACTTAGATCTGGTAGAGAAATTGTCTAGCGCGGGTCATGATACTGAACTGGTTCCGGCGAACAATAGTTTGATGGGTCATGCAGGCGCGGTAGTTAGTCACCCAGATGGTAGAGTTGAAGCGGCATCTGATGCTCGCTCAGATGGCATTGCACTTGCTGGCTGATCTGTAATATACTTTTATTGAAAATTATCTCGAAAGCTTAACCAGATTGAACATAATTGGTAAAAAAATGAATGATATCGATAAAGTTTACGAAATTTTACGAGCTACTTTGGCCGACAGATGTTCGCGGGGTGAAAGCGTAAGAGATCTTCACTCAAGAGACTCTGCATATGCTGTTCCAAGAATGCCAGATATGGTTGTCTTCCCACAATCTGAAGAGGAAGTATGTCAGATTGTCAAAACCTGTAACGAGCATTCCTGCCCTGTTATTCCTTTTGGTGTGGGCAGTTCGCTAGAGGGTCAAGTCGTTCCTGTAAAAGGAGGAGTAAGTATAGATTTCTCCCATATGAATAAAATAATTTCTGTTGAGAGTGAAGATCTTATAGCTACTGTAGAACCTGGAGTGACTCGCGTGCAATTAAATGAGTATCTGCGAGATCAAGGGCTTATGTTCACAGTTGACCCAGGAGCAGATGCATCAATTGGGGGCATGTGTGCTACGAGAGCATCTGGCACTAATTCGGTAAGATATGGAACGATGCGCGAAAATGTTTTAGCGTTAAGAGTTGCTTTGCCGGATGGACGACTTATCACTACGGGGTCAAGCGCACCAAAGTCTGCATCTGGATATGATTTAACGCGACTTTTTGTTGGGTCTGAGGGTACTCTTGGAGTGATTACTCAAATAAAACTTCGGCTTTTTGGCCAGCCAGATTCTATAAGGTCATCAAGTTGTATTTTTGATGAAATTTCAGATGCTGTGAACACAGTCATTCTCGCTATTCAATCCGGTATTCCAATTGCACGCGTTGAGCTTCTTGATGAAACTCAGATGCGTGGGATGAATAATTATAACAAAGATCTTGAATTTCCCGAAAAACCACACCTTTTTCTTGAGTTCCATGGATCATCTGCGAGCACGCAAGAGCAAATAGACGACTTCAAGTTAATTGCCGAGGAGTACGGTGCCTATAACTTTGATTGGGCAACTAAAACTGAAGAGAGAAACCGATTGTGGAAGGCTAGACACGATGCATATTATGCGGCTAAATCACTCATGCCGGGCGGCCTATCGTTAGTGACTGATGTGTGTGTTCCCATATCTGCACTGTCGGCCTCAATTGAAAAAACTAAGAAGGCCATTGAAAAATCTGGCTTATTAGCCCCAATCGCAGGTCATGTTGGCGATGGTAATTATCATTTGATGATATTATTTGACGGTGCAAGCGAAGATGGACTGTCTCGCGCTAAAAGCCTTGCTTCAGAGGTAAATGAAATTGCATTAGATTTTGGTGGCACTGTAACTGGTGAACATGGGATTGGCTCGGGTAAAAGGTCATATATGGAAAGAGAGCATGGTGAAGCTTGGTCCATAATGGGAAATATTAAAGAATTATTTGACCCAAATAATATAATGAACCCCGGTAAACTTGTTCCTTGACAAAAATTAAAAATCTAATCGAAGCTGGTTACTCTCATTAGGCACTACTTTTGTATCTTTGTTCTTTCTTGGTTTGCGTTTCAACCGACTTGCATGTTTTCGTACTAAACTAATCGTTTCATCTGAGTTTTTAATTTGTTTTTTATGTGAGTATATTTTTTCTTTTGCGGCAGCTCTGGCGAGTTTCTCATCAACAATTGGTTTTGGATAATTTGGAGTGGCATTTTCTAGAAGCCATGGCTGATGTATAAATTGTGTTGGCAGATTGCTTAGTTCTGGAACCCATTGCTTGATAAAATCGCCGTTAGGATCCTGGTCCATACTCTGTTTGATAGGATTATATATGCGTATTGAGTTCATGCCAGTTGTACCGGACTGCATCTGTATTTGGCTGTAATGTATGCCAGGTTCATAATCCAGAAACTGTCGTGCTAAGTGCTTTGCAGTTAAACGCCAATCCAACCACAAGTGGTAACTAGCAAAGCTAACTAACATTGCCCGCATCCTAAAATTTAACCATCCTGTTGCATTTAAGTAGCGCATACATGCATCGATCATCGGGTAGCCAGTCATGCCAGTTTCCCAGGCCGCCAGAACCTTATGATCACAAAGTGATGGTCGAAGTTTTTCAAAAGAGCTATGCAATGTGTGAGTTTCAATAGACGGCTGATCTTCAAGTTTCTGGATAAAGTGACAGTGCCATCTTAATCGTGATGAAAAACTTCTTAAGGACTTGGAATATTTTTTATTGTTATTGCCGAGTCCCCGAGCGTATTTTTCTGTAGTCTGATAGGCTTCTCTAACTGAAATTTGACCAAATGCCAGATATGGGGAAATACGTGAACAGCTTGTTTCAGCTGTGATCGGAGATGACATTTCAAATGTATAGTCTTGTCCTCTTGAATTCAAAAATGAATTTAAAGTATCGATAGCGGCTGACCGCGTCGCGCTCTGAGAGGAAATGGGTTGCCCAGCTGATAAGTTTAGCTGTGAGGCTTCTGGAATATTGTCACTACTAATTTTTATAGACTTAATTTGAGGAGGCACCGAAATGAGGGGAGCAGACATTGCAGAATACCACTTACGAGACCATCCATTTCTATTACTGAGGTTACGAATGACCCCATTTTTAGGGATCTCTGTCCATGCAACTTTATTGTCTCTCGCCCACGATTTTACAGCCCTGTCTCTTTTGTACGTCCATAAATTCCATGTTTCTTGATGCGAAAAAATAGTATTAACTTGGTACTGAGAGTTAAGATGGTCAAAAATATCAATCGCGCTGCCAACAAATACTGCCAGATTTCCACCTACAGCTTTAAGTTGCTTTTCTAAATCTTTCAGTGCTTCTTTTAAAAAAGTATATTGCCGATAACTATGATCCGGCTCTTTCCAAAGCTCTGGTTCGAAAATAAAAATTGGTAGAATATTGCCGTCGTGGGCCGCCAATGAAAGTGGAACATTATCAAATATTCTTAGGTCCCTTTTGAACCAAACAATATTTATAGATATTTTTGCCAACTTTATCCCTCAAGTTCGTTAATTTTAAGATAGGTAACCTGTGCTGACAACAAACCTTTAGTTTCTACAGCCTATTGTCCGAAGAATAAAACGCTCTGCGTCATATTTGCAAAGCACTTATTTTAGTGGTGAGCCGTACAGGATTTGAACCTGTGACCCACTGATTAAAAGTCAGTTGCTCTACCAACTGAGCTAACGGCCCACTAGGGAGCTAACTAGGAACACTATGCCTTGGGGTCAAGGCCGAAATTAGAGAAAATCGAACTATCTATGGATTTAAGCCGAATTTACGGGTATACGCGCGCCATTATGCTTTCCGACGATAGAAATATATCATTTTTGAAGATGCATGGTCTGGGAAATGACTTTGTTATTATTGATTCGCGACACAAACGCATCAATTTGCCGGCTAATCTTATTAGAAAATTGGGAGATCGAAACTTTGGTGTGGGGTTCGATCAATTGGGGATCATCCAGAATAGTGAAGTATCCGATGCACACTTAACTTTCTTCAATTCTGATGGCTCTGTTTCAGCCACCTGTGGTAATGCTACCCGCTGTATAGCGAATTTTTTGATGCTAGAGACTAAAAAAGACGAAATAGACCTTTCAACGGATTACATATCGTTGAAAGCAAAGCGTGAGATTGACGGTTCCGTATCTGTAAATATGGGGCTTCCCGATACACATTGGCAAAAAATACCACTGTCAAAGGAAGTTGATACATTATTTCTGCCGCTCCTCGGGCAACCAACTGCAACTAGTTTGGGTAATCCTCATTGCTCCTTTTTTGTAGATAATTTAGATCAAGTGAGGATAGAAGCGGAAGGTGCTAAAATAGAAAAACATCCTTTATTCCCTCAAAAAACTAATGTTCAATTTGTCTCTGTTGTATCCGAGGACCGCTTGCGAGTAAGGGTATGGGAAAGAGGCGTTGGTGTTACTAAGGCTTCTGGCTCGTCGGCCTGTGCTGCTGTGGCTGCATCTGTCCGAAGAAAAATTACCGGAAACAAGGTGTACGTTGACCTAGATGGTGGAACGCTCGTGGTTAATTACAAAGATGACGGAATATGGTTGAAGGGCCCAACAATGCATGTTTTCGATGGACAGCTAAACACACAGTTTTTGGACTATGTTTATGAAAAGTGAAATTAAATTCTCTACATTAGGATGCCGCCTTAATTCCTATGAGACTGAGGCTATGCGTCAGCTAGCAGATACTGCCGGGATAAATGAGGCCGTTGTAATTAATACGTGTGCGGTCACACAACAAGCGGTCAGTAAATCAAGGCAAGAGATTAGGCGGCTTCGACGAGAAAACCCAAAGTCAATATTAATTGTTACAGGCTGTGCAGCGCAAATAGATCCTAATAGCTTTTCAAAAATGGGCGAAGTTGATTTTGTGCTTGGGAATTCGGAAAAAATGCGTCCTGAAGTCTGGTTTGATTTGTCTTCAGGTTTATCAGCTGAAAGCGAACGTGTTCAGGTAGATGATATAATGTCAGTTTCAGAAACGGCGAGCCATTTAATAGATGGCTTTGGAACACGAAGTCGCGCATATGTTCAAATCCAAAATGGATGTGATCATCGTTGTACTTTTTGCACAATACCATTTGGAAGAGGCAATTCGCGGTCCGTTCCTGCTGGCGTAGTAGTTGAGCAGATAAAACGCCTAGTTCAAAAAGGCTACAAGGAAATTGTCTTGACGGGAGTAGATCTAACTAGCTGGGGCGCGGATCTGCCGGTGCAGCCAAAGTTAGGAAACCTTGTACTTAGAATTTTGCGTCTAATTCCAGACTTAAAGAGGCTTCGAATAAGTTCCATTGATAGTATTGAAGTCGATGAAGAACTTTTAGATGCAATTGCAACAGAAAGCAGGCTTATGCCGCACTTTCACCTAAGCCTTCAACATGGTGATGACCTAATTCTAAAACGCATGAAAAGGCGTCACTTAAGAGAAGATGCGATTTTGTTCTGTGAAAATGTTCGTAAACTACGACCGGAAGTTACTTTTGGAGCGGACATAATAGCTGGATTTCCCACAGAGACAGATAAACATTTTGAGAGTTCAATTAAATTAGTAGATGATTGTGGCTTAACATGGTTACACATTTTTCCATATTCCAAGAGAGATGGGACACCAGCATCGAAGATGCCTCAGGTACAAAGTAGAATTATAATGGAGCGAGCAAAAGTCTTAAGGTCAATTGGGAAAGAAGCAGTCTATAAACATCTTAGTATGCAGGTAGGAAAAAACGTGAAAGTACTAATGGAAAGTCCTAAAATGGGACGCACAGAGCAGTTCGCACAAGTACTCTTTAATAAAGAATTACAAGAGGGCGTTATCGTAAACGCAAAGATATATTCAGCGACTGAAAACTGCTTATTAGCTGGAGTTGTCCATCAAACATGAGTAAAAGTTTTCAGAAATGAAAAAAAAAAATATAGAAAATCTTTTAATGGACGGCGTTAGATCGCATCAAGAAAAGAGATTTGCTGAGGCAGAGCAATGTTATCAAGAAATACTAGATATTGAAGAGGACCATCCACACGCTAATCACAATATGGGCGTACTAAATTTTAACCTTGGAAAAGTTGAACAATCCATCCCTTTTTTACTTAAGGCCTTCAATGTTAATGACAAAATAGATCAATTTTGGTTAAGCTACATAGACGCTTTATCGATTTTAAAAAAACGGCAAGAGCTGGAAAGATTACTAAATTTAGCGTTAGAAAAAAAAATTAAAACGTCAATTTTAGACAGAATAAAAACAAAGTTAGCTGAAATTAAAAATGAGAAAATTGCTTCTAACGATACGGGAGCCCCTCCGAATGATGGTAATTTATTAGACGGCATGACTTTAAATGAAGCATTTAGACGTTCAAAGAAAAAAATTAGTGAGCAGCGGTTTAATGAAGCTAAGCAAATTTACAACGCAATTTTAGAAAGATTTCCAAAAAATAAAAGAGCTTTGAGGGCACTTAAGGAGTTACAAGTGCCCACTGAAAAAGAACTCTCAGAAAGTAAATTAAAGGAGCTATTGGCTCTATACAATAGTAACCGTCCTGACATTATACTGAAACAGGCAGATGAACTATCCTCGCGATACCTTGATTCTGCAATTGTTCGCACGATTATTGGAGCAGCATATGCTCAAAAAAAACAATATAAGTATGCAATTGATTACTATAAACGCGCAATAAAATTAGATGAAAAACAAATAGAAGCTTATAATAACATTGGTGTTGCATACAACTCCATGCACGATTTTAAGTCTGCAATTTCTTATTTGAAAAAAGCAATTTCTATTTCTCCAAATAGGGCTGACTTATATAATAATTTGGGTATTTCCCTAAAAGGAATTGAGGATTTTGATACTGCAGCCAATTGTTTTATGGAGGCAATAAAAATTAAAGGTAATTTTTCTGAAGCTCAAAATAATCTCGGGGTTTTATACAAGCAGGTTGGACGAAAGCAGTTGGCGATACGTCATCTTAATGAAGCGTGTAAGATAAAGCCAGATTATGTGGACGCACATTATAATTTAGGAAATTTGTATCAGGAAGAAGGTAATATCAGTGCTGCCATTGATTGTTACAAAACTGCTTTATTGATAAATCCAGAATTTAATCAAGGGTACTATAACTTAGGAGTAGCGCTTACTAATCACAGTTTCGTGAAGCTCGACAAGGAAATTTACCCAATTTTAGAAGCACTACTCACTAAAGCCAATTATGTAAGACCAAATGAAATGGTGTCATCAATTTTGAGCTTATTAGGGAAAGAAAAATCATTAGTAAATTTACATGATAATATGGATCAGATTTTAGATATTGATCAACTATTTCATGCTGCAGATGAAATTACAAAGTTCCCTTTGCTCACCAAGCTAATGGAAATAACTCCCATATCTGATTTAAAATTCGAAAAAACTTTTAAGGTAGTAAGAAGTTCTGTGTTGAAGAATTTGGAAACTCTAAATGGCTCTTCTGCTTTAAACGATATTTTATCTCATCTTGCACTACATTATTTTACAAACGAATTCGTTCCACTGGAGGCAGAGTGGGAAAAGATAAAGCTGCAGCAACTTGAAAAGAGAATTTCTAGCCTTTTACAAAATGGGTCACAACCTAGTTTGCAAGAGATTTTATGCTTTTCCACATATCGTTATTTGTATAAGTTTGATTGGTGTGAAAAAATTACTTTCGATAAAAATTTTTCGCATGTTGAAGCAAGAATAGTCAGAGAACCAATAAGAGAAAAATTAATTAAAAAAGAATTGATATCTTTAAAGAAGATCTCAAATAAGGTCTCTTTAAAAGTTAGGGCGCAATATGAAGCAAACCCCTATCCACGTTGGGTCAAGACAGGACTAAATTTAAAGCCTATGAAAATTCAAGAAGTTTTTGAGGAAAGTGGGCTGAAAATTTATTCAAAAGATATTTTTAATTGTAGGTCACCAAAAATACTTGTTGCCGGTTGCGGAACTGGGCGCCACTCTATTGGAACTGCGCATAAATTTATAAAATCAAATGTATTAGCAATTGATTTGAGTCATTCTAGCCTTGCATATGCCATCAGGAAAACTGATGAATTGGGTTTGTCAAATATAGATTACAAACAAGCTGATATTCTGGATCTAGGGGGCTATTCAGGTAAGTTTGACATTATTGAAAGTAGTGGTGTTTTGCATCATATGGCTAAACCAATGGATGGTTGGAAAGTACTGACAGACTGTTTGAGGCTGGGAGGATTAATGAGGATTGGCTTGTATAGCGAGCTTGCGCGTGGGGATATTGTTAAAACACGTGATGAAATTACTAAATTATCATTAGTTGGGAGCGATGATGATATTCGTGAATTTAGGCAGGAATTAATAAACTTAGATAAGCCACAACACAAATATATAATGGAGTCTATTGATTTTTATAGTTTAAGTTCGATAAGAGATTTATTATTTCACGTTCAAGAACATAGGTTCACAATTCTGCAAATTGGCGAATGTTTGAAAATCCTCGGTTTAGATTTTTGTGGTTTTGAGAACAAACAGATAGTTAAAATGTTTAAAAATCGTTTCAATGGGTCTTTAGATGAATTTAATTTAAATCTTTGGCATTTATTTGAGCAAGAAAATCCCCAGTTATTTTTTGGCATGTATCAATTTTGGTGTCAAAAAAGATAATCTGGAATCAAAAATAATTGATCTCTATATTGACAAATCAGCATTAATTTTTTTTCTATTTGGCACAATATTTACAATCTTACATCATCTTTTAGGGATTTTGGGCCAAGAACATGTTCATACTTTATAATGCTCCACTATCTCCGTTTTGCAGAAAGGTTCGTTTAAGTCTTGCAGAAAAGAAAATTGAGGTCGAACTTATAGACGAGCGTTATTGGGATAAATCGTCGGAATTTTTGAGGAGGAACCCTGCCGGTAAATTACCAGTTTTGAAAATTGATGGTGAAATACTTTCTGAGAGTACAGCAATTTGCGAATATTTGGAGGAAGCCTATCCCAATAATGCATTATTACCAAAGGATCCCAAAGAAAGGTTTGAGGCTCGAAGGTTGGTTTCATGGTTTGATGACAAATTCCATAATGAAGTCACATCTAAACTTCTTTATGAGCGGGTAAATAAAAAAATAATGGGACAGGGTTTTCCTGACAGTAAAAATATTAAAGCGGGTTCAAAAAATATCAAATATCATATCGATTATATGTCTTGGTTATTAGAGCATAGACGTTGGCTGGCGGGAGAAGTTATGACCCTTGCAGATTTTGCTGCTGCCGCTCATTTTTCTACCCTTGATTATTTAAGTGACATAGATTGGAGCAGATCTAATGCTGTGAAAGATTGGTATGCTAAGATAAAATCAAGACCAGCTTTTCGCAATTTACTGGTTGACCAAGTTTCAGGCTTCCCCCCGCCGCTGCATTATAATGATTTAGATTTTTAACTCATTGGAAAAGCTGTGACAGATTTAAAATCTAAATTGTTAAGCCATGCGAAGGAGCTAGGTTTCGATTTAACAAAAGCTTGTAGCCCATCTGAAGTCCCGTCTATTTCTGAGCCTTTCCGAGAATTTTTACGGTTGAACTATCAAGGTCAAATGACTTGGCTTTCAGAGAAAATTGAGTGGCGTGAAGACCCTAAAACTCTTTGGCCAGAGGCTAAAACGGTCATAATGCTTGCTCAAAGTTATAAGCCAATTCACAATCCTATGGAGGTCCTCAAACACCCCGACAAAGCTGCAATATCTGTTTATGCGCAAAATAAAGATTATCATGTAGTCATTAAAAAAAAATTAAAGTCGCTTGCACGGTGGTTAATTAATGAGGCCGGTGGACAGGTTAAGGTTTTCGTTGATACTGCGCCCGTACCAGAAAAACCGTTGGGACAGGCAGCTGGGTTGGGTTGGCAAGGAAAGCACACAAATCTGGTTAGTCGTGATCTAGGAAACTGGTTTTTTATTGGTTCTATTTTTACTACTTTAGAAATTACTCCCGATCATCCAGAGCAGGACCATTGTGGCTCATGTCAGTCATGTATTGATATTTGTCCTACTGAAGCTTTCCCCAAACCCTATCAAATGGATGCTAGACGTTGCATTTCTTACCTGACGATAGAGCATCGTGGTCCAATTGAAATCGAGTTAAGATCAAAAATTGGAAATCGAATATATGGTTGTGATGACTGTTTGGCTGTCTGTCCTTGGAATAAATTTGCAAAAGCCGGTAATGAGACAAAACTTTTCGCACGAGAGGAACTAAAAATGCCAGACTTGACTGAGCTTGTAACCTTAGATGATAAAGCGTTTAGAGATAAATTTTCAGGCAGCCCGATAAAACGTATCGGTCGCAATAGATTTGTAAGAAATGTTTTGTATGCGATTGGTAATTCAAAAGAACAGAAATTTAAAAAAGTTGTACAGCCTCTAATTAAAGATCCAGATTTAGCGGTAAGAGACGCTGCGAAATGGGCGCTTACCCAGTTAGTATGAGCAGGTGAAAATTAATGCACTGGAAGTTTTTTGGTTTAAATCTGAAGGTTAAGTTCTAGGAGCCTGAAGTGACATTTTTCTTAGGGGTTGATACTGGCGGCACTTACACGGATGCTGTTATTTTACAAAATGAAACAAAAGTAATAGCTAGTTCAAAGGCACTTACTACCCGTCAAGACTTAGCTTTGGGCATATCTGAAGCCGTACGAAATGTAATCAATAAATCGTCAATAAAAACAGAAGATATTTCTCTTGTATCGCTTTCAACCACTTTGGCGACAAATGCACTCGTTGAAGATCAAGGTGGAAGAGTTGCCTTAATATTTGTTGGGTTTCGAGATGGTGACCTAGCAAAGCATAGTATTCATGATGCACTGAGAGGTGATCCAGTTTTACAATCAAAAGGTGGCCATAATCATGCCGGTGAGGAAACATGCCAAATTAATGTTGGAGAAATAAGAGATTGGGTTTTGAACCTTGACGGTATATCAGCTTTTGCCGTAGCGAGCCAATTTGCAACCCGTAATGCTGCACATGAGCTTCAAATTATGGAATTAATAAAGAGCTTAACTGATAAGCCTGTAACAGCCTCTCATCAATTGTCTGCTAAGCTTAATGGACCACGAAGGGCTCTTACTGCTGTTCTTAATGCAAGACTTATAGGGATAATTGATGAATTAATAGGACGTTGTGAGGCTACCCTTTTTAATCTTAAAATTAATGCTCCTTTAATGGTTGTACGTGGTGATGGCGCACTCATTTCCTCAAGTGAGGCCCGCGAAAAGCCTATCGAGACTATTTTGAGTGGACCAGCTGCCTCAATAGTGGGTGCAAAATGGATGACTAATCTAAATTTGGGGTTCGTCTCTGATATAGGTGGGACTACAACCGATGTTGCATTGCTAAAAGATGGGCGTCCTGCGCTTGATGCCGCTGGAGCTCGCGTTGGTAATTTTCGCACAATGGTAGAGGCTGTGGCAATGCGTACAACGGGACTGGGCGGTGATAGCCAAGTACATTTTCTATCTGAAGGACTAATGGGGGGCTTACAGTTGGGTCCCAAAAGGTTGGTGCCTATTTCCTTACTCGCTCATCAAGAACCACATATCCATGAAATTTTGGATGAACAATTGAGGAATAAGGCTCCAGGCGAGTATGATGGTAAATTTGTTCGTCTAATTTCAGAGCCTGTTGAGCATAGTTTGACCTCTAGGGATATGAAAGTGCTTTCACGAATTGAGAGAAACGCAAAGGCACTTAGAGCGGTTATTCAGACTAGGATTGAGATTAAGTCTTTAGAGCGACTAATATCCCGAGGTATGGTACAAGTTTCAGGTGTAACACCTTCTGATGCCAGTCATGTGCTAAAAATTATGTCTTCTTGGGATTCAGAAGCTGCAGAAAAAGCTATTACGCTTTTTGGCCGTAGGCGTAAGGGTTCTGGTGATTTGTTGGGAGAAACTGCAGAAGATTTATCAAGAATGATCATTACTCAATTACATCGGCAAACAGCTTCATTTCTATTAGAAAGTGCATTTCTTGAAGAAGATAAATTTGATCAGCCAGCAGAAGAGTTGGCAAATAATATACTAATGTTTGAAGGGCTCACGGGTCATAAGAATATTGTTAAAATTGATACTGGTTTAAACTTGCCGGTAGTAGGTTTGGGTGCTTCCGCTTCTTCATATTATCCTGCAGTCGGCGATCTTTTGAAGTGTGATCTGATTCTTCCTGAGCATGGCGATGTTGCGAATGCTATTGGCGCAGTAGTAGGGCGTATTACTATGAGAGTTCAGGGGTCTGTAACTGCTCCTAATGAAGGTCAATTTCGAGTATATTTGCCCGATGGGCCAAAGGATTTTTTAAATGAGGAAAATGCACTAACCTGTTTAGAAAATTTTCTGTTGGACCAAGCAGTTGCTCAGGCCCGTGCCTCTGGTGCGGCTGATATTGTCACCAATGTATTCAGAGATATTAAAAAAGCAAAGGCAGAAGCACGTCAAATTTTTGTCGAGGCGCTTGTTACCGTTGAAGCATCTGGACGCCCCAGAATATCTAAGTAAATTTAATTCCCATCATACCCAACCATGTGCTTTTCTCCTCGATCACGTGCGAGCTTTATTTGTTTTTGTCTCTCTCGAAAACGGCCTTTATCGTAATCAGAGGTTTTATCAAAGCATTGGTGGCAAGAAACACCATGCTCATATTTTGTGTGATTTTGATCCTTTGGAAGGATAGGGTGACGACACGCATAGCACAACTGATGCGGACCCTCATTTAGCTCATGCCCAACTGAAACCCTTGCATCGAATACAAAGCAATCACCCTCCCAGCTACTCCGTTCTTCAGGGATTTCTTCTAAATATTTAAGAATGCCACCTTTCAAATGGTGTACTTTTCTTACTCCTTTTCCCAAGAGGTAGTTCGTTGATTTCTCACATCTAATCCCACCAGTGCAGAACATAGCAATTTTTTTATTGTGAAATTTATCTTTATTTTTCTCCCACCATTCTGGAAATTCGCTGAAACTTTTTGTATTGGGGTTTACCGCACCTTTGAAGGTTCCAATGCCTACCTCATAATCATTTCTTGTATCAATAAGCACGACATCGGGAGAATTTATCAAAGAATCCCAATCTTTGGGTTCAACATATTTTCCCACCATTTCGGCTGGGTTCACATCAGGCTGTCCCATAGTTACAATCTCTTTTTTAATTTTTACTTTCATTCTTGGAAATGGTGGTAAAGAAGCGATACTTTCTTTATGCTCAATACCTCTGCAACCTGGTAAACTTTTTATATATTCTATTACATTATCAATGCCGCTTCGTGAGCCTGCGATTGTGCCATTTATTCCTTCTGGTGCCAGTAAAAGTGATCCAGTAACCCCAGATAAATTACATTTATCCTGCAATGGGCCACATATTTTTTGGTGATTTTTAAATCTTGTAAAATGATATAATGCAGCGACTATAAACATTATTTAAACTCTAATATCTAAAAACGTTTTCATATTTTGTGATCATTTGAAAATATCAAATTATCATATTAATTACTTAGTTATTTCAAATGCCAAAGGCTTAACCTGTTTGAACATACCAGTGTCCTTTAATTGATTTACTGCATCTGCAGTTATTGGTCCATCAAGATAAAGTAAAGCTATGGCTTCACCACCAATTTCCGCTCTTCCTAATGTAAAATTTGCAATATTCGTGTCGTTTGAGCCGAGAATCTGCCCTAGTTGGCCTATTATTCCGGGAACATCTTCGTTGGTGGTATATAGCATATGTTTTCCAACTTCTGCATCTAAGTTTATACCTTTTATTTGTATAAATCTTGGTTTTCCGTCACTAAAAACTGTGCCTCCAATCGACCGTTCTTTAGTTTTGGTCGCAGCTGTTACTTTTATATAGCCATCAAAAACTCCAGATTTGTCTTGGTTTGTTGTAGAAATTTGGATGCCTCGCTCTTTTGCAATCACTGGAGCCGACACCATGTTTACATCTGGATTTACCTTTTTCATGATTCCAGCGATGACTGAACAGTTTAGGGCCGCTAAATTCATTTTTGATACCGTGCCATCGTATAAAATATTTATGGCTTCAAGAGGTTCGTCAGTCATCTGTCCAATAAAACTTCCAAGGTGCCCGGCTAAGTTAACCCAGGGGCGCATTATTTTGGCCTCTTCCGCAGTCATTGAAGGCATATTTAAGGCGTTTTCTATGGCACCATCATTTAGGTAGTTAGCCATTTGCTCAGCTACCTGAATTGCAACATTTTCTTGTGCTTCGCTCGTCGCGGCACCAAGATGAGGGGTGCAAACAACATTTGGAATTTGGAATAATGGGTTTTCTTTAGCTGGCTCATCTGAGAATACATCGAAAGCGGCTCCGGCTATGTGTCCCGATTGTATCAGATCAGCCAGAGCATTCTCATCAACTAAACCACCTCTTGCACAATTAATTATTCTAACGCCTTTTTTAGTTTTTTTCAAATTCTCACAACTTAAAATATTTTTTGTGGCGTCAGTAAAAGGAACGTGTAGAGTTATGAAATCTGACTTTTCTAACAGTTCATTAAGTTCAACCTTATCTATACCCATACTCGCTGCTTTTTCTTCGCTAAGGAAGGGATCATATGCTAGTACTTTCATTTGCAGGGCACGAGCTCTCTCACAAACAATTCCGCCAATATTACCGGCTCCAATGACACCTAGCGTTTTTCTGGTCAGCTCTACACCCATAAACTTTGATTTTTCCCACTTTCCCTGATGTGTCGACATTGATGCCTCAGGTATTTGACGGGCTACTGCAAACATCATAGCGATTGCATGCTCAGCAGTAGTTATCATGTTGCCAAAGGGTGTATTCATCACAATAATACCCTTTTTGGATGCTTCTTCCTTATCTATATTGTCTGTTCCAATGCCAGCTCGTCCGATTACTTTTAGTTTGTTTGCGTTTCTAAGAATTGTTGGTGTGACCCTAGTTGCTGATCTTATGGCCAAGCCATCATAGTTACCTATTATTTTAGCAAGTTTTTCTTTGTCTTTGCCAACTTCAGGCATGAAATCAACTTCAATACCTTTGTTCTCAAATATTTTTATAGCAGTCACAGATAACTTATCCGAAACGAGTACCTTGGGTACCATATTGAACTCCTTAATTAATAAAATAAAAAATACGTTTAAAGGCCAATTACAGGGCGGGTGTCCTAAACATGCCTCGTTAATTCCTCATGATACGCCCACTCAAGCCATGGTAGCATCAGTTCCAAATCAATTTTATTGACGGTTCCACCACACCATATTCTTAGCCCAGGTGGTGCATCCCTGTAAGCGGCAATATCAAAAGCGACCTTTTCATTTTCTAAGCGCTTAGAAATAGCTTTTGAAAATGCGACTCCATCACTAATATTTGGATCTGTAAATTGTAGACAAACGGATGTTACTGAACGGGTATTGGGGTCAACAGCAAGATTATCTATCCAATCTCGTTGATCGCAGAAAGACCAAACTGTTTTTGCGTTAGCTTCTGCTCGGGCAATCAGTTTGTCTAAGCCGCCTATCTCTCTAGCCCATTTCAAGGCATATAAGAAATCTTCAACCGCCAACATTGACGGTGTATTAATTGTAGCACCCTCGAAAATACCTTGGATTAATTTATTGTTTTTGGTCATTCTGAATATTTTTGGCACTGGCCAATTAACTTTATGATTTTCTAAGCGCTCAATCGCCTTTGGAGATAAAATTATGACACCATGCGCTGCCTCTCCACCCATCACTTTTTGCCAGCTAAATGTTGTTACATCTAACTTTTCGAATGGTAATCTGACGGCAAAGGCGGCTGATGTTGCATCACATATTGTCAAACCTTTCCGTTCAACTGGTATATCCTCTCCGCTCTGCATACAAACACCAGAAGTTGTACCATTCCATGTAAACACCACGTCGTTGTCATAATCGACTGAAGACATGTCAACGATGTGACCATAGTCGGCGGTTATAATCTCAGGTTTAATCTTTAACTCATTTACAACATCATTAATCCAGTCTTTTCCAAAGCTTTCCCAAGCTATCATTGTAGTTCTTCGGGCACCTAGTAAAGACCACATCGCCATTTCCACGGCTCCAGTATCTGACGCTGGGACAATCCCCACTTTATAATCGGTGGGAATTTCTAAGATTTCTTTTATACTGTCTATTAGTTCTTTAAGTTTGCGTTTTCCCACATTAGCTCGATGTGATCTGCCTATCGCAGCTGTGCGTAGGTTATCTGTGGAAAATGTGGGATATTTGGCGCATGGCCCAGAAGAAAAATACGCGTTATCCGGCCGCGCAACCGGTTTTTGTTTATTCATTTATTTTACCCTTACAGATATATGCCCCTCGTTGGGGAGGGGTGTCCCACCAAAATCATTATAGATTTTGAAAGACTTTCACAAGTCAGAATTAAAGGTTATATCATGTTTACATTCGGATAAAATGTAAGTGAAAATATCAAATGTATCATGTTATGCTTCTATGCTCTGATGAAAAAGGGGCTCTCACTCAGTACTTGGCTAACTCAGTTTATTCGTCCATGGATGGCCAGGATCTCTTATGGCTCGGCAATCATGAAGCGATATGTTTCAACATAGAGAAAAAGAGCAACGCGCATCTAAAAATATGGTCGCATTTGCAGCTATTGAAAATAGATATGGTGGTCCAGAAGAAAGAAACTCATTTCAAGTCGCTACTTTTAGCTGACATGGATAGCACTTTGATAGAGCAAGAGTGTATTGATGAACTTGCAGATATGTATGGAGTTGGAAGTGAAGTAAAAAAAATAACAATGCGTGCCATGAATGGAGAGTTAGCGTTCCAAGATGCTTTGAAAGAGCGAGTAGCATTGTTGGCGGAATGCCCTAATACAGTTGTCCAAGAAGTGTTGAAGCAAAGAATTACCTTACGCCCGGGTGGGAAAACTTTGGTTAATACGATGAAGGCGAACGGTGCATATACAGCCTTAGTTTCGGGTGGTTTTACCGCTTTCTCAGTTCCTGTTGGAGAAATTTTGGGTTTTGATGAGCAGCACGCAAATATACTACACGAAGAAAATGGGATCTTTACAGGTCAGGTAATCGATCCAATTTTAGGAAAAAATGAAAAAGTAAACCGATTAAAGAGCTTGGTAAAAGATAGAGGTCTCTCGGAAAAGGATGTATTGGCAGTTGGAGATGGGGCTAATGACTTGGGAATGTTAGAGATAGCTGGAATGGGCGTAGCAATGCATCCTAAACCAATTGTAGCTGAAAAATGCGATATTGTTATTAACCACTGTGATTTGACTTCTTTGCTCTATCTTCAAGGTTATAGGAAAGAAGAATTTGTAGGTACTAAAACTAAAAGTTAGTGAGATTTCGCACCTACTTGTTTGAATAAGAATTTAACGGTCTATATCTTAGTTGAAATGAAGAGAAAGCAGGAGTACATGTTGTGTCAAAATACTTTAAAGACTCAACGCGGGTTGACCAATTAAATGAGATAGAGCACTGGGTTACCCAAGAAAACGGTACAGAGCGACCGGGTACCGGAAAATATCTGAATAATAAAGAGATGGGTATTTACGTAGATATCGTTTCGGGAGAGCCCTTATTTTCATCTGATGATAAGTTTGAATCTGGCTGTGGTTGGCCTAGTTTCACTAAACCATTAATCTCGTCACATGTTACAGAGTTACAAGACAGTAGCCATGGAATGTCGCGCACTGAGGTTAGATCAAAATTTGCAGATAGTCACCTCGGACATGTCTTCCCTGACGGGCCACGGGATAGAGGCGGTTTACGTTATTGTATAAATTCTGCTAGCCTTCGTTTTATTCCGGTCGATGAGATGGAAGCAGAGGGCTATGGCGAATACATTAGTAAAATAGGGGTATAATATGGCTAAAGCAATTTTTGCTGGTGGATGTTTTTGGGGCATGGAAGAATTAATTCGCGTTCGCCCTGGTGTGCTGCGAACTCGCGTCGGATATACTGGTGGACATGTTAGTAATCCTACCTATCGAATGGTTTGTACAAAAACAACTGGGCATGCAGAAGCTATAGAAATTGAGTATGACAATGATCTTACCTCATACAGAGATCTTTTAGAGTTCTTTTTTAAAATTCATGACCCCACCACGTTAGATCGCCAGGGGAATGATATTGGCGATTCCTACAGATCAGAAATATTTACTTTAAGCAATGAACAAGAAAATGATGCCCATCAAATAATCTCTGAGATTAATGAAAGTGGGCGTTGGCCGGGAAAAATAGTTACCAAGGTTTCAAAGGCTACTGATTTTTGGGAAGCTGAGCCAGAGCATCAGGATTATCTACAAAGATACCCTAGGGGTTATACGTGCCATTTTCCACGAGATAATTGGATATTATCGTAGTCCTAGTTCCTTTAAGATTTCACTTTCGAAGTCAATCGGTTTGAAAAATTCTAGTCGTTGACGATGAATACAATAACTCCTATCCTTTTTTAGGCTCAAGCAGAGTTTTTTTAATGAGGCTCCATTAAATGAATATAAGAAACCATTTTCCTACTGAGGAATTACAAAAGCGTGATGCGGCGCATCATTTGCACCCATTTTCAGCTCAAGCTGATCTGGCTAAAAAAGGGTCAAAAATAATCACCTCTGCGCAGGGGGTTCATGTTTTCGATAGTAATGGTGAACAAATTTTGGATGCTATGGCTGGTTTATGGTGTGTAAATATCGGTTATGGCCGAGAAGAATTGGCTCAGGCTGCAGAACGGCAAATGAGAGAATTGCCCTATTATAACACTTTTTTTCAGACTACGCATATTCCTGCGATTGATCTTTCAGAAAAACTTGCGCAATTAGCGCCAAGGGATCTCAATCATGTATTTTATGCTGGGTCAGGGTCTGAAGCAAACGACACCAATATTCGCATTGTGAGGCAATACTGGGCCTCATTGGGTTATTCAAAAAAAAATATAATAATCAGTAGAAAAAATGCATATCACGGTTCTACTCTGGGTGGGGCTTCTTTAGGCGGGATGAGTGCGATGCATAAACAGGGTGGTTTGCCTATTCCCGATGTGCACCATATTAATCAACCCGATTGGTGGGCTGAAGGTGGTGAACTTAATCCAGAGGAATTTGGCTTGGCTAGAGCGAGAGAACTTGAAGAAGCAATAATTGAACTGGGTGAAGATAGAGTGGCAGCATTTATAGCAGAGCCTGTACAAGGTGCGGGTGGGGTTATAGTTCCGCCAGATACATACTGGCCGGAAATTCAGAGAATTTGCGATAAGTACGAGATAATTTTAATTGCTGATGAAGTCATTTGCGGTTTTGGAAGAACTGGTAATTGGTTCGGCTCACAAACGATGAATATCAGGCCAGATATTATGACAATAGCCAAAGGCCTGAGCTCTGGCTATCAGCCGATTGGTGGTTCGATCGTTACAAAAAAAATAGCTGATGTCATTGGAAAAGATGAGTTTAACCATGGTTACACTTACTCAAGTCATCCAGTTGCGGCCGCAGTTGCCCTAGCAAATTTAAATATTATCGAATCTGAAGGAATTATTGATCGCGTTCGTAATGTTACGGCGCCATACTTAGCAACAAAATGGACAACTTTAGCGGACCATCCAATGGTTGGTGAAGCAAAAATTGTTGGAATGATGGGATCAATAGCATTAACGCCTAATAAAACAAATCGGGCTAGATTTTCAGCACCATCTGGTACGGTAGGCTATATTTGCCGAGAACGTTGTTTTGCAAACAGGCTTATAATGCGTCATGTTGGAGATCGAATGATTATATCCCCGCCTCTGATCATAGACAAAGAGCAGATTGATATTTTGATTGAACGGGCTTGGAAATCGTTGGACGAGGGTATGAGCAATGTCAAAGAAAAGGAACTGTGGGAAAGTGCTCCTACCTGATTATTTGAGTTGAAGAAATATATTCAAAAACAAATCATTAGATAAATTTCGTATATACTGTTGATCTGTTGTTATCTCTTATGTTCTAATCGGACGATTCTATAGCAAAGATAACAAATACCAGGGTTTAGATATTGGCCAAAGATTCGCATTTAGAAGCTTTTGTAAGCTTTAACCGTGTTCAAAAGAGCTACGATGGTGAAACTCTGGTAGTAAAAGATCTCAATCTTGAAATCCCAAAAGGTGAATTTTTAACTATGCTTGGCCCATCTGGTTCGGGAAAAACGACATGTTTGATGATGCTGGCAGGTTTTGAAACAGCTACCCATGGTGATATAATGTTGAATGGAATTTCAATAAACAATATTCCTCCTCACAAGCGTGGTATTGGAATGGTATTTCAAAACTATGCTTTGTTTCCTCATATGACTGTAGCAGAAAACTTATCGTTTCCATTAGAAGTTAGAAAGCTTGAAAAATCCTTGCGCGAAGAAAAGGTAAAAAGAGCCTTGGATATGGTGGAAATGGGAGAGTTTAAAGGACGTAGGCCTGCTCAACTTTCTGGGGGCCAACAGCAGCGAATTGCCCTTGCACGCGCGCTTGTATTTGAGCCAGAGCTAGTTTTGATGGATGAACCACTAGGTGCGCTAGATAAACAACTTCGTGAGAAAATGCAGTTTGAAATAACTGCGCTTGCACATCGTCTTGGGATTACAGTTGTATATGTTACCCATGATCAGACAGAGGCCCTGACAATGTCAGACAGGGTCGCTGTTTTTAACGATGGCCGAATTCAACAATTAGCTACGCCAGACCAATTGTATGAAGAACCAGAAAACAGTTTTGTTGCACAATTCATTGGTGAGAATAATACGCTGGATGGGGTAGTGAAGGAACTGAAAAGCGACTTTGCGGTAGTTAAACTGGATAGTGGTGATATTATTGATTGTAAACCAGTAAATGTTTCTCAAGTCGGTGAGCGAACTCAAGTTTCCGTCAGACCTGAGAGGGTTGAACTGAATAAAAATAAGCTTCCAAAAAAAGCACATACTTTGACTGCTGAAGTTTTAGAATTTATTTACATGGGTGATACTTTTCGCACGAGGCTTAAGGTAGCTGGTAACGAAAACTTTATTGTAAAAACAAGAAATTCGTCTAATCAAGTGCGTCTAAAGCCTGGAGAGAAGGTTGAAATAGGTTGGTCTCCAGAGTGCTGTCGTGCTTTAGATGCTTGAAAAGGAGTTGGTTTGGCTTATTCATTACTGAATAGAGCTTACACAGTGTTGGTTAAGTTGCCCGTGAGGCTGATACTGTTTTCTAACAACGGGTAAATGGGAGAAGGTAATGAACTTCACTAAAACAATTATGACAACTGCTTCAGCAGCATTGATTTCTGGTGCCGCTTTTGCAGATGGTCACATGTCTATGGAAATGACTATCGTATCTTGGGGCGGAGCATACTCAAATTCTCAATTGAGGGCATACCATGAACCGTATTCTGCGAAAACTGGTGTGACAATTCTCAATGATGATAGTTCATCAACAGCTGTAGCTCAATTAAGAGCTATGAATGAAGCAAACAATATAACTTGGGATGTTGTTGACGTAGAAGCTGCTCCAGCCATGCAGCTTTGCGACGAAGGCTTAGCTATGGAAATTGATCCAGACACTATGCTTGCAGCAGCACCAGACGGAACGCCTGCATCTGAAGATTTTGGCGATATGCTCGTTTCAGAGTGTTTCATTCCACAAATCGTTTACTCTACTACATTTGGTTATCGAACGGATCTTGTGGGTGATACGCCTCCTGATAATGTTTGTGCAGTTTTTGATACCAAAACGTATCCAGGAAAACGCTCACTTTTCAGTGTTCCAATTAATCAGATGGAGTGGGCTCTGCTTTGTGACGGCGTAGCCAAATCAGAGATCTATGACGTACTGGCGACAGAAGAAGGTCAAGACCGCGCACTTGCTAAACTGGATACTATTAAAGACGATGTCATCTGGGTTTCTTCCGGTTCTGACACTCCCCAGTTACTTGCTGATGGTGAAGTCATTATGGGCGCTACTTACAATGGACGTTTGTTTTCTCTAATTGAAGAGCAAAAACAGCCTGTTGCGATGATTTGGGACGGACAGGTCATGGACTTAGACGGTTGGATTATTCCAGCTGGATTGAGCCCTGAAAGACAAGCTCGTGCTTTGGACTACATTATGTTTGCAACAGACACCCAACGGCTGGCTGATCAGGCAAAATACATCAGTTATGGTCCTGCCAGAGCGTCATCAGCTCCATTGGTCGGTAAACACGCTGATCTTGGGATAGATATGGCTCCTCATATGCCAACTGCCCCTGAAAATTTATCAAGAGCATTTTTGATGAATTATGATTTTTGGGCGGATTACAGAGACGATCTGGATGCTAAATTCCAAGCTTGGTTAGCAAAATAAAAACTTGTAAATAATAGAAGGGCCAACAAGGCCCTTCTTATCACACATAATTTAAGCAAGATTTATTTTTGCGAATAGGGCCTGTTGATGGTAAACACTCCCTCAGATAAGATTTTGTTATCGGCAGATGGTAGGCCTTTAAAGCAAAGCCTAAGTCGTTCGCTAAGACAGCAAAAAATAAGAGCCTTATTGCTTATTGCGCCTTTACTGATTTTTATTTTTGTAGCATTTATAATGCCGATTGTGTCGATGCTATCTCGATCGGTCGAGAATGACTTGGTATCGAAAACATTACCTCAAACAGTTCAAGCACTTCAGTCTTGGGATGCTTTAAGCGGGGAACTACCATCGGAGCCTGTATATGCTGCATTTGCCTTAGACATTCAGAATGCCGCTAAAGCTAAAGTTCATACCAAGGTTGCACTAAGGCTCAACTATGAAAAGTCAGGGATCGCATCACTATTTAAAAAGACAGCAAGAAAAGCAAAAAAATGGGATATTCAAAATGATGGTCCATTTAAGGATAAATTAATAAAAGTTCACAAGGGGTGGGGAGAAATTGAAGTATGGAAAACTTTAAAAACGCATAGTCCGCGATACACGTCTGGATATTTTTTAAATGCAATCGATATGCGTAAAACAGCAGAAGGTGCAGATTTCCAACCTGAAGATAAAACTATTTTAATTAAGTTGTTCCAACGCACCCTTATTATGTCTTTGATAATCACATTTTCGTGCATTCTTCTTGGCTATCCAGTGGCGTGGCTACTTGCAAATTTACCCATGCGACAGGCAAACCTCCTTATGATCCTAGTGCTATTGCCATTTTGGACATCCTTATTGGTCCGGACATCAGCTTGGAAGGTAATGTTGCAGCAGCAAGGGGTGATAAATGATATTTTAGTGCAACTAAGCCTTGTTTCAGACGAGGCCCGTCTAATTATGATAAATAATGAGATTGGGACTATTGTTGCTATGACCCATATTCTTTTACCATTTATGATTTTACCAATGTATTCAGTGATGCAAACAATACCTCCAAGTTATTTGCGCGCTGCAAAGTCACTAGGCGCCACAAACTGGACTGCTTTTTGGCGAGTATATTTTCCTCAGTCAGTACCTGGTATTGGAGCTGGATCAATTCTAGTTTTTATACTTGCGATTGGCTATTATATTACACCCGAGATTGTTGGTGGTACGAAAGGTGTCTTCATATCTAACCGTATAGCTTATCACATATTGAAATCCTTAAACTGGGGACTGGCGGCTGCCCTAGGCACAATCCTACTTATTGCAGTGCTGGTTTTATATTGGACCTACGATAAAATTATAGGGATCGATAATGTGAAATTAGGTGGGTAGAAGTATGAGTGAACCTAAAGTCATCTATTCGAACCCATTTATTTTTACTATTACGTCTATGGGAATAATGGGAGGTTTAATAGGATTAATTTTTGGTGTTGCTAATGGATCTGGACCAATTGGTTTGATTTTTGGGGCTTTGTTTATGGCTCTGATTAGTTTCTTAGCGACATTTTTGAGTAAAAATGAATCTTTAGCGCGCTACAGTATTTGTGTGTTTCTTACATTAGTTGGGTTCTATTTTATTGGGGTTATTGGATTATTTTTAGGGCTTATGTTGGGTTTGTTTTCGAGCTGGTTTTTGTTCTGGCTTCACTTAGGAAGATATAGGGCAAAGCTCCAGCCATATCTTTCACCAGGCCAGGTTTTGTGGCACTACACGTTTAGAGTTATTTGTGGAATTATTTTTTTATTCCTAATCACGCCAATTCTTGTCGTGATGCCTTTGTCGTTTAATGCACAGGATTTCTTCACCTTCACTCCTGAGATGCTTAGGTTCGATCCAGATGGATACTCTCTTAAACATTACAGAGATTTTTTTACCAATAATGAGTGGCAGCGATCTTTTAAAAATTCATTATTAATTGCTCCAGTTGCAACCATTGTCTCTGTGTCTCTCGGTACACTTGCTGCTATTGGTTTGAGCCAAAGTCATGTGCCATTTAAGAGAGCAATTACTGCTGTTTTAATCTCGCCTATGATTGTTCCTTTGATCATTTCGGCAACAGGAATGTTTTTCTTTTACTCTCACGTTGGAAATTTTCTAGAAGACACTGTAGGGCTTGATAAAAATTTTGTCGGTTACGTTAAAGTTATTCTTGCTCACAGCGTTTTAGGTATTCCATTTGTAATAATTACAGTAACTGCAACGCTTGTAGGCTTTGATAATTCTCTGACGAGGGCAGCAGCAAATATGGGTGCAGACCCGGTTAAGACATTTTTCAAAATACAAATGCCACTTATTTTGCCTGGTGTTATATCTGGTGGATTGTTTGCTTTTATTACCTCTTTTGATGAAGTCGTCGTCGTGATGTTCGTAGGCTCGACAAATCAAAAAACTTTACCATGGCAAATGTTTACTGGATTGAGAGAGCAAATAAGCCCCACAATTCTAGCAGTTGCAACTATATTAGTTGTGATCTCTATCGCTCTTCTAGTAACTCTTGAATTACTGCGTAGGAGATCCGAAAGGTTGAGAGGTTTATCGCCTGGCTAATTTAAATAAAAATTAGCGTTTCGAATTGGCATAAAGATTAGTTGGATGAAAAATGACTACGGCGTTCATAACTCATAGCGATTGTTTAAAACATGAAACACCACCAGGTCACCCGGAGCAGGTGGCTCGTTTAAAATATATTTTGGAAGCTACAAAAGATCTGGATTTACTCAGAATTGAGGCTCCGCTGGCTACTCAAAAAAATATTCTAAGTGTGCACCCTCAATCTCATATTGACTTAATAAATGCCAGCAGTCCGGAGCATGGAACGCGACCTTTAGATGGCGACACTCACATGTCACCTGGTACTATTTCTGCTGCATACAGAGCGGCGGGTGGCGCCGTCTGCGCAGTGGACACAGTTCTTTCTGGCGAAGCAAAGAATGCGTTTGTTGCCGTGCGGCCTCCTGGGCATCATGCGGAAACACAGGTGCCGATGGGTTTTTGTTTATTTGGTAATATAGCAATTGCTGCTAAACATGCCTTGGATTTTCACAAATTATCCAAGGTTGTGGTAGTTGATTTTGATGTGCATCATGGCAATGGAACACAAGATTTGTTATGGAATGAACCTCGTGCTTTAACAATTACAAGTCATCAAATGCCGCTTTGGCCGGGCACGGGGCGCCCTGAAGAGCGAGGTGAATATGATAATGTTTTAAATCTTCCATTGCCGCCAAACTCCGACGGGTCATACATGCGAAGCATTTACCGAGAACAGGTATTTCCTAAAATACGTTCTTTCAACCCAGATCTGATACTCTTATCAGCTGGTTTTGATGCCCATATTGATGACCCATTAGCCGAATTGGAATGGGACGTAGATGACTTCGTTTGGATAACCAGAGAGGTATGTAATTTGGCAACGGATTGTTGTTCGTCTAGAGTGGTTTCCATACTCGAAGGAGGATACAATTTAGATGCACTTGCTGCGTGTTCAAAAGCACACATCGAAAATTTAATAGAGGCAAACTAATGAGTGATAAAACAATTGAAGAGATGACTTTCGAGGAAGCAATGGCTGAGTTGGAAGCAGTAGTTGATCAACTAGACCGTGGAGATGTTGCACTTGATGAGTCGATAAAATTATATGAACGAGGTGCGCTATTAAAAAAACGTTGCGAAAGAAAACTCAAAGAAGCTGAAGAGAAAGTTGCAGCAATCACCTTGGATGAAGATGGAAATCCAAATGGTACTGTCAAAATGGATGGACTATAAAAGTTGGATAGCGAATTAGAGGCTAATTCATCTGCAATAGATGAGCATTTTAAATATGTTTTTAAGTCTTTTGGGAGAAGCCGTGTAAATGAAGCAATGCAATATGCTCTTTTAGGAGGGAAAAAATTTCGGGGCTATTTAGTAAACCAGTCCTCAAAACTTTTTGAAATTGATCTCCCAAAATCTATTTGGGCGGCTTGTTCGATTGAAGCCTTGCATGCTTACTCGCTTGTACATGATGATTTGCCGGCGATGGATAATGATGATCTGCGGCGTGGAAAGCCAACTGTCCACAAAAAATGGGACGAAGCTACAGCAATTCTTACGGGTGACGCACTACAGACACTTTCATTCCAACTTCTCAGTGACCCAAGATTTAAAGTTGGCTATGATTACAGGCTAAAATTAGTATATGAATTATGTGTTGCATCAGGTGCCGACGGTATGGTGCTTGGTCAGGCGTTAGATATTTTAGCAGAAACGGCTGATGCACCTCTAAAATTGGATGACATTATTCGAATGCAAAGAATGAAAACTGGTGCACTAATCGAATGGTCAGCATGCTCCGGAGCGGTGATGAGTGGGGAAGATCCTAGTGCTTTATTGGAGTATTCTAGATCGGTTGGTTTGGCATTCCAGATTATGGATGATATTTTAGATATTGAAGGTGACCCTTCAAAGGTAGGAAAGCGCGTGAACAAGGATCAAGACGCTGGCAAAGCCACCTTTGTATCTTTGCTAGGGATGGATACTGCAAAGAGCCATTCTGCTTCTTTGATTGATAAAGCTAATGAAGCGTTAACTCAATATGGCGCAAGAGCAAAGAACTTGCAGCGGTTAGCAAGTTTCGTTATTTCGCGCAACAAGTGAAGTAAACTGAGGTATTTAATGATCCAAAGGCCCGATACACCAATGCTCGATCAGGTCCAAACACCTGCCGACTTAAAGCGTTTCAATGATGATGAGCTAAAACGCTTGGCAGACGAATTGCGTAATGAAACAATATCTGCTGTCTCTGAAACTGGTGGACATTTAGGTGCTGGATTGGGTGTAATTGAGTTATCCGTAGCACTGCATAACGTTTTTGACGCACCTAAAGATAAAATTATATGGGATGTGAGTCACCAAGCTTACCCACATAAAATTTTAACTGGGCGACGCAACAGAATTAGAACTTTGAGACAAAAAAATGGCCTCAGTGGTTTCACAAAGCGTAGCGAAAGTGAATACGATCCCTTCGGTGCAGCGCATTCTAGTACTTCTATAAGTGCTGCTTTGGGTTTCAAAGTTGCACACGACTTGGGTGGTAATTGTAAAGCTGGGCTGGGCGATGCGATTGCTGTAATTGGTGATGGTGCAATGTCTGCAGGAATGGCTTATGAGGCTATGAACCATGCAGGGCATTTGGGCAAAAGATTAGTGGTTGTCTTGAATGATAACGAAATGTCTATAGCACCCCCAGTTGGAGCCCTTTCGAGTTATTTATCCCAGCTTTATGCAGGTGCTCCATTTCAGGATCTAAAAGCAGCTGCGAAAGGCGCTATTAGTTTTCTGCCAGAACCTTTCCGTGATGGTGCAAAGCGAGCAAAAGACTTGTTGAAGGGTATGGCTGTCGGTGGCACAATGTTTGAGGCTTTAGGATTTTCTTATATTGGACCAATTGATGGCCATGATCTAGACCAACTATTACCTGTCCTAAGAACCGTAAAACAGAGAGCAACAGGACCCATTTTATTACATATCATAACAAAAAAAGGTCGAGGATTTGCTCCTGCAGAAAATGCACATGATAAAGGGCATGCAACTGCTCAATTTGACTTAGTTACTGGGAAACAGGAAAAAGGCACTTCCAATGCAATAAGCTATACAGCCGCTTTCTCAAATGCGTTAGTTAGTCTTGCTTCTAACGACAATAAAATTTGTGCTGTTACTGCAGCAATGCCAGACGGAACTGGATTGAAAATTTTCTCGGATAGGTACCCGTCTAGATGCTTTGACGTTGGAATTGCAGAGCAACACGCAGTAACTTTTTCCGCTGCACTGGCGGCTGGTGGTATGAAGCCCTTCTGTGCAATTTATTCAACTTTTCTTCAAAGAGGTTATGATCAGGTTGTTCATGATGTGGCAATACAAAGATTGCCAGTTAGGTTTGCTATTGATCGCGCCGGTCTAGTCGGTGCCGATGGCGCCACCCATGCGGGCAGTTTTGATATATCGTTCCTTACGAACCTACCTGGGTTCGTTGTTATGGCACCTGCCGATGAGGCTGAGCTAGTTCATATGGTGAAAACAGCTGCTGAGTATAACGAGGGTCCAATAGCGTTTCGATACCCTCGAGGGGAGGGAGTGGGAGTAGAGTTGCCAAACGCTGCAGATAAATTAGAGATTGGTAAGGGTCGAATAATCAATAGTGGCAGCAAAGTTGCTATTTTATGTTTTGGTACTCGCTTAAAAGAAGTTTTAAAAGCATCCGAACTTTTAAGACCAATGGGTTTTGATATAACAGTTGCAGATGCTCGCTTTGCTAAACCACTTGATCATGATTTGATAGAACTTTTATGTTCTGAACATGAGGTCTTAATTACAGTTGAGGAGGGCGCCATTGGAGGTTTTGGCTCTCATGTTGTGCAATATGCTGCTGAAAGAGGTTTATTAGATAATGGGCTTAAGTTTAGGTCAATGTTTCTTCCTGATATTTTTATTGATCAAGCCAGCCAATCGGATATGTACAATGTAGCGGAAATGAATTCTGAGCATATAGTTAGCAAAGTTTTAGACACTCTAGGTATTTCCAAAATTAATACAAAATTAGCATAAGAAGATTATACTGCTAATAAATCTCATTTTCCGGCTAATGCATTGAGGCCGGTCTCAAAGTTTGGATATTTTAAAGTGATTTTTAATTCGCTTTTAATGCGTTCATTCTTAACGCGCTTATTTTCGGAATAAAAACTTTTTGCCATCGGACTTAAATCAGCTTCCTCAAAAGCCACCTTTGGTAGATCAGGATAGTTGATTAGTTTCGCTGCATAATCCAAGACCTCATCTGGTGCCGCGGGCATGTCATCACATACGTTATATACTGAACCATGACTTGGCATTTCTATTGAGGCTTTTAATACTCTTGCAATATCTTCAACGTGGATGCGGCTGAAAAATTGGCCTGGTTTACTAATTAACTGAGCTTTTCCTGACCTTATTTTATCCAAGGGACTTCGATTTGGTCCGTATATTCCAGCTAGTCGAAATATATGTAATGGTAAATCTTTTATGTTGGACCAATTATTTTCTGCTTTTACCCTCAGAAGGCCTCGGTTACTTGATGGGTTGACGGGAATGTTCTCATCAACCCATTTGCCATCATGATTACCATAGACACTAGTTGTAGATAGATATCCAAACCACGAAAGATTTGTGGATCTTGACATAATTGCTTTTGAAAATCTTTTATAGACAGGATCTCCAATTTCTGTTGGAGGTATAGAATGTAAAATGTAATCTGCTCGATTTATAACAGATTTAATTTTAGATCCATCAGACCACATTAGTGGCTTTACACCTTTTTTGATAAGCAAATCAGCAGTTTGAGAGTTTCTGGTGGTACCAAAAATTTCCCAGTCTATATTTTCTATATAGTCTGCAAATGCATTTGCAGTGTATCCGTGTCCGAATATCAATAAACAAGGACGCTTTATCATGTTACTGACTGTCTGGTTACTTCTCAAGCTCGTTAGATTTTATTTTATAAACCACCAAAATTAAAATGTGCAAAGCCATATAACAATGCACTATTTATAGCTCAGGCTTCTAATTCTCTCTTTTCTACCTTAGTAATTTTACCAACAATGATCGATAAAATTGCGGCTGCGAAACTAAATAATGCTCCCATTTTTGCTGCATCCTGTACAGGCCCAGCATCAAAAGCTACGGTTGCGACAAATAGTGAAACTGTGAAGCCGATTGCTGCTACGAAACCAATGACTATAAGGTCGACCAATCTTAAACCTTCCGGCATACCCAATTTAAGTGGTACTGCAGCGAGCCACCCAAATAGAAATATACCGATCGGTTTTCCTATAATAAGGCCCGCAAGGACCAGCCAAGTTGCATCACCAATCGCCGAAAACTCTACACCGGCATTCAGCAATCCAAAGAAGAAAAGCACTATTTCGACAGGATGTTTTAGAGCATGCTCCATAGTATTCAAAAGGTCATGTACATGTTCTTCCGCTTGGTCAAAAAAACCGAAAGCTCGATCCGCGTGAGGAATCGCGGGAACAATCGGAAGCAATCCTAATGCAGGATGTAACCCTGAACGCATGAAACCATACCAACTTATGCAACCGGCAATTGCGTAAGGCCAAAAAGATAGGTTCTTGCGTATCCAGGTTGATCTAGATTGGCTTTGATCATTGCTATCGAGTTTTCCTGGAAGCCAATTGAAGAGTAGATATGCTAATAATGCAGCACCAGCGGACAGTAGCAACCATTCTGGAGCAAGTTCACCAGAGGGATAAAATATTGCTAGAATAATTAGACCGGCAGCATCATCTGCAATAGCTAAGAGCAATAAGAAACTTACCGCAGGGTGACCAGAGCCAAACACCAACCGCCCAACCAGATAACAGAAAGCTATATCTGTGGCAGTTGGAATTGCCCACCCATTCGCGACTGCATTGTAGGTGTCGGACCCGAGCATCATAGCCATCCCCAAATAGACGGCGATTGGCCCAAACATACCACCAGCAGTTGCAAACAAAGGAGTAGCTGCTTTTTTACCCCTTAAACTACCATTTTCAAGGATGATTGCTTCCCACACTTCTTTTGCCGCAATAGCAAAGAACAAGGCCATTAGAACATCATTCACCAAATAGTGTAGTGTTAGTGTACGGTGGCCGTGGTGATAATGACCGATAGGAGAATAATCCCAAATAACATAATCTACAAAATGGTGGTAACTACTTGGGTTAGTATTAGCCCAAACCAGAGCTATAATAGCTCCAATTATGAGTAGCAGGGAATAGTTAGTTAAGAAATTCCAAACGCGATACATCTAAATACACACCTTATTTTTTGAGGCTAAGTATCAATAAATTCTTCTCATTTCAAGAGCCGGAATAGAGTATGTTATCTGATTTATTAAGCAACTTGCAGTGCTTTCTAGTTAGTCTGTGATAATGAAAGTTCAAGCTAGGCTTTATTCTAATTTTTGCCTTAATTCTCTTAAAATGGGAACAATAGCTTTAAGACGCTCTTCTCCCATATCTCGAGCCAAGTCCTCTATAATAGGTGTAACGGCTGCAAGAGCATTGTTTCTTGCAACCATGCCAGCTAGGCTAATGCTGACCATTTTACGTCTAGCATCCTCCCAATCTGGCCTTACATGAATAAATCCAGATAATTCTAATTTATTTAAGGTATTTGTCATTGCTCCCCTTGTAACTCGGAAGCTTTTTGCAATTTGAGCGGGGGTCCGTTCGTTTTTAGTATGACTCAGTTGATTAAGTACAGAAAAATGAGACAGCTCCATACCCTTAGGTAATACTTTAGCTAAACGATTTCTCACCAACTGGTCTAAAGCAAGAATTTCTCCAAAGAGCTGTACTGCTAGAGAGTTCTCGTTACTCATTGTTATTCATAACTATAATTACAATCGTGCGTCAATGATGGTAATTGAGAACGAGCAATTTCCACTTTAGATATATCACATGAAAAGTATGATATTCTATTGGTATGCCCTTTTGCATTGACCAAAACCGTCCCCCACGGGTCAACTACCATTGAGTGTCCATATGTTTTTCTGCTACCCCCATCAGAAAATTTATGCGTTCCTGTTTGTGCTGGTGCAATTACAAAAGCGCCGTTTTCTATTGCGCGAGCACGTAGAAGTATTTCCCAATGAGCTTTCCCTGTTGGGACTGTGAATGCAGCGGGTACGGTTAATAATTGTGCACCTCTTTTAGAAAGACCTCTGTAAAGATGAGGAAACCTCACATCGTAGCATATGCTTAGACCAAATATTCCAATCGTAGTTGAAACTACTTTTGCATTTTTGCCTGCTGAAAAATTTGAACTTTCAGTATATTTTTCCGTCTCTGATATGGTAACGTCAAACATATGGAGCTTATCATATTTCCCCAAAACTTTTCCTGAAGTATCGATAAAAAAAGATCGATTTACGAACTTTTCCTCATTTTTATTTTGTTTTAGAGCTAAAGAACCAACTAATATATTTATAGATTTTTTTTTAGCAGTGTCGGTCAAACTCGCCAAAGTAATATCTTCTTCCTCTATTTCTAGAACTTTGTTTTGCTGTGATCTACTGTTTGAAATGCAGTTTGCAGTTTCTGGTAAAGCGATAAAATCGACATTTTTGGCCGCAGCTGAATTGATCATATTATTTATGATTTCCAAGTTCTTCTTTGGTTTATCCGTTGATGACAGTTGAAGAAGCGCGCCTTTCCACATTAGTTAATCTTTCAATAATTTTTCAAGTTTGCAGAATTGCTGCATTGCATACAATTCTGCGAAACCACCTAAATGTGCAGCATTTACATAGATTTTTGGTAATGTCCGCATGCCGTTTGCTTCTCTCTTCATTTCGCTCCTAAGCATTGGAGCAGATGACATATCGATCTCGAAGTTACTAATATCCTCGTCATGAAGTAATCTTTTCGCCGAGTCGCAAAATCCCTGTGTTTGAATCGAATATAAGTCAATCTTTTTCACTATAACGATTTTCAGCTCTTTTTACGCTAATCTATGATGTTGTTCTTGAGCGATTGGTTTTTTAAGTATTAAGTGCTCTCTAAGACTATATCAATTTTAGAATTTTATTATCAAGTTGGAAAATACTGTTAAATGATCAAGCCCAATGTATTAGTCGACAGAAAAGCTTTGGAACTGAATCGAAATAGAGCGATGGGTCGGGATGAGTATTTTCTCCATGAACTGGCTATAACAGAAATCAAAGATAGGCTTAGCAGTATTAATAGGGATTTTCAATCAATCGCTATTGTCTCAGGCCTGTCAACTCCCTGGGGCCAAGCATTTCCAAAAGCCACGATTATTCAGGATGAAGAAAACTTAAATTTAGCTAATGGTAAATATGATCTCATAATACATGGAATGGCACTTCATTGGGCGAATGATCCTGTTGGCCAACTAATTCAAGCAAGGCTTGCTCTTAAAAATGATGGTTTAATGATTGCTGTATGTTTAGGTGGGACGACATTGAACGAACTGCGTAACGTATTTATAGAGGCTGAAACAAAATTATTTGGTGGAATTCACGCGAGATTTATGCCTTTGGCAGAAATTCGTGACCTCGGCTCGCTTATTCAAAGAGCTGGATTTACTTTGCCGGTCGCAGATAGTGTAATTACAGAGTGTTTGTATAATGGTTTTTACAAGATACTTCATGACTTGCGTGCAATGGCTGAAACAAATGTGCTTATTGATAGGACAAAATATTTCTCCAGACGTGGTCTTTTTCAATATGCCTCTGAGCTATATCAAAAACAATATTCTAGACCCGGTAAAATGGTGAGTGCAACCTATGAACATATTTATCTGACAGGTTGGGCGCCTGATCCGAGTCAGCAAAAGCCTCTCAGGCCTGGAAGTGCGCAATCGCGATTGGCCGATGCGCTTCGGTCAAAGGAATCCCATTTGCCGGATTGACCATAGGCATAAATGTTTTATGTCAGTAAAGTGAGACCGTTGATTATTAGCTCTGAAGGAAAGAAATGTTTGACACTTCAACGCCACTTGAGACCCCACTGCACGCCACTATTGACCATCCAAAAATACCAAAACAAAAAGTTGGTGTCTTAGTTTCAAATTTAGGGACGCCGGATAATTATGATTATTGGTCAATGAGAAGGTATTTGAACGAATTTTTGTCTGACAGACGAGTTATCGACTACTCCCCATTTTTATGGCAGCCATTGTTACAGTTGCTAATCCTTACTTCCAGGCCATTTAGGTCTGGTGCTGCTTATAAGTCAATCTGGAACGAAGAAAGGTCAGAAAGTCCGTTGTTGACAATAACTAAAGATCAAACAGGCGCCATCAAGAAAATAATGCAGCAGCAATATGGCGATGGTGTAGCCGTCGAGTTTTGCATGCGCTATGGGAACCCATCGACGAAGTCAAAAGTCAGGTCTTTAGTGAGCATGGGTTGTAGTAAAATTCTTTTTTTTCCGCTATATCCCCATTATGCAGGTGCCACGAGTGCAACTGCTAATGATCAATTTTTCCGAGCGCTTATGGACGAGAAATGGCAGCCGTCTGTTAGAACTGTTGCTCCATATTTTGATAATCCTTTGTATATCGACGCATTAGCCAATTCCGTCGAAACTGCATATAAAAAATCAGATAAAAAACCTGAAATTTTAGTCTGTTCTTATCACGGAGTTCCTCGGCGCTACTTAGTGCAAGGAGGTGATCCATATCATTGCCAATGTCAAAAAACCACGCGCCTTCTCAAAGAGCGGCTTGGCTGGGATGATACTAAGATTGTAACTACTTTTCAGTCTAAATTTGGTCCCGAGGAGTGGTTAAAGCCATATACTGTAGAGGAAGTTGCAAGATTGGCCAAAGAGGATGGGAAGAAGCATATTGCGGTTATTGCTCCTGCTTTTTCAGCAGATTGTATCGAGACGCTTGAAGAGATTAATGAGGAAATAAAAGAAAGTTTTGAGGAAGCCGGCGGTGATGAGTTTTTGTACATTCCTTGTTTAAATGATGAACCGTTGCACATTGGTGCCCTTTGCAAAATCATTGGCGATAATTTAGCTGGTTGGATTTAACGCTAAAGATACTGTTGTTCGATCCAGCTCGCTAGTAAGGCAGGTTTTGAGTTTCCTTCTATTTCAACTTTGGTAGCCCAGGTTAGTGTTAAAGCTTTTGGGTTTTTTTCAGCAATGTTGGAAAGCATGAATACTCCTCGGATGTTATCGTCACATTTGACCGGCGCCAAAAATCTTAGCTTATCAAAGCCTATGTTTATTCCCATACTCATGCCTTCTGTTTCTGGAACAGCATCATAATACATTGCAGATAGTAGGGACATTGTGAGAAAACCGTGTGCAATTGTTGTCCCAAATTTAGTTCTTTTTGCTTTGTCATGATTGATGTGAATAAATTGGTTATCCTGCGTAACCTTTGCGAAAGAATTTATAAGTTCCTGATCAACTTTGAACCATTTTGACGTCCATTCTTTATCATTTTGATTGGTGAATAGCTTTCTAAAATTATGCTTGGTCATTTTTTATCACAACTTTGCTCTATGGTCTGCCGTCGGATTCTGGGATGTTTTATTTGTTCTTAAAACTCTTCAACTAGTTGCTTCTATCTAGCATAATGTTTATTGCTGGATAATGAAAGAGATGGGGTTAATGAGTTGAATAATATACTTCATAAAGGTGATTTGCCAGATACGTTGGATCTTGGATCTATTGTTGCAATAGATTGTGAAACGATGGGACTCAACTTTTATAGAGATAGATTGTGTTTAGTCCAATTGTCTGGTGGTGATGGAATTGCCCATATGGTAAAAATTGCTGCGGGACAAGACTCCGCTCCAAATTTGTGCAAATTATTGACTAATGAAAAAATATTAAAAGTCTTCCATTTTGGACGTTTTGACATAGCAGCTTTGTTAAATACGTTTGGTATTTTAACTAGCCCTGTTTATTGTACCAAAATTGCGAGCAAATTAGTACGAACTTACACTGACCGGCACGGTCTAAAAAATTTATTACAAGAGCTTTTAGATACAGATATTTCCAAACAGCAGCAATCTAGTGATTGGGGTTCAGAAACGTTAACAGATGCCCAACTTGAATACGCTGCTTCAGATGTTTTGTATCTCCACAGTCTGAAGAACGAACTTGATCTTCGACTCAAGAGAGAGGGCAGACTTGATTTGGCCAAATCTTGCTTTGATTTTTTGCCAACACGTGCCATGCTCGACCTGGCTGGCTGGCCCGAGACTGATATATTTGCACACTAGGCTGGATTAGCACTTGGCTATTTATGATAAAATATATTTTCGCGTAATTAATTTTTTAAAAATTGCACTACCGTTCCTTGGAGTGAGCTTAATGATAGCAATGTTTGTTCTCTCCAGAGATCAAACAGCACAAGCAGTTTTGCCATTTGATAAAAATCAGTTTGCGGATGAACTTGCAAAGCAACAAATTAATCAGCTTTATTACTCAGGGCAAACGGGAGCTGGAGACGAATTTGCATTGTCTGCACAATCGGCAGTTGAGGGCTTTGATGAACAAAAAATGCTTGAAATGAGGACTGTTAGCGCATCCTTCAAAGGTAAAAATGGATTAGAAATTGAGGCAACTGCACAATTTGGACAATATTTATACTCCGAAAAACTACTCAAGATGACGGGCGCAGTTTTGATTTCCAGTTCATCTGGTTATAATTTATCATCTCCAGAGTTACGTATATCAACAGACGGGACTTATATTTTTGGAGAAGGCCCAATTGAAGGTTTATCGCCTATGGGTAAGATTTATGCAGGAAAAATGGAAATAATGAGAAAAAATGCCAAGGCGCCAATGCAGCTGTTGTTTAGTGAAAAGGTTGTTTTGGATTATGAGCCTAGCGAAATCTAATAGAGGGATTAATGGCTAAAGTATTTTTATTCATATTCTTTGGTATTTTACCAAGTTATCTATTATCGGAAAATCTAGAGGGAGGTTTTGGTACGATTGCAAATGATCGAAACGAGCCGATTTCTTTTTCTTCAGATAGCTTATCTTTCAACGAACAAACAGGAACAAGTGAAATGAAAGGGAGCGTAAATATTAGCCAAGGCGATACAAGTCTATCATCTGATTACGCAGAAATTTCATTTAATGTGAATACAAATGAATTAGAAAGATTTTTTGCTAGTGGCGAGGTAGTGTTAAAAAGTGGTAATGATATCGCAATGGGCGATGAAGCAGTATATGATTTTAATAAAAATGAATTAACCTTCTCAGGTAATGTATATTTCTCGCAGTCTGGAAGTACACTAAAAGCTGAGAAAGCTGTAATTAACACTGAAACGGGTTCCGCGTCGATGATGGGTAGTGTGAAGACAATGTTGATGCCTCCTAGACAGGAAGGCAACGGCGGATGACTAAGTTAATCTCAGAAAATATAGAGCCTGGTTTAGTAGTGCAAGGTTTACGAAAAAGTTACCAAAAAAAAGCTATAATCCGAGACGTTTCGCTCTCTGTAAGGAGAGGAGAAGTAGTGGCACTGCTTGGGCCGAATGGCTCAGGTAAGACTACATCCTTCTACGCCATAGCAGGTCTGATTCAAGGAGACGGTGGAAAGGTATCTTTGGATGGGAATGATATAAGCACATTGCCCATGTATAGACGAGCGCGTCTTGGCATTGGATATTTGCCGCAAGAAATGTCTATATTTAGAGGTTTGAATGTACAAGAAAACATAATGGCAATCTTGGAAATAACAGAAAAGGATATTCACAAGCGAAGAGAAAGGCTAGAGCAGCTCATGGCAGAATTTTCGATAGAACACTTGAGGACTGCTCCTGCGCTTGCATTGTCTGGAGGAGAGCGACGGCGAGTTGAAATAGCAAGATCACTCGCTGCTAACCCGAAGTATTTACTTTTGGATGAGCCATTTGCTGGAGTAGATCCTATCTCGGTTTCAGATATACGCTCTTTGGTGCACGATTTAAAGGATCGTGGAATTGGGGTTTTAATTACAGACCATAATGTGCGTGAAACGCTTGATATTGTTTCGCACGCATATATCTTACATGACGGAAAAGTATTGATGGCAGGATCACCAGATGAAGTCGTTGCAAATAAAAATGTGCGGCGAGTTTATCTTGGCGATAATTTTAAAATCTCATAAAATTTATAACAATTTTAATTGACACTAATTCTATGGTCTATTTTAATAAAAGATAGGATCATGTTGTTTAAGGCATGAGTTCACTAGATTTAGATCTCGAAAAGACCTCTGATTTTATGCAAAAGGTGTCGAAGAAGTTTGCCATGCAGAGCTTTGTGGAATTTGATGTTTTTTCATGAAAGGAGTAAAGATGCGCTATCAAATCTCTGGAAAACAAATCGATATCGGTACTGCATTGCAACAGCATGTTAGGAGCGAAATTGATGAAGTAGTTTCAAAATACGCTGAGCGTCCGACCGATGCTATAGTTGTTTTCTCAAAGAGTGGTCATGAGTTTGTGTGTGAAGCCACCGTTCATTTATCAACCGGTCTAACTGCCCAGGCGCGGGCACATGAAAATGAGATATATGCATCATTCGATAATTGTGCCGCCAAGATGGAAAAACAATTACGTCGCTACAAAAGAAGATTAAAAGACCACCACGCTACACGAACCACACCTGTTGAACTTTCCTCTGCTTCATCATATATCCTCGTATCAGAAGGTGAAAACGAAGAATCAGAGCCAAAAACTCTACAGCCAATTATTATAGCTGAAGTAGAAACAACGATACCAAAACTATCTGTTGGTGAAGCTGTAATGCAAATGGAGATATCAGGTAAGAATTTTTTCGTATTTAAGAATGATGCAAACAAACTTTTTAGTATTGTTTATCAAAGGGACGACGGGAACATTGGCTGGGTTGAGCCAAAATAAAGATATTGGAATTTTAAGGAATAGTCGCGGAAATGGAACTCTACGATTTGCTTCACCCTGAAGCTGTAAAGGTAGTGGCAGCTGCATCAAGTAAAAAGCGGGTGCTGCACGATCTGGCTCAGTTGGCAGGAAATTGCTATAATATGCGGACTGAAGTCTTATTAGAAGCTTTACTTGAACGGGAGAAATTGGGTCCAACTGGGGTTGGGCACGGTGTAGCTTTGCCACATGCTAGATCCACGGATGTAGATAGAGTTTGTGGGGCCTTCATTTTATTAGAGTCGCCAGTTGATTTTGGCTCAGTGGATAAACTCCCAGTCGACTTAATTTTTGGACTGTTTGCTCCTGAGAATGCGGGGGTTGATCACTTGAAAGCATTAGCAATTGTTTCAAGGACTCTGCGCGATAATTCTATATGCGCGAAATTGAGAGCAAACCCTGATCAACAAACGCTTTTCACCATTTTAACGGAGAATCAAAAAATACAAGCCGCCTAATATTTGATTAAGCCTTTTCTGCTGTGCGCTACGAAAAATGGGTTTTCAAAACTGGGCTTCCCGTAACAAAGAGGTTCTTTTGTTAAAAGATTTGTAACGTAACCACCTGCCCCTGAAAGTATAGCATGACCAGCTGCCGTATCCCACTCCATGGTACGGCCCAACCTTGGATAAAAGTCAGCTTCACCATTTGCAATAAGACAAAATTTTAATGATGAACCTGCATTTTTGCAATTTGATACGGAATATTTAGCGATATACTCTTTTGTTTCGAAATTAATATGTGATTTTGAGGCTACAACAGTTAAAGCATTTGCATCGGGAGCTGCTACTCGAAGCGGCTTATTTATCGTTTGTCCTGCTTTCGCTGATAATTTTATAGTTTCGTAAGATTTTCCATTTTGATCAGTTGAAAATAATCGTTTAATTGCCGGTGCGTACACAACGCCATGGGTTGGGATGCCATTTTGAATGTAAGCAATATTTACGGTGAATTCTCCAGTTCTATTAATGAATTCTTTAGTTCCATCTAGAGGATCAACTAAAATAAAATTATTTGCTTTTAGATAGTGGCTTTCTAATTTTTCTTCAGTAACTACTGCGACATCTGGAAATGC
>CACKSH010000004.1 GCA_902602765.1 Paracoccaceae bacterium
CGAAGCTTTAAAAGCATTTAATAAGGCAGTTTCTGTAAATCCTAATTATCACCAAGCTATATACAGTATTGGCTTATGCCTCCAAGGTCAGAGCAAGCTCAGCCAAGCCATAAAAACATACCAAAGAACAATTTCTCTAAAACCTGATCACTCTTACGCTTTTTACAACATGGGCCTTTGTTTCCAACTTCAGCAAAATCTCAACGAAGCTGCAACAGCATACAACAAGGCAATATCATTAAAGCCAGAATATTATCCGGCATACAACAACTTAAGCGTTATACTTAAACAACAGGGCAAGTTAGATGCATCGATACAAATGTATGAGAGAGCTCTTTCAGTCGCACCCGACACTGCTAAGGTTAAGATGAATCTATCTATTGTGAAAAGCCTAGCAGTTCCATCATGGCATATAATTATGATGAATGATCACGTACGAAACAAAGCTTATTCAGATGCACTAAAACTTGCAATTAATAGTGATGCACTCGTACTGGAAATTGGTACTGGTTCAGGTTTGCTAGCAATGTTGGCGGCGAGGGCTGGTGCAAAAAAAGTAATAACATGTGAAACATCCAAGACTATCTCAAGAATCGCAACAGATATAGTAAAAGAAAATAATTTCAGCAACGAAATCAATATCATCAATAAAAAGTCAACTGACTTGGTTGTTGGCAAGGATCTTCCAGCTAAAGCCGATGTTATAATATCTGAAGTGCTGTCGGCTGGATTTGTTGGTGAGGGTGTTCAGTCAACTCTTGTAGATGCAAATAGAAGACTATTAGCCCCTAATGGGAAGATGCTACCAGAGTCTGGCGAAATAAAAATCGCATTACTTGGAGATAGTAAAGAAATAAAAGAAAGTCTCTATGTAGATAACATATGCGGATTTAATTTATCAAAATTTAATATGATAGCTGGTAATAAGTTTTCAATTAAATTGAAAAATAAGCCTACGCTCCTGAGTGAAGCAACAAGCGCTTTCAAAATAGATCTATGCAATTTACAAAACGTATTTGAAAAAGAAACTGTTTTGAAGCTTTTTGCACAGAAAACCGGGTTTTGTTACGGAATAATACAGTGGATTATAATTAATATATTTAAAGAAGTTAAATATGAGAATACTCCTGGTGAGTTAGACTCGCATTGGCCAACGCCAATATATCGCTTCGATGAACCTATTTATGTAACAAAAGGACAGGAAATAACGATTAAAGCTATGCTTTTAGAAGATTCAGTGTGGTTTGAATACGTAAAATAACTTTAAAACTACCACTCGTAAATTAGATATAAATAATCAGGTTTTTATAGACTATGTCCGAACTTTTAGGTAAAAGATGTATATTATCAAAGAGTTGTTTGTGGGGAGCAGTTTCGAACCCCCAGACATTTATGTTATAGCTTGATTACTTATAAATCTATAGGGCAGAGGTTTCGGTATTAGATACGCCCGCAACTTACGGGCAGAATAAAGTGCTATAGTTACTATTATTAATATCATCTATATTTGGTTACGTTCAATAAAAAGCTTAAACTATTTTTAATCTCACTTTAAAATGGCGCTAATGGGAATTACACTAGACCAAGCATTACAAAAGGGGATTGAGGCCCATAAAGCTGGTAATGCTCAGGAAGCTGAGCGCTACTATACTGCCATCCTAAAAGCAAATCCCAAGCATCCTGATACTAACCACAATATGGGGATCCTGGCCGTTGGTGTTGGTAAAGTTAATCAGGCATTGCCATTCTTTAAAACGGCATTGGAAGCTAACCCAAATATTGCTCAGTTCTGGATTAGTTATTTAGATACACTAATAAAGCTAGATCTAATTAACGATGCTAGGGCAGTTTTAAAGAGTGCCAAGCAACAAGACGTAAAAGGAGATGGCTTAGACAATATAGAGAAAAAACTTGATGAGCTCATGTTTTTAGTTCGCAATGACGAATCTAAAAAGTTGCAGCGCCAGGACCCTCCGCATATTGAATTACAGTCTCTGATCACTCTTTATACAGAAGGTCACTATCAAGAAGCGTTGAATGTAGCTTCAAACTTACTTTTAGAATTTCCAAGTTCTGCCACACTTTTCAATATCATAGGTGCAGTGAATCAAGGATTAGGAAACCTGATAGAAGCCGAAGAAGCTTTTAAAAAATCAATCTCAATAATGCCCGATTACATAGATGCTCACAATAACATAGGCCTTACTCTCAAACATCAAGGCAAACTGCAAGAGGCAATAGAAGCTTTCAATACTGCAATCTTACTCAAACCTAATTATGCTGAGGCCTATAATAACAAGGGAATTGCTCTAAAAGAACAAGGGAAATCGGAAAATGCGATAAAGGCTTATAATAAAGCTATTACCATCAAACCAGATTACGCTGAAGCTCATAATAATTTAGGCATTGCTCTCAAAGATCAGGGATATTTCGAGGAAGCACTAGAAGTTTTCGAAAAAGCGATTTCCATCAGACCGAAATACGCCGACGCTCATAATAATAAAGGTGTCACTCTCAAAGATCTGGGAAAATTAGATCAGGCAATAGTGGCTTTCAACAGGGCTCTTTCCGTTAAGCCAAATTATTCTAATGCCCATTACAACATTGGAAACACTCTCAGAGAACAGGGGCAGCTGCACGAAGCGATAGCAGCTTATAAAGAAGCGCTCCTGCTCAAGCCCGATTATGTTGACGCCTACAACAATGCGGGCGTTGCATTTAAAGATAATGGTGAGCTGGAAATGGCGTTGGAGGCTTATAAAAAAGCACTTTCGATTAAGCCTAATTTTGCTGAAGCTTACAATAACATGGGAGTTGCACTCAGAGAACAAGGCGAAATGGAAATGGCGCTAGAGGCATATAAAAAGGCACTTTCCATTGAACCTGATTATGTTGAGGCTCACAATAACATGGGATTTGCGCTACAAAGTCAAGGCAAGCTAGATGAGGCGTTAGAAGCTTACAATAAGGCTTTGTTACTGAAATCTGATTTTGCAGAGGCCTATAACAATATGGGTATTACTCTCAAAGAAAAAGGCGAGCCGGCAATGGCACTAGAAGCTTACAATAAAGCCTTGTCACTGAAGCCTGATTTTGCAGAAGCTCATAATAACGTGGGAATTACTTTGCAAGATCAAGGCAACCTAGAAGAAGCAAAAGAGGCTTACAGGAAAGCTCTTATTCTAAAACCTTATTTTGCAGAAGCGCATCGCCATTTAAGCGCTATAAAAAAATATACAATTAACGATCCTCATTTTATTCAGGTAAAAGATATGTACAAAAAACAGGGTCTTGATGAGGTTTCTAAGGGAAATTTAAGTTTTGCATTGGCTAAGATGCATGAAGATATTGGAGAATTTGATAGCGCTTTTAAGTATCTATCTGAAGGTAACGCCCTGCGAAAGAAATTCATAAATTATTCTATTGATCAAGATAAAAATCGGTTCAAGGCATTTAAAAGGACACAGCAAAATCTATTAGCCAAATCTCTCAAAATAAATGAAAATTCTATAAATCTAAAACCAATTTTTATTCTTGGCATGCCAAGATCAGGAACATCGCTTGTCGAGCAAATAATATCGTCACACTCCAAGGTAACTGGTGCTGGTGAATTAAAATACATATCTAAGTATGGCTTTAAATTATCAGCTGGTGTTAGCTCTGCAAACACTAAAACTGTCAGAGAGTTTAGAGAGAAATATCTTTTCGAATTATCAAAGATATCACATTGTAATGATTTTGTTACTGATAAAATGCCGCAAAACTTTTGCTTTATACCATTAATCTGTGCAGCTTTTCCCGAAGCTAAAATCATACACATTCGAAGAGATCCAAGAGCAACATGTTGGTCAAACTACAAACAATATTTTGTAAGTAAAGATTTACTTTATTGCTATGATCTTCAGGATGTAGTTGCATATTACAAGCTATATAGCGATCTGATGAAATTTTGGGACTCCGAATACTGTAATAGAATTTATAATTTGAGCTATGAAAAACTCACGATTAACCAAGAAAAAGAAACTAAGAAATTGATTAAACATCTGGGAATTGAATGGGAAAAGGCCTGCCTATCGCCGCATAAGAACAGACGTAGTGTCAAAACTGCCTCACAACAACAGGTTAGACAAAAGATCTATCAGGGAAGCTCTAATGCTTGGCGTAAATATGAACCATTTCTTGATGGTGCATTTGATACCTTACCAGCTTAATAAATCACCTAACAGTTTTAGCGCGCACTATGCATGCGCCACCCACCCCTATAGGAATATTAGATACGCTTCCGCAACAGATGAAATTATTAGTGTCAATACTTCTTTCTCTAGTACTCAATTACTCTGTCGGTACTGTCTCATAACTATTACTCAGCCCTAACTTTGGATCATCGTCGGTCGACCAAAGACTTGGCACAGTCTTGCGACAGGAGGCTTGTTTCCAATTTCGGTGGCTTTTTTGCATTCAATTGATATTGGCAATTCTCGCCTGACTTCATCGTCCATTGTTATATCTTCACCGTTGGCACTCGTAACTTGCAAGTGGATCAGATCTGGATTGATTTTTGGTAATTTGCTTAACTCCTCTACTACCGCCAGTTGTAAAGACTGACCCTTGAGTTTGCGCAGATGTGACTCAGCAGTATTCTTGATCAAGATAATCCTCCCTGAAATTCAGTTCAGATTTTTCAAAGAATTTTTCGCCAAGGCGTTGAGCATCCCGTTTCATTAGGGATTGCATTGTTTGATCATAATAAAGATCTGGATTGAGTTTTCCCACCTGTTGGTACGCATGAAAATTATTTGTAGCATTGTCCTTTCATGGGAGTTTCGGACAGTATTGAAGTAAGTAGTCTATTATATTTTCGAGATAACTTCGCCTAAATATACAGGCGCTTCCGTCTAAGCCATAGGTTAGTCTGTTTATGTAACTAAATTTTCACATATTTTTGGAGATTTGTCGAGTTTTTCGTACCCAAATATAACTGAATGTGCAACTAAACATATATAGCGTGCCACTTGTAACATACTATTATTATTGTGTTTTATAGAATTTGGTCAGGAGTTCAATCCTCCCCAGCAGCACCATTATTTTGCAGCATTGACCAAAATTTTATTTTCAAGCACAGTACGGTATGAAAAAAAATGATGATATTGGTACTTGGTCTGCCAATGAAACTATTTACAGTGCAGGAGCCCCACCAGAGTACAATTACCTTGTGATTGAAGGAAGTGTTCAAATAAAAGCCCCAAATGGCCACTATTTAGGTCATGTGGGTCAAGGTGAGCTATTCGGCGAGGCATCATTTATACTGGGAACAAAACGATCCACAACAGTAGTTGCAGGCTCAGAAGGCCTTAAAGCTAAGTTTATTCCACCGAAGCATATTCTTCAAAAACTCGAAAAAGATGTCTTTTTAAATGCACTAGTCAGAAAATTAGAAAAACGTTTGGACGCATCTAATACAGAAACGGTAAATAGGTCTATCAAAATTACGCAAGCGGTTGAACAGCTGAATATCTTATTATCTGAGATCAGTAAGTTTGGCGAAAATATCAAAAAAGACCATCCCGATGCAGAAATTTTAATATCGAAACTTTCAGATGTGACAAAAAGTTTAGAAAAAATACAAATTGATTTAAACATCTTTGAGCGACCATAATTTTAACAATCTTCGAAAAAAGTTTTGCTTTTTCAGAAAGTTGGTGCATAGTAATCGTGCTGATTGGGCAGCTTAAAAGTTATAATGAGGCTATTATGGCATTTTATAATCCAGCTGCTAAAGAAGCTATTCTTTATTACGCGCAAGTTATGGCAGGTTCTTGGGGCTATAAACCTATTGTTTATGCTAAACGAATGGGTTGGTTAGATACGGACGAAAAAGTGACAATTGAGGGTCAAAAGCTTGCGAAATGGATTTTTGAGAGCGAATCTGAATTTTAACAGGTTTTTTCCAATTGTTTTTCACAATCTTTGATTGATTTTTTTTGCACAATTGCTTGAAAAAATTTTTACGCTATTTATCATTCAATAATATAATGGAGAGCACAAATGAAGATCCATTTTGTGATTGGGGTTAAAAGCTTACGGGAGTTGGAACTACCCTTACCTTTGTTTTACCTTATTTGTCTCTATGACAAACTCGTTAAATTAGCATAAATCAATTATGTTTGATCCAGAAAAACTAAATGAGTATAAGATTAGAATTTTACTATCTTTATTTATTATTTTATTCGTCATATTTGCCGTTGTCTACCGAGGTACATATGGACTTGCTAGTATAGAAGTAATTTTTGTAGGAATGTTGTTTTCTACGGTCAGTTTATTACACGCTAGTTGGGCAATTTTTAAAATTAAACAACTTAATAAAAAGAAAAACTAACACAAAACATAAATAATCAGTATTTTATGCGATTAGTCACCTTCACTTTTTTCGACTAAACTCCGCCCAAAATCTGGAGCCTCTGTGTCTTGTCCAGCTTCAACGATACCTCGACGAATTGCCCGAGTTCTTGTAAAATAGTCAAACAACCTTTTCCCATCGTCAGTTCTTATAGCACTTTGTAAAGAAAAAAGCTCTTCGGTAAATCGTCCTAATATTTCTAGAGTGGCCTCCTTATTAGCGAGGAAAACATCTCTCCACATAGTTGGATCACTAGATGCGATCCGCGTAAAATCTCTAAATCCAGCAGCTGAGTAGTTTATAACTTCTTTATCTGTGACTTTGCTTAGATCATCAGCGACACCAACCATTGTGTAAGCAATCAGATGAGGAGTATGACTTGTCACCGCTAATACCAAATCGTGATGGTCAGCATCCATCTGATCTACTAGTGCACCCATTCCAGTCCACAGACAAGTAAGCTTCGCAACTGCTTTTGGAGTGCTAGATACCGTTGGAACTAATATACACCATCGATTTTCAAACAAACTTGAGAAACCACTTTCAGGACCTGAATGCTCTGTACCAGCGAGTGGGTGAGCTGGTACAAAATGCACATCTTGCGGGATAAGAGGCTCAACGGCATCTAACACTGCTCTTTTTACTGAACCAACATCAGACAAAGTTGCACCCTTTTTTAAATAAGGTATGATCTGTTCGACTACCTCTCTCATGACACCAACTGGAGTACAAAGAACCACTAAGTCTGCATCGTTTACTGTGTCCTTAAGGTTATCAAAAACGTGATCACAAAGGCCAATAGACTTTGCAGTGTCTCGGGTTTTTTTAGACTTAGCAAATCCTACAACTTCCTTAGCGAGGTTCCCCCGTCGGATTGACCAAAACATAGAAGAGGCAATCAAACCAAGCCCAATGAGGGCAACACGATTATAAACTACAGTCATTTCACGCTCTCCAAGAAACTTCGGACTGATGCGTATACCCGCTTGCATGCGACTTCATCCCCAATGGTAATTCTTAAACAATTTGGGAGGTTGTAGTTTGCTACTTGCCTAACCAGAAGGCCTTCATTACTCAGAAATTTATAGCATGCTCTTGCCTCTTCTGATCCTTTAAAGCGTGCCAGAATAAAATTTGCACAAGATTTATCAGATTCAATACCAAGGTTAGACAAAGAGTTGGATAGCCATTCACGTAGTCTAGTATTTTCGTTCATACATTTTTCTACGTAATCTACATCTGTTAGCGCAGAATTTGCTGCTGCAAGTGCAAGCGTTGACAAATTAAAAGGACCACGAATACGATTAAGAATATCAATCACATGCTTTGAACCATACCCCCAGCCAATTCTCAAGCCACCAAGTCCATACATTTTAGAAAATGTTCGGGTCATAAAAACATTTTCTCTCTCATGGATTAAACTCGCACCACCGTCAAAATTTGGCACGTATTCTGCGTAAGCACCGTCTAGAACTAAAATACAAGTTTCTGGAATACCATCCGCTAACCGTTGAACTTTATGAGCATCGATCATTGTACCTGTAGGATTATTTGGATTAGCTATAAAAATTAATTTAGTACTTTCACTACAGGCCTCTAAGATTGCGTCAACATCGGTGTAGCGATTGTTCTCTCGGACTTCTACGGGTTTAGCTCCTGCTGCCAATGTAGATATTTTATACATCCCAAAGCCATGCTCGGTATGAATAACTTCATCCCCTGGCCCAGCAAAAGCGTAGCATAAAAATGAAATTATTTCATCACTTCCCACCCCACAAATAATATTTTTCTCGTTCAGTCCAAAAAGTGCAGCAATTGCCTCACGTAAGTCTAAATGATTAGTAGAGGGATATAAATGTACTTCAGCCGCATGCCTTGTAATCGCATCGATAGATTTCCTGCTTGGACCGTAGGGATTCTCGTTTGAACTAAGCTTTATAAAATTCTCTTCTTCAGCTTTTGGTGCAGAACCCGCTTCATATAAAGCAATATCTAAGATTCCTGGTTTTGGTTCAGCTTTTAACATAGAATTTCTCCATACATATAATTACATCGGACCGCTTATTTTGACCACTAAAAACAAAAAATGCCGCAACGGATAACCGCTACGGCATAATTCCGTTAATGTAATTTAATTAGTTCTGTGCGTAATATTCAATAACTAGATTAGGCTCCATAATTACTGGATATGGCACATCGGACAACCCAGGAGTACGTACAAACCTAACCGTCATTTTAGAATGGTCTACTTCCAAATACTCAGGAACATCTCTCTCGGGTAGTTGTGCTGCCTCCAATACAACCGCGATTTGTTTTGATTTTTCTCTGACTTCAACGACATCACCCTCTTTAACCCTGTATGATGGGATATTTACGCGTCTACCATTAACTAGAACATGACCATGATTTACGAACTGACGAGCTGCGAAAACTGTTGCGACAAATTTAGCCCTATAAACAACTGCATCAAGCCTTCGTTCGAGTAGCCCTACTAAATTTTCACCAGTATCACCTTTTACCTTCTCGGCATCTCCAAAAATTCTTCGAAATTGTTTTTCGGTAAGGTCCCCGTAATAGCCTTTAAGTTTTTGCTTTGCTCTTAGCTGCAAACCAAAGTCTGATAGCTTTGTTTTACGGCGCTGCCCATGCTGGCCGGGCCCATACTCTCGTCTGTTCACTGGAGACTTTGGACGACCCCAAATATTCTCGCCCATTCTTCTATCAATTTTATGCTTGGCAGCAGTTCTTTTTGTCATCTGCTGATCTCCTTCCTATTTTAGCGCGCAACGGCGGTTTCGAAGGGCGTTGTCCTCTTGCTTAAAGCACGACAGGGTTTCCTTTGCAGGAGCCACCAACACCAACAATTAAAAAAGCGCTTATACATCCTTCATTGCCGGTGTCAACGCATTCAGTACACTTTCTGAACACGACAAAGTCTAAACTTTAATCATTTTTAAAAATATAAGATTACAATTTCATAAAGTTTTATCATTACAAAAAAAAACACTTATTTGTAATATTATTGCTCTTGCCGCGATGCAGCAAAGCCGCTAAACAGCGTATGAATCGTAAGTAACAGCAAAAACCGCATGGGAAATAAAGCATGACAAACGTCGTTATAGCATCAGCAGCTCGCACTGCAGTAGGAAGTTTTAGTGGGTCTTTTGGAAATACACCGGCCCACGAGCTTGGCACAACTGTCCTAGAAGCGTTAGTTTCGAGAGCAGGCATAGATAAGTCAGAAGTTTCCGAAACAATAATGGGTCAAGTTTTAACTGCTGGTCAAGGGCAAAACCCTGCACGACAGGCTCACGTGAACGCAGGTTTGCCTGTTGAATCTGCCGCCTGGGGCATAAATCAGGTATGCGGTTCAGGCCTAAGAGCTGTCGCGCTTGCAGCACAACATATTCAACTTGGAGATGCCTCAATAATCTGTGCTGGTGGTCAAGAAAATATGTCTTTGAGCCCTCATGTTTCTCATCTTCGCTCTGGACATAAGATGGGCGACGTTAAATATATAGATAGCATGATCAAAGATGGACTTTGGGATGCATTCAATGGCTATCATATGGGACAGACAGCAGAAAACGTTGCAGAGCAATGGCAAATCTCAAGGGATATGCAGGATGAATTCGCTTTATCATCTCAAAACAAAGCAGAAGCCGCGCAAGTTGCTGGAAAATTTGAAGATGAGATTGTGCCATTTACAGTTAAAACACGCAAAGGCGATATTTCAGTAGATAAAGACGAATACATAAGGCACGGCGCTACAATTGAAAATATGCAGAAACTAAGACCAGCATTCGCAAAGGATGGAAGTGTTACAGCCGCGAATGCCTCCGGCATAAACGATGGTGCAGCAGCTGCGCTCGTAATGTCGGCTGAAGAGGCCAATAACAGAGGCATTGAGCCGCTTGCAAGAATTGCTTCCTATGCAACCGCCGGACTAGACCCGAAGATAATGGGTGTGGGCCCAATTTATGCGAGTAGGAAAGCTCTTAAAAAGGCGGGATGGTCTGTAAAAGATCTTGAACTTGTTGAAGCGAATGAAGCTTTTGCTGCTCAAGCTTGTGCCGTTAATAAAGATATGGGGTGGGATCCAAGTATAGTTAATGTAAATGGGGGAGCGATAGCTATAGGACATCCTATCGGAGCATCTGGAGCTCGTGTTTTAAATACTTTGTTGTTCGAAATGAAACGCCGATCAGCAAAAAAAGGACTTGCAACATTATGCATTGGTGGTGGAATGGGTGTCGCCATGTGTCTAGAACGAGATTAATGCTTCAATCAAAATTTAAAACAAACCTGACTTAGGAGAAGATTATGTCAAGAATTGCATTGGTTACTGGGGGCTCAAGAGGTATTGGAGCATCTATATCAAAAAGGTTAAAGCAAGATGGCTTCACAGTTGCCGCTACCTATGCAGGAAACGACGAAGCAGCAGCTTCTTTTACAGCTGAGACTGGAATCAAAAGCTATAGATGGGATGTATCTAGTTATGAAGAGAGCAAATCTGGCATTGAAAAAGTCGAGAGTGAGTTGGGACCAGTTGATGTAGTCGTTGCCAACGCTGGAATTTTACGTGATGCTCCTTTTCACAGAATGACTCCGGAACAATGGAATGAAGTGATCGCAACTAACTTGACAGGAGTTTTTAATACCGTCCATCCTGTCTGGCCAGGAATGAGAGAACGGAAATTTGGCAGAGTAATCGTTATATCTTCTATAAATGGCCAAAAGGGTCAGTTTGGTCAGGTAAATTACGCTGCAACAAAAGCTGGTGATTTAGGAATAGTAAAATCTCTAGCACAAGAAGGTGCAAGAAATGGAATAACAGCAAATGCCGTATGCCCAGGGTATATTGCTACGGAAATGATAGCGTCAATGCCAGAAAAAGCACTAGAGGCGGTCATTGGTCAAATCCCGGCTGGACGCGTAGGTGAACCAGATGAAATAGCAAGATGCGTTGCATTTTTGGCATCAGACGATGCAGGGTTTATAAATGGATCTACCATCTCAGCTAATGGCGCTCAGTTTTTTGTCTAAAAAAAATAGTTATAGGCTAACGGACGTCAAACCGCTGCCTAGATCCATTAAACCTTATAAATGATATGCAAATTTATTAAGCCGCATAAAATTTATATGAACTGTATTTTTGCTTAATCGGATATTATATAATGGACTGTGTTAAGATGTTGTTCTATCAATCTTATAGTAGTCAGGATACCGATTAGGACACTGGAAAATTCGTTTGAAATTGCGGTCTCTTTATATTTTGTGCACGATTCTGGTGGCAGCTATCGGAACTCACATTAATGCGTCAGAGCGTGGCCCTGTCACAAACCTCCTAATACCACGATATGTTTCCCTTAAAGCGAACGAAGCAAACGCAAGGAGGGGCCCCTCCCTCTCACATCGAATAGATTGGATATTTAAAAAAAAGGGAATGCCATTAGAAATTTATGGTGAATATGACAACTGGCGAAGGGTACGTGATGCAGAAGGCGCAGGCGGATGGATACACTATTCTTTACTTTCAGGAGTACGCTCTATTATTGTAACTTCCTTAATAGCAGACTTGCATCGAAAATCTGATCAAAACTCAATGGTTATGGCCAGAATTGAACAGAATTATATCGCTGACTTACGAAAATGTATTAAAGAGTGGTGCGAAATTGACGCTGGTAAGTATGATGGATGGATAAAAAAAACTGATATTTGGGGAGTTGCACCAGACGAAATTCGCTGACGTCAATTGCAAAAGGTAACAAGTGTGGAAAGGGAAGCTTAAATGAAAATAGGCAATCGAAGTATTGGCCCTAATGAACCTCCTTTAGTCATTGCGGAAATTGGCATTAACCATGGTGGTGATCTAAATGTCGCAAAAAATATGGTTGATTTAATTGCCAGCTCAGGTTGCGAGTGCGTAAAGCATCAAACCCATATTATCGAAGATGAAATGACGGAAGAAGCTAAGTCGATTTTCCCTCCAAACGCAGATAAATCAATTTGGGACGTGATGAAAGAATGTTCTCTGACACTCGATGAGGAAAAGGAACTTAAAAAACATGCTGAAAATTTAGGATTAATATGGATATCCACCCCATTTTCAAGAAAGGCTGTAGACTTTTTAGATCACATTGATGTGCCAGCTTTCAAAATAGGGTCGGGCGAAGCAGATAATCTTCCCTTGATAAATCACATAGCAAAAAAAGGTAAACCGATTATTATGTCGACTGGCATGCAATCAATTCAAAGTTTAAAAAATAGTGTGAAAATCTTGGAAAACTCGCACGTCGAGTATGCTTTGTTAGAATGCACTAACCTATATCCGTCTCCTCCAGAAATTGTCAGCTTGAAAGGCATAGAGGAACTTAAAGACGCTTTCCCAAAAGCACTAGTCGGATTTTCAGATCACTCAATTGGCCCAGAGATGGCGCTAGCTTCTGTAGCTCTTGGTGCCTGCATAGTTGAGCGACATTTCACTGATACGCGGTATAGGAATGGCCCTGACATCAGTTGTTCTATGGACCCCGCCGAACTGCGACTTATGATCGACAGATCAGTTGAGATATACAAAGCTTTAAAAAATCCAAAACAGAGAACCATACCAGAGGAAGACGTTTATAAATTTGCTCGAGCTTCAGTTGTTGCAGATAAAGATATGCCGGCTGGTCATATCATAACAGAAAAAGATATCTGGGCTCGAAGACCAGGATCTGGCGAGATCCCCGGGTATAAGTATCATGATGTAATTGGTAAAAAGCTTAGACTTGCGGTTAAAAAAAACCATCAATTGGAATGGTCTAATTTTCATTAGTGAATGTTAATAATATCCGTTATACGACATTGAATTCGATATAGATTTGATTGGAACTACTCACTATGACCAAAAAATTGCTTTTTGTCACAGGCACGCGCGCAGACTTTGGTAAAGTCGAACCCTTGGCAATTAAAGCAAGAGATGCCGGGTATTCTGTGAGTTTTTGGGTTACCGGAATGCACATGTTGAATAAATATGGGCTGACTAAGTTAGAAGTAGAGCGCGTAGAAGGCGTAGATATTTTTGAATTTAAAAACCAAAACGAAAATGACGCATTAGATAAAATTCATGCTAATACGGTCGTGGGCTTTTCACAATTTATAGGTCATCATAAACCTGACCTGGTATTCATTCATGGCGACAGAATTGAAGCATTATCGTGTTCATTGGTATGCGCAACTAACAGTTTACCATCAGTTCATATTGAAGGTGGAGAAATTTCAGGAACCATCGATGAAATATTTCGACATTGTAATACAAAATTAGCGCACTGCCACTTTGTCAGCTCCGAAATAGCAAAAAAACGTATAATGCGGATGGGTGAGGAAGATAAACGGATTTACGTAATTGGCTCACCAGAACTTGATTTCCACGCAAAACCATCTGGCGTAAACATCGACGAAGTTAAAAAACGCTATGATATAAAATTTAATGATTATGGTATTTGCACATATCACCCCGTTACTTCGGAAGCGAATGATATGGGTAAGCAAGCGACAGCCCTATTTGAAACATTGAAGCGCTCTGAACGTAAGTTTGTAACAATTTTGCCCAATAATGATCCAGGCTATAAAGAAATTTGGCAAGTGATCGAGACACTGCCCCTGACTCAATTTAGGGTAATCCCATCAATGCGCTTCTCATATTTTTCTGAATTAATGAAAAACTCGTCAGTAATTGTGGGGAATTCGTCAGCAGGTGTAAGAGAAGCGCCTTTTCTGGGCATACCATCGCTTGACATAGGATCAAGACAGCAAGCCCGAGGCACTGCAGTTTCCGTTACCAACTGTAAACCAACCGATCGTAAACAAATCTTAAGCTTTCTCACAAATTCATGGGGCGCTTGCTATCCCAGAGATGAGAGTTTTGGGACCGGTAAAAGCTCCGAGAAGTTTCTCAAAATACTGAACTCTCCAGAATTTTGGGCAAATGACATCCAAAAAATATTTAATGAGTGAACCCTTGAAGAAACTAGCGGTGATCTTTTGGCAAACACTTTATAATCTACTTCAATTTGCGCTTCGTATTTCTGCGGACATGATACTGAAAAGACGCCTTAGGGCACAAAAAGAGCATCCCCTACGCTGGAGAGAAAGACTTGGCGAAACCAATCAGGTTAGACCGCAAGGTCAGCTAATTTGGCTTCATGCTGTAGGATTAGGGGAGGTTATGGCCCTTCGTGGATTAATTGATATTATTTTACAAATCAAACCTGATTGTAATTTTTTAGTTACATCAGGGACATTAAAATCTGCTGAGCTTTTTTCTCAAAATCTACCTGCAAATACAACACATCAATTTATACCATTTGATGCTCATAAGTTTAGACGAAGTTTCTTATCACGTTGGGAACCAACTTTAGTGATTTGGTCAGAACAAGAAATTTGGCCAGGTTTCATTAAAGATTGTGCCAGGCTAAAAATTCCACAAGTATGGATAAACGCCAGGATGGGAGATAAAGCGTATAATTCAAGGAGATGGCTTAAGCCATTTTTTGGAGATCTTTATTCCAACTTTAAGTTCATATCAGCACAAGACAAAAAAACAGGGGAAAATATTGCAAAATTTATTGAACCTAATTTAACACATCGCATTAGAGTTGATGGTTCATTAAAGCCTGCTGCCCCAAGACTGCAATCTAAACTAAGCATACCAAAACAAATTCTACCCTTAATAAAAAATAGGAAAATTCTCACGATAGTTTCATCTCATCATGAAGACGAAAAGTTTGCGATAAATTCGTTAACAAAACTTTCAAAAAAAGCACGCCCTGTTTTAGTGATAATTCCAAGATATATTGAGCGTGCGGCCAGCATACAGGATAAATGTAGTAAAGCAGGTTTAAGATGCTCAATCCTGTCAGAGCTTGGTGAGATTTCCTCTAGCCCAGACGTTTATGTTTCAAACCAAATAGGTGCACCAGCCATTTGGTTGCCCATCACAAATTTTGCCCTCATCGGGGGAACTTACTGCAATGTAAATGGACATAATCCGTGGGAACCCATAAATTTTGGGGTAGCAATAATTCATGGTCCTAAGACTGCTAATTTTTCAGAGGACTTCCAAGAACTTTTGGCTTCTGGTAGTTCCACGGAGCTCCTAGAAACAGACGAATTGGCCAAGTTAATCAAACACAAAAATTTTGATAATCAAATTAAAAATGCGAGGTCACTTTTACAAAGAAAATTAAGAGCCGTGCAAGACCTGTCAAACGATATTTTACTAATGTTAAATTAAAATCAATCAAAGTTTACTGAGAAATTAATAGGTAACAAAAAATTGTCGAATAAACATAAGAACTTTGAGACTCAAGGAAAGCAGAGATCACGTTTTTTAGATCTTAGCACTTATATTTTCGTAAGATTTATTTTAGGCATTTTATCAATTTTACCTTATCCAATAAAAATTACTTTGGGTGGTTTGATTTACCAAAAAATTATTTCGCCGTTATCTGGTAATCGCAAACGTATAATTGATAACCTTAAACTTATATTTCCTGATCTTGAAAAAGAAAAACGAGAGGAGCTATGTAGCAAAGTTCCTAATAATATTGGACGTACTTTCTTTGAATTACTATCGCCAAATGGGTTTTCTAGCATCGCGAAATCAGCCAAAATATCTGGACCTGGTTTTAAAGCACTGAGGGATGCTCAAGAACAAAGAAAATCTGTTATCCTAGTTTCTGGTCATTTGGGGAACTATGACGTTGTGCGTGTGGTTCTTAATGCAAACAAAATTTCAGTGGGGGCGCTCTATAAACCTATGAACAATCCCTATTTTAATACTTTTTATGAAAGATGTATTAAACAAATTGCCGAACCATTATTTCCAAGAGGCCGCGTAGGCATGGGAAATATGATGCGGTATCTCAGTGACGGTAAGGTAGTCGCTTTTTTGATTGACCAATACATGAGTCACGGAGAACCTTTAAAGTTTTTTGGACACACAGCATACACAGCAACTTCTGCTGCGAAATTAGCATTAAAACATGATGCATTGCTGATCACATTCTATGTGGTACGTAATAATGATGGTATAAATTTCGACTTAGTATTTGAAAGTCCAGTAACGCCCACTTCAGCCAATGAAATGACCCAAGTCATAAATAACAGGTTAGAAAAACAGATTAGAAAAAATATGGGACAATGGTTATGGACTCATAGGCGATGGAAGTCACCCAACTCAATAGAAGAATAAAGTTAGTTTTTTGAGTACTCTTTGTAGATCCGAGCTATTCTATCAAAATCTTCCTGACTATCTATGTCTAAACTATTTTCACTTGGCATTTCTACAACACCCGTATTTGTTGAAGAAAATCCGCCGTTTTTTTCAAACCATCCACCATTGAAAACATAAACTGCACCATTTGGCCTAAAAAGCTTTGGTAGGTCCTGTCTATTCATGAAAATAAACTCTGGGTCTCCCAGAGGTATAAATTTGTTACCTCGAACGAAACCAGATTTCAGTACGGCTCTATCTTGAGAAGACACTGTGAATAATAGATCAAAATGGTTTTTCTTATAAGTTTCAATACATTTTGAAATGTCCTCATCCCGTCTCAAGGGTGATGTTGGCTGCAGAAGAACTATAGTAGACTTTTGCAGCTCATATTGTTTTATGAGCTCTAACATCAACTCGGCCATAGTAGACTGATCTGTTGACAATTCTGGAGAACGCTGGTGCTGTTTCACCCTAAAAAATTTAAGCTCTTCCTCCAAGTTTTTATCACTCGAAATTATAACTTCATTAACGCAACGCAATGCTTGATCAAGGGTTATCTTATAAACCTTTTCTGATCCTAGCTTAAGAAAATTTTTATCAGGCAGGCCCTTTGAGCCAGCCCGACACGGGACTATAGCGACACAGTTATGCAATAAAACCTCATTATTATTTTCATATTCCTATTTTAGTTTGATGTTTGACCCCCTAAAAAAGGGAGTTAGGCTAAATATTCACCACTTCTTATAGACTACATGCGCATCGCCATTCCCTTTGGATCATAGGGCGAGGGAGCAATTACCTTTGCTCTCCTTTCGACTCCCACTACATGAACCATAACATGCGTTCCTACTGAGGCTAACGCCGGTTCAATTAGAGCCATTGCTAGAGATTTCTTGACGGTATGACCGAAAGCACCTGAAGTAACAAAACCAATCATGTCGCCTGCCTCTGACCAAATCGGCTCATAACCGGATGCATCTGCGTCACCATTCTCTATTTCTAAAGTCACTTGGATTTTTTCTGGCCCATTTCCAATGCGTTCAGAAACAGCAGCTGCTTTCCCAATGAAGTCTGGCTTGTCCCAGTCGATCCATCGATCCATTGCTGTCATAGCCGGGGTTCGGTCTTGCGTAAATTCAGCGGACCAAATCCCAAAACTTTTCTCAATACGGGTTGAGAGCATTGCGTTAAACCCTACTTCACGAATATTTTTATCAACTCCAGCTTCTAACAATATTCTACGAAGAGCAATATGATCACCCATTTTACAGTTAATCTCAAAGCCTGTTTCACCAGTAACACTCATTCTAGCAACATTTGAACGAACCAAACCAATATCCAATTTTTTGCAATCCATGAATCTCAGATTGGAGACATCTTCCTCAGCTACCTTTTCTAAAACAGAACGTGAGTTTGGCCCTATTAAAGCAAAACCACATATCTCATCCCCAAGGTCTTTAATGCAAACACCATCTTTGAGCTGCTCGTTAAACCAGCGCAGATGCCAAGCTCTCAGATAGTAACTGCCCATAATCCAGTAGGTACCGTCACCCCAGTTCAGCAAGGTCAAATCACCTTTGAGCTTTCCAGAAAATGAAAGCATAACTCCCAAGCGGGCTCTGCCAGGTTTGGGTAGCTTAGTTGCAAATATCTGATTAAGCCATGCCTCTGAATTTTCACCCGTTACTTCAAAACGTGAGAAGCCTGTAATATCTAACAATGCAACACCTTCTCGGATTGCCATGCATTCCTCAGCCACAATTTCATGGGCATTAGAACGTTTTAAGGTTAATTTCTCTTCGAATTCATCAGATGGTGCAAAATACAGTGGCACCTCTAGATCCCATGAAACACCCCAACGACATCCCGCCTGGGTCATTGCATCGTGGGCGGGCGCCATCTTCATTTGACGCCCTGCTGGAAGCTGCTCGTTTGGATATGACATCACAAAACGCCTAGAATAAAATTGACCTGTAGTCTCACGAATGTATCTTTTATTTTCCGCATATTCACCATATCTGGCAACATCCATCGACCATGCATCGGTTTCCGGCTCTCCATCAATTATCCATTCTGCTAAGGTTTTTCCTACTCCACCTCCCTGTAAAAAACCTGCCATGACCGCGCAGGCTGACCAATAGCCCCTTTTACCTGGGACTGGTCCAACTAAAGGATTACCGTCAGGAGAGAAAGTGAAAGCGCCATTGACCCAAGTCTTTATGCCAACATTCTCAATGGCTGGATAACGTTGGAAACCGAGCATTAATTCATTCTCAATTCGATGAAGCTGTTCCTGAAATAATTCCTCTCCATAATCCCAGGGCGCACCATCCATTGCCCAATGCTCATGATCAACTTCATAGATCCCAACCAAAACACCATTTTGGTCTTGGCGCATATAAGTAAAACCCTCTAGGTCGACAGTCATTGGCATCTCAAAATCGCTACTGGCGACTTCTGGGATACTGTCGGTTACTAAATAATGATGTTTTAGAGGACTAACTGGAAGTTCTATGCCAGCCATCCGTCCCACCTGCTTTGCCCAAAGACCTGCAGCATTTACAACATGCTCACACTTAATATCACCTTTTGTAGTCCTAACAATCCAACCGTCTGGTGTCTGTTGAAGACTGTCAACTTTAACATCTTCATAATATTCGGCACCCCGCTTTCTAGCCGCAGTGGCATACGCTTGTACCGTGCCTGTAGTGTCGATGTAGCCTTCTCTATCTGCCCACATTGCACCCAAGACACCATCCACAGACATAATTGGACAACGTTTTTGAGCTTCCTCGGGAGTAAGTAATTCACAGTCGCTAATTCCTATAGACTGAAAAATACGATAATTCGATTGAAGCCACTCCCACCTTTCTGGTGTGCCTGCCAACGTCAAACCCCCAGTCATATGAAAGCCAATGTTCTGACCCGACTCTTGTTCAATCTTTGGCAAAAGATCTATGGTATAGGCCTGCAAAGCAGCCATATTTGGGTCGGCGTTCAACGTATGAACTCCACCAGCAGCATGCCAACTAGATCCAGAAGCAAGCCTGCGCCTTTCTAGCATAACGACATCTTTCCAGCCCATTTTGGCAAGATGGTATAGAACAGATGAACCAACAACCCCACCGCCTATCACGACAACTCGATAGTGTGATTTCATTTCAAATTCCCCCAATTCATGTCATGATCTTATTCTTAAATAAACAGGCTCTTCAAGACTGTTCTAGAGACGTCAAAATATAGACGATTCTAGCCAATACCCTTTTTAAAATAAGTATAAAAGTTAACTAATTAATATGCTAATTGAAATAAACTATTAGTATCTAATCTTTCTAAAAAACAAAGAAAAGCTATGAAACATCATTCAAAACATCCAAAAAAGCCGCCCCAAAACGGTCTGTCTTTTGAGGACCAATGATCTTAGCCATCTCATTCAAGCTTCTAGGTTTAAGTCGAGCTATTTTTGAAAGCACAGATGCCGAGCAACTCAACGGTTTGTCCACCCCAATCGATCCTCGTACTAGTTTGGATTGAACTGCTAAAAGTAAATCATAAAGTTCCCCCTCCTTGGCTCCAGCAAGTTTTTGCCGTCTGGGATGCATGTGGTCAACTTGGCCATTTATGACTGCTAAAAAAATATTCCCAAAGTTCTCTAATTTTTTTGCCCCTACGCCATTAATTCGTGACATCGCGTCCAAGTTCAAAGGACGCCTTTGGGCCATATCGATTAGTGTATTATCAGTAAAGATAATATATGCTGGCACGCCAGCAGTTTCGGCTAAAGCGCGTCGCTTTGCTTTAAGCGCACTTAGCATTGGAGCATCATCCTCACCTACTAATGCTTTCACAGCATAGTTTCTTTTTGCTGAGTTAATTGTATCCAAACGTAAAGTTATACTTTGCTCACCTCTCAAAATTGGCAGCGCTCTTCTAGTCATTCGCAAAGCTCCATACCTTTCCACATCTGGACGAATTAGATCATGACCCATCATTTGCCTAAAAACTGCTTTCCATTTTACACGGCTTAAATCTTTGCCAACACCAAATGTAGTCAAATTTTGATGCCTATTATAAGTAACCTTATCTGTTAAATTACCCAATAAAATGTCGATTATATGTCCGGCACCAAAATATTGATCAGAGCGTAATATAGCAGATAAAGCTTTACGAACGGGCTCAGTACCGTCAAATGTCTCAGGTGAGTTGCCACAAAGATCGCAGTTTCCACATTTTATATTTTTCTCACCAAAATACTCTAGAAGATTGAGACGGCGGCACTCAAAAGCTTCAGCTAGACCTAAAAGCGCATTCAAACGACCATGATCAACAGACTTACGCCTATCTGGCGCTAGCCCTTCATCTATTTGACTTCTTCGAAACCGAATGTCATCAGCACCGTACAGAGTGAGTGTTTCTGCTTGTCCACCATCCCTTCCAGCTCTTCCAATTTCTTGATAGTAGTTTTCAATTGATTTAGGTAAGTCTGCATGCACTACCCACCTTACATCTGGCTTATCAACTCCCATACCAAATGCAACAGTTGCAACAACAATTAAGCCATCTTCAAGATTAAAGCGACTTTCCACGACTCTTCGCCGATCTGCATCCATACCGCCATGATATGAGCAAGCACTATGACCCACTTCCTCCAACGCTCGAGCTAACGTTTCCGTTTTTGCCCTTGTGCCACAGTAAATGATACCCGACTGACCTTTACGCTGATGAACAAAATCCATTATTTGCCGTCTAGGGTTATCTTTAGGCATAAAACTGAGATAAATGTTAGGACGGTCAAAACCTTGCAAAAATACTTTCGATGCAGCGCCATCAAAAAGTCTTTCCATTATTTCTTGTTGTGTCTCTTTATCTGCGGTTGCCGTGAAAGCACTTAATGGAACACGTAATGTACGCCGTAATTCGCCAATCCTAAGATAATCTGGCCTAAAATCATGTCCCCACTGGCTAACACAATGCGCCTCATCCACTGCTATAGATGTTACATCAGCTCTTTTCAAGATATTGTGTATCTTTCTCGAAACCAAGCGTTCAGGAGTCAAGTATAGAAGTTTTAAATCACCTGAAATAATCTGGGAAAAAACTTGGTCCACCTCTTCTTGGGTATTGCCCGAGGTAATGGCTGCTGCTACAACTCCAACTGCTTTTAAACCGCGGACTTGATCACGCATTAACGCAATAAGGGGCGAAATAACAATAGTTAGACCATCATTTAAAAGAGCAGGCAACTGAAAGCAAAGCGATTTTCCACCGCCCGTCGGCATGATTGCCAAGACATTCTCTCCGCAGGCAACTGCGTTAATAATTTCTCGCTGCCCAGGTCGAAATTTTTTGAAGCCAAAAACGTCTTTTAATAGGGTTTTGGCACTTACCACAACATTACCTTCAGCACTTTCAACGGTGGAAGTTGTCCCACAGAGTGATAGGTTATACAAGACATTTTCGCGGCTATTTAAGTAGTAGAAGTTGGTTTGATTTTTTGAAAAAATGGTGCCCGGGGGCGGATTTGAACCACCGACACGAGGATTTTCAGTCCACTGCTCTACCCCTGAGCTACCCGGGCACATACGACAAAAATCGTAGGTGCAAATTGTGTATGGCAAAGCAAAGAAGTTGTCTAGTGGAGTAATTTAATTTTGCCAGAATTCTCACAACCAAAATTTATAAAATCCCTTTAGACGCTTTTTGAGTTAGCAACTTAACAAACCGTTGTCTTTCATAAACTGGAGATTTCACTAGTAACTCATTGAAAACTTTGTTTGTCAAGAAATAACCAGTCAGGTTTAATCCATCTGTGATACTGGATGAGTTATCTGAACCTTTCAAAATAATAGACGGAAGATGCAATAACTTTGGAACCCACTCTCCAGCAGCTTTTTCACTAATGGCTCGGCCAGTCTTAGGTGATACATATCTTAGATTTTTGGTACTTCCAGTTACGGCACACTTCGATAAATCAAGTCCATATCCAAGTACAGTCAATAGTTCCAATTCCCAATGAAGATATGCCAAAGGCCAGACGTTTGGTTGATTAAGAAGGTCCAATAAATCTTCCGTTGTTCTATAAAAATTATCGTAGGGTTGTCTTTCGGGTAAAACTCTGGACAGAATTGTACTTACAGACGTCAACCCAGCCGTTAGAATTCGATCACTCATTGCATGAACAGTGCGCGCCCTTACTAATTCAACTTTAAACGACCCAAGATGATCTTGAAGTCGCGCTTTCCAAGTGAGATCTAGCTGTGCTCCCACCTGAAGTATTGGTGCAAACTTTCGTGATGCTCCACCCTTAACAATACCCAAATACCGTCCGTGACCTGGACAAAAGGTATCTATAATTAATGATGTTTCACCATGCTTTCGTGCAGCTAATAATATCCCAACTGAGCGCCATTCCATTTTATAAAGCTAGAATAATCAATATAACTCGTCTAGGTAATTTTGACCACTAGCACTCTCTACTTCAACCACCCATAAATCTGGATCATTTACTTTTTGCTTTTCTAGTAAAGTATCTATTTCCATATCTAAGCCCTCCAAAATTTTAACCCATGCATTTCTATTATTTTGAAGATCAAAGGTCTTTTGATAAAGTTGTGCAGATCCATCCTTCTTTATTACCTTTATTAAAATAGCCCCCGAATGGTCATCGCCGTGAGCAGTAACATAAGCTGCTGTATTTTGAATTTCTAACCTTTTTAGGTAAGCTTGTACCCATATTTTACTCCTAAGACGTGCCATTAATTTCCATCATTAAAATCAAGACCCATTTCGGCATATCTTTCCGCTTCGTTTAGCCACTTTTCACGAACTTTGATTTGACAAAATAAATGTACTCGTCTACCCATGAAATTCTCAAGCTCTTCTCTTGCCGCAATAGAAATAGCCTTAATCGTTTCGCCACGATTACCCAAAATAATACCTTTATGGCCGCCACGGGAAACATAAATAATCTGATCAACCCTCACACTGCCATCCTTTCTATCATTCCAATTTTCCGTTTCGACAGTTAACTGATATGGAAGTTCTTGATGCAATCTAAGGATGAGTTTTTCACGTGTAATTTCAGCAGCAATCATTTTCATTGGAAGGTCAGCAATTTGATCCTCAGGGTAAAACCATGGGCCATCTGGCACTTTATCCGCTAACCATAGTTTCAGATCTCTTGTGCCAAAGCCCCGGTCAGCAGAAATTAAAAATGTTTTTGAAAAACTGAACAGCTCATTCATTTGCTTGGTTAAAGATAAAAGTACTGGCGACTTAACTTTATCAATTTTGTTTATAGCAAGCACAACCAGCCTATCTTTACTAGAAGTAGAGAGATCTCTAATGATCATTTCCACACCATCTGTTAGACCTCGATGAGCCTCAATGAGCAAAACAATCGCGTCAGCATCTGCCGCCCCACCCCAAGCTGCAGCTACCATCGCCCTGTCCAACCTGCGCCTTGGCTTGAATAAACCCGGAGTGTCAACAAATACTATTTGAGAGTTACCTTCGATAGCAATACCGCGAATATTGGCCCGAGTTGTCTGAACTTTGTGAGTAACTATCGAAACTTTCGAACCTACAAAATGATTGAGAAGCGTAGACTTTCCGGAATTTGGTTCTCCTATGAGGGCCACAAAGCCTGCTTTCTTCATTCTTTATCCTTTAAAGTTTCTAACATCATTTTTGCTGCTGCCTGCTCTGCATCCCTTTTATTTCCGGCCTTCGCACACATTTTTTCCCCAGTTTTTAATTTTACCTGTATATTAAAAATAGGCGAGTGGTCAGGCCCAGAGCGATCAATCAGGGTATAGACTGGTGGTTCAAGTTGCCGGGCCTGAGCCCATTCTTGTAAACGCGTTTTGGAATCCCTGGCATCTAACTCAACACCAGAAATTCTTTTTTCCCATAATCGCAAAATTATATCTTTTGCTGCTAGAAAACCACCATCTAAATAAACTGCAGCAAGCACAGCTTCCATCGCATCTCCTAGCACAGCATTTTTACGCCGCCCCCCCGTAATCATCTCTGAGCGACCAAGCTTTAAAACCAATCCAAGATCTATTTCCTGAGCTACACCCGAGCAGGCTTCTTTTCTAACAAGGGCATTGAACCGGGGGGCAAGTTTCCCTTCAGATGCCTTTGGGTCCTGTTTCGCTATAGCTTCTGCTACAATTAGACCCAGAACTCGATCTCCAATAAACTCCAACCGTTGATTATCAGCCCTATTTGTTGAAGAGAAAGAAGGATGCGTAAGCGCCTCCAGAAGATAATTTGGATCTTTGAATTTATATCCCAGGCGCTTCTCAAATCTTTCAATATCAACAGATTTTTTCACTCAATACCCTCAAAAAAACGATCCCCTCTCCATGTCCAGAAGGCAAACATAGACCTGCCAGCAGACGAGAGAAGTACTCTGTCTGCTCTACCAACAAGGTTTTCAAAAGGTACGAAGCCTACTCCACCTCTCGATTGAGATATGCGGCTATCGCTAGAATTGTCCCTATTATCCCCCAGAAAGAAATAGTGGCCCAAGGGCACATGGTACACAGGTGTGTCGTCTACTGTTTGCCGCATAAAATTCAAAATAGAATGTGAAACTCCATTAGGTAAAATTTCTACAAATTTTTCTTTTTTACAAACACCATTTTGCTCAACCACCTCATTTGCACATCTAGGCATATTTCTAAAGGGTCCCTGTGGGGACTTTATTTCATCAAAAGTACCATCGGGTGTGACTTCCAATTGAGTTTCATTGATATATACTAACCCATTTCTGATTTGTATTTTTTCACCTGGTAGACCTATCAATCGCTTTATATAATCCTGGCCATTTGTAGGATGACGAAATACAACCACATCACCACGCTTAGGCTCCGCTCCTAAAATCCTCTTATTATCCCCACGCAAAAAACCACAAATATCTTCTGCGTCAATATTTAGTCCAATTGCTGCTAGTCTAACGGTAGGACACGATGCATATGAGTAACCATAGGACATTTTATTAACGAACAAAAAATCACCAATTAGCAGAGTATCCTTCATTGAGCCCGATGGGATCCAAAAAGGTTGAAAAAATAAGGTCCGAAAAATACCAGCCAGAATAAGTGCAAATACTATAGTTTTGATGGTTTCCAAAAAACCTTCTTTCTTTTTGGGTTTCGCCATCCAAAGTGCTCCTTAAACTGTTACTTGCTAATGCTATTTTGGTGGGATTGTGTCAAGCCAAAGGCTGCGCATCAATTATTACTATAGCATGTGCCCAAGGATGGTCGTCAGTAAGTGAAACGTGAAGGGTTGTAAAATGTCCCGCAGGGGTCAACTCTTCCAAACGCTTTTTTGCCCAACCAGTAAGTGTCATCACTGGTTGCCCAGTATCAATATTAGTTACCGCCATATCTTTCCAAGAAATACCCATGCGCAGGCCGGTCCCAAGTGCTTTTGAACACGCTTCTTTAGCTGCCCATCGTTTTGCTAAAGTACCCGCCTCATCTTTTCGCCGGCTTGCTTTGGCCTGTTCAATCTTTGTAAAAACTCTATCGCGAAATCTGTCACCATGACGAATTAAAACCTTATTAATCCGATCAATATTGGCTAAGTCTGTACCTGTACCAATAATCAACGAGTGCGCGCCTCTTCGATAAGTTTTTTCATTTTTTTAATTGAGGTGCCGAGGCCATTAAATACAGCATCACTTATCAAAAAATGCCCTATATTTAATTCTTTTAATTCTGGAAAGGCAGCAATCGGACCAACAGTTTCAAAGGTCAAGCCATGTCCAGCGTGCACCTCTAGGCCTAAAGAGTGGGCGTAACCACACATCTTTTTTAACTTTTCAAATTCTGCTTCGCACTTTGAGTGCTTTGTTTCATAGAAGTAGTCACAATAGGCGCCCGTATGCAGCTCGACTACCGCCGCACCAACCCTTTTTGCTGCCTGAACCTGAGCAGGCACTGCCGCGATAAACAATGAAACTCGGCAGCCAGCATTATTTAATGGTTTTATAAAGGCCTCTAATTTGGTTTCTTCTTTCAAAACATCTAACCCCCCCTCTGTAGTCCTCTCCTCTCTTTTTTCTGGGACAAGACATACTGCATGAGGCTTATGCTTTAATGCTATTTTCTGCATTTCGTCAGTAGCAGCCATTTCAAAATTTAACGGTATTTTCAAAGCTGCAATTAATCCATCAATGTCCTCATCGCGAATATGGCGCCGATCTTCTCTCAAATGTGCAGTAATCCCATCGGCTCCTTCGTTTTGAGCTAGAACTGCTGCTTCTACAGGATCCGGATACATACTGCCACGAGCATTTCGAATTGTAGCAACGTGATCAATATTCACACCAAGCCGGACATCAGTTAATATCGTCATATAAAATGCTCCAAGTTAAATTCCATAAATTACTTTTTGCGAAATTTAGTGCTTTTCTCTTTAATTTCTCGCAGTTTTTCACGTAATCTACCTTTACGTCTATTCTGGTAAGCACGAATTAGTGGCAAGCTAATCATCCAACAAATAGTAGCTGCAAAAATTCCTGGAAAAACTCCACCAATGAGATACGGAAAAAAGACTTCTTGATAAAATATTATTAAATCATTCCACTCAACAGAACCACCGAATATAAACGAATAAAGATTTGATTTTAGGTCAGAGAATGCACTAAAAAACAAAGAGACTAAATTTTCACCGTTGTGACCTAATCCCTCACTTCCAAGTAAAAAATCACCAGTACGAAGCGAGATAATTCCAATTGGAATGTAAGTCAGGGGATTACCAAAAAATGTAGCAAGTAAGGCAGCCAAGACATTTCCCCGCAGAATAAAAGCAATTGTCCCTGCAACTATAAAATGAAGCCCATAAAAGGGAGTAAAAGTCGTAAAAACACCAGCCCAGATACCCCTTGCAATTTTTTCAGGATTGTCAGGTAATCGGTGCAAACGATGCTTGACATATACTGCTGCTCTGGTCCAGCCACCTTTTGGCCATAATAAGAACTGAAGCAGTGAACCCCATGAGCGCTTTTCTCTCCTCTTAAAAACCAAGATCAACCTCTAAAACTTTATTATTCACTATCAGTTCCACTTCGCCGAGTACGTGTTACTGTTGCGACAGCATTTTCAGTGTCTAATCTTGATAATACTGCATGTAAGTGTTCAACATCGCGTAGATCAACAGTAAGGATCAATTTAAAAAAATCTGGCTTGCGATCTAGAAACTCCATATCCGATATATTCGCACCCAGATCACCTATAATTGTACAAACTCGTCCTAAAACACCAGCGTCATTACTAATTGTCAATTCTAGGGTGATTGGATAAATCGACGGATGTTTTCCTGCATGCCAATGTAAATCTAACCATAAATCCATATTATCTTCAAAACTGACCAATGTGGGACAATCAATTGAATGAACTGAGACGCCTTTACCACTTGTTGCTATGCCAACAATTCTCTCACCTGGCAAAGGCTGACAGCAAGGTTTTCTATTAAATGATTGTCCCTCTGCAAGGCCTATCACTGCAAGCTTTTGATCAATTTCAGGTTCTTTTGCTGTCGAAAAATCTGGAAATATTACGTTGATTACATCTCTGGGCTGCAGCTCTGCGCTTCCCAATCTAGCATATAACTCTGGCACATCGCTTACTCGAAGTTTATTGGCTGCGTTTTCTAGTGCTTTATCCGTCGCTTTCTTACCAAAATGCTCAAATGCAGCTCGCAAAAGCTGCTGACCCATAATGATGTATTTATCGCGATCTGCTTCACGCAACGCACGCCTAATTGCTGATTTAGCTTTTCCAGTTTCTGTCATTTCAAGCCATGTGGCTTGTGGTTCTTGCCCCATCGCAGTAAGAATTTCAATCGACTGACCATTTCTTAATCGCGTCCAAAGAGGTGCACGTAATCCATCTATTTTCGCACCGACGCATGAATTTCCAATACGAGTGTGTATTGCATAGGCAAAATCAATAGGTGTAGCACCCTTGGGTAACTTAATTACTTCTCCCTTTGGTGAAAAGCAAAAGACTTTATCAGGGTACATTTCCAGCTTTACAGCCTCCAGAAATGCCTCATGATCTTCCTCTGTATTAAACTCCTCTATCAAGCTCGTTATCCATTTTACCGGATCAACAGTAAAAGGATTCTCGCTTCTGACCCCATCTCTGTAGGCCCAATGTGCGGCTATGCCACTTTCAGCCACGTCATGCATTTGCTGCGTTCGTATTTGAACTTCGACACGGCGCGCATTCCTACCTGAAACTGTAGTATGAATTGATCGATATCCGTTGGATTTTGGCTGAGAAATATAATCCTTAAAACGTCCTGGAACTGCGCGCCAGCGCTTATGAATTACTCCAAGTACCCGGTAACATTCCTCATCAGTTCTGCATATTATTCTGAATCCATAAATATCTGAGAGGCGAGAAAAGGATAGGGCTTTTTCTTGCATTTTGCGCCAAATAGAATAAGGCTTTTTCGCTCTACCCTCAATTTTAGCTTGTATACCAGAGGCCTCTAATTCTGAATGCATATCATCAGTAATTCTCTGCACAACATCGCCAGTTTCCTTTTGCAGGACAATAAAACGTCTTATTATTGAGGCGCGACCATCAGCATTAAGTACACGAAAAGCAAGATCCTCAAGATCCTCTCTAATTGACTGCATGCCCATTCTACCAGCTAAAGGAGCGTATATTTCCATAGTCTCGCGAGCTTTCTGAAGTTGCTTTTCTGAGTTCATCGATTTGATTGTGCGCATATTGTGTAATCTATCTGCGAGTTTCACTAAAATCACTCTAACGTCCTGTGCAATTGCCATAAGCAGTTTGCGCACATTTTCTGCTTCCTTTGTTTCCGTAGAGGTCAATTGCATATTTGTTAATTTAGTAACACCGTCCACTAACTCAGCAATTTCTGGGGTGAACTGTTTTTTAATTTCATCTTTACTCGAAGACGTATCTTCTATGGTGTCATGCAATAAAGCAGTTACGATTGTTGCATCATCTAATTGCTGATCGGCCAAAATCTCGGCCACTGCAACAGGGTGGGAAAAATACTTTTCGCCAGATTTTCTAAACTGACCTTCATGCTTGATTTGCCCATATTTATGGGCATTTACAATCATCTTAAAATTAGATTTAGGATTGTAATATTTTATTCGAGTGGCAAGCTCTTCTGCAGTTAACATTGTTTAGACCCTCGGGCCTCAGATTACCCTTTATCTTGAGCGGCCATTAATGCACGAAGTAATTTTTCTTCGCTCATATCATCATCGTCAGCGCGGTCATTATCATCACCACCACCCATTAGTACAGCCATGGAGTCATCCTCTGGGAGATCAACCTCTATTTGGGTCTGGTTACTCTCGATTAAACGCTCACGCAACTCACCGGCGGTTTGTGTTTCATCAGCGATTTCTCTCAAAGACACGACTGGGTTCTTATCATTATCACGTTCAACAGTAAGCGATGATCCCGAAGAAATCTCTCTAGCCCTGTGTGCAGCTAGCATAACCAACTCAAATCTATTAGGAACTTTATCTACGCAATCTTCTACTGTGACACGTGCCATGAAATTCTCCTAATTCTATCTCTGCAGACTCAGGTATTTATTAGATCAATATTAAAAACACAAGAGTGTTTATATACATCTTAAGTGAGAAATATCTTCACAGTTTAAATTATCACAAAGTTGACTTGTATTTTTCAGAAGTACAGGATGTACCCAGCTCGGCGCAATGTCTAAAAGGGGTATTAGAACAAATGCTCTCTCATGCATTCTTGGATGTGGTAATATCAAATCAGACGGTGCTTCAAATATCTGCTTTTCTTGCTTTAAGTCGTGCCAATACAAATAAACAGATTTATTGGGTTTTATAGATTGATCAAAAGCTATCAAATCTAAATCTAATGTTCTTTCTCCCCACCTTTTCCCACGAGACCTACCAAATTTTTTCTCGATCGCATGTAATTGATCCATAACCTTTTGTGCTTTTTCGTGAGTACAAACTTTAATCACTGCATTTACGAAATCAGGGCCGGAACCGATTGGAAAAGCGGGGTTTTTAAAAAAGCGCGAAATTGCTTGCAACTGAAGATTTGATTTACCAAATTCTCTGATCGCTGCTTTCAGTAACTCATGAGACGAAAAGCCCTCAAGATTTAGATTACTTCCGAGAGCAATAAAGGCAGAGCTGACCATCAAACCGTCTTTCATTATTAACAATGATATAATCAAACTTTTTGTTTTACCATATCATATATAAAAGTTTCAGATGGCAGAATACTACATAAAATTTATTTGAATATGATCTTTTATTTTGATGCCAAAATTAAAGTGGTTTTACTTGATAAAGATAAGGGTTTACCGATAACGATCATAAAGATATTATATCAAAATAATTTAACGGTCATTTTAAAATGAGTAATCCGCAATTAACAGTCTACATGGCTGCACCTCGAGGGTTCTGTGCTGGGGTTGATCGTGCCATACAAATAGTAGAGATGGCATTAGAAAAATGGGGGAAACCTGTTTACGTGCGCCATGAAATTGTACACAATAAATACGTTGTTGATGAGTTAAAATCAAAAGGTGCCATTTTTATAAAAGAGGTAAACGAAGCCCCGGTCGACAGACCTATAATTTTTTCTGCACATGGAGTACCCAAGTCCGTACCACTTGAAGCACAACGGCGCGAAATGATTTATGTTGATGCCACGTGCCCATTGGTGAGTAAAGTTCATATTGAAGCAGACAGACATTTTGAAAACGGGCTTCAGATAGTGATGATTGGCCATGCAGGACATCCAGAAACTATTGGAACCATGGGACAATTACCTGACGGAGGTGTTTTGCTAGTCGAGAATACTGAAGATGTAAAAAATCTAACTGTCCGTGATCCCATTAAGCTTGCATACGTTACCCAAACAACCTTGTCTATCGACGATACGGCTGAAGTCGTTGAAGCATTAAAAGTTCGTTTTCCTGCTATAATAGGCCCTCACAAGGAAGATATTTGTTATGCAACAAGCAATCGACAGGCTGCAGTAAAAGAAATTGCTCCAGACGTTGACGCTCTCTTGGTAATTGGCGCACCAAATTCTTCAAATTCTCAACGGCTCGTGGAAGTGGCAAAAAAAGCAGGATGCAAAAACTCGCAATTGGTTCAAAGAGCAACAGAAATCAATTGGGATAAACTGATGGATATAAAATCAATTGGTATTACCGCCGGAGCTTCTGCGCCAGAAATACTTATAAATGAGGTTATTGAAGCTTTAAAAGAAAGATTTGAAGTAAAAACAAATATTGTAGAAACGGCAACAGAAAATGTAAACTTCAAGGTACCACGCATACTTCGGGAAACTTTATGATCTCTAGTATACCGAAAGTAGCGCTGGTTTTGGCGCTTTTTGGGGTAGTCCCGTTTGCATGGGGTGCTATAACCTCGGTTTATGCGGACGCATTCAACTTTGGTATGGATATTTTTGGAGCACGCTTTGTTGGACCTTTTATTCAGCTTTCATATGGGATTATCGTCCTTTGCTTTATGTCTGGTGTTCTATGGGGTTTCGCAACAAAAATGGATAGAAAAAGTGCAGGCCAAGGATATATACTATCTGTCATTCCAGCATTATGGGTATTTTTTTCAATGGGAAGAGGACCAATTAGCGACACCATTAGTTTAATTGTTGGCTTTATCGCAGTTCTATTGATCGACAGACATTTCTACCTTCTAAAATTAACGCCAACTTGGTGGATGAACTTGCGAATCCCAATCACTTTCCTTGTAATATCTTTGTTAGGGATTGGAGTCATTATATGACTTCTGATATAAAAACGTTGCAAGTGTATGAAACACAATGCTCTAAATATTTAGAAAATGTAAAAAAGGAACACCCCTCCAAAACTTTAAAATATTTTGCCGCAAACCTTCCCAAGAAATCAAATGTTTTGGACTATGGATGCGGTCCAGGCCTCTCTGCCGAATATTTAGCAAACCTTGGGCACAGCGTAATAGCATTTGACGCGTCCCCAAAGATGCTCGAATTAGTACCTAAGCATGAAAGAATAAAAAGTTACCAGGCTACTTTTGATGCTTTCTCAGAGAATGGAATTTTTGACGGTATCTGGGCAAGTTTTTCACTCTTACACGCACAACGAGAAAACTTTCCACGCTTACTTACCTCTATCAAGAGAGCACTTAAACCAGATGGAATTTTTTCCATAGGCTTAAAGTTGGGTGCTGGAGAAAAGCGAGATAAGCTTGGTAGAAGATATACCTTCGTCTCCCGAAAAGAACTTGACCAATTGCTGAGAAGCAGTGGTTTCAATGTTTTTGATCATATATTAGGAAAAGACGTCGGATTAGATGGTGTAATGTCCGAGTGGGTATTTGCATATGCCAAAGCATAGACTCATCGCTTATACTGACGGTGCATGTTCAGGTAATCCTGGTCCCGGAGGATGGGGCGTACTTCTTCAAGCACTTTCAGATGACAAAGTTGTGAAGGAACGTGAGCTATCTGAGGGAGTGGAACTTACAACTAACAATAAAATGGAACTTATGGCAGCAATTGCTGCATTGGAAATACTAGACCGGAGCAGTGAAATTACGATTTTTACAGATAGTAAATACGTTATGAACGGCATCCAAACTTGGCTTTCTGCTTGGAAAATAAATAATTGGAAAACTTCTAATAAAAAACCAGTTAAAAATGGCGATTTATGGAAACGCCTTGACGCATTGTGTCAACAACATGAGGTAGATTGGAAATGGATTAAAGGTCATGCAGGGAACATTGGAAACGAACGTGTTGACGAGTTAGCTCGACGCGCGATGGAGCCTTACAAAAAAAAATAACCTTTCCTAATCTAATTTTTTTTCAATCCTAAAGTCCGCAAAGGCTCCAGTTCCCTCATCTGCTGTAAAGCGCACAATTTTACCATTGTGCTGCACTAACTGACAATTCGGACCAAGATCACGCTCACCCCAGATCAGAGTTCTACAAAACAACTCATTATCCCAAAACCACTTTCCATGAACTGAACGAAAAGCTGCTTTTCCAGATATTGAACCGTCATTTTGAACTACCAATTTTATAAGTGGTCTTACTAAAGTATAACCATCAACAATTTTTAAAAAATCAATTTCACTGGCTATTTTGTTGAATTTTCCATCTGAAAATGCCTGAGCACCCAAACACAAAAAAAACAGAAAAAGTATTAATTTCATCAGAAATCTCAGTTAAAACTTGGTTAAAAAATCATATTATTGACTAAAAATCTCCTTGGATCTTGTTAAAGACCCAAGACATCTTTCATGCTATATTCACCAGGTGCTTGGAGAATACCCCACTCAACTGCCTTTAATGCACCCCTAACAAAAATAGCACGATCTGTTGCTATGTGGCGTAAAACAATTCTTTCACCAGCGGCCGCAAACAGCACGTCATGCTCACCCACCACGTCACCACCCCTAACAGAAACAAAGCCTATATCTCCTTTATTACGAGCGCCAGTAATTCCGTCTCTTCCGCTATCGCGCACTTTGGATAATGCAACTTGTCTTCCATCTGCCGCTGCATCCCCCAGCATTATAGCTGTACCCGAGGGAGCATCAACTTTTTTATTATGGTGCATCTCAATGATTTCTACATCAAAATCATCATCCAAGACTGCAGCTACTCTTTTGGTCATTTGAACTAGCAAATTCACACCCAAAGACATATTACCAGCTCTTATAATTTTTGCTTTTTTACCCGAATTTCCTATCGAAACTAATTCATGGTCGCTAAAACCAGTAGTTCCAATCACATGAACAATTCCGAGTTCAGCTGCTAATATAGAAAATTGAACAGAGGCTTTTGGTGCAGAAAAATCAATAATAGCATCAGCATCTTTAAATACAGAAGCAGGGTCAGCAGAAACTTCTATCCCAAGATTCGTGCTACCACTAACAATGCCCACATCTTTACCAATCCAATCATGACCTTCCCGTTCTATCGCTCCAACTAGCCTTGTATTTGTATTACTGCGAACTCCTGCCAGTATCATTTGTCCCATGCGCCCAGAAACACCAGTTACAACAACTCGAATAATTTCACTCATAGCTCAAATTCCATTCTCTTTGCTGGCTATTTAGCCACTATTGAGGCTCTTGGCAAAGACCAATTTACAGCATAGATAACTACCTATGGTTAGTAAATTTGATAAAACCACTCTTGGGCCGAGCCAAAGACAACTCAGAGTGGGAGAATTAATAAGAAGAGCATTATCTGATCTTTTATTCAAAGAAGCTATTCACGATCCCGAACTGAACCGCCTATCCATCACTGTCGGAGAAGTTACAACTTCAGCAGACCTAAAGATTGCAACAGCCTATGTTTGCCCGTTAGGCGGGAAAGAAGGCGAAAATGCCATAGCGCTTTTAGCTAGAAACAAGTCCGAAATTAGACGGGCTATTTCAAAAAACCTCACACTTAAATATGTTCCTGATCTTCGTTTTCGACTGGATGAGACATATGATCGTTTGGATGAAACTAAACGCTTGTTTAGTTTGGAAAAGGTAAAGAAAGATCTGGATGTGTAATGAGGTATGTAACCTTATACCTGATTTTCTTTCTATTTTCCTCAAAGATATATGCTCTTGATTGTAAGAAGGATAAATTCGAGAGCATTAACCTTACAATATGTAAGGTCTCAATATTAACTGACGACGTAAGGTTATATTTACGAACCAAAGATGGGGAGCCCTTTGGTAATTTCAATGCCTTGCGTCAAGAGTTAAATAACAATGGCAAAGAGCTATCATTTGCTATGAATGCAGGTATGTACCACCCTGATTTAAGCCCCGTTGGTCATTTTAAAGAAGAGTATAATGAAAAGAAAAAAGTCGTCTCAAGACCAGGTCCAGGGAATTTCGGAATGCTACCCAATGGGATATTTTGCATTGGTTCTAACTGGTTAAATGTATATGAAACCTTTGACTATTTGGATAAAACGCCGAAATGCAACTATGCTACACAATCTGGCCCAATGCTCGTTTGGAATGATAGACTACATCCCCGTTTTATAAAAGAAAGCAAATCAAAATTTATACGTAATGGTGTTGGAACAAGTGCAGATAAAAAATATGCTTACTTTGTAAAAGCAGAAGACACTGTAAACTTCTATACATTCGCGCGCATATTCAAAGAAAAATTGAAGGCACCAAACGCTTTATATTTTGATGGAAAAATTTCAAGACTATACTCTAAGGATTTAAATAGGAATGACTTTGGTTGGCCGATGGGGCCCATACTTGCTGTAGTGCGCTCGAAAGATTAACCTGAGCACACTACAAAATCATTTAAAGTTAATGTTCAAGTACCGGAGTTTTGGAACCCTGTACTGCAATCTCTATCTGACGAGACTTTAGTTCTTCCGGGACTTCTCTGAAGACATCAATGTGTAGCATTCCATCTGAATGACTAGCTGCTTTTACTTTAATGTGATCGGCCAAATGAAAAGTTCTTTCAAATGCTCTTGTAGCGATACCTTTATGTAGAAAATTTTTTTCATTTTTATCTTCATCTTTTTTACCAGAAATGATGAGAGTTTTATTTTTAACTTCGACAATTAAGTCAGCATCCGAAAATCCAGCAACTGCAATAGAAATTCGGTAGAAATCATCGGCTGTTTTTTCAATATTATACGGAGGATAGGAGGCTGTAGTCGAATTGTTAGTAATAACGCGGCTCATCAAATCAGAGACCTGATCAAACCCAATACTTGCGCGGTATAATGGTGATAAATCGAAATGTTGCATTGTTGTCATCCTTTTAAAGCAATAACTTAGTTTACGCCCAGTTATCTGGCACGTGCGAATTTCAGGCCCCATTTTAGGCAACCTCGCATGATATATGGGAAAATGTTTTTATATTTCAAGAGGAACGCTGGACGCATTCTTCAAAAAGGTATTGCAACCAATTTTACAGATTGGCAATAATAGCTCTAAATATGCGGAACACCGATTAAAGCAGTTTCTTAAAATCTAGATCATTTGAATTATAATTTCGTGCAATTCTGAATATAAAGATTACTTTCTCTACAGAGTTATAAGGTATAGATAATGAAAGCTACAAAAGTGACTCAGAACAATGGACCAACTGCGGAAGGCATTGCTTTGGTCGCAAAAAAGATTTCAAAGAAAGGAACCCCTCCCGTGCACCTCTGGGACCCACCATTTTGTGGTGACCTAGATATTCGAATAGCTCGGGATGGTACTTGGTATTACCTTGGAACTCCCATTGGGCGATTTGAACTTGTAAAGCTCTTTTCTTCAATCCTACGGAAGGATGAAGACAGATACTTCTTGGTAACCCCAGTCGAAAAAGTAGGTATTCAAGTAGACGATGCACCATTTGTCGCGGTCGATTTCTCCATTATTGGAAGTGGCAATAATCAAACACTGATATTTGAAACTCAAGTAGGTGATAAAGCAAAACTCGATAAAGAAAATAAATTACGAGTTTCAATAAACCAAAAAAGCAGCGAACCCAAGCCATATATTCACATTAGATCCGGCCTAGAAGCACTTATTGACAGAAAAAGTTTTTACAGATTAATCGAAATTGGTTCAGTTAAAACCTATAAGAATGAGGAATGGTTTGGTATTTGGTCTGATAAAAATTTCTTTCCTATAATTCTTGCCTCTGAATTGAACTGACACTGACAATTTAATGGGCTTGAGCCCAATTCTCGCCGTGCCCAGCATCAACAAGCAGGGGAATATCAAATTTGACTATAGGATAATAGGCTTCTTGCATCACTGACTTTGCGATGGAGATTAAACTTTCAACTTCACCCTGATCTGCTTCAAACAGTAGTTCATCATGAACTTGCAATAACATTTTGGCATTCAAATGTGAAATTGCAGTTGGCATACGTATCATCGCTCTTCGAATAATATCAGCAGCTGTTCCCTGGATGGGAGCATTTATTGCGGCTCTTTTGGCAAAGCCAGCAGTTGGGCCTTTTGCATTTATATCAAGCGTATGGATAACCCTGCCAAACAATGTCTCGACATAACTTTTTTCCTTCGCAAAGCGAACAGTTTCATCCATATACTCTTTTATTCCCGGGAATCTTTCAAAGTATCTATCTATGAAAGCCTGAGCATCTGACCGCGGTATTCGCAAGTTTCGAGCCAAACCAAACCCAGATATACCGTAAATAACCCCAAAATTTATTGCTTTCGCCTGCCTTCTAATCTCAGGTGTCATCTCAGAAAGAGGCACATTAAATATCTCTGAAGCAGTCATCGCATGAATATCTAACCCATCACGAAATGCTTGCTTCAAGCTCTCAATAGAAGCAATGTGGGCCAAAATCCTCAACTCTATTTGACTATAATCTAAACTTACGAGTACCTTACCAGGCTCTGCAATGAACGCTTCTCGAATACGACGCCCTTCCTCAGATCGAATGGGTATATTCTGTAGATTAGGGTCTGCTGAAGCCAGTCTCCCTGTGTTGGCTCCAGCAATAATATATGATGTGTGAACACGGCCCGATGTGGGATCTATGTGGTCTTGTAACGCGTCAGTATACGTAGACTTCAACTTACTTAGTTGTCGCCAATCTATTACTTTTTTCGGCAAATCATATTCTGTAGCAAGATCGGCCAAAACATCAGCACCTGTGGAATATGCGCCCGTTTTTCCTTTAGCACCTCCAGAATATCCGAGTTTATCAAATAGTATTTCCCCGAGCTGTTTAGGGCTCCCAACATTAAAATTTTCTCCAGCAAGACTAAAAATTTCTTCCTCTAACAGTACCATTTTTTGAGAAAATGAATTTGACATCCTGACAAGAGTATCCCGATCAACTTTTATTCCCAAAAGCTCCATATCTGACAGAACGCGCACCAATGGCCGTTCAAGGGTCTCGTAAACCTTAGTTACTTTTGATAAGTGAAGTTTAGGTTTAAAGAGCTTCCACAGCCGCATTGTTATATCCGCGTCTTCGGCGGCATAATTACTAGCTTCCTCTATTGGGACATAGTCAAATGTAATAGCTGATTTTCCAGTTCCAATTAAAGATTTTATAGAAACCGGAACATGATCTAGATATTTTTCAGATAGCGTTTCCATACTATGTCGATGTAGACCACCATGCATCGCATAGGACATCAACATCGTATCATCAACTGCGTCGAACTCCACACCGTATTTTGATAAGATTTTTATATCATATTTTATGTTTTGACCAATTATTAAAACTGATGGATCGGCTAATATCGGCTGCAAAAATTCTATTACTAAATTTAAAGGAATCTGCTCAGCACATAATTTACTTGAGCCGAACAAACCATCTGCAGCGTCTCCTTCTTTATGCCCAATTGGAATATAACAAGCATGACCAGGATTTATACATAGCGACACCCCGACCAGTTCTGCTTTCATCTCATCCAGTCCTGTGGTTTCAGTATCAAAAGCTACATAGCCATGGTATTGAATATCCTCAACCCACTGCTTAAGCCTCTCTGTCGTCCTAATAGTCTCATAATGATCATTCTTAACTGGACCATAATTATTTTCTTCATTTTTTCCATTCGAATTGTGGGCAGATGTTGGAAGTTCCTCAATTTCAACATTAAATTGCTCTGACACTCGCTTCAAAATAGTGCGAAACTCCATTTTTTGTAAAAATGCTACAAGTGCATCTACTTTTGGAGGAGAAACTTCCAATTCGTCGATTGAAAAATCTAACTCCATTGCACAATCCAGTTGCACTAATTGCTTTGAAATTCTTATTTGGTCCACATGATTTATTAAAGTTTCTCTTCGTTTTGGTTGTTTTATTTCATCTGCTTTATCCAGAAGGTTTTCTAATGTTCCAAAGATATTAATGAGTTCAGCAGCCGTTTTGACTCCAATACCAGGTGCGCCAGGCACGTTGTCGACACTATCGCCAGCCAATGCTTGAACATCGACCACAAGCTCCGGAGCAACTCCAAACTTTTCAATTACAGCTTCACGATTTATTCGGCGATTTTTCATTGCGTCAAACATTTCAACCCCACCACCCACTAGCTGCATCAAATCTTTATCCGAACTAATGATTGTTACACGACCTCCAGCCTCTCGAGCTTTACATGCAAGAGTGGCGATGATGTCGTCAGCCTCAAAACCCACAACTTCTTTACATGATATATTGAAGGCGCTTGTTGCATCTCTTGTTAAGGGGAATTGCGGCACTAGATCGTCCGGAGCTGGAGGCCGGTTAGCCTTGTAATCCTTATAGATGTCATTCCGAAAACTTTTGCCCGAGTGATCAAAAATCACAGCAGCGTGAGTCGCCGCATCTATTCCAGTATTGTTTTGAATGTAGCGGAACAGCATATTACAAAATCCACTGACTGCGCCTATCGGTAATCCATCAGAAGATCGCGTGAGTGGTGGTAACGCGTGATAAGCTCGAAATATAAATGCAGAGCCGTCAATCAAATGGAGATGATGATCTTCACCAAATTTCATTTTCTTTCATCCATTCCAGCTCAATTTAATAAAAAATAACACTATTCGATCAATTTAGCCTCAAAAGTTTGGTGAATAATTTTACAGTCACAATAAGGGCACTCTACCCATCCTCTATCTGTTGGAATTTGCAACCAAACCTTTGGGTGGCCAAGCGCTCCATCACCACCGTCACACGCAACACGAAACTTATCCACTACTTTTGTTTCTGGTGCCTCGACTACCATACTTTCATCCTACTCATGACTAAACTCATATAACGATCCTATACTAAATGCCTACTGACTTTTTGATAACATAGGTCCCAAATTTCGCCCACCTAGAATATGAACATGCAAGTGTGGTACTTCCTGCAGTCCCGCTTCACCAGCGTTGGAGATAGCCCTAAAGCCACCACCGCCCTGCCCAGGCTCCACTTTTAAAATTTTACAGACCTCACCAATTGCTCTTACAAAATCTGTAATTTCATCATCAGGAGCAGTTTGGGCAAAATGATCATAAGTAACATATGAACCCTTTGGAATTACTAAAACATGCGTCGGCGCTGCTGGATTTATATCATGAAATGCCAAACTGTGAGCAGTTTCTAAGACTTTATTACAGGGAATCTCATTACGCAGTACTTTTGCAAAAATATTTTGGTTATCGTAAGTATATGGCATGTCTCTCTCAATTTTTACTTCTATTTAATACCGTTTTCTAATTCTAAAATTCTTCGCTTGTAAGATCTTAAATAAGCCCAGACTGAATAAACAAGTTCTTGACTGAAACTTTTGGCCTCGGACCAATATGTCCAATAACTTCACCTGCCGCGATATTGCCCATCTTGCAACTTGTTTCTAAGTCATAACTAGATGCCATACCGTAAAGGAAACCTGCTGCAAATTGGTCTCCTGCGCCAGTTGTGTCGATAGGTAAAATTTCATGAACCCCTGCATCGACTCTTTGCGTACCTTTGATTGCGGTAACCCCTTTATGAGCTTTTGTACAAACGACCAGCGGACACCTTTTACTTGTTTTTTCGAGAGCTTTTTCTAAATCTTCGGTTTTAAAAAGGCTCTTAATTTCATTTTCATTTCCGATAACAAAATCAAGATCATTCTCAATTAAATTTAAAAAATCACTTCGATGGCGCTCCACACAAAAAGGATCAGATATAGCTATTCCTGTTTTGCCGCCAGCTAGTTTTGTGTCGCGGGCAAGCTTAACAAAAGCATCTTTTCCTTTGCTCTTATCGAAGAGATATCCTTCCAAGAATACGATGGCTGCACTATTAGCTAAATCAGTTGGAATATCATCAGTACTCAAATCACCAGAAATACCCAAATAGGTATTCATTGAGCGATCACCATCTCGAGAATTAAAGATCATTGACCGTGACGTCGGTAGCAAACCGTTGGGAACTGGTGGATTGAGAAAGTCCGTACCAGCATCTCTGGTGGCTTGAGCATAAAACCTCCCTAAATCGTCATCACAAACGCGACCAACAAAAGCGGTTTTACCTCCAAGAGAACTGATACCAGCTACTGTATTCGCCACTGAGCCACCCGCTGCGTTCGTTCTTGAACCCATCGAATTATATAGGAATTCTGAGCGATCTTTTTCAATGAGCTGCATAATTCCTTTTTCAATCCCCATTTTTTCGAGGAAACCGTCATCACATGAAGAAATTATATCAACTACAGCATTTCCGATACCAACTACGTCATATTTTTTCATAAATTTTTACCCTCGAATATACATTATCAACAGACGGATCACTAAATGCAAAAGTTAAAGAAAGAGTGAAAACATTCATGTCTTAGGTTTACTCTTGGTTTCAAAATACGTTTTCTGACCTTGCTCAAAAATTTCTCAAATAATTTGAAACTATTTGACAGATCATGTAATAACACTTGAAATTATTTTTCCAAGAGAACAAAAGTGTATCATTATATTTTACGCAAAGAAAAGGGTAGCTTATTGCAGTTTTTAACATTTTTGTTGAGTGAGAAATGCTAATTCTAAAACATAGTTTTATTTTGGTTCATGCGTCATATTTTAAAATATGTATGAGATCATATATTAGGACATTAGTTTCATAATGGACAATTCTCTTTCAGGCAGCCAAAAATTATATGATCTTACTATAAATTGGCGAGCCGAAAGCGCTAAAGACATTTGGTCAAAAACAAATAAATTTGAAATTTACTACGGTTTTTCACAAAGCCCCTTTGGGAATGTGCTAATTATGAGCACAGCATTAGGCATTTGCGGGCTAGCGTTTTCAGATAAAATAGGCAATTCAAGGGCTATGCAAGATATGACCCAGCGATGGCCGCACGCAAAATTTACCCATGATGAAAATCATGCAACAAACTTATCAGCGATAGTATTTAATTTTTCTGGCAAAACAAATTTACACATTATTGGGTCACCATTTCAGTTAAAGGTCTGGCGCGCACTACTGCAAATAAAAGCTGGCCAAGTTGTAACCTACTCCGATGTGGCAACTGAAATTGACCAGCGATCATCGGTTCGTGCAGTTGGAACTGCAATTGGCCGTAATCCAATAAGCCTTTTAATACCTTGTCACAGAGTAATACGGAAGTCTGGTGGACTCGGTGGATATCATTGGGGCTTTGCAGTTAAAGAGTACTTACTCGCATTTGAAAATAAGAAATCAAAAAATGCACGAAAATAAGTGCCACCGGTTAACTTAAAAACGCATTTTATAGTACGTTTTTGCAATATGAATTACCATAAACTGTTTTTGACTTTATCGCAGTACAGTGAACTTAAGTAAGTTTTAAAATGATCAGTTCAAATGAAAGTATAGGGGATAGTGACCGTCCTTAAAAGGTCCGAATAAATCTCGAACATCAGGGTGTTCGACAGGTTCACCGGATGCATCTTCAACTAGGTTTTGCTCCGATACATATGCGACGTAAAACGTATTCTCATTTTCAGCAAGCAAATGATAAAACGGTTGCTCTTTTGAGGGACGACCATCTTCTGGCAGGTTTTCATACCATTCATCAGAATTATTAAATTCTGGGTCAACGTCAAAAACAACTCCCCGAAAAGGGTGCTTTTTATGCCGTACCACTTGTCCAAGATGATATTTAGCAAATTTTGTAAACATAATTACAAGCCCTAACTCTGAAATTGTTAGCTTTCAAGAGCTTTTTCGATCCGTAAAAACATCAGTACGAAAATTTATAGCGTCTACTAATTGAAAAAATAAACCCAAAATATGTTGTTTTTAATTTAATGAATTTAAATTAAGTTTGTTTTTTACATTTTGCAATTTTTTATCTATTCATTAAGGGTAACTAAAAAGCGAGGGGCAATGGGCAGAATTCTTCGCAGTGTGTTAATAATTTGTTTTTTATCTTCCTGTAGCTTCGTCGGTTTCAAGAAGCCAATAGACTACGACAATGCATGCTCAATTCTAGCCGGCAAAAGATATTATTACAGAGCATTCAGGAATACTAATCGTAAATGGGGAGTACCGATCCATGTTCAAATGGCAGTGATTTATTATGAAAGTAGTTTTCAAAATCGAGCAAAAACACCAATGCGTTATTTTCTTGGGATTATACCATTAGGACGTGAGAGCTCTGCGTTTGGATACGCCCAGGCGCTCGATGGCACTTGGGCTGACTATAAAAAAGCTACCGGCCGCTCGATCGCAAGAAGAAGTAGTATCAGGGATTCTGCAGATTTCATGGGCTGGTACATGACCAAGACAAGGAAATTGACAGGTGTTTCTCTAAGTGATGCAAAAAATCAATATCTTGCCTATCACGAGGGTCAGGTAGGATACCTTAAAGGTTCGTACAAGAGAAAAAAGTGGCTGATCAATAAGGCAGATAATGTTGGAACCCGAAGTTTAAAATATAAGAGACAGCTTGCAAGCTGTATCAGGACTTGAAAACTTTAATTTCTTCGTCTTTCTATTTCCAGTTGGATATTGAATTGCATCTCACCTAGTGAAATATTTTCTTCATATCGTTCAATACTCATCAGAGTAATGTTGCCACTCTCATCTTGTATAAGCCAGCGATCAAGAATAGGCGTTTCACCTGAAAAAATTAATTTAATATGTCCGCGCTCTGGATATTTAGGATCAAATAAGGAGAGGGAAGTCTCACCGTGATTATAATCATGGGAAAGAATGTTGGATGATCCGACAAGGTTGATCTGACTTTTAAGAACTATGGAAAAGGGAGTGACATTTAAGGGAAACGAAGTTGGCTCTGGGTCTCCTTTCGGATCGAAAATAGCAAGCTGACCGCCCGAAGCAAGTATTAGTAAGTCTTTTGGTCTTTCATAATCTATTCTTAATCTTCCTGGCTTTTTTATTAAAATAACACCGCTTGCTATAGAACCGTCATCAGACAATTGATGAAAATCAGCTTGAAAAGTATCAAATGTATTAAAATAATTTGACAACTCAACTAAAGAGAATTTTTCAGCACTCGCAAGTTTTATTCCAAATAGCCAGATACAAAATAAAATTGCTATAAACTTCATGAAGATTATCTTTTCGATTTGGTAAAATATATTGTTCAATATCTAATCTTCATTAGTTCACTGTTCTGGGACTAGTATTTCTCGTTTGCCAACATGGTTAGCAGATGAAACTAAACCTTGCTCTTCCATCTGCTCTACCAGGCGTGCTGCTTTATTGTATCCGATAGAAAGTTTGCGCTGTATGTAACTTGTAGAGCACTTACGATCCCTCAATACGATGGATACAGCCTCGTCATAAATTGTATCTTCACCGTCAGTAGAACCACCAAGCCCAAGCACCATATCAATCCCATCAGCTTTTTCATCATCCGTACCGTCGACAACTCCAGACATATAGTTTGGTGGTCCAAAAGCCTTAAGATGCCGGACGACTTCTTCAACTTCTTCATCGCTGACAAATGGGCCATGACACCGCATTATCTTTGATCCACCCGCCATGTAAAGCATGTCTCCCATTCCGAGCAATTGCTCTGCCCCCATTTCACCAAGAATTGTGCGGCTATCAATCTTTGATGTAACTTGGAAAGAAATACGAGTAGGAAAATTGGCCTTTACTGTTCCAGTTATTACATCAACCGACGGTCTTTGCGTGGCCATAATTATATGAATTCCTGAAGCGCGCGCCATTTGGGCAAGTCGCTGGATGCAAGCTTCAATTTCCTTACCCGCAACCATCATAAGATCAGCCATCTCATCTACTACAACCACTATGTAGGGCATCTTTTCAGGTTCAAACTCTTCTGTTTCAAAAATTGGATCACCGGTTTCTTCATCAAAACCAATTTGTATTGTGCGAGAAAAATTCTCATTTTTTAGAAGGGCATCTGAAACTCTACTGTTAAACCCATCGATATTACGAACGCCCATTTTTGACATTCTTCGATACCGTTCCTCCATTTCACCAACCACCCACTTAAGCGCAACGACCGCTTTTTTGGGATCAGTAACGACAGGGCTTAAAAGGTGAGGTATCCCATCATAAACGCTTAATTCTAACATTTTTGGATCAATCATTATCATCCTACACTCTTCAGGTGTTAGTTTATAAAGAAGAGAAAGTATCATGGTATTTATTGCGACCGATTTTCCAGAGCCTGTTGTTCCAGCAATCAAGAGATGTGGCATCTTTGCTAAATTGGCTACTACTGGCTCACCACCAATATCTTTACCGAGGGCAAGGGGAAGTTTCTGATTACCATCACCAAAAGCCTTGCTGGAGAAAATTTCTCGAAGAACCACTTTTTCCCTATCCTCGTTGGGCAACTCTATCCCAATCACAGACCTTCCCGGTAGAGTAGAAACCCTTGCTGCAAGCGCTGACATTGAGCGAGCTATATCGTCTGCTAATCCGATAACTCGACTTGCCTTCAACCCTGGAGCTGGCTCTAACTCATACATCGTGACAACTGGGCCCGGCCGCACACTTACAATCTCACCCTTGATCCCATAATCATCAAGCACCGCTTCGAGGAGCCTCGCATTTTCTTCCAAAGCCTCGTCCGAAAGATACGTTCTTTTAATAGCCACAGGCGTTGCTAATAAATTTAAAGGCGGTAATTCGAACTCTACTTTTCCATCATCAAAGTTTAATCTTGGTTCCGCCTCCTCTATTGCACGCTTTGATTTTTTTAATGTTTTTGAAATTGGTGTATGAACAAGCTTTTTAGACTCCAATTTTGGGGGTTTATACTCATGCGTTGGGTATCCAGGATTAACTTCCTGTTCAAATTCCACAGGGTTTTCAAAACTCTCGTCATTAAATCTCTCTCGTTGATATTCTGGACGGGGAATGGGATCATAGTTTGATACTGGAGGTTCTTGACGGTCAGATGGGGAACAAAGATTTGAGAATGATTTAGTTTGTACTTTTTCATCACTATAGTCACTAGTTGTAACAGCTTCCTGACTTGTGAGCGGAGGTACCCGATCTCTGATTATTGAAGTTATCTTGCTTTTTATACGATCATCTTTTTCATTAACTTCGTTTTCAATTATCGGTTCATGTTTAACTAACTGAGGGGTATTTTTGCCGATAGCTGGTTTCAGTTTAGAAAGTATTCTACCTAGATTTCCCTCTATCTTTTGACTCCTAGCGCTATCCTGATCTAGCGTTTCATCGGTCTGCAAACCGCTTTGCGGGACAAACAGACGAGCTGTCATGGCAACCAAGGAGAAGGCTTGCACAAAAAATAAAAAAGTGCCGGTACATAAAAATTTGGAAAGACTAATCACTTCTTTTCTAGAAAACCCAGAAACAAATAAAAGCGAGAAAAGCGAGATAATTGCCATTGAAAAAGTTATGGTATTAACTGATATACTGGAAACCTCTGGTATCGACCTTAGTAAAATACCAATCGAAGTCTCTCCAAATAACCCACCCAATCCAAATTGATGAACCCATGTATTATTAGGTACGAGTGTAGCAAAAAAAGCAGAAGAAAATGCAATAGCCACAGGAAAAAATATCATCCTCGTAATAGCGCGTTCAACTCCACTATGGCATAAAAATCTTATTCCCCAAGCCATAAGGAAAATTGGCAAAGAAAAACTACCCCAGCCTAAAATAAGTATCAAAGGGGCCGCTGTCGACGCACCAATTACACCAAGAATATTTTGTGTCGGCTCGTCGCTAATTGACCAGAAACTTCTGTCACTTGGAGAATAAGACCAAAGCAACAAGAGTACAGCTATGCCAATCGCAATAAGTATTAGCCCCAGCATTTCTGTTCCACGCCTTTGCAAAGCTTCTTTCAAAGTACTGTCTATGAGCGGGCTACGACTAGGCGCCTGATTATATGCCATTTTTCTACCTATTCATTTGTTCAATTAAGAAATTCTCGTATTTTTTTTAGCCCCTCTTTAGTTTCTTCCAATTCAGAAACCATCGCTACTCGGATAAAGCGATCACCGGGGCTTTGACCATTTAATTCTTTAGCTAAATACTTTCCTGGCAGAACTCGCACCCCACAAGTTTGCCAAAGCTCTAGAGCGGTTTTCTCACCATTATCAACATCTAACCAAAGGAAAAATCCAGCTTCAGGACTTAAATACCCGTCAAAATCATCAAAAATTTCATCTGCAAATTTATATTTTTTCTTATAAATTTCTCGGTTTTGAATTACATGGTCCTCATCATCCCAAACCGATGCAGAAACATGCTGCAAAGGTTCCGGAATAGGCGCTCCAGAATAAGCCCTCAATTGCTTCATTTGCTTTATATTTTTTTCTCCAGATGCTGCAAAACCTGATCGCAAGCCTGGGAGGTTTGAGCGCTTGGAAAGCGAATGAAATGTAACTACTCTATCAGGATCAGCTCCTAACTTATCTGAAATCTCCATCAAGCCCGGCGGAGGAGTATGCCGATAAATTTCGCTGTAGCACTCATCAGCAAAAATTATGAAATCATATTTTTCAGCTAACTCAATCAGTGCGGTTAGGTAGTCCACCGTTGCCACTGCACCTTGTGGGTTGGATGGTGAGCAAATATATGCGGCTGAAGTATTATTAAGGATTTCTGCTTTTAAACCTGGATAATCTGGGAGATGGCCACTCTTTTCATCTGTTGAAATAAAAAGTGGCTCTGAATTCACAGATAAAGCTGAAATCATATAAACTTGGTAAAAAGGATTTGGTATGAGTACAAACGGCACCCTGTCACGCAGTCTCTCGGGACACAAAGCCATGCTTACATTATACAGGCCCTCACGAGTACCGTTTACCGGTAAAATATTCTTATCAGAAGCTAGCTTAACACCAAAACGCCTATAAAACCAATCAACTATAGATTTTTGGAGTTTTTCAATACCGTCATTAGCTGGATACCTATTAAATCCGTCAAAATGCTCAAAAAGTACATCTTTAATCCAAAGTGGAAACCGATGCTGAGGTTCGCCGATAGTCATATTTAAATGTGGACCAGTATAATCATGCCCATCTAACAGAGCACGTAAACGCGGAAACGCGTATTCCGGGAGGTGTGAAAACCGCTCGGGGTACATAAAACTTTGCCTCAATTTTTTTTGGGTCTCACGCCCAGTTACACCTTTATGTTAACTTAGACTGCGTGATGCGTCCATAAAAACCATAAAAAATTCAAAAATTGTGACGATAAAGGCTCAATTACTTTCGAATTGCCAGTTCAGCAGCTCTGCCAAGTCTCAGTAGTTTTTCCTCCATATTAGGAAGAGCCATTATAGATACTCCACAGCTTGGGTGGTTAGTAGGAATAGTAAGAGCACAAATACCTAATAAATTTGCAATTCGAGTATTTCTCAAAGCCATAAGGTTTTGTGATATGTAGTAGCCATTATCTGACTTAAGTCTTTCGAAATTTGGCGGCAAAATAGGACAAGTTGGCAAAATAACCGCATCAAATTCTGAGACCTTGTTGACATATTTTTTTTTAAAAACTTCCAACTCTCTCATGGCCTTTAAATAGTCAGATGCAAGAACATCTCTCCCTCCTCGAAACCTTTGCAGTATTTCTTCATACATAAGGTCTGGTGAGGCCTCAATATCATCATGCCATTCAGCGTAAGCTTCTGAAGGATAGACCAAACTAGAGAGTGCCAAAGCACTCTCTACCTCAGCGACCTCAATTTCTTCAATCTCAAAACCCATCTTTGATAGAGCCTTTACCGACTCTTCGAAAGCGAGCGCCGGCTTTTGCTGCAAATCATTAAGTGCGGTACCTTTCAGTATTGCCAAGCGTCCACCTTCAAAATGCTTAGACTTAAGATCTACTGGTTTATTTCCAGTTAGTACTGAAAATAATAACGCCGCATCCTCAACTGTTTTGACTATTGGACCGACAGTATCAAAACTTCTACATAACGGAATAACACCGTCCATGGATACTCGCCCTAAGGTAGTTTTTAAGCCTACCAAATCATTCCACGCTGCAGGAATTCTAACCGAGCCGCCTGTATCTGAACCTATTGCTGCTGGAGCAAGACCAAAAGCCACAGATGCGGCCGCGCCGGATGAGGAACCGCCTGCAACAGCATCCAAATCATTAACACAGGGCGGGGTCTGAGTAATTGGATTTAAACCCAAACCAGAAAAGGCTAGCTCAGACATATGAGTTTTGCCCAAGGTAACCAGCCCGTTAATCGATGCAAGTTTCAGAATTGCACAGTCATTTTTTGGGATCCGTCCTTTAAGTAGGTCAGAGCCAGCAGTAGTTTGATGACCCGCTACATCAAACAGATCTTTCCAACTTACCGGGACTCCATCCAATGGTCCTGTACGTGCATTAAACTTTTGCCTCTTGCGAGCATCTTCCGCTTCCCCCACTGCCCTCGCTTTAGTAACCTCTACATAAATACGATCCGTTAATGTGCTTTTTTGTATAACATCAATAAAAGCCTCAAGTGCCTCTACAGGATCAATTAGATTATCTTCAAAGGCCTCGCCTAGTTCGGAGGCGCTCATTTTTAAAGGGTCAGCCATTTTCTTATCTCTCTATAAAGTTTAGCGGCAATCCACCTCATGGACAAATCTAATTTAAACGTCATTATCAGAGCATGGAAGTAGATAGTGACATTATAATAGTGGGTGGTGGGCTAAACGGTTCATTGATGGCAATTGCCGCCGCCAATATTGGATTTTCCACAATAGTATTAGATTCTAAAGACAATGAAGCAAACGTAGAAAATCGTTTTGATGGCAGAAGCTACGCATTAGCCTTAAGCTCAGTCCGTTTATTGAAAAATCTCAATATTTTTAAAGATATAATAGATAAGTCACAACCTATTTTAGACATTAAGATTTTAGACGGAAAACTAGTACAAGGACCATCTCAATTTAGTTTACATTTTGATAATAATGAAATCCACGATGGGCCAATGGGTCAAATGGTGGAAGACAGGTTTATTCGCAAAGCACTTTTCACTAAAATTAATAAAAACGAACGAATAGATTATAAATTTAATTCTAAGGTTACAGAACACAAAAAACAGAGTGGATACATTAGCGTCACGCTACATAATGGCAAAAAACTTGATACTAAGCTCTTGGTTGGAGCAGATGGAAGAAACAGTGAGCTAGCAAACCGATCAGAGATAAAAAAGTCAGGTTGGAAATACAATCAAAGTGCGCTTGTCTGTGCTATAGAACATGAGGCTGATCATAATGGAGTAGCTTGGCAATATTTTATGCCTAGCGGACCTCTCGCCGTTCTACCAATGACTGGAAAGCGCTCGTGTATAGTTTGGACTGAGCAGAATGCTAATGCTAAAGCGATTAATTTGTTTGATGAAACAAGATACACAAAAATACTAGCAGCCCGTCTTGGAAATTTTCTAGGTAAATTTAAAATCATAGGTGATAGACACACCTATCCTCTAGAATTAAGCATAGCAGATCGGTTTATAGATGAACGATTAGCATTGATTGGTGACGCCGCACATAGTGTACACCCCATCGCCGGACAGGGTTTGAACGCGGGTTTCAAGGATATTGCTGTTTTAGCCCATATTATACAAGATGCTCATCATCGAGGAGAGGATCTTGGAAGTTTAGGGGTCCTGAAGCGTTATGAAGAATGGCGTAGATTCGATAGTGCCCAACTTGCTTACAGTACTGACTTATTCAACAAGTTATTTTCAAATGAAAATGAAGTGCTTCGCCTGGCGCGAAACATAGGATTAAAATTACTCGACAGTATTCCAGTCGCTAAAAGAAATATTATAAAAGAGGCTGCAGGCATAACTGGGGAATTACCTCGGCTTATGCACTAATCTTTATCAATATTTCTTGCAGCGTCTACCAACATAATGGGTATACCATCTCGAATTGGAAAAGCCAAACTAGCCTTACGGGATATAAGTTCCTGGGTGTCAGAGTTATATTCTAATAGCGAATGGGTAAGAGGGCACACAAGTGCTTCGAGCATTGATGCTGCAAACTTTTGATCTTGGACAATTTTTTTCTCATCAAGTTTGCTCATTGCAAGATTTCCTCGCTTGAACCACCTCTTAAACTGTATTCAATTAGCGTTACCAAAGTTTCGCGCCGCGTTACCAAAGATGGAGCTTCTAGTAACGCCTGCTTTTCCTCCACTTCAAAATCTAACATCATAGATAACGCGTTTATTAGCAATTCATCATCTGCGTCCCTTAGAGATTCCCAATCTGTGGAGAGCCCACGTCTTTTTAGGTATTTTGACAAAAGATCAAAGAAAAATTTCCTGTTTAGCTTTGGATCTTTCTCGGTGGAACCGTGATCCTGATCAAAACCATTCCAATCAACTTTGAATTTACGATAAGGATGAAAACCCTCAATCTCATCACCAATCCTATACCGGGAAACCCCGGTAATAGTGATCATATAACGCCCGTCCTCTGTCTCCGAAAATTGGGTTAATTTGCCTGCACAACCAATTGCACTGAGGCGCTCCTTTCCATCGTATTCACTTGGTTGGATCATTCCCAAAAGCCGATGGGAGGTTTTCATTATATCCTCAACCATTGCAAGGTATCTTGGCTCAAAAATGTGTAAAGGCAACCTCGCCCGTGGCAGCAGTAGGGCTCTAGGTAAAGGGAAAACTGGTAAAACGTCTGGAAACTCGAGATTTTTGCTCATGATGGATATTTAGCCCAATCTGAAGGTTAAGCAAATATCATACTGCTTAATTTTCTTCTACCATTCAAGACGATTGGATCGTTGGGCTCGAGAGCATCAAATATTGTAAATAACTGCGCCTTAGCTGCGCCATCGTTCCAATCCGAGTCTCTCCGGAAAAGCTCAAGTAATTGAGCTACTGCTTCATCTATGTTAGCCGCAGCATAGAGTGCCTGAGAATATTCAAAGCGAGCTTTGCTATTCGATGGATCAGAAGCGACTACAGCTTCTAATTCTGACAAAGGACCTACGTCAAGTGCCTGTCGCGCCAATGCAATTTTAGCAAAGACTGCTTCGATTTCTGGGCTATCAGAAATATCGGCAGGAACACCATTCAAAACAGCCTCGGCCCCTTCAATATCTTCAAGGTCTAATTTGGCCCTTGCTAACCCGCTGTATGCTTTTACGTTTTGATTGTCTTCTTCAATTATAGCTGAAAAAACTTCTGCTGCATCACTCACAGCCCCGTCCTCAAGCATCTCTTCTGCACTTTTAAGCGCATCAGACAGACCATCTTTGACTTTGCCACCACTTGCTTCAATCACCCGAGCCACAAACGCATCTATTTCAGAATTAGGAACAGCACCTTGAAAGGCGTCTACTGGTTGGCCCTTATGAAAAGCATAGACAGTCGGAATTGACTGGACTCGCAGCTGACCCGCGATTGCTTGATTATCATCAATATTTACCTTTACCATCCGTACCGCACCTTTGGCGGCCAAAACGGCTTTTTCAAGCATTGGCCCCAGTGTTTTACATGGACCGCACCAGGGCGCCCAAAAATCAACGATCACTGGCACTTCCTGACTGGCATCAATAACATCCGCCATGAAAGTATCTTCATTAACATCTTTAATTAAATCACCAGCTGAAGATTTATCCACACCAAATTCCAACATTTTTAACCTCTATATAACTACATTCATTCTATATGGGCTTTTACGATCAAAAATTAAACATCAAAAACTACAAAAATTGGTGCATGATCACTTGGCTGCTCCCAACCCCTTACATCGCGCGCTATTACCACCGAAGTGACAAGGTTTGAAATATCAGGAGTAGCCCACAAATGGTCAAGTCGCCTACCTTTATCTGCAGCACTCCAATCCTTGGCGCGATATGACCACCATGAAAAGAGTTTTCCATCAGGGTGGAACTGTCTGACAACGTCTACCCACTGACCTGCGTTTTGGACCCTTTTAAGGTGTTCAATTTCAATCGGCGTGTGACTTACAACTGTGGACAGTTTTTTGTGGTCCCACACGTCATCGGGTCTAGGTGCGATATTGAGATCACCAACTAATATCGAATTTTTAATATTAACTTTATCAAAATACTGCCCCATCTGGGTTAAATAATCCAGTTTCTGGGAAAATTTTTCGTTTATTTTTGGGTCAGGTTCATCACCACCAGCTGGAACATAGAAGTTATGAACAGTTATACCACTCTCTAAGACTGCAGCTACATGCCGAGCATGACCTAGATTCGCAAAATCCTCAGAGAACTCTGCTTTGATTGGTAACTTCGACAGGACGGCCACACCGTTGTAACCTTTCTGACCTCTTGCAGCGTAATATGCATACCCAAGTTCTTTAAAAGCTTCGAATGGCATTTTTTCAACCGGGGATTTACATTCCTGTAAGCAAATTAAATCTGGTGAATACTCACTTATAGCTCTCACTATTAAGTTTTCTCGTAGGCGAAAGGAATTTATATTCCATGTTGCTACTTTTAAAACCACATAACCTCCAAAATCACTAATAAGTCCCAAATATTGAGTTAAATACTAGATCAACAACTGATAGCCACCCTTTTTGGTAATAATTAGTTCTTTACCGTTTAATTTAGCACTAATTTTTTGTCTAAGTCGATATATATAGGTTTCTAATGTATGTGTTGAGAGGCTTGTCGTATGGCCCCAAACCTCATTCAACAGAACCTCTCTAGAAACTATCTGGTCTTTTGATTGACATAAGTATTTCAATATATTTGTCTCTTTTTCAGTTAAATTTACCTTCTGTCCATTCTCCATCTTTATAAATTTAGAACCCGGGAAAAACTGAATATTACCTAGCGGAATTATTACTTCAGAAGAAAAATCGTACTTCGAAAGCAAACGTCTAATGGATTCTAAGAGCATAATGATTTTAAATGGCCTTTGAATACAAAGTAATAAGCGACCAATATTTTGATCTTCAACCTCGGGAAAATCTTTAACCTCACCAGTAAAAATTATTGGAGCCAAAACCCCAGTAAGACCAATTAGATCCAAGTAATTTTGCACTCGACCTTTTAACAATTCAGGATTTAAAATAATTAAATCAAAATGAGTATCCTTAAAAAGAAATTCGGCATCGCCGCAACTCGTTGCGGTAGTCAGATGAAATTTATCATCTGGCATAAGCAATTCGTATAGCGCAGATAAGACTATTGCGTCGCCTTCAATCAACAATAATTTTTTGCGTTGTAACATCAGCGTATGCATATTTCCTTAGACTTGTAAAAATTTTTACCTAGGGGCAAAAACCGCTACTTCTTTTGATATCAAAATATTGGCCAAAGATCTACTTGAACATTCTTGTAAAAACTTTCAAATTTACGTTCCACTACCCAAAGAAACGCGTTAGACCTTTATAAAATGAGAAAAATTAACGATATAAATATCACAGTGGATGAGCAGGTTTCTAGGATCTACACAGATCTGCGTTTGGGCATACCAGTAGTTATCCAAACTGATGAGGCGTATCTTGTAGCACCAGTGGAGACTTTAAATCAAAAACGTTTCGATTTTATTCGGTCTTGGTTAGAAGAACTCACGCTTGTAATATCGTCGCAGCGAGCAAACACTCTGAAGATGTCTTCTTACGACAAAAGTTTAGCACGTATTAAAGTTCCAGCTGATCGTAATTTAGAATGGCTTAAAGCTGTAGCTGACCCATCAAAGGACTTAACATTCGGAATAAAGGGTCCATTTGATCAAATGAGGGGAGGCGATACTATGGTGGAAAACTTAGGATTGTTATTGAGCAAATCGGTAGAACTTTTACCCGCAATTTTGAGTGCTAATTTGAAAACTTCAAAGATGAAACTCGATAATTTAAATTCTATTGAAATGGAAGATGTAATATCGTTTTTTGAAAAAGAGCCCATTACACGTGAGATTATTTCTGCAAAACTTCCAACTGAAACTGCAAAATCTGGTAAACTTCATGTTTTCAGGCCCGACTTGGCCGGGCCTGAACATTATGCTATGGAATATGGAGAAATAGCTAGAAATGATCCCGTTCTTGTAAGAATACACTCTGCGTGTTTCACTGGTGATATTTTGGGCAGCCTGAAATGTGATTGTGGAGCGCAATTGGGCGGAGCTATGAACCAAATAAATCAAAATGGTTCTGGGATTTTACTTTATCTTAACCAAGAAGGAAGAGGTATTGGTCTTGCCAATAAGATGCGTGCCTATGCATTACAAGACGAAGGCTTCGATACAGTTGAGGCTAACCATCGCCTTGGGTTTGAGGATGACGAACGTAACTTTCAAATTGGGGCATCTATTTTAAAAGAGTTAAAAGTAACTTCAATTCGGCTAATGACAAATAACCCGAAAAAAATCCAGTTATTAGAAGAAAATGGCGTTAAGGTTGCGGAGCGGTTAGGCCTGAAAGTGGACGAAAACGAATTCAATGCACACTATCTTGGTGTAAAGGCCACAAAATCTGGTCATTTATTATAATGCTAAGAAATACAAATCTGATTTTAACATCAAAAGGTTTGATTTGCCCCGATCGGGTTATCCCTATCTCTATTGGAAAGGGAGGTGTTTCTAAGCGCGTAAGAGAGTCTGAGCAAACAACACCAAGTGGTGAGCACCAAATTATAGGAATGCTTTACCGCCCAGATAGGATCAGAAAACCAAGAGACTGGGCAATGCCAATTCTACCAAATTCTTACTGGTCTAACGATGTCAGAGACCCATACTATAACCTTTTGGTGCCTTTTTCAGATAAGTACTCGAGAAGAAAGTTACGTATCCCCACACCTAGTTATGATCTTATCCTACTAACAGATTGGAATTGGCCGGGTGCAATTAGAGGAAGGGGTTCCGCATTTTTTATCCACCAGTGGAGATATGAAAAAGCTCCAACTAATGGAAGCATAGCCATGTCAAGAACAGCTTTAAAATGGTTTGCCGCAAAAGTTTCATACGGTACCAAAATAACCATTTAAATTATTTAGGACGTGACCCAAAAATAGCTGATCCAACTCGAACATGTGTTGCACCAAAAGAAATCGCTTTCTCAAAATCGTCAGACATACCCATCGATAACCCAGCGAGACCATTGTCGTCGCCGAGCTTTTTTAGAAGGGCAAAATGTAGACTAACTTCCTCATCTACTGGGGGGATTGCCATCAAGCCAGCAATGGGCAGATCCTTAGTCCGGCAATCTATAATGAAACTTTCCAAATCATTTACCAATATACCTGCCTTTTGAACTTCAGCTCCAGTATTTACCTGTATGAACAGTTCAGGGCATTTACCAAGCTCTTGGGCTAATCTTGCTATTGTCCTTGCAAGTTTTGGACGATCGAGAGAGTGAATACAGTCAAATAATTCCACAGCCTGCTTTACCTTATTTGTTTGCAGTGGGCCTAGCATGTGTAGTTTTAATTGGCTATAATTTTCCCGCCAAGTTGGCCATTTACTCGCAGCCTCCTGGACGTAGTTCTCACCGAATTCCCGATGCCCGGCATCGAGGACTTTTAAGACACGCTCATTTGGCTGTAATTTAGAGACTGCAATTAAAGAAGTCGAATTTAGAGGTTTAGAATATTTTGCCTCGGCATCAGCTATTCGTGATTTAATATCAGAAAGTGACATCACAAAAACTCATATAGAACAAGTTGGTTATCCGATAGTGAATTAAAAGTGAAAAGTAAATAAAAAAAGGCGACCCAAATAGATCGCCTTAGTTTTTAATTATACTTAAAAAATTAGAATGAGAAACCTACGCCTGCGAAAGTTGTCTCATCTTGGTTAGTACCAAGATTAAACGTAGCTCCGCCACCTAAGTCATAAGCCATAGTAGCTTCCCATGATTCAGTAGTTGCGTCGTCAGCAGTTACACCTACAGAAATTGCACCTGAAGAGTATGCGATAGATGCTTCTACAACGCCTTCTGATTCTTCAACAGAAATTGTCATTCCATCTGACATAGCATAAGAAACACCAACTGTTGATGTGTCGGCGCCTGTTCGGTCTGTATCTGACTCCGCACTCACAGTGATATCACCCATTGCATATGAAACACTTACAGTTGATGCATCACCTTCGTCAGAAGTAGCTACAGAACCTGAAATTGCTCCGGCACTGTATCCGATTGAAATTGATGTTGGGTCTGCGTCTTCCAACCCTGTGACAACACTATATGTAAGATCGCCCATTGCGCCAGATATTCCGATGTCACCTGCAATATCGTCGTCATAAAGATCGTCTACGCCATCTTGAGAAAGAGTGATAGTTACCCCTGAAACGCCAATAGCAACAGAAACGTTATCGTCTGTGCCCATATCTTGTGTGTCTAATTCAAAGTCACCTACATCAAGAGTCTGACCGCCGCCCATGTCTAATGAAGCAGAAAATGTCATTCCTGAGTCTGATGCGCCGCTTAGTGAAAAACCTAAATCTACGCCTGAATATACTGAAAGGTCAGCACCGCTTGCACCGAATACACCGGCTCCACCTGTACCTGACATGGAGACGTCTGCTGATGCGAAACCTGCTGATAGTGTCAGCGCTGATGTCGCTAGTAGAACTTTTTTCATTTTTTATCCCTCGGGTTATAATAAACAAATTGGCCTACGACAGAATCTCCGACGCAGGAATAATACATTAGTGACAAGTTTATACCCCTAAGTGCAACCTAATCTCACGATAGGTCTTGAGGATCAAAAAATATGATGCAGGTTTGCCACACCATAGAATATGGCTATTCAATAGAGCATTATACTATAAATATAGCAAAATTAATAGCAGCTTGCTCAAAGTTAATAGGTCATGTAAATTTTACTAATCGAGCTTGAGGATCACATGACTAATCTAAAATTAACAATATTATCATTCTTTACAATTTTTTTCGTTATTAGCTGCGCTAGCGATTCTAATTTGGTGAGCGGTAATACGGATAAAAACTATCTTTCATCACTCCCAGCAGCAGAAAGTGATGAGCGTGAAACTATCTGGGATGCTTTCAATAGAGAAGCAACGCGTGAACCTGTAAAAGTAAATCGGTATATTTGGCAGGCAGCTCTTGATGTTTTAGATTTTATGCCAATTGAAACTATCGATCCATTTTCAGGCGTCATCGTCAAAGGTTTCGGTGTGCCACCGGGAGGTAAAGCTCAATACCGAGCTACAATTTATGTAGTTGATCCCGCATTAGAAGCTCGCTCACTTCGAGTTTCAATGCAAACTAAATCTGGGCCAGTAAGCACTGCCACAATGAAAGAAATAGAAAACGCAATCCTTTCGAGAGCGAGACAAATGCGCAAAGCGGACGGGTTATCCTAAATAATTTCACCACCACTTAAATATGTAATTTCATTATGGCACGTAGCGCTATCACTTAATAATATCTGTCCAAAAACTTTTATATGTTCTATCTATGGACGCTGACTGTGTTTAGATTTATCACAAGAAACATATTGCAGCTAAGCTAAGTTTGAGGAAGATTTCATGACTGCCTATAATCCCGCAAAAATTGAGCCAAAATGGCAGCGTATGTGGGACGACTCGAAAGTCTTTAATTCCAAAGTAGACTTAAAAAAGCCAAAATATTATGTTTTGGAAATGTTCCCATACCCATCGGGACGAATACACATGGGCCATGTACGCAACTACACTATGGGTGATTTGGTTGCGCGATACAAACTAAGCACAGGTTTTAATGTTTTACATCCGATGGGCTGGGATGCATTTGGGATGCCTGCGGAAAATGCAGCAATGGCTTCAGACGGTCATCCGAAGGAATGGACCTATAACAATATCTCAGTCATGAAAGATCAAATGAAACCACTCGGTTTGTCAATTGACTGGCAAAAGGAGTTTGCGACATGCGACCCAGAATATTATGGCCAACAACAGTCCCTCTTTCTTGATTTTTTAGAAGCGGGATTGGTTTACAGGAAAAATGCAGTTGTTAATTGGGATCCAGTCGACTTGACGGTTCTTGCAAATGAACAAGTAGAAAATGGCAGGGGTTGGAGATCTGGGGCAGTCGTAGAACGAAGAGAATTAACACAATGGTTTTTTAAAATTTCCAAATACTCTGAAGATTTATTGGCTTCTATCGATCAGTTAGACAGCTGGCCAGCAAAAGTAAAGTTGATGCAAACGAATTGGATTGGCGAATCCAAGGGCTTAGAGTTCGCTTTCAAAACGATAAATGCGCCAGATGGATTTGCAAACATTGAAGTATACACAACTCGACCAGATACTCTGCTAGGCGCATCTTTTGTCGGAATTTCTGCTGATCACCCTCTTGCCCGAGAACTTGAAAAGACAAATTCTGATATCGCCGTCTTCAACAGCCAGTGTAGGCAAATGTCTACATCAGAAGCCGAAATGGAAAAAGCAGAGAAAAAAGGTATTAGTACCGGTCTTTTAGTTAGTCACCCTTTGGATCCAGAAGTTAAGCTTCCAGTTTGGATCGCAAACTTTATCCTGATGGATTATGGGACGGGGGCAATATTCGCTTGCCCAGCGCACGATCAAAGGGATTTAGACTTCGCCCGAAAGTATAATCTGCCGGTAATTGACACTTTTTACTCCTTGGAAAATGAAGAAGAGGTGAAAGATATAGCATTTGTTCCACCTAAGTCCGAACGTGTCAAATGGGTAAACCACTTCACCGGCGTTGAAATAGCCACTGGTGCGGAAGCAATAGACCAGACTATTTGCTTCGCCGAAAAACAAGGTTGGGGAAAGGGTGTTACAAAATATCGATTGCGAGACTGGGGGCTTAGCAGACAACGGTACTGGGGGTGCCCAATTCCAGTAGTCCACTGCGATAGCTGTGGACTAGTCGCGGAAAAGAGGGAAAATTTGCCAGTCCAGCTACCTGATGATGTGAAATTTGATAAACCGGGTAATCCACTAGACAGACATGAGACCTGGCGCAAATGTAAATGCCCAGAATGTGGTCAATCTGCATTAAGAGAGACGGACACAATGGACACATTTGTTGATTCAAGTTGGTATTTTACCAGGTTTACATCTCCTAAATCACAAACTCCAACTACTAAGAATGAAATAAATTATTGGATGAATGTAGATCAATATATTGGTGGTGTTGAGCATGCTATACTGCATCTTCTTTACTCTCGATTTTTTGCTCGTGCTATGCATCACTGTGGGCATCTCCCAGACACAGCCATAGAGCCGTTTGACGCACTTTTTACTCAAGGAATGGTTACACATGCAATATATGAAAGATCTAACGCAAATGGACGCCCAAAGTACTTTTTTCCAGAAGAAATAGAATTGAAAGATGGCAAAGCTTTTTCAAAAAGTGATGGTGGTGAAGTAACAATAATACCATCTGCAAAAATGTCTAAATCAAAAAATAATGTTGTAGACCCAGTAGCAATAATTGATGCATTTGGTGCAGACACTGCACGTTGGTTTGTCCTCTCAGACAGCCCGCCAGAAAGAGACGTAGAATGGACAACATCTGGTGTGGAAGCAGCTAACAGACATTTGACGAGGGTTTACAAAGTTGTTTTGGAAATAATCAAAGACGAAACGCCTGCAAACGAAAATGACATGACTCTGCAAAAAGAAATACACAAAACAATTCATGATGTTACTTTGGGACTAGAATCTTTTGGTTTCAATTCTGCAATAGCTAGGCTCTACGGGTTCACAAATACTCTAGCCAAATCAAAAGCTGGTGGTGATACCAAGAGGGCTGGGGCAAAAGCTCTAATTCAGTTAATGGGACCAATGACGCCCCATTTAGCGGAAGAACTGTGGGACAAATTAGGAGGAGACGGTTTGGTAGTCTCAGCAAAATGGCCAACTGCTGATCCAGACCTTTTAGTTGATGATGAAATAACCCTACCTATACAAATAAATGGGAAACGGCGTACAGAAATTACTGTGCCGAAAGACACTGATACTGTGGAAATCGAAAAAATTACTCTTCTTTCTGAACCTGTTATTCAAGCCCTGAATGGCCATAGCCCCAAGAAAGTGATTGTGGTTCCAGGACGAATTGTAAATGTTGTTGTTTGATAAAAGAAAGTATATTTTTTCTCTTCTATTGAGCGTTTTTATAGCCGGTTGCTCTTTTGAACCAGCTTGGATAGCTGGAAACAATAAAGCAAAGATTTTTTGGCAAAAAATAGATTTAAAAGAACCTAAAACAAGTAGTGAGTTCCGCCTGAATCGCTATCTAGTATCTAGGGTAGGGGATGTGGAAGATGCAGAGTTTTTCCTAGAATATAAGCTTTTTACTGAGACTAAACGAACTGCGTTATCTTTCGATGGAAAAGCATATAGAATTCGTATTCAAGGTGAAGTGCAATTTAGCTTAATTCACAATAGCAAAAATTTAGTTTTGGTCAGCTCAAGTGTAAAAGATAGTGTCGGCTACTCAGATGCAATATTAGCAGTAACTGATCAAGCATCCGAACGTGATGCTTACGAACGTTTGATGGTTTTACTTGGAGATAAGATAGTAGATGAACTATTAAGATCTGAGACTTTATACGATGAAACTTAGCCCAAAAGAAATTCCAAGATTTTTAGAAAATCCGGATCCAACCATAGCTGCAATTCTTTTTTACGGATCTGACACTATGCGCGTAGCATTGAAGCGCCAAGAGTATTTAGAAAACTTGTTAGGGTCAAACGCAGAACAGGAAATGCGGTTGACAAAACTTACTGGAGATGACGTCCTTAAGGACCATACAGCTGCATTTGATGCAATTAAATCAGTAGGTTTTTTCCCCGGTCAACGCGCTGTTTTGATTGAAAACAGCTCAGACAGAGCATCAAAGATTATTTTTGACTGTATTGAGGCGTGGAAACAACCAGATGCCCAAATTGTGGTTACCAGTGGACAGTTAAAGCCAACCTCCCAGTTAAGAAAAAGCTTTGAGACTTCTAAGAGTACTGTAGCTGTACCAATTTACGATAATCCATTAACTGAGATGGAAATCAAAACAGAATTAACACGGGCAGGAATCCAAATAAACGATCCAAATATCATGACAGGCCTTCATGGTCTTTCAGAAGAATTAGAACCTGGTGATTTTCGTAATACCTTGGAAAAGATTTATCTATATAAATTAAGTGATAAATCTCCATTGACCTCACAGGACATAACTGTATGCAGTCCAATTTCTGCTGAAGCCAGTTTAGAAGACATAATTTATACGGTATCAGTTGGAGCAACTAGTAAAATTAGTCGTATTTTAAACAGACTTGAGGCGCAAGGCGTTCAGCCTGTTACACTATGCCTTTCGTTTCAAAGGCATTTCAAACTATTGCTTAGGCTTAAAAGCCATGAAGGATCTCCAGCCGACGCAATTTCAAATCAAAAACCTCCTATATTTGGTCCAAGGCGAAATGCTATTCTCAGTCAATTAAGTTTATGGAACATTGAAAATTTAAAAGTCGCATTGGCCTGCCTTGTTGAGCTCGATCTAAATTTAAGATCGGTGGCAAGCAATTACCCTACTTTAGCGATGACAGAGAGAATTTTGATTAGAGTTGCAATGCTTGCAAAATAATAAAACTATTTAAACCCAAGGCTTTCACCCAGAATATTAAAATCCGACAAAAATTTTGCAGCCATATCAACTGCGTCGCCGGTCATATTTGCCTTTGCAGCTTCCAAAGATTCCTCTGCCACTGCCACGAGTTCGTCAAACATTTTCTTATCAAAATCGGCTCTCAAAACGGCTTTTTCCGCCAAGACCGATACACCTTGACCCAATTCTGCGAAACCTCCAGTAACGACATACTCACTTGTATCTTTTTCTTGGACTACACGAAGAACACCGGGGCGAAGAGTGGTAATTAACGGGGCATGATTAGCCATCGCTGTCATATCTCCATCTGCACCTGGGATCTCAACAGATATTGCCTCCGAAGAGAACAAAAGTTTTTCTGGACTAACTACATCAACTTGCATTGTTTTTCTAATTATTCCCTAAATATTTAAGCTGCTTCTGCAGCCATTTTTTCGGCCTTTGCTATTACTTCGTCTATTCCACCGACCATATAAAAGGCACCCTCCGGTAAATGATCATATTCACCATTAACAACCGCTTTGAAAGATGAAATTGTATCCTCTAATGGTACCTGCACGCCATCTGACCCAGTGAAAACTTTTGCAACGTCGAATGGCTGAGAGAGAAATCGCTGTATTTTTCTTGCGCGGGCTACGGTCAACTTATCTTCCTCAGAAAGCTCATCCATACCCAGGATAGCAATGATATCTTGAAGAGATTTATACCTCTGCAGAATTCCTTGCACAGAACGAGCAACATCATAGTGTTCCTCGCCCACAACAGCGGGATCCATAAGTCTTGAAGATGAATCGAGGGGATCAACTGCGGGGTAAATCCCCAACTCTGAGATAGCACGAGATAAAACTGTTGTGGCATCCAAATGTGCAAAGGTTGTTGCTGGAGCAGGATCTGTCAAATCGTCGGCAGGCACATATACTGCTTGAATTGAAGTAATCGAACCATTTTTCGTGGAAGTAATACGTTCCTGCATAGCTCCCATGTCAGTCGCAAGTGTTGGCTGGTATCCCACAGCAGATGGTATTCGACCAAGTAGCGCCGAAACTTCAGATCCAGCCTGTGTAAATCTAAAAATGTTGTCGACAAAAAACAGAACATCCGTACCAGACTGGTCTCTAAATTGCTCTGCCAATGTAAGACCCGTTAAAGCAACTCGCGCACGAGCACCTGGAGGTTCATTCATCTGCCCATAAACAAGTGCAACCTGAGATTCTTCTAGGTTATCTGGTTTTATAACGTTGGATTCAATCATTTCATGATAAAGATCATTACCTTCACGTGTGCGCTCCCCTACGCCTGCAAAAACAGAGAAGCCAGAGTGTACTTTCGCGATATTATTTATCAATTCCATGATAAGAACAGTTTTGCCGACACCAGCTCCACCGAACAAACCAATTTTACCACCTTTCGAGTAAGGCGCTAATAGATCAATAACTTTGATCCCTGTGACCAATACTTCTGACTCTGTAGATTGCTCAGAAAACTCCGGAGCTGGCTGGTGAATTGCGCGATGTTCATCCGCTTTGACAGGACCCTGCTCGTCAACAGGCTCTCCAACCACATTCACAATCCGACCTAAAGTGGCATTTCCTACTGGCACAGAGATTGGTCCTGCCGTATCTACGACTTCCTGTCCCCTGACTAACCCTTCAGTTGCATCCATAGCAATTGTGCGCACTGTATTCTCACCCAGATGCTGGGCCACTTCAAGCACTAGCGTTTTACCGTTATTATCGGTATTAAGAGCATTTAAGATCTCAGGTAAATGATCGTCGAACTGAACGTCCACTACCGCACCAATTACTTGGGTAACTTTACCTTTTGCATTTGCCATATCTATTTCTCCGGTTCTTAGAGCGCTTCAGCGCCCGAAATTATTTCAATCAGCTCGTTGGTTATCACGGCTTGTCGTGAGCGGTTATATTGTATTGTTAACTTATCGATCATATCACCAGCATTGCGCGTAGCATTATCCATCGCGGACATTCTGGCTCCCTGTTCAGAAGCTCCATTTTCTAGTAATGCAGCAAAAATTTGGGTACCAACGCCCCTTGGCAATAAATCAGCGAGTATTTCCTCTTCGGTCGGTTCATACTCATAACTCACAATTTCTGTTTTTGTGCCCTCATCTTCATCAAAACGTGCAGGGATAACTTGTTGTGCAGTTGGTATCTGCGTGACTACGTTTACAAATTTTGAATAAAATAGGGTAGCTATGTCAAACTCTCCAGCAGTGAATCTCTCCAAAATTGACTTAGATATAGCCTGAGCATCAGTATATCGGATTGACTTAATCTCAGATAAATCAATGTGATGAATAAAATGTTCACCAAGATCTCTTTTTACAACGTCACGACCTTTTTTACCTACCGTTAAGATTTTGATTGTCTTGCCCTGTTCTAAAAGTTTCAGTGCATGCGACTTCGCCAACTTGGCAATATTTGAGTTAAAACCACCACACAAACCACGTTCGGCCGTCATTACAACCAACAAATGCGTCTGATCTTTGCCGGTCCCCACTAGTAATTGAGGACCGCCTGAGCCTGCAGCATTTGCCGATGCCAAGGCACTCAAAACAGAATTAAATCTCTCTGTGTACGGCCGAGAAGCTTCTGCCGAATCCTGCGCACGCCGAAGTTTCGCTGCAGCAACCATCTGCATAGCCTTAGTGATCTTGCGCGTGTTTTTCACGCTTTCAATACGATTTTTTAAGTCCTTTAGACTTGGCATAGCCGGATCCCCTTAAGCAAAATCTGTTGTGTATTCATCCAATGCTGATCGGATTTTATCTTCAACTTCACCTTTAATCTTGGGGTCGTCATTTGTAATATGTTCTAACAGGCCTGCGTGCTTTCCACGAAGATGCGCTAGCAACCCGTTTTCAAAAACGCCTACTTGATTAACGTCAACTTTATCTAAGTAACCGTTAGTACCAGCGTAGATTAAACAGACGATCTCGGCATTGGTTAGTGGAGAATATTGTGCTTGCTTCATAAGTTCAGTAAGCCGAGCACCACGATTCAGTAGCTGCTGAGTAGCTGCATCTAAGTCTGAGCCAAATTGCGCAAATGCTGCCATTTCACGATACTGCGCCAACGACAATTTGACGGGGCCAGCGACTGATTTCATTGCATTTGTTTGGGCAGATGATCCAACTCTAGATACAGATAAACCGGTATTAACCGCGGGGCGGATCCCCTGATAAAATAACTCCGTTTCCAGGAAAATTTGACCGTCGGTGATAGAAATAACATTTGTTGGAATAAACGCCGAAACGTCCCCACCTTGCGTTTCTATCACTGGTAAAGCTGTTAAAGATCCAGCTCCATTATCCTCATTCAACTTAGCGGATCTCTCCAGCAAACGTGAGTGTAGGTAGAAAACATCGCCCGGATAGGCCTCTCGGCCTGGTGGACGTCTAAGCAAAAGTGACATTTGACGGTATGCGACTGCTTGCTTGGATAAATCATCATAAATTATGAGTGCATGTTTACCATTATCGCGAAAATATTCAGCCATCGAAGTAGCTGAATAAGGTGCTAGAAATTGCATAGGAGCTGGATCAGATGCAGTTGCAGCTACGACGATTGAATATTCAATCGCACCACTTTCCTCCAGCTTTTTAACAAGCTGCGCAACCGTAGATCTTTTTTGCCCTACCGCTACGTATATGCAATACAATTTTTTACTCTCATCATCACCAGCGGCGTCGTTATAACTCTTTTGGTTGAGAATGGTGTCAAGAGCTACAGCGGTTTTACCAGTTTGACGATCTCCAATAATTAACTCTCGTTGTCCCCTACCGATGGGTATCATAGCATCAACTGATTTAAGTCCAGTCGCCATAGGTTCATGAACTGATTTACGAGGAATAATACCAGGAGCCTTGACGTCTGCCACCCGACGTTCAACCCCCTTGATTGGTCCCTTTCCATCTATTGGGTTACCTAGGCCGTCTACGACACGCCCTAAAAGAGCATCACCAGCAGGAACATCAACAATTGAATTAGTGCGTTTTACTACGTCACCCTCTTTGATATCCCTGTCAGACCCAAAAATAACGACGCCAACATTGTCACTCTCTAAATTAAGGGCCATACCGCGAATTCCACCTGGAAATTCCACCATCTCACCAGCCTGCACATTATCTAGGCCATGAACCCTTGCGATACCGTCACCCACCGACAAAACTCGGCCAATTTCTGCAACCTCTGTCTCTTGCCCAAAATTCTTTATTTGATCTTTTAAAATTGCAGATATTTCTGCTGCTTGGATACCCATTACCCGACCTCTTTCATAACAGTTTGAAGGGAATTCAATTTAGATCGAATTGAAGTGTCTATCATCTTCGATCCAACTTTTATTACAATGCCACCAATGATTGCTTCATCAACCGATGCATTAATCTTAATTTCTTTTCCAACACGCTCTTTAATAGCTTTTGCTAATTTGTCAGATTGTCCCTGTGTTAAACTTTTTGCGCTCACAACAACAGCAGTAATCTCACCTTTGTGTTCAGCAATCAAAATTTTCAGCTGACGAAGAAATGAGTCCATTACAAACAGCCGTCGTTTCGAGGCCATAAGAGCTAACGTGTTAGTGAGATTAGCAAGCAACTTCATTTTAATACCGATAGCTACAATGGCTGCTTTTTGGTCATCCCGAGTGTATAATGGCGAGGCGATGAGATCTCTCAATTCCTGGCTATTACCTAGCGCTTCAGACAAACTTTCAACATTGGTCGCCAGCTCTGATACTTCGTCAGTCTCCAACACTAAGTCGAATATAGCTCTCGCATATCGCGAAGCCACACCCATTGAAATTGAAGCTATTTCAGACACGTTTTTCCTTCCGGCCCAACTAAACGTCAACTATTTGTAAATTAACGCGGTTACTTTCAATCGCTCTCAGAATAAACTGAAATCGATGCGGTATTAGCAGAGCTAATCACTTCTAGCAACATGGTAAAATGACTTAATTGGACTTAATTTCAATTATTTGGTTGGGTGATATTTTTTTTACAATTGCAAACCGAAAATATTCAAAGGTTTTCACCGATGATTTTCAAGAGAAAGCAGCAGCTTAGCCTATCGGTTTTGGCTCAACCAAACCTCCTAAAAGCCCCATAGCCTTTTCCTTTGCTGATTTTTTTATTTTGTGGACTGGCGGATAGCGTGTGCTTGCCTCTATGATGATTACTCCTCCCGCCAAAATAGGAAGGTATTTTCCAGATCCTTCAAAAAATTGACTGATTCTTTGCAAACTTTTTCTATGAGATGGGATCTGATATAAAGCCATTCTGTGTCTTTCCGGTATAAATGACTGTGATCTCAACTGCGCTTCAAGTTGCCCAATGGAATATGGCCTTCCGTAGCCAAACGGCGTTTTGTCACTTCGACACCAAAAACCTGCGCGATTGGGAACAATAAATAAGGCTTTGCCACCAGGGCCCAATACTCGCAGTGCCTCGTCGAGCATCATTGATGGATATTCTGATGTCTCCAATCCATGCATAATTATCAGCCGATCTGCAAATCCGGTATCAATTGGCCACTGGTGTTCATGTGTTAGAACTGATTGATTTTGCTGACCTAAAGGCCAGTGCAAAACTCCCTGTGGACCTGGCATAAGCGAAATAATTTTTCTCGAATGATCATAAAAATGCCGCAGGATAGGATTTGCAAAACCATAACCCATCATTTTGTAGCCAGATTGAACCGGCCACATTGTAAGAACTTGAGCACTAATTGCTTTTTGAGCTGCTCGACCCAATGCTGATCGATAATAAAAGTTTTTTAAGTCTTGAACATCGAGGTGCATTGCATAAAACTCTCAATTGGGACAGCATAGATGCACTGTAAACATTTTTTGGTGAAACGTCATGTCTTTTGAACTTTTAACAGTTCCTTGCTTATCGGATAATTATGCATTTTTGGCCCACGACGCTGATACAATGGTAACTTTGCTTGTTGATGCTCCCGAAGCTGAGCCTATTTTAGATAAACTTATGGAAAAAAGTTGGGTCTTAACTCATGTCTTATTGACGCATCATCATTGGGATCATGTGGATGGATTATCTAAATTACTTGAATATTATTCACCTCAAATAATAGGGTCATCTTCAGATATCGAACGCCTACCCCCAATACACTTGCCCGTTCGCGAGAATGATGAGATTAAAATAGGGAATAATGTTGGCAAGGTCTTTGAGGTTCCAGGACATACAATTGGGCACATCGCGATCTATTTTGAAGAAAGTAACTTACTTTTTAGTGCCGATAGTTTAATGGCTCTGGGCTGTGGTAGATTATTTGAAGGGACTGCCGGACAAATGTGGCATTCACTTCAAAAATTATCAACATTAGCGAATGACACGATCGTATGTTCAGGTCATGAATACACCGAAACAAATTCGAATTTTGCACTCACAATTGACCCTAAAAATCAAGATTTAATAAATAGGCACAAAAATATTAAGAAACTTAGATCAGAAGGTATTCCAACTGTTCCCAGTACTATGAATGAAGAGAAAAATACTAATCCATTCTTACGTCCCTGGTGTAAGGAAATTCGAGCCAACCTAGATATGATCGAAGCAACTGACGAGGAAGTTTTTACGAAAATTAGAGCGCTTAAAGATGCGTATTAGGTAAAATTTGCAAATTTTACGTGGATAAGTAAAAATTTTGGCACATAAATGGCATTATTGACTTGAATAGTGTGAATTCCCACCCACACTATAGAGTATATGTAAAGTAAACGCCGAAAAGGATTACAAAATGCCCTCTTTTACAACAACCCTAGAGCATTCAATCCACGCCGCACTCGCTTTGGCAAATTCTAAGTCACACGAGTTCGCCACTTTGGAGCATTTACTTTTAACATTAATCGACGAGCCCGATGCGCAACGTGTGCTTAAGGCATGCGATGTTGATTTAGAAACTATCCGAGAAGCCCTAGTAAATTTTATAGATGACGAATTGACATCAATGGCTAAAGAAGACGAAACTTTAGAGGCAACTCCAACAGCCGCCTTTCAAAGGGTAATTCAACGGGCCGCAATCCACGTCCAGTCGTCTGGAAGGAGCGAAGTTACTGGCGCTAATGTGTTAGTTGCAATTTTTGCTGAAAGAGAGTCGAATGCAGCTTATTTTCTCCAAGAACAAGAAATGACACGTTATGATGCGGTAAACTTTATTGCTCATGGTGTGGCTAAAAACCCTGCCTTTGGAGAACAAAGGTCTGTACAAGGCTCTGATGAAGATGGTGATGATTTTGCTACATCTGGTGCTGAAGCGGAAGCAGATAAAAAAGAGAGTGCACTATCTAAGTATTGCGTTGATCTCAACGCCAAAGCTTCAAATGGTGATATTGACCCCTTAATTGGAAGAGATTTTGAGGTAGAGCGGTGTGTTCAGGTTTTGTGCCGCAGACGAAAAAACAACCCATTGCTTGTAGGAGACCCCGGGGTTGGTAAAACAGCAATTGCTGAGGGATTAGCGCGAAAAATTGTTTCAAATGACACTCCAGACGTTTTAAGCAAAACGACAATTTTTTCACTCGACATGGGTGCGTTGCTAGCCGGTACGCGTTACAGAGGCGACTTTGAAGAAAGATTAAAAGCTGTTGTAACAGAACTGGAGGCACACCCCGACTCGGTATTGTTCATTGACGAGATCCACACAGTAATAGGAGCTGGGGCCACTTCTGGAGGCGCAATGGACGCATCGAATCTCCTCAAACCAGCATTGCAAGGGGGCAAGCTGCGGACGATGGGTTCCACTACATACAAAGAATTCCGGCAGCATTTTGAAAAAGATAGAGCCTTGAGTAGACGGTTTCAAAAAATTGATGTCAACGAGCCATCCGTTCCTGACACAATCAAAATACTTAGAGGAATAAAAAGCTATTTTGAGGATCACCACAACTTAAAATATACTGCAGACGCGATTAAAACAGCAGTCGAATTGTCTGACCGCTACATTACCGATAGAAAGTTGCCAGACAAAGCAATCGATGTAATAGATGAGGCTGGAGCGGCTCAGCATTTACAAAACACCAAGCGGCGGAAAACTATCGGCGTCAAAGAGATCGAAGAAGTGGTTGCAAAAATAGCAAGGATACCACCTAAGAATGTCTCGAAGGACGATACACTTGTGTTGAAAGACTTAGAAAAAAATTTAAACCGCGTAGTGTTTGGACAGCATGAGGCTATAGAGGCTTTATCCAGTGCAATTAAATTAGCGCGGGCTGGTTTACGGGAGCCAGACAAACCCATTGGAAATTACTTATTTGCTGGCCCAACTGGAGTTGGTAAGACAGAAGTAGCAAAGCAATTAGCTGACACCTTGGGCATAGAATTGCACAGGTTTGATATGTCCGAGTATATGGAAAAGCACGCAGTTAGTAGGCTAATCGGTGCACCTCCAGGCTATGTCGGCTTTGATCAAGGTGGTTTGCTAACAGATACAGTAGACCAACATCCACACTGTGTTTTGCTTTTGGATGAAATTGAAAAAGCACACCCAGATGTTTTCAATATTCTGCTCCAAGTCATGGACCACGGTACCCTAACCGACCATAACGGCCGATCAGTCGATTTTAGAAATGTCATTCTTATAATGACCTCCAACGCTGGTGCAACTGAACAAGCTAAAGCGGCCATTGGATTTGGACGTGACCGCAGAGAAGGAGAGGATACTGCTGCGATTGAGCGTACTTTCACACCAGAATTTAGAAATCGATTAGATGCCACAATCAGCTTTGGGCCACTACCAAAGAAAGTTATCCTTCAGGTTGTAGAAAAGTTTGTACTGCAATTGGAAGTGCAACTCATGGATCGAAACGTTTCAATAGAATTGTCTAAGGCAGCAGCTGAATGGTTGGCTAATAAAGGCTATGATGACAAGATGGGGGCTCGGCCACTAGCTCGAGTAATACAAGAACATATCAAAAAGCCGCTGGCCGAAGAGCTTCTTTTTGGGAAATTATCTAAGGGTGGGATTGTTAAGGTCGGAATTAAAGACGACAAAATAGACCTTGAGCTTAAACCACCTCAAAAAGCCCGAATTACAAAAACTAAGCCAAGATTGCTACCAGCTAATTGATCTTTAGGTTATTTTATTTCTAAATTATTTTTCTGTTAGTTTAATTTCGATCCTTCGGTTTTGAGCCAATTCTGATGCAGAAGAGCCAGATGCAACTGGCTGAAATTCGCCAAAACCAGTTGCGGCCAATCGATCTTTTGGAAATCCAAGGTCAGAAATCATAAAACGCACTACGGAAAGAGCCCTTGCTTGACTTAGTTCCCAATTATCTTTGAATTCTGCACCCTGAACCATAGCTGTACTATCAGTGTGGCCATCAACTCTTATTATCCAATTTAAATTTTTGGGAATTTCTTGAACCACTTGATTTAAAATGACCGCAACTTTTTGGATTTCTAACTTACCAAGCATAGACAAATCAGCCTTCCCAACATCAAATAAGACTTCCGAAGAGAAAACAAACCTATCTCCTACAATTTTGACTCCATCCTTTCCCTCCACTAATTCTCTTATTCTTCCGAAGAAATTAGATTTATATCGTTCTAATTCTGACGCCTGGGACCTGAGAAGCTCACGCTCTGCTTGCAATCTATTATACTCAGCGACTTCAAGCTTAATTCGCTTGTCTTCTTCAACTTGAGCTTTTGTTTCTGCCCGTTCCAGTTCTACCTCCGACGCAATCAATTTTGAATTGAGGATCGTTATCTCATTTAATTTGGCCTCTATTTCCAGCCTCAAACTTTGTTCCAGTTGCCTTTTCTTTCTTTCCTCCGACGCAACGCGGGCCAGTGCAGCGTTAAGCCTGTTGCCCAAGTTTTGAAGCTGAATTTCGTCTTCCCTATCTTTTTCCTCAGATAAAGCTAAAATCGATTGAAGGGAACTCAGCTGACGACGGAGTTCTAAAACTTGCTGGTTAAGAAGTGCCGTCTCTCGCTGGCTTTTTAACAGGCCATCAGAAGTTTCTGATAATTCCTTAGATTTTTCTTGCAACTGTGCTTGGGCCATTTGTAACAAAATCTCTTTTTCGTTCAAATCTGAGATATTTTCTTCATTTAGCCTATCAGAAATAAGCTTGGCTGCGAGAACATCTTTAAGATTATCCAGCGCTTCCTTTTGCGACTGAACAGCGGCCCATCTAACGGCTAGCGCATCAGCCAATTTTGAACGAAGATCTTTAATATCCTGATTTCTTTTATCTTCTAACGTTTGGCGGCTAATTTTTTGCTGCTCTAAAGTTAATAATGCGCCAGCCAAATCACCCTCGGCAATTGATAATTTTTCGCTATAATCTTCTACTGTAGCCGTTTTCTTTTTAATATTTTGATTTAAATCTGACAGTTCCAACTCTAGTCGTTGCTGTCTTGCCAACGAAGCAGCAAGAGCAATTTTTATCTCCTCTAACTCTGTATCAGTATTTTGAATATTCTCCTTTAGAGATTTAAGTTCGGTTTCATTGCTGCCAAGTTTTACATTGGCTGCCTCCAAAGCGATAACAGTTTGCCGCAAATCATCTTCTATCTCCAATTTTACTGCGTCAGCAGCTGCTAAAAGGGTGAGGGTTTCCTGAGCCCGTTTTCGCTCTTCTTCCAGGGTTAATGTCATTGCTGTCAGCTCAGCGTCAGCTTCCTTTAGTCTCTTCCTAAGTTCAGCAGCAGCAGCGGCTTCAATTAGTCTCGCAGCAGCTTCATCATCAAGTGCTACTTTTAAATCCTGAATTTCGCTTGCCTGCCCCTCAATAGTTTTCTTTGCTTCACTTTTTTCCGTCTCTAGTGACGTTATTAAAAGCTCCAACGCTTCTCTCTCAGCAGCTTTCAATCTTGCTTCTTGCTCAGCCAAATCAATTTCATCGCGCGCTTGAGCTAACGTCAAAGCCAGGGCCTCTTGCTGATCTAGTAAAGACCTACGTTGAGTTTGAAGTTGATCGATTTGCGTTCTTGAGGCTGCCTGCGCTGCCAATAAATTTGCTACTTGGGTCTCAAACTGTGTGATCTGAGTTAACGCTTTGTCAAGAGCTGCTTGGTTTTCTTTATTCTGAAACCTCAAACTTTCTATTAATAGGCTTTGCTTCTCATTTATTACTTCTCTGTCGCTCAGTGTGCTGGTTAAAATTCCTAAATCACTTTCAAGCTCAACTACCTTAGCCTTTTCAAGACCCAGAGCTTCTGAAATCGCAACAATTTCTGCCGCAAGGGCATCAAGTTCACTTTCTTGACCGGTAATAGTTTCTCTTAAGACAAATTGGATCACCATGAAAATGGTCAGTACAAACATCAACACTAACAATAAACCAGTCATTGCGTCTACAAAACCAGGCCAGATGGATGCCTGAAATCGTTGACCTGTACGTCTCGATAGAGCCATATTTATCTTTTCCGATCAGAACTCTGTGCGCTATTTGACTGCAAACTTTTCGCTAAATTGGCTACCTCTTCTCTAATAGCTTTTATAGCTTCCTGCCTTCCAACGGCTATTTCCTCTGAAATATGAAGCATTTGAACATCGATTGATCTAAGCCTCATTCTACTTTCAGCATCAATACCACCTTCGGTCATCTCTTTTGACTTTAAAAAGCCTAATAATTGTTTCTGTGATTTATTAAAATTTTCGAGCAAGCCCTCCATATTAGACCTGTTCTCTTCAAAAACTTTAATAAATTTATCCTGGATAACTGCAAGCTCTTGATCATTTTTACCTATCCGTCCTTGATCTTTATTTAGGATACGCTCCATCAATTCTATTTGATCCCCTAAGCGTTTCAAAACACCCATGAGCGCAGTGTTTTCTGTCGAAGAACTGTGCTCATCTACAGTGAGATTGAAGCTAGTGATCGTGGACAACCACTCTTCAAGTTCACGATAAAATCTATTCTGTGCTTGACCAGCGAATAATTCTAACAATCCAACTACCAAGGATCCTGCAAGCCCAATTAGCGACGATGCAAAAGCGACACCCATTCCACTCAATTGACCTTCAAGTCCACTCATCAATCTAGTAAAAACTTCAAAGCCTGTCTCACCTTCTTTTGGCGCGAGTGATCTAATCGTTTCTACAAGTGCTGGCACCGTTGTTGCTAAGCCATAAAATGTCCCTAACAGCCCTAAAAAAATCAATAAATTGACAATGTAACGAGTTATTTCTCGTGCTTCTTCAACCCTCGTGGAAACAGACTCTAAAATTGACTGAGATGAGGAGCTCGATATTTGTATGCTTGCACCACGTGACCTTAATAAAGCGGCTAACGGAGCTAACAACTGAGGGGCTTTTACACTACCTTTATCTGGCGTATTTATAAATTTTTCTATCCAGCGGACTGACTTAATTAATTGAAAAACTTGAACAAAACAGCTAATTAATCCTACCAAGAAAACAAAAAGTATAAAGCCGTTCAACCACAAATTGGCTGTAAACACCGCCATTACTCGTGGCGCTGCGACAACTGTTCCTACGCTCGTAAGAGCCAAAACGCTGAGCATTAGTACAACCTGGCGTAATGGCTGAGAAAAATGCAGCTCGACCTCTTGTTCTAATTTCACCATAAAATAGAGCCCGTTTTTATTTTATCCTAACGCTCCAGGCGTCAAAGGGAAAGGTATTAGCTCTTATTTTTCCTAACCTGTTGCACCAAATAGCGCATATCTGACGAAATGATACCGAGCTCCGTCAGTTTTTTTTCGGTATTAAACAAATATGCATCATTACGACCTCGCCCTCCTTCCGCCTGGGCAATAACTCGTGCTTGTTCATCGAGCGTTAATTGGCAATACTGATCATGATCTTTCTTGATAACAAACGTGATTGCATTTACCAACCTTTTAGACTTGGCCAATTCAATCTCCACCTCAATTTCTTCGTAAGCAGATGAAACTAATTCCCTGTCTCTCAGATAACTCAAAACTTGCAACGAGTGTTTAGAGCTAACTTCAAAGGCTATCCCTTTGCATTTTTCGTTTGGAGACTTTTCCAATGCCAAAACCAAGCCAGGCTTATTAATAGTTCCTCTATGGTGAATCGACCACATCGAGAAACTCCGTTTGTAATTTTTTATTTCTGCAAGCTCACTCGCTTCAAATTCAAAACCTGGGTCCCAAATTAACGAACCATAGCCAAAAACATACATTCTTCACCCCTAGTAATTGGTGTTGACTCGCTTTAGAACAGAACTTCTTTATCTATACTAGGAGAGAATTTTGTCTCGCGCATTAGTTCCAATACTGCTGGCCGCTATAGTATGGAGTAGTTACTGGTTTTGGGGTGCACAAAGTAATCTAGAAAGCATCACTAAAGGTCTTGAACGCCCTGCTGGTGGTTCAACAGAAATCAAGTATGGGTTAGTTAGTCAAGTTGGTTTTCCAAATAGATATGACGTGACGGTCAATAACCTCTCAATTGAAAATCCGATTGGTGAAAAAATAGTAACTCTACCATTTATTCAAGTTTTAAGGTTAATTTATAAAAGCAATCACAAAATAATAATCTTTCCAGATTCATTATCTATCTACGATTTTAATATCAAATGGGAAAATGCAAAGGCTTCTATAGTCGAAGATACTCTCGAAGACAGAATCATACTTGAAGCACATAACTTAATTGTTAGTGAGGGGAAAAGATTGGGTTTTAAAGCAGAAAGACTCCAAGTATCTATGCTGTATGAAAAATTTGGCACAATCAAACCCGCGATCATCATAAATTTTGCAGGAATTGAAACTGAGAATAAACAGACTAAATTACAACTTCATTTTAGGGCTAATTTTAATCTTAAAATTTCACCTGCTCTGGATTTATCCAATTTTGTAAATATAATAATAGAACCAAATACTTGGGTCGAGTTTAGCGAAGAAAATTATAAAACTAGTAATAGCTTCCTCCTAGGAAATCAAAAGTTTCTCTTATCAAATTCTTCCTTTAAATTATTCAAATAAAAGTCGGATGCTAAGTTAGTATATAGGGAAAGTTTTGAAGCACTGCTTCAGTAAGCCTCATCTCATTAATAAAATTTTTAGAGTTTTTTTGATTTTTGACGATATACTGGACCCATGGGCGAAAAAGGGAGACTAAAATGAAGTATCATTTCAAATTATTGCTATCCGCTGGCATTTTGGCAGCATCAATGGGTATTCAAACCGTACAAGCTGCTAAAACTAGTATTACAATTGCGTTACAGCTCGAACCCCCTCATTTGGATCCAACGAGTGCGGCGGCCGGCGCTATAGATAGCGTGCTCTACTCAAATGTATTCGAGGGTTTAACTCGATTTGCTTCTGACGGAGCGGTGATCCCAGGGTTAGCAAAATCGTGGGAAATATCCGGTGACGGAAAAGAATATATATTTCATTTAAACTCTTCCGTGACTTTCCATGATGGTTCAACAATGGATGCGAGCGATGTTAAGTTTTCACTAGATAGAGCAAGAGCAGAAGACAGCACAAATGCTCAAAAGGCTCTATTTTCCGGTATCGAAAATGTTGAAGTTCTATCGAGCGATAAAGTTAAAGTAACCTTGGCTTCTCCTAATGGTAGCTTTCTATTTAACATGGCATGGGGAGATGCAGTCATTGTTGCACCCGAAACCATAGGCGAAATAAAAACTAATCCAATAGGAACTGGTGCATTCAAATTTTCCAACTGGGTTCAAGGCGATAAAATTGAGCTACTTCGCAACGATCAATATTGGGGTACGCCCGCTCATTTGACGAGCGCAACCTTCAAATTCATCTCAGATCCCAGTGCTGCCTTCTCCGCAATGATGGCACAGGATATTGACGCCTTTGCAGGATTTCCAGCTCCTGAAAATTTAGTACAGTTTGAAGCGGACAACCGGTTTCAGGTCTTGGTTGGAAATACAGAAGGGGAAACAATACTGTCTACGAATAACAAAATGCCCCCTTTGGATAACGTAAAAGTTAGAAAAGCTATTGCACACGCTATAGACCGGCAGGCAATTATAGATGGAGCGATGTTTGGTTACGGGACCCCGATTGGAACCCATTTTGCCCCACATCATCCAGACTATGTCGACTTAAAAGCGAACTCAAATTATGATCCTGAGCTATCTAAAAAGCTTTTATCGGAGGCCGGATTTAGCGAGGGCTTCACCACAACTTTGAAATTACCGCCCCCTTCTTATGCTAGACGCGGTGGAGAAATAATCGCATCTCAATTGAGAGCCGTTGGTATTGAGACCGAAATATCAAATTTAGAGTGGGCTCAATGGTTAGAAGAAGTTTTCAGAGGCAAAGACTATGGCTTAACAATTGTTAGCCATACGGAACCAATGGATATAGGGATATACGCACGGCCAGAGTACTATTTTCAATATGATAGCTCCGAATTCCAAGCAGTGATAGATGCTCTCAATGTTGAAAGTAATACCCAGAAACGAAGTAATCTTCTTAAAAAGGCCCAGCGAATTATTTCAGAGGATTATGTCAATGGCTATCTTTTTGAATTGGCTTTTCCAACAGTAGCAAATGCCAAAATTACTGGGCTTTGGGAAAATGCTCCAACCCAATCAACGGATCTAACAGACGTTAAATGGACTGACTAGATTTTGAACTCTATGTCCCCCATTTGTGGGGGGCATAATTAAACTGGCATATTTATGATTAATTATTTTTTCAGACGCCTTTTTACATTTGTATTAAGTCTTGCCTTAGCGTCGATTGTTATTTTTTCCCTTGTCGAGATTGCTCCGGGGGACCCCGCAAGCTTCATGCTTGGTATCAACGCCCAAGCGGATACTATAGCAGCTCTTCGTGCCGAACTGGGACTAGACCAACCAAAACTAAGTAGATATTTAGCCTGGATAAGCGGAATGCTTACAGGCGATTTTGGTATATCCTATACATATAGAACAAACGTAACAGAAATGGTGGGAGACCGTTTATGGGTTTCACTTCCATTAGCAATATATGCACTTTTTTTATCTACCGTCATTGCCATACCCACGGGCGTATATGCAGCTGCAAAAAGAGGAAAAACTGGAGATTTTACTGTCATTAGTGCAACGCAAATTGGAATAGCAATTCCAAATTTCTGGTTTGCAATAATTTTAGTAGGAATATTCGCCATTAAACTACAGTGGTTTTCTGCAGGGGGGTTCTCAGGATGGCAGAATGGCATGCTCAACGGAATTACCTCACTAACGCTGCCAGCACTTGCTCTTGCACTGCCTCAAGCTGCCATATTGTCTCGTATTATGCGAAGTGCCTTAATTGAAACACTTGGGGAAGATTACATTCGCACAGCTCGCGCTAAAGGCTTAAGTTCATGGCAAACGATCTGGGGACACGCACTCCGCAATGCCTTAATTCCAGTCCTGACTATAATTGGGCTTCAATTCTCTTTTTTGCTGGCGGGGGCAATCATTATTGAGCAAGTGTTTTACCTCCCAGGATTAGGACGTCTCGTATTTCAAGCGATAACCCAGCGAGATTTAATTGTGGTGGAAAGTGTTGTTATGCTTCTTGTTTTTGCTGTAATACTAGTCAATTTTATCGTAGATATCGCTTATATGCTGGTCGACCCAAGATTGCGACAGGACAGTATATGATAAAACCAAACACAAGCTTACAATTTGGTATTTTGTTCTGCTTGGCACCACTCGCTATGGCTACTATTTCTTTTTTTTGGCAGCCATTCGATATAACGGAACTAAATATATCAAACCGTTTAAAGTCTGTAAGCTTAACGCACCCATTCGGTACAGATCACTTTGGCCGGGATATGCTTACTATGATCATGGTAGGGGCTCGAACATCAATTGCTGTTGCATTTGTAGCAGTAGGGATCGGGGTTCTCATTGGTGTCCCATTAGGATTATTCGCTGCAACCTGCAGGGGCAGTATCATAGACGACGGCGTCATGCGATTTAACGATTTGGTGTTTGCATTTCCAAGCTTAGTAATTGCAATCCTCATCACTGCGATAGCTGGACCAAGTGCATTTAATGCCATAATTGCAATAGGAATTTTCAATATTCCAGTTTTTGCCCGTATTTCCAGGGGGGCCGCTCTATCTTTATGGCAACGTGATTTTATTTTATCCGCGCAGGTTGCGGGAAAAACTGGTTTTCGAATTTCGATAGAACACATCCTGCCCAACCTAATGCATATACTAATAGTACAAGCGACTATTCAATTTTCGCTTGGTATTCTTGCCGAGGCTGGGCTGAGTTACATAGGGTTGGGTGCGCAGCCTCCTACGCCGAGTTGGGGAAGAATGTTAGCAGATGCACAAACGATGGTTTCTTTATCACCCAGGTTAGCAATTGTCCCAGGAATAGCGATTATTTTTACAGTTTTAGGATTGAATCTTTTGGGAGATGGCCTGCGTGACGCCCTCGATCCCAGACTAAGAGGAAGCATAAAAAAATGACGCTTCTTTCCGTAAAAGATCTTTCTGTCTCTATTCATGAGCAACCAATAATTAAAAATATTTCTTTCAATCTTGGGGCTGGTGAGATTCTTGCTCTGACTGGAGAAAGTGGCTCTGGAAAATCAATTTCCGCTTTAGCTCTAATGGGTCTCTTACCGCACGGGTCAAAAAAAGAGGGTATAATTAACTTTGAGGGAACGGACCTTAATAAAATATCAGAACCTAATTTTTGCAAGCTGAGGGGTAAAAAGATAAGTATGGTTTTTCAGGAACCAATGACAGCTCTAAATCCTGTTCAAAGCATAGGAAAACAAATTTCTGAGACATTGGTCCAACATAAAGCCTGTGCCCCGAACGAATTAAAAAATCGTGTTCGTAAAACGATGGACCGGGTTGGATTGAGAGACATAGATCCTTCGCGTTTCCCCCATCAATTATCGGGAGGCCAACGCCAGCGTGTTGTCATTGCTATGGCCATTTGCTTGGAACCGAGCATTTTAATAGCAGATGAACCAACAACTGCTTTAGATGTGACAACACAATCAAAAATCCTAAAACTGATACAGGAGTTTGCTGAAAAAGATGGTATAAGCATCATCCTCATTACCCACGATTTGGCCATTGTTGCAAATATTTCTAATTACTTACTCCTCATGAAAGAGGGTATTTTAGTTGATCAAGGGCAGCCAAAAAGGGTTTTCAGAGACCTTTCTCACCCATACACAAAAAAATTATTTTCAGCATCCAGCGAACAATTTAGTTTTAAAGAGAATAATCTTAGTAAAGAAAAACTGCTAGAAGTACGTTCTGTATCGGTCAACTATGGGTCTCATGAAAGAGGAATTTTTTCAAAAGGTAAATCTGTAGAAGCGGTCAGTAATGTCTCTCTCGACATCAGAAAAGGAGAACGCTTAGGGTTGGTTGGGGAGTCTGGCTGCGGAAAATCAACTTTGACGCGAACCATTCTAGGATTGCAATCAGCCAGCTCCGGCTACATTAAATTTGACGGTAAGGAAGTCTCCAAATACGACAATAATTTTAAAAAAAATATACAAGTGGTTTTTCAAGACCCCTACGGATCTTTTAACCCCCGGCAAAAAATTGGACGTTTGATAACAGAACCTTTTTTTACATTAGGGAGGGAAGCTCCATCCGAAACTGAACAAAGAATTATTGCAAAAAAAATGCTTAAAGAAGTTGGTCTGTCGTCAGAAAGCATAGAAAAGTATATTCATGAATTCTCAGGCGGTCAGAGACAGCGCATAGCAATAGCCCGAGCACTAGTAATTCAACCCAAACTTATAATTTTTGACGAGGCCGTCTCTGCCCTCGATGTATCAATCAGAAGCCAAATTTTAAAACTAATTTCAGATTTAACTGAACGCTATGGACTGTCATATTTGTTTATAAGTCATGATCTCACTGTAATCGAAAATATCACCGAGAACTGCCTAGTTATGAAGAATGGAAAAATTGTTGAAAGAGGACAAACTAAGCATATTTTGCGTGATCCAAAAAATGAGTATACTCTATCGCTTATTAATGCTGCACCAAAATTTCCTAATTTTTTGCATGCTTAATAAAAGGGATAAATTATGACTATAGATTTTCCAAATAAACACTTCTTAATAAATGGGGAGTGGGTCTGCTCCGATGTGGAACTAGATCTTATTAATCCATCAACTGGAGATGTCATTGGACAAGTGTCTGCAGCAGGTGATGATCATATAAATGACGCAGTCAGAGTAGCCAGAGATACTCTCGAGAACACTTGGAACAATATAACTGCTCGGGAACGAAGTACTATTTTAACCAAACTTGGGCGTTTAATCGAGGAAAATATTGACGTGCTTGCACGCTTGGAAGCCACTGATGTTGGCAAGCCACTTAAGCAAGCTAGAGCAGACGTTAAGGCCTTAGCTCGTTATATGGAATTTTACGCTGGTGCGGCGGATAAACTTCATGGTGATACGATACCATACCTTCAAGATTATACAGTTTACACTTTACGAGAGCCCCATGGGGTATGCGCGCATATAATTCCATGGAACTACCCAATGCAAATCATTGGACGATCTGTGGGAGCAGCCCTTGCAACCGGGAATACATGCATTCTAAAACCCGCTGAAGAAGCCTGCCTTACTGCACTTGCCTTTGGGGCTTTAACAAGAGAAGCTGGTCTCCCCGATGGGGTTTTAAATATTGTAACGGGTTCAGGAGATACAGGCGCATACCTTAGCCAACACAGCGGTATAGATCATATAAGCTTCACTGGATCAGTATCTACCGGTATTAAGATTCAACAATCGGCTGCAAAAAATGTTGTTCCAGTAACTTTAGAACTTGGAGGGAAATCTCCCCAAATTGTATTTAATGATGCAGACCTAGATGCAGCATTGCCGTTCTTAGTTAATGCAGGGATCCAAAACGCGGGACAAACCTGTTCAGCTTCAAGCCGCATACTAGTACAGCGAGACAAGTATGCAAAAGTCGTATCTATGATGACTGAAAAATATAAAATGCTTCTGGTTGGAGCAGCAATGGATGATTTAGATATTGGGCCTCTGATTTCAAAAAAACAGCATGAGATCGTTTCAGACTATATAGAACAAGGCAAAGACTTAGAATTGGCAGCCAAAGGCAAATTCAATGCGGAAATAAATAATGATGGCTTTTACTGTTTACCACATCTCTTTGTAGACGTCCCTCCCGATCACAGTTTGGCCCAAAATGAAATATTTGGGCCAGTCCAGATTATTATACCTTTCGAGGATGAAGATCATGCAATTGAGATTGCAAATGGCACTGGCTTTGGCTTAGTCGCTTCAGTTTGGACACAAGATGGATCACGACAAATGAGAATGGCTCAACGATTAAGATCTGGTCAAGTTTTCATTAATAACTATGGCGCCGGAGGAGGTGTCGAACTTCCATTCGGCGGACGCGGCTTATCAGGTCATGGACGTGAAAAGGGGTTCGAGGCGATGTTTGGATTTACAACACTAAAAACCGTAGCGCATTACCATGGTTAGGAAATTTAGATGAGGTTAGAAAACAAAAAAGCAATAATCACTGGAGCTGCCTCTGGATTTGGCGCCGGCATTGCAAAAAAATTTATACAAGAGGGCGCTGAGGTAATTGTTGCAGACATCAATGAAAAAATGGCGCATAAAACAGCTATAGATCTTGGTGAGCACGCTCATTCATTTCCAGTCGACGTCTCAAAGAGTGAGTCCGTAACTAAGTTGAAAGATTTTTCTCTATCGCATTTTGGTATACCCGACATCATTATAAATAACGCAGGAATTACCCATACCCCTGATACCTTAGAAAATATTGAAGAGGACGATTTCGACAGGGTATTTTTAGTGAATTGTAAATCTGTTTACCTAATGGCCCGCTCGTTTGTTCCAGATATGAAAAAGAAAAAGTCTGGTGTTTTTTTAAATGTTGCTTCCACCGCAGGCGTTTCACCTCGACCGAACTTAAATTGGTATAATGCGTCTAAAGGGTGGATGAATACAGCAACAAAAACCATGGCTATTGAGTTAGCTCCTCATGGCATTAGGGTAAATGCAATTAACCCTGTGGCAGGCGAGACCCCACTTTTAGCTACCTTCATGGGTGAAGATACTCCCATTATGCGATCTAAATTTCTGGCAACTATACCAATTGGAAGATTTTCAACCCCTGAGGATATGGGAAATGCCGCCTGTTTTCTTTGCTCTAGTGAAGCATCAATGATAACTGGCGTTTGCCTAGAGGTTGATGGAGGACGCTGCATATGACCTTGAAATCAGGTCCCAGAAACTTAATCACCGATGTGCCAGGATTACTTGTTGGAAATTCAGAGGAGCATATTCTTAAATCAGGTGTAAGTATTTTGACGAGCTCAAGCCCAATGACAGCATCATATTGCGTGATGGGAGGTGCACCAGGCACTAGAGAGACAGATTTGCTCGAACCAGACAAAACAGTGCATGGGATTAATGCTGTTGTCCTTTCAGGAGGATCTACCTTTGGCTTGGACGCGACTAACGGTGTAATGGAATATTTACGCGAAAGAGGCGAAGGCTTTGCTATGGGGCCCATCAATGTACCGATAGCTCCTACCGCAATTATCTTTGATTTACGCAACGGCGGAAATAAAAACTGGGTTGAAAACCCATATCCGAAATTAGGCAGAAAAGCGATTGAAAATGCAGCAGAGAATTTTCATTTAGGGAGCTCTGGAGCAGGCTTTGGAGCCACAACCGGCCAGTTGAAAGGTGGATTAGGGTCGGCGTCCACAATATTAAGTAACGGAACAATAGTTGGCGCTTTAGTCGTGGTTAATGCAATGGGAAATGTGGTTGACCCAATCTCAGGAAAATTTTGGGCCGCTCCTTTTGAACTTGAAAATGAGTTTGGTGGATATGGAACTCCTGTGAATGCCATCCCAGGTTCTATGCTTCAATACAGTAAGGTAAACTCGATTAAAGAGGGGGCTAACTCAACAATAGGTATTGTTGCCACTAATGCTAGGATTACCAAGTCTGAAGCAAAGCGTATTGCAACCTCAGCACATGACGGTTTTTCTAGAGCAATACTGCCATCCCACTTACCGTATGACGGAGATCTGATCTTTGCTGTCAGCACGGACGAAATAGAAACAGCTCATTCCAATGAGGATTTTGCTGAGCTTTGTCATTTATCTAGTGTTACAATGTCTAGAGCGATAGCTCGTGCAATATACCATGCTTCTTCAAATGCGAAAGATACCTTGAACTGTTTCCAAGATAAGTTCAAAAAAAGTTAGCTTTCGTTAAAATAATTGTAAATACGTTCCGCCAAAGCAGATGAGATACCGTCGACTGACTTTAAATCAGATAAATGCGCGCGTTTTACACCTTTGGCTGATCCAAAATGCACTAGAAGTGATCTTTTACGAGATGACCCAACTCCTGGGATCTCATCCAACGGGGAAGCAGAAATAGCTTTAGAACGCTTAGCCCTATGTGTGCCAATCGCAAAGCGGTGTGCTTCATCACGCAAGCGTTGCACAAAATATAACACTGGGTCATTTTTTCTGAGTGCAAAAGGACGCCGCCCAACGATATGAAATTGTTCTTTTCCATGATTCCTGTCTGCACCTTTTGCAACGCCAACCATCGCAATATCTTCTATTCCAAAATCCTTCATAATCTCAGAAACAGCCGAGACATGACCAGCGCCACCGTCAATCAACAGCAGATCTGGCCATTGCTCTTCTGTCCTGTCAGGGTCTTCTTTCAACAAACGCTTGAAACGTCGAGAAAGAACTTCTTTCATCATTCCAAAGTCATCACCCCGCGTTAGGTTTTCGCCAATTATATTAAATTTTCGATAACTGTTTTTCATCAAACCCTCGGGTCCAGACACAATCATTGCGCCTACAGCAAATTCACCCTGAATATGGGAATTATCATAAACCTCAATTCTTTTTGGTGGAATTGCCAAGCTGAAAGCTGTGGCTAATCCGTTTAACAGTTTCTGCTGAGAAACTGTATTTGCCAATTTTCGTGCTAAGCTTTCTTTAGCATTTCGCAAAGCACTGACCATCAAATCGAAGCGTTCACCCCGTTGCGGTACGGCTATCTCCACCTTACGGCCTAATTTTTTACTTAGCATGTCTTTCATAAGATTAAGATTTTCCATGTCGTGGGATAGAATAATTAGTCTAGCCGGATCTTTCGTTGAATAAAATTGGCCCATGAATGCTTCGAGAACCTCATCATGAGACATATCCGAGCTTACGCGGGGATAAAAATCGACATTACCCCAATTTTGATTCGCGCGGATGAAGAAAACTTGAACACAAGCTTGACCTGCATCAAGATGGAGTGAAATTACATCCGCCTCTGAAACTGTCCTTGGATTTATACCTTGATTGCTCTGTACTTGCGCTAGCGCACGAATACGGTCACGTAACGAAGCCGCAAGTTCAAATTCCATTTCCTCAGAGGCCTGCTTCATTTGTAGTGAGAGCGTTTCCTGAACCTTGTTAGATTTACCCGTTAAAAAATCATCTGCAGCGTTTACCAGTAGCTTGTAATCTTCTTTACTAATTTTTTTGCCACATGGACCTGAGCAACGCTTTAAGTGGTAGTTCAAGCATGGTCTATCACCAGCTTCAACTTCTTTGTCACTACAAGAACGTAGCAAAAAAACCTTTTGTAAAGTATTTAAGGTTCTGTTAACTGCTCCAGCGCTCGCAAATGGGCCATAGTAACGACCAGTTTTATTTTTTGCGCCGCGGTGCTTTTCTAGTCTTGGAAATTCATGTTCGTTAGACATGAAAATATATGGAAACGATTTATCATCCCTAAGCAAAACATTGTATTTAGGTTTCAATTGTTTAATCAGATTTTGTTCAAGCAGAAGTGCTTCAGTTTCTGTAATGGTCGTTAAAAACATCATAGACCTAGTCTCGGAAATCATTCGAGTAATTCTAGATGAGTGACTAGGCGAATAACGCGAATAGTTCGAGACTCTATTCTTTAGATTTCTAGCCTTCCCAACATAAAGAACCCTCTTTTGATCATCAAGCATACGATAAACACCTGAAGAACTATCTAAAGTTTTTAAGTAAGAGTGTATTAACTCATAGCCAGAAATTCGTTTCGAAAGATTCATTTTTGGTAGATTTTTAATTAGTAGGATTGATTCTCTAATGGCTGCAATGATAACACCAAATATTCAAGAGGAAACATTTCCACTACTCCTGTGGATAAACCTGAAGATAACTTTTCTAAAATAAGAATTTTTTGTTATATTTTGGGTGCTTCGCTGGTTTGCCTAAAATTTAGGCAAAATATTAACCTATTGATTTTATTTGATTTATTTTTTACCCCTTAAACAAACAACTGAAATTATTACATTTTTGCCGGAGAGTACTCTGTTTTAATCGCCACAGTGTAAAACTATCAGCCTTAATCAAGTTATAAACTACTCAACACCTTGAATATCCGGCGTTTTCCAGCCTAGGTGCTGACCACCATCAACGCATAAAAGCTGCCCAGTAACGCTTCTAGCATCAATGAAATAACCGACAGCAGAAGTTATATCTTCTGGATTAGCCCCCCGCTCTAAAACAGTATTTTTTCTTTGTCCATCAAAGTGATACTCTTTTTGACGTGCACCGATCAAAGTAGGACCAGGACCAATTGCATTAACCCTAATATTAGGAGCAAGGGCCCTGGCAGCAGTTTGAGTCATGGCCCATAAGCCCATCTTTGCAATTGTATAGGTTGCAAAATCTGGTGTTAACTTCTTAACCCTCTGATCGATCATATTAAGTACTAACCCTTGTGAGATTGGCTCATTTTTTTTGTCCAAAATTGGACTAGGAGATTGCTTGGAGAATGCCTGTGTCAGTACAAACGGAGCTCTTAAGTTACTCTCCATGTGACGATCCCAACTAGCACGGGTAGCATCATCAAAACTGTCATGTTCAAATATTGAGGCATTATTGACCAGCATTGAGATTGGACCACCAAGAGCCTCAGATGCCAACGGCACTAAAGCCTTTACCTGATCTTCAATTAGTAAATCGCATTTCAAACACTCAGACAAACGGCCTTGGCTATTTATTTCCGTAGCCACATCAAGCGCCTCATTTTCGGAACTATTATAGTGTACAGCCACATCATATCCACGATTTGCAAGATAGACTGAGATCTCACGACCTAACCTTTTAGCTCCACCAGTAACTAGTGCCCTCATTGAAATATATCACTTTCATTGAATTGTTAAATAAAGATAGCTCGCATATGAGAGGGTCAAGAAGGCTCCCCAAAGCCGCGTAATGTTCACTCGCATATATACAAATGGAAACAACACGATGCCTGCTCCAAACATTATCCAAAAATCAAAATTATAAAATGAAGCTGCAATCGGAAGATTTCCAAACATCGTTGTTATTCCAACAATAGCAAGTATATTAAATATGTTTGAGCCAATAACATTACCAAGTGCAACGTCAGCTTGCCGTCGAAGTGCGGCCATCAGTGTTGTCGCTAACTCTGGTAGAGAAGTACCCAAAGCAATAAGTGTTAAACCAATTATCTCATCAGGGAGCCCATAGGATTTAGCTATCAATGAAGCATTTTCAATTAATATGTCCGCACCAACCGGCAGGCCTATTAACCCCAAAGAAAGAAAAAGAATTATTTTCCAAAAAGCTAACTTTGGATCCGCATTTTCCACTTCAGAGGAGGGTATTTCCTTCTGCATCTTTAGGGTGTCTCTAGCAGTAACAAATAGAAATACGGCCAAAAGAAATAGGAGTGCAAATCCATGAGATGGTGAAAAATTACCTGAAAATGCTAAAGATAGAAAAACAATCGTTGCGGCCATCATAAACAAGTAATTTTTTCCCGTATTATAATTACTAGTATTTATTCCAGCAATTAAAGCAGGAATTCCTAGGACAAGAAAAACATTTGCGATATTTGAACCAACTACGTTCCCAAGTGCGATTCCTGGAGCGTCATCAAGGGTAGCTCTAATTGCAACCAATAATTCGGGAGCTGACGTACCTAATGCAACTACAGTCAACGAAACAATAAAGGCCGGAATTTTGATCTTTAAACTAAAATTTACCGCACCCCGGACAAGGATATCTCCAGCAACTAAGAGAACGATAAGTCCGAGTAGTGCTTGAAGCCAGACCATAGCTGCAGCTATCCAGATTTTTTTGAGCATTGGCAATCTTTGCCAATTTTAAATTTTCCACACTTATTACATCTTTTAGAATTTAAGCGCTTTAATTTTGGTATTCGCAATTTGCCAAACATGGCCATCACACCCATAAAAATTAAAAAAAGAACTACAATTTTTAATATCATATTTTAAAGCCCATATTTTGCAAATTCTGCCTTTTCCTCAACTAGGCTGATGGCATCCTTCGCAATACTAACTCCAAATCTCTGTGATAAAGATTTTTTTTGACTGTATTCCTTAAAGCGAGTTTTCTCACCAAACCGCTCTTTCAAGACTGGAACAACATGGCCTATACCGTCTATCAAACCAAGTTCTTTTGCTTGTGCCGCTAACCAAACTTCTCCTGTAAACAAATCGTGTTCAGTAGATAATTTTCCGGCACGAGCTCCATTTACGTGATCTATAAAGACTTCATGTAGTTGCGATAGAATACCCTTTAACCTTTTAACATCTTCCGCTTTTTCTTTTTTGAAAGGATCAAGCATAGACTTAGATTTACCCGCTGTATAAACTCTGCGTTCAACTCCATATCGCGCAAGCAACTCCTGTAACCCAAATCCCGAGGATATCACGCCAATTGAGCCTACAATGGAGGCGTGGTCTGCATAAATTTCATTCGCTGCTGATGCTATCCAATAACCACCAGATGCTGCCACATCCTCGACAAACGCGATAGTAGGGACTTCAGTCTCTTCAGATAAGCGTTTAATTCTATCACCAACAAGAGAAGACTGGACAGGAGATCCACCGGGTGAATTTATAATAAAGGCGACAGCGCTAGGATTTCCTTTCCGAAAGGCTTTCTCGAATATTGGGGCAAGCGCACTATCAGAAATACCACCACGCGCCCCTGATGCAATAAGACCATTAAGACGAACAACTGATACAGTCTTTCGGTTATTCAATTTATTTAAAAAGGGTATCCTCATCGTGAGTATCATTTAGGCAGGCTAATCGGTTACTTCAACATGGAAGTGACCTTAATCTGATATTAGCGACATTTATCCAACACAAGTTTTAACAGTGCTATGGCCTTAGTCGCCATCCAGTTTTAAAAATTATGAAAATAATAAATATGCAAAAACCTGTGAACAATATTATTGCTAGCAAGCTTGTGAATATTGATACATCGGAATGATCATAAAAAGCCCACCTAAATCCAGAAATCAAATAAACCACCGGATTAAATAGACTTACAACTTGCCAAAATTTTGGAAGCATAGATATGGAGTAGAAAGACCCACCTAAGAACACCAGTGGGGTGATTATCAATAAAGGTACTAATTGCAATTGTTCAAAATTATTTGCCCAAACTCCTAAAATAAAACCAAGCAAGGAAAATGAAATGCAGGTAAATACCAAAAATAAAATCATAATGATGGGATGAATAATTTCTATATCGACAAAAAATAATGAAGTAGCCAAAATAACCAAACCAATGAATAGCGCTTTAGACGCAGCAGCACCTACATATCCTACAACAATTTCCAAAAAGTTTATTGGAGCAGATAGGACTTCATAAATAGTTCCAATAAACTTTGGAAAATAAATACCAAACGATGCATTGGAAACCGCTTGCGTCATTACACTGAGCATAATCAATCCAGGCACTATGAATGCAATATAGTTAACACCCTCAACAGCATCTATACGGCCACCAATTGCAGCTCCAAAAACTACAAAATACAAACACGTTGAAATTACGGGAGAAACAAAACTCTGCAATAATGTTCTAAAAAATCTCGTCATTTCGAAAACATATATTGCTTGGATAGATCGAAAATTCATTCGGAGGGCTCCTAAATTAGCGAAACAAATATCTCTTCGAGAGAGGACTGTGAAGTTTGCAAATCACTTATTTGCAAATCTGCATTCGAAATTTCATTTAACAATTTGGTAATTTCATTTGTGGAACCTTTGGTATCATACATATAGTTGATACTCATACCATCGTCTGACAGGAATAATTGAAAATGTTGAAGTTGTGCGGGGATAGCGGCAATTGGCGAATGGAGCGATATCTCTAATTTCTTTTGGCCCATTCGCTTGATTAAAGCTTTTTTTTCTTCCAGCAAAATTAATTTACCCTTCGATATTACTCCAACCCGATCAGCGATAGCCTCCGCCTCTTCGATGTAATGAGTGGTCAAAATTATGGTAACACCTTGAGACTTTAACTCAGAAACAAGTTTCCACATTTCCCTTCTTAACTCTACATCTACGCCTGCAGAGGGTTCGTCTAGGAATAAGACTCGAGGCTCATGTGCCAAAGCCTTGGCAATAAGAACACGTCTTTTCATACCGCCTGATAGCTGCATGATTTTAGAATTTTTCTTATCCCATAAGGACAGCTGGCGAAGAACTATTTCCAAGTAATTATCGTTAGGGTTCTTTCCAAACAAACCTCTTGAAAAACGCACTGTATTGATCACTTTTTCAAACGGTTCTAGTGATATCTCTTGCGGCACTAAACCAATAAGAGAACGTGCTGACCTATAGTTTGATTTCGTGTCAAACCCTCCTACCTTTATATGACCCTCTGATGGGACGACTAAACCACAAACCGCAGAAATAAGAGTTGTTTTTCCTGCTCCATTTGGCCCAAGCAGTGCAAGAATTTCACCTTCCTTTACATCAAGAGAGACATTTTCAAGCGCAACTTGGCCATCGTTATATCTTTTTGAAAGTCCAGTTATGGACAACATATCTGTCATATTAAAATATTCATTTTGAAAGCTTCAAAAACTAATAACGCTTAAAGTTTCTTATTGTTTCAATCATTAATGCTACGTTTTCTGGATTAGCATCAGGAGTAATGCCATGACCCAAGTTAAATATATGGGGACCTTGAGATAAATCTGAAACGATAGTGTTGATTTCATCAATCATATCTTGTCCGCCTGAAACCATGTGCGATGACTTCAAGTTTCCCTGAATGCAGCCATCCATATGTAAATATTTAGCAGCCCACGCCGAACCTATCCCATCATCAATCGCTAGACAGTCGGCACCTGTAGATTTTAAAAAACCTTTGTAGGCATCTCCCGCCTGTCTGGGAAAAGTTATTATTGGCACCATAGGGTATTTGGCTTTTAGCTCCGCTACTATCGTTTTTGTTGGCTCAAGAGCATATTTAATGAAATCATCTCCTTTTAAAGAGCCAGCCCAGCTATCAAATATTTTTACTACTTCCGCACCAGCATCGATTTGTGCCGACAGATATTCGATGGTCGCTTTGGTCAAAATCTCGATTAGGGTTTCAAAAGCAAATGCATTATTATCCTTTAAATCGTGCGCCGGCTTTTGATCAGGCGTGCCCCGTCCAGCAATCATATATGTGGCTACGGTCCAAGGGGCTCCCGCAAAACCAATAAGTGTTGTCTCTTTCGGCAATTCTTTTGAAAGTATTCGCACAGTCTCATAAATTGGATGCAAAACGTCGTGAATTTCACTTATTGGTTTAAGTGATTTTAGTTCTTCGGTCCCATTAATCGTGGACAACCTAGGACCCTCACCAGTTACAAACCACAAATCTGCCCCTAGTGCTTGGGGTAGGAGCAATATATCGGCAAATAAAATTGCTGCATCAAATCCATATCGTCTTATGGGTTGCAAGGTCACTTCTGCTGCCAGTTCACTGTTGTAGCACAATGATAGAAAGTCACCTGCTTGAGCTCTAGTCTCTCTGTACTCTGGCAAGTAACGACCAGCTTGACGCATCATCCAAATTGGTGGTGTGTCTTGTACCTCGCCAGCAAGAGCCTTTAAAATTTTTTTATCAGTGGTCATTATTACGCCTTTCTCATTGTACTTGGTTCACCTTCTTTAAATAAATGTCAAGCTTGGTATCTTGCTTTGACACAAAACACCGCTTAAACCGTACTCATGAAGATGACTTTACCAGATCCAAAATCACCGTTGCGCATCGGAACCAGAGGTTCGCCCCTAGCATTGGCGCAAGCATACGAAACACGAGAAAGACTTAGCGGAGCATTTAACTTGCCACTGGGTTCATTTGAAATCGTTGTGATTAAAACAGCTGGTGATAAAGTCGTTAATCGCCCTCTAAAAGAAATTGGGGGCAAAGGGCTTTTTACAAAAGAAATAGAGGAAGCATTACTGGAAGAAAGCATAGATATTGCTGTTCACTCAATGAAAGATATGCCGGTATATCAACCAAAAGGCTTAGTTTTGGACACATTCTTACCAAGAGAAGATGTTCGCGATGCATTTATTTCACGAGTTCACAATAGTTTGGCAGATATTCCTCAAGGTGCAACAGTGGGCACTTCGTCGCTGAGAAGAAAAGCTCAGCTTATGTCAAAGCGCCCCGATCTAAAAATTGTAGAATTTCGCGGAAACGTACAAACAAGGTTGAAAAAGTTGGACGATGGCGTAGCTGAGTGTACCTTCTTAGCAGTCGCTGGTTTAAATCGTCTTAAGATGGAAGATATAATAACCACAGCCATTTCAACTGAAGAGATGCTACCAGCTGTTGCACAGGGTGCTATTGGCATTGAGCGCCGCGAAAATGATATTAGGATTGCGACCATGTTAGAAGCTATTCACAATTCTAAAACGGGGTTGCTTTTATCTGCTGAAAGGGCTTTCCTGGAGGCTTTGGATGGATCATGTGAAACCCCAATTGCTGGTTTAGCAGAATTAAGCAACGGCAACCTGAGATTTAGGGGCGAAATTCTAAAACCGGATGGTTCTGAGGTTTTTAGTGACGAGCAAGTGGCTCCAAAAGAAGATTCAACACTTATGGGTGTCGAAATGGCACAGAAGCTTTTAAGTAAAGCAGGTAGTGACTTCTTCTTATAATCAGGCACTATTCAAAAGTACTACCTATTTGAATTGGAAAGCCGCGTAAAAAGTCCTCTGCAGTCTGTACGGATTTTCCAGGTCTTTGGAGTGATACAACTTCAAGCGCCCCGCCCTCACAAGCAATTACCAAAGGTTCTCCAATAACAGTACCAGGTGCTACTTTGTCATTTCCTTTTGAACTATTTGTTCTTACATTCAAAAATTTAATTCGCTCACCATTATAAAATGCCCAGGCACCTGGAAACTGTGAAAGGCCTCTGATTTGCAGCTCTATTTCCCAAAAAAACAGTGACCAATCAATCTTTGCCTCTTTTTTATCTATTTTTTTGGCATACGAAATTTCCTCGGTTGACTGAGGTTCGGGAACTAATCGATCAAGTCTTCTTATTGATTCAATAAGTAAATTTGCCCCTAAATCAGCTAAGCGATTGCTCAAGGAACTAGTTGTGTCATCAGGCTCAATTGGCGTGATTTTAGTTGAAACAACCGGCCCCGTATCCAAGCCTGCATCCATTTTCATTATACAGACTCCAGTTTCACTATCACCAGACATTATGGATCGATGAATGGGGGCTGCCCCTCGCCATTTTGGTAAAATAGACGCATGAATATTCAAACTACCATTCTTTGGAGCCTCAATAATCTCTGATGGCAAAATCAAGCCATAGGCTACTACAACCGCCAAATCAGCATTGAGGTCAAAAAATAAAGATTTATCTGCTTCTAATTTAAAATTTTCAGGAGTTCTAACTGGTATTTCAAACTTCAAAGCCATTTCATGCACAGGAGTTAGATTAACTCTTTTGCCCCTTCCTGAACGCCTCGGCGGCTGACTGTATATACAGGCGATTTCATGACCGGCTTCGATTAATTTTAATAACGTTGGAACAGAGAAATCTGCTGAACCCAAAAATACTATTTTCATTTTATTTTTTTAGCCCTTCGAAGTAATATATCACGCTTCAAAGCCGAAAGCCTATCAAAATACATTACCCCATTTAAATGATCAATTTGATGCTGAACAGAGGTAGCCCATAGACCTTCAAAGTCACTTCTCACTATCATACCTTCTTTGTCTAAATATCTAACCGTTATTTTTCTTGGTCTTTTTATTTTTGCTGAAACACCTGGAAGGTTCGGACTAGCTTCAGTATGCTCATTCATTTCTTTGGATACTTGTAAAATTTTTGGGTTTGCCATCAGTACGGCTTGTCCTCGGCTCGTCGATGCATCAACCACAGCTAAACTGAATTTTATACCAACCTGATTACAAGCGAGACCAATACATGACTTGGCTTCCATAGTGTCAGTTAAATCTACCCAGATTTTTTCTATTTTTTCGTTAATTTTCTCTACAGGCTGCACTTTTTGCAAAAGTCTTATATCTGGCCACATCAGCAGTTTCCTTACAGCCATCTATTTTTCTTCTCGTGCCATCTCACGTTTAAATTTTTGCATTTTCCTCGTAATTAGCTGTCTCTTTATTGTGCTAAGGTAGTCTATAAATAGTTTCCCATCTAAATGGTCAATCTCATGCTGCACACATGTAGACCATAAACCATGAAACTCTTGCTCTTGCTCGGTTCCATTGGTATCCACCCATCTGACTTGAACAGAAGTTGGGCGCTTAATCTCTGCGAACTGCTCTGGAATGGACAAGCACCCCTCTTCATAAGTACTTTCTTCATCTGAACTAAAAACTATCTCAGGATTTATCATGACAATTGGCTTACGGTTATCAGCTTCGTCCTTTTCACAATCCATAACTATAATTCGATTTAAAACACCGATTTGAGGTGCAGCTAAACCAATGCCTGGTGCATGATACATAGTTTCTAACATATCATCTGACAATTCAATAAGTGCATCATCAATCTCTAAGACTGGTTCACAGACTTTTTTTAACTTAGGATTTGGATGTATTAAAATAGGTCTCAGCATAGGCTTCATTTAGGTTAAAAAGTAATTACATGCAACTTACAAGGGTTTTAGTCCTCAATATGGCGCTTGTCTTACACCTACCGTTAGCTTAGTTGTAGGACTTCATAATAATTTGGCCAAATCATGGATTTTGACGAAGTAATAGACCGCCGAGGAACACACTCTAGCAAGTGGGATACTATGGAAGAACTTTATGGTGTATCTCCTGATAATGGTCTTTCTATGTGGGTTGCTGATATGGATTTTCGCGCTCCAGAAGTTATCCAACGAAAACTACGGTCAATTAGTTCTCACGGCATCTACGGATATTATGGAGATCAGGAAGAATATAAGAATTCGATTAAGTGGTGGATGAAAAATAGACACGATTGGAAAATTGATACATCGTGGATTTTTACAACGCATGGCTTAGTAAATGGAACAGCTTTGTGCATAGATGCATTCACAGATCGTGGAGACGGTGTAATTCTTTTTACCCCAGTTTATTATCAATTTTCTAACATAATCGAAGCCTCCGAAAGAAAAATTGTAGAGTGCCCACTTAAATTAATCGATAATCAATACCAATTTGACTTCAACGCATATGAAAGAAAACTTTCAGGTGATGAAAAGATGGTTATTTTAAGCTCTCCACACAACCCCGGTGGACGTGTATGGACAAGAAAAGAATTACAAGAAGTCGCTAAATTTGCAATGAAACACGATCTAATATTAGTATCTGACGAAATCCATCACGATCTGGTCTATCCAAACAAAAACCACACTGTAATGCCACTTGCCGAGCCAGCAGTTTGCGATCGTTTAGTAATGATGACTGCCACAACAAAAACTTTTAATATTGCAGGTGCTCATACAGGAAATGTGATTATTTCCAATCCAACTTTAAAACAAAAATTTTCAAAAAGAATTACAGCCCTTGGGATCAGCCCAAATAGCTTTGGTTTATTTATGGCAACAACGGCATATTCATCAGAGGGGGCCAAGTGGCTCGATGAGCTTATTAAATACATCGACGGCAATCGCAATCTTTTTGATAGAGCAATTGATACGATCCCCGGCCTAAAGTCTATGCCGCTGGAAGGAACATACTTAGCTTGGGTTGATTTTTCTGGTACTGGAATGGAGGAAAAGGAATTTATTTACAGGGTTCAAGATAAAGCTAATATTGCAGTAAATCATGGAAGCACCTTTGGAGCCGGTGGCGAAAACTTTTTACGCTTTAATTTAGCTACTCCGCGCACGTTGATTGTTGAAGCAACTAAACGATTAGAGAAAGCATTTTCAGATCTTCAATGAGTTAATTTAACAACGCCACCGGCTTATTTTTAGGTAGTACGAAATCTAAAGCTGGAGTATCTGTGACATCAGTACTTCGTTTAAATTCAAAATGAATTTCACCATTTTCTTCTGTTGATGCTATAATGAGACACTGGGATAAGTGACGAGATCCATCGAAAATATCCACCAAACCCCGCAACTGGGGAGCATGCTCAATATCCATAGAAAAACCATTATCCCAAAGCTTCAATACTGGAACATGGGCTCCATTAAACCCAACCCTAAGCCTACTTTTTTTCAACTTTTTATTTTTTTGGGCTCTGGTTAAGTCGGCATGCAGTTCTTTTGACAGAAACGTAGTCATAGATTCTCCTTAATATGGGTATTGTACTGGCAACAAGGAAAATCAAGTATTTTATTTTCTCAAGAAATTTCTGCCCTAAGACATAAATCTTTAAAACAGAAGAATTCCAAATCAATCATAAATATTTTTGTAGACAGCAGTATATTTGCGCGTACTCATACCCCCACGTACTAGATATTGAGTCCTGTGCCTACTTTGAAAACCCGAGCGGTATGACACAAATGCAACGGAATAACCATTTAAATCAAAAGCAAGAAAGATATACTACAAAAAAAGCAAGATAAATTGGGTGTTATGCGTGGACAGTGTAGAAGACAGAATCAAAAAAGCTAAACCGTTCCCAAGTTAGATAACACTGAAATCAACTTGAATGCATAAAGTGAAACGAAGTGCTCATGATTAATTAAGCTACAAGCTGTTCAGCCTTTTTAAGATCAACCGAAACAAGCTGACTTACACCCTTTTCCTGCATTGTTACACCAAATAGCCGATCCATTCTCGCCATTGTAACAGCATGATGCGTAATTATCATGAAGCGTGTGTCAGTCCGACGGCACATTTCATCCAACATATCACAAAACCGTGAAACATTTGCATCATCTAATGGGGCATCTACTTCATCTAAAACACAAATTGGCGCTGGATTTGCCAAAAAAACAGCGAAAATTAGGGCTAATGCTGTTAAAGTTTGCTCTCCACCGGATAAAAGTGACAAAGTGGACAACTTTTTCCCAGGTGGCTGGCACATAATTTCAAGCCCTGCTTCTAAAGGATCCTCACTTTCGACCATAACCAAGTTAGCCTCTCCCCCACCAAATAAATGCTTAAATAGTGTTGAGAAATTACTGTTGACTTGCTCGAATGCAGTTAAAAGTCTTTCACGACCTTCTCGGTTTAAAGAGGCTATACCATTTCGGAGTGATCCGATAGCTTGTAGAAGGTCTGTTTTCTCACTTTCTAAGTCATCATGCTCAGATTGAACTTCCTGCATATCTTCTTCAGCCCGCAAGTTAACAGCGCCAAGTGAGTCGCGTTGCCTTTTCAACCTGTTAACCTCAATCTCAAGTTTTTCTGAATTTGGTAATTTTTCTGGGTCTTTGCCTAACTTTTTCAATAGCTGACCAGGACTTACTTGCATTTCTTCACCGATACGCTCAGCAGCTTTATTTACACTCTCTTGTGCCGCTTCACTCATCGCTTGGGCGCGTGCTCTGGATTCTCTCAGACTTGATGCTAAACGCTCAGCATCTCGTTCTTCTTCAACAAAATTACGCAAAACTTTCTCCGCTTCCAGAAGATCATTTTGAGCTTCGATTTTGTTTCTGGTTGCATCCGTTATGGATATTAAAATTTCATCGCGTCTTCTGGATAACTTTTCCGGTTCAGCAAGAGCGTCTTGCAACTGTTCTTGATTTTCTTCTTGCCTTTGAAATAGTTCTGAATTGCGTTTTTCTGCTGTTTCTAATCGATACTTCCAGCCACTAAGCTCCTTCGAAACTTCTTGCATTCTTTTTGTACGCTCATCACCTTCTCGGCGCACCGCATCATGTAAAGCTCTTTTCGAAAACATTGATGCTCGGTGCAATTCAACACTATTTTTCGCTTCCTCAACCTCGGCTTTTACATCCTCTAGGTTAGCAAGCTCATCTAATACCTTTTTGGCCTCCACCATTTGCATTTCAGTAACCTCAAGATCTTTTTTATGTCGAGAAAGAGCCATAGATGACGTCTCAAGAAGATTTACCGCCAGGTTTAGCTCCGCCTCAGCTCGATTTTGGGACCTTTGAGCTTCAGATAAGTTTCTATCTGCGTCTTTTATTCGATCTCTAGCAGTCCTATCGCTTTGAGTGTCATCAGCAAGTCTTTTCGTCAAAGTCTCATGTGCTGCTTTTGCAGCCTCTAATTGCACGTTCGCTCTTTCGTTAAGCTGCTTTAATTCCTCTAATCTATTCAATTGCTCCAAACGCAATGAAGTTGCAGTGGGTGCATCTTCCGACCACGCCCTAAAACCGTCCCAACGCCAAAGATCACCTTCTGTCGAAACAAGCCTTTGGCCAGGTTTGAGCAAGCGTTGCAATTTGGGTCCATCGTCTGACTCAACCAGACCGATTTGGGATATGCGCCGATTTAAAACCTCTGGAACAGACACGTGATGGGTTAATGGGGTAACGCCAGCAGGTAAATCCTGCTCAACTGGAAGTTCATCTAGAGAGATCCAACCTGATGGGCCATCTTCCTGTACTTGCGGCGATCTCAAATCATCAGCTAATGCTGCACCAAGAGCTTTTTCAAAACCGTGTTCTACTTGAAGTCTGTCAATTACCTGCCCCCCCTCCATAGTATCCCGCTCTAAGATTTTCGCTAGCGCAGAGACTTCAGCATTTATGGCATTGGCTTCACCTTCGGCAGAAGACAATGCAGCTCTAGAATCTACTTCAAGTGCCTGTGTTTGATTTCTCGTCTCTTCTGCTTTAATTAAACTTTCGTCAGCATCCTTACTTTGCAACACAGCCGCCTGATAGAATTTTTCCGCCAGACTTAGATCAGTTTTCGTTTTTTCTCGCGCTTTTAGAGCCTCTGATCTCGATGCTTCAGAAGCTAGCACCTCTGATTTATACCTGCTAATTAACAACTCAATCTCTTGCGAGTACCTTTCTGCAGATTGATAGCGCGCGGCTAGACGAGCCACATCTTCTGTTATTTGAGAAAGTTTGGCTTCTTCATCTCGCAAATTATTTGCTGCTTCATTCGCCTCTTCTGCAGCTTTCTTTAGTTTCGTATCATGACCTTTAGAAGCTTTCTCCAGTTGACCTGCTTCCCACTCAAGACTTTTGATTTTTCCCACAGCATCACTATTTAATTCTGCTTCGCGATCCAAATCCAAAATTAATTGGCTTAGACGGGTATTTATCGTTTCTATTCTACCTTTTGCATCGACCTCTTTTGCGCTCAAAGTATCTCGTTCGACTTCCAACCTTTGAAGTAATGAAGAAGCAATAGCTTGTTTTTCTCTCAAAGGAGGAATTTTTTCCTCAGCAGCGGTGCGCAGGGAAGAAAGCTCTTTAACAGTGTGCTCGCTTTTGGAAGCCTTGATTGTATAGTCCTGTAACTCTTTTTGAGATTTTAACCTTGTTTCGTCAGCCTCTTTCCAACGACGATAAAGCAAGACACCCTCTACCTCGATTAATTCCTGCATAATCTCGCGGTATCGCGTGGCTTGCTTTGCTTGACGTGAGAGTTGATGAAGTTGGGTTGCGAGTTGCTCCAAGACGTCATCAACTCTTACAAGATTGGTCTCGGCTCCTTTAAGCTTTAACTCAGCCTCATGCCGGCGCTGGTAAAGCCCAGATATCCCCGCAGCTTCTTCTAGAATCCGCCTCCTATTTTGAGGTCTGGCATTAATCAGCTCAGCAATTTGTCCTTGGCGGACTAATGCAGGCGAATGGGCACCCGTCGAAGCATCAGCAAAAAGCATTTGAACATCGCGAGCACGGATATCCTTGCCAGAAGCTTTAAATGCACTGCCGATATCACGGGTAATTCGTCGAGCAATCTCAATAATGTCATTATCATTGAACGCTTTGGGAGCCAGTCTTTCGCTATTGTCTAGTATCAAGGATACCTCAGCAAAATTTTTAGCAGAACGCGTTGCTGCTCCTGCAAAAATAACATCTTCCATGCCCCCGCCACGCATTGCTGTCGGCCTATTTTCCCCCATTACCCAGCGAATAGCCTCCAAGAGATTAGACTTGCCACAACCATTTGGACCTACAATTCCTGTCAATCCATCTTGAATAATTAATTCAGTCTGATCTACAAAGCTTTTAAAACCTGTCAAACGCAGTTTGGAAAAATGCAATTATATACCCATAATTTTTGATTCCGTTTCTTAATGGATGAAGGTCAATTAAGTTTAAGTCAACCAATCCTATACCGCATATGGAAGAAAATAAACAATTATCCACAATATATCGTACATATCATGTAAGCTATCAGTAAAACCAGAAAATACCGTTTGGAAAACCATTAATGTATCAAATAGACTATGCAGATCCAAGGCATCCGCAAATAATTGAACTTTTGAGAAAAAGTCACAGGTTAATGGATGAATGTTTTCCAAGTGAGGCTAATAGCTATCTAGAATTAGAAAGTCTTCTAGATGACAAGGTACATTTTTTTGCCGCAAAGGATAAAAATAGTCATTACGTTGGCTGTGGGGCATTTGTACTTTTTAATGATTATGCTGAAATTAAATCAATGTTCGTAGATCCAGACTATCGCGGTCAGAGTATTGGAGATGCTATTTTAACACATATGATAGGCTCTATGGCCAAAAAATCAGTGTCTCTAGTAAAGTTGGAAACAGGAACACTACTAGAAAGCGCTCTGGCTTTGTATACGAAGCATGGTTTTAAATATTGCGATGCCTTTGCTAACTATACTGAGAATAATTATTCTCTTTTTATGGAAAAAAAATTGATAATTTAACAAGAGCTAACTTATCTAATTTTGAAATAAATATTTACACATTTTTGATCTTGGATCTAAAAGCTCGTCTATTATATCAAAGTGATGGGCACTAGGCTGAATTATCAATCCGCATTGCCATTTTTTTGATAGCATTTCAGCTTGTTGTAAGAAAGCTGGCCGTTCATCTTCTCCTACCCAAACCCTTGTATTTACGTCGATTGGTTTATAAAGAATTGGACTTTCCAAAATTGCAGTTTCTACCGATAGGTTTAAATCTAAATTCAAATCTGTAAACATTAGTGGTTGTAAGTCAGCAAGTGGCGAAATTGGTGCAACGCACGCCAGACGATCAGAAACGTTTTTAGGTAATACATTTTCACATAACATTCTGGATACAAGATGCCCACCAGCTGAGTGGCCTGCAAGGACTACAGGACCCACATTCAGTCTATGAGCTAGCTCAATGATACATTGAGCAATATCTAATGTTATTTGAGCAATGCTTACCTCTGGACATAATCGATAGCTAGGTATTACCGCAGCAAACCCATTCTCCAATGCGCCTAACGATAAATGTGACCAGCTCGACTTATCAAAAGCCCTCCAATAGCCTCCATGTATAAAAACAAAAACGCCGATGAATTTTTTTTCTGGATAAAAAATATCCATTTTTTCTCGATCAGAGGGCCCATAAGGAATATCTAACTCGACATCGGAAAACAAAGCTTTTTCATTTCTGAAGTTATTAGCTTGCTGCTGCCATTTTTCTGGAAAAGATTCTGCATTACTTATGTATTTTGAATTTGCGTAATCATCACTTAAGTCAACTTCAGACAAATTTTTTCTTTCTATAACTTAAAAAACACAATACCTCTTGTATTGCTGTTTATAACATCTACTCGGAGGAAGCGAATGTCTACCAAAACTACAAACCTTAAAAATTTGTTAAGTGATCCATCTCTTCTGGAGACAAGAGGATACTTGGCAGGCAATTGGGTGAGTGGAGATAAAAACCAATCTTTTGATGTAATAAATCCAGCAAGAGGAGATACTGTTGCTCAGGTAGCAAATCTTAGTCGTGAACAAATCTCAGCCGCGATTGACATTGCTTACGAAGCACAAAAAGAATGGGCCAAGAATACTGGTAAGGAAAGAGCAACTATCTTAAGGCGTTGGTTTGACTTAATGATGGAAAATTCGGAAGATCTTGCTAAAATTTTAACTGCCGAGCAAGGAAAGCCACTAAGCGAGTCTAAAGGCGAGATTGCTTATGGTGCTTCATTTATAGAATTTTTTGCAGAAGAAGCCAAAAGGGTGTACGGAGAAATAATCCCCGGACATCAAAAAGATAAACGTATTATGGTTTTTAAACAGCCAATTGGCGTGGCAGCATCAATTACTCCTTGGAATTTCCCTAACGCAATGATTACAAGGAAAGCCGGTCCGGCACTAGCTGCTGGATGCGCGTTCGTGGCCAGGCCAGCAACAGAAACTCCTCTGTCGGCGTTAGCACTTGGGGTCTTGGCTGAAAGAGCAAAACTGCCAAAAGGTATTTTTTCAATTTTACCATCAACCGACGCATCTGGCACGGGAAAGGAATTCTGTGAAAATAAGAAGGTTCGAAAACTTACTTTCACAGGCTCAACAGAAGTGGGCCGCATTTTATTAGGGCAAGCCGCGGATAATGTTTTAAAATGTTCCATGGAGCTGGGTGGCAATGCCCCGTTTATTGTATTTGACGATGCCGACTTGGATGCAGCCGTTGAGGGAGCAATTATGTGTAAATTCAGAAATAATGGTCAAACATGCGTTTGTGCAAATAGGATTTACGTACAAACCGGTGTGTACAAAGAATTTGCAACAAAGCTGCAGATGGCGGTTGGTAAACTAAAAATGGGGGACGGTTTTGATCCTAATACTACATTAGGCCCACTAATTGGTTTGGATGCGGTTAAAAAAGTAAATTCACATATAGAAGACGCAATATCAAAAGGCGCTGAAAGTATCTACTGTGGGAATGGCGAAAAGATAGATGGAAACTTCATTAATCCAACTATTTTAACAGGTGTGAAAAAAAATATGAGGGTAGCCACTGAAGAGACATTTGGACCACTTGCTCCACTGTTCGAGTTTTCAACGGTTCAAGAGGTTATTGAGTTAGCCAATGACACCATATTTGGACTTGCTTCGTATTTTTATGCAAAAGACTTGAGCCGCGTTTATGAGGTCGCTGAAGCGCTCGAATATGGCATGGTCGGCGTGAATACAGGTATAATCTCCACAGAATTGGCACCTTTCGGAGGCGTAAAACAGTCTGGTCTGGGCCGTGAAGGCAGTCACCACGGGATAGATGATTTCATGGAAATGAAATATGTTTGTTTGAGTGTTTGATCTCGAGAGGAAACTAATATCATAACTTACTATTATCAAACATAGAGATAGATGAAACTGGACAAAATTACGACATCTTGGTGCAAAAGTGGGTAATTCAAAAGCGGGAAACAATATCAATGGCTGGATCATAGTAGACAAGCCAACTGGAATAACTTCTACCGCTGTAGTAAATAAAATAAAGAGGGCATTCGGCGCTAGGAAAGCTGGGCATGCTGGGACATTAGACCCAAGCGCAACAGGAGTTTTGGCAATAGCTCTGGGTGAAGCAACAAAAACAATCCCATATGTTACAAACCGAGAAAAATCGTATATTTTTGAGGTCAAATTCGGTGAAGCAACCGATACTGATGATTCAGAAGGCAAAATTATACGCAGATCTAAAATGCGACCATCTGAACAAGATATACTAGCAGCAATACCACTTTTTCAGGGCGAAATAAAACAAACGCCTCCCCTATTTTCAGCAGTAAAAATAAATGGAGAAAGGGCTTATTCACTTGCAAGGAGAGGCGAAAATTTTGATATCGCACCCAGATCCTTACTTGTGAGTAGCCTTAAATTAGAAAAATATATCAGCAAGAGCAATGCTATTCTGGCATTGGAGTGTGGGAAAGGTGGGTATGTTAGAGCTATTGCCAGAGATCTTGGACTAAAACTAGCATGTTATGGCCATGTTAAGTGGTTGAGAAGAATTTCGTCAGGTTCTTTCAATTTATCCATGGCGAATTCATTAGACGAAATACTTAAAGTGAGTAAATTGCCAGAAATCTCTAAATTTATTTACCCCCTGCAATTAGGCCTCGACACATTGAAACATGGAACTTGCAGTATGACGGCGGCTGATAAAATTAAGGATGGTAATTGTACACCCATCCTTTGCACAGGAGCAAAATCTGGAGACGAGATCTGGGTGAGCTATTGCGAAATTCCAATCGCAATAGGGAAGTATCAATCTGGATTATTTTTCCCAAAAAAAGTTTTTAACTTAGCAAAAAGTAAAGCTCATGATAACCAAACAATTTCTGAAAGATGATGCCTTTTCAGAAGCAATTTATTCAGAGTGCAAAAAATATAGATATTGCCTGTCCAGGGAGTGGGATGTAACAAAAAAAAGAGCACATTTTATAATGCTTAATCCCTCAACCGCAACAGAGTATCAGAATGATCCTACTGTTGAACGCTGTGAAAGGCGTGCGCGCTCACTTGGGTATGGTGCATTTTCTGTTACTAACATTTTCGCTTGGCGGGAGACAAATCCGAAGAAGATGGAAAAAGTTAGTGACCCAATAGGCCCCCAGAATGATATTATCATTCTGGAAACATGCAAAAATTCAAACATTAATATCGCTGCATGGGGTGCTCATGGGAGCCATCGTGACAGAGGCACAGCAGTAAGAGAGATTTTTATTAAGGCAAGATTAAGAATATTCAGTTTAGGGATCACAAAGATGGGGCACCCAAAGCATCCACTCTACATAAGCTATCAGGTAAAACCGCAAATATGGCTAAATGGTGATAATGGTGTTTAAATTTTCAGTTATATTTACACCGATTCTAAAATTTGTCTAAAATTAAAGCACTTCACTTTCTGGAGAGATTAACATAAAAGCCTCTTCGTGAGCGATTCACATGATTATAAAAGTCTTGCTGGACGACATCCCGGCTTGTACCCAAAATATAAAGGATAGTACGTTGTCGATTACTGCAGAAGAAAAAGCAAAAGTTTTAAAAGAGTTTGCAACAAAAGATGGAGATACTGGATCTCCAGAAGTTCAGGTTGCAATACTCACATCTAGAATAAATACACTAACTGAGCATTTTAAAACACATAAGAAAGATAACCACTCCCGAAGAGGCTTGTTAAAGATGGTGGCTCAGAGACGTAAACTTCTTGATTTTTTAAAAAATAAGGAAGAACAGCGTTATAAGAATCTTATAAGTCGTCTCAGTATAAGAAGATAGTTTGAATTAAAACATTTAAGCAATTCCCAAGGCACGGTCTGTAGGGTAACCTGAGGGCTTTAGATACTTAGTTTTCATCGCTTTAAATTCTTTTCTTCGTGCTATATATGCCTTTTGTCTAGGTACCGGACTAGTGACCGTAGTTCGGAAAAACTGATTTGGTCAGGGGGAATACGCCCCCTATTGGAATGGCTTTTTAGCCTTATTAGGAAATATAGATGTTTGATGTAACAAAAAAATCAATAGATTGGGGTGAGGAAACTCTCACATTAGAAACTGGAAAAGTAGCACGGCAAGCCGATGGTACTGTTATTGCCACACTTGGTGAAACCTCTGTAATGGCGAATGTAACATTCGCAAGAGCAATGAAAGAAGGACAAGATTTCTTTCCACTAACTGTCCACTACCAAGAGAAATATTACGCTGCTGGGAAAATCCCAGGAGGTTTCTTTAAGCGAGAAGCGCGCCCCTCCGAAGCAGAAACATTAACCGCTCGGTTAATCGATCGACCAATAAGACCACTCTTTGTCGAAGGTTTTAAGCACGAAGTTTTGGTGATGTGCACCGTTCTCTCTCATGATTTAGTCAACTCGCCAGATGTGGTAGCTATGATAGCTGCATCCGCAGCTCTTACGCTTTCGGGCGTCCCTTTTATGGGCCCAATTGCAGCTGCTCGAGTCGGTTTTGAAAATGGAGGTTATATCCTTAACCCAACAGTTGATGACATGCAGGGCCTCAAAAACAACCCAGATCAACGCTTGGATTTGGTGGTCGCAGGAACCAAAGATGCCGTTATGATGGTAGAGTCAGAAGCATACGAACTATCCGAAGAAGAGATGCTCGGAGCAGTAACTTTTGCCCACAAGCAAATTCAACCGGTAATTGACCTAATAATCGATCTAGCAGAAGACTGTGCAAAAGAACCATTTAGCTTTGAAGCTCCAGATTTTTCCAAGCTACTCAAAAATGTTAAAAAGATCGGTGAGAAAAAAATGCGATCGTCATTTGCAATTACTGACAAACAAGAACGGCAACTGGCGGTAGCTGAAACGCGTGAATATATAAAATCAAAACTTTCAGATGAAGAATTAGAAGATCCTAATCTCGGTTCGGCAATGAAAAAACTCGAAGCCGGTATATTACGAGGAGATGTCGTCAAAGGAGGTAAACGTATAGACGGGCGAGCAACTACAGATATTCGCCAAATAGTTTCTGAAACCGGTTTGTTGCCAAGAACGCATGGTTCTGCCTTGTTCACACGTGGTGAAACTCAAGCTCTTGTAGTTACAACGCTTGGCACAGGCGATGATGAACAAATTATAGATGCTCTGCACGGTAATTTTAGATCTAATTTCCTGCTACATTATAATTTCCCTCCATATTCTGTTGGAGAAGTTGGAAGGGTTGGCGCAACGGGCAGAAGAGAAATTGGCCACGGCAAGTTGGCATGGCGAGCACTCCAAGCAGTGCTGCCGGCAGCAACCGATTTTCCTTATACAATTCGTATTGTCTCAGAAATTACTGAGTCTAACGGATCATCTTCAATGGCCTCTGTTTGTGGAGGCTCACTGGCAATGATGGACGCTGGGGTTCCACTTAAAAGTCCAGTTGCCGGAGTAGCTATGGGTTTAATTCTTGAAGAGGATGGTTCCTATGCCGTTTTAACAGACATACTTGGCGATGAAGATCACCTTGGAGATATGGATTTTAAAGTTGCAGGCACAGAAAATGGGATCACGTCCCTTCAGATGGATATTAAAGTTGCAGGAATAACTCCAGAAATAATGGAGCAAGCACTATCTCAGGCTAAAGATGGACGCATGCACATACTTAAAGAAATGTCCAAAGCAATTTCTGAAGCTGGAGAGTTCAGTGTGCACGCACCAAGGATTGAAACTATGAAAGTAGCCACTGATAAAATTCGGGAGGTAATTGGATCAGGCGGTAAAGTTATTCGCGAAATAGTCGAAACATCTGGAGCAAAAGTAGATATAAGCGATGACGGGACAATTAAAATTGCTTCTCCAGATGGAGCATCGATCCAAAAAGCATATGATATGATCCACTCTATTGTTGCTGAACCCGAAGTTGGTAGCATATACACTGGCACCGTTGTAAAGTTAGTTGATTTTGGGGCTTTCGTGAACTTTTTTGGGAAGCGAGACGGCCTGGTGCACGTAAGCCAAATTGAAAACCGTCGACTAAACCACCCATCAGATGTGTTGAAAGAAGGGCAGGAGGTTAAGGTTAAACTCATGGGCTTTGACGACAGGGGTAAAGTTCGATTGTCAATGAAGGTTGTTGATCAGGACACAGGAGAAGAAATCAATGAGGATAAAAAAGAAGGCTGATAATTAGTTTGGAGAACACCAACCGATAAAGGTGTTCTCTATTCTTAGAATTTTCAAACGGAAACTTATGTTCAGAAGCTAGTACCATGCCTCCGGTATTTCTCTTTTTCTTCGCGCTACATATTCAAGTAGCTCTTCTTTAATGGAAACATCTATCTCTGGAGCGCTGTAATTATCTAACATATTATTCCAGCGCTCATATGCGCGTTTACGCATATCTTGACTTCCAGTCTCTTCCCAACGTTCAACATTTTCGCTGTCAGATAATTTAGGCTCGTAAAATGCTTCTTTATAATTTTGCATTGTATGATCTGAACCTAAAAAATGGCCGCCTGGCTTTACCTCTTTATACGCATCGTGAGCGAGAGAATTCTTATCTGTCACAAGGCCGCAATGCAGTAATTTTTGATAACTGCCAAGCCTATCAGCATCCATAATTAGCTTTTCAAAACCAGTTACCAAACCACCTTCAAGCCATCCTGCGGCATGTAGCGTAAAATTAGATCCCGCTATCATAGTTGAATGCATTGAGTCGGCAGATTCATATGCTGCCTGCGCATCCTCAATTTTAGAAGCAGTTAATGAGCCTCCACACCTCAAAGGCAAACCGACCCGTCGAGCAAGCTGGCCAATTACATAGTTAGATAAAACCGGTTCCGGCATTCCAAAAGTGGGGGCACCCGACTTCAATGACATTGATGATAAAAAGCTGCCCATTACAAAAGGCGAGCCCTTGCGTACTAACTGAGCAAATGCACAACAAACCATTACTTCAGCCATTGCTTGAGCAATTGCTGCTGTAGTACTTACTGGACCCATTGCACCAGATAGAATAAAAGGAGTTACAACCATAGCTTGGCCACGGCCAGAATACACTTGGATAGCCTCTGAGGCTACTTTATCGATAAGTAAGGGTGAGTTTGTATTTACGTTGGCCATAATACAGACATCGCTCTTCATCTTATCAGACCCAAAAATAATTTCCACCATATCAATAGTATCTTGAGCGCGGCTTTTTTCTGTTATTGCTCCTAAATGCGGTTTGTCAGAAAGAGTCATGTGGGCCAATAACATATCTAAATGGCGTTGGCTTACAGGGACATCTGTTGGCTCTGCAATTACAAAGGATCCGTGATGAAGATTTGGATGCATAAATGTTAATTTCACCAAACTCTTAAAGTCATTTAATTTAGCATATCTACGACCATCTTTCATATCGCGTACAAAAGGTGCACCGTAGATTGGCGCAAAGACTTGATTTACCCCCCCAATGGTTACTGAACGTTTCGGATTTCTGGCATGTTGAGTAAACTCGCTAGGTGCATTACAACAAAGTTGCCGGATCCAATTTGCATCAGCGCGAATAAGATCTTGATACTCGCCGCAAGGTTTGACCCCCGCCCTTTGCCAGATACTTAAAGCAGCGGGATCATCGCGGAAAGCTATGCCTATATTTTCAATAAGCCAGTCCACCTGGCCTTCGATTATTTCTAACTTATCCTCGTCAAGTATATCAAAAAAGGGGATGCTACGTTTAATATGAGGAGATGCACCTCCAAAAATTTCTTTGTCTTTCCTTCGATCAGACCGCCTGCGCCTATTCATAAATATGCTCCATCTGATCTGATTAGTCCAATCGTTTAAATAGAATTTTTTATTTTTAATTAAAGTTAATCATCAACTTCGAAGTTTTTCATTTTTGGGATCATAAGGGCTATCAGAAGTTACAACAGCGTTCCATAAGGTATTCTGAATTTTAACCTTCAGCTTTTGACCCTCAACTGCAAAAATTGGATTTACATAGCCCATAGCTACTGATTTCTCAAATACAACAGAATAACCGCCAGAAGTTAATCTTCCAATCCGTTTGGTTCCATCTTCAGCATAAAGTGCCTCGCGACCCCATGGATCTGTGTCCTCTGGCCCATCGATAAGTAGAGTAACACATTTTGACCTTATACCTATCTTTTCCATTTGCGCCTTACCATTGAAATCCTTAGACATATCCACAAATCGTGGAAGATCCGCCTCTAAGGGCGTCGCATCCCTGCCTAATTCTGTTCCAAATGCTCGATATGACTTTTCTTGACGCAACCAATTTTGAGCTCTAGCCCCAACCCATTTCAAATCATATTTCTCTCCAGCACTATGTAAGAGATCAAACAGATAATTTTGCATTTCTATTGGATGATGTAATTCCCACCCTAATTCTCCAGTGTATGAAACTCTTATTGCATTAACCGAACACATACCTAACTCAACTCTTTTACAACTAAGCCAAGGGAACCGTTCATTGGATAATGCTGTCTCTTGGTCTTCGTCCCTGACAAGTTGGGATAAAAAATCACGGGATTTTGGCCCAGCTACAGCAAAAACACCCCATTGCGATGTTACATCATGTATTTCAATATAACCAAATTCAGGAGATTTATCTTCAGCAGATTTACGTAAGTAGTCCGCATCGTAGTCCGTCCAAGCACCCGCCGAGACAAGATAAAACTCGTCTTGCTTCAACCTAACTATCGTATATTCAGTCCGCGTTGTACCTGCATTTGTTAAAGCATAAGTTAAATTTATACGACCAACTTTTGGTAGTTTGTTACAAGTAAACCAATCCAAAAAGCGTACTGCCCCCGGACCTTTAACAAGGTGTTTAGTAAACGCAGTTGCATCAATAATCCCAACGTTATTTCTGATTGCGCTTGCTTCTGCAATAGCATATTCCCACCACGCACCTCGACGAAAACTCCTTGCTTCATGGTCAAAATTTTCATCTGCATTATGTGGGCCAAAATAATTTGGACGCTCCCAACCATTTACTTGACCAAATTGCGCACCCAGTTTTTTCTGGCGTTCATAAGAGGGAGAGGTTCGTAGAGGCCTGCATGCTTGTCGCTCCTCATCAGGATGGTGCAAAATATAAACATGCTCATAACATTCTTCATTTTTTCTAGCTGCATATTCAGTAGTCATCCATTTGCCATACCGCTTGGGATCTAGCGATGCCATGTCAATTTCAGCCTCACCCTCGATCATCATCTGAGCTAGATAATGGCCTGTTCCACCAGCCGCTGTGATACCAAAACTAAATCCTTCAGCGAGCCAAAGGTTTCGCAGGCCAGGTGCTGGACCAACAAGAGGATTTCCATCAGGCGTGTAACATATTGGTCCATTAAAATCGTCCTTTAGACCAACGTTTTCAGTAGATGGTATTCTATGGATCATTGACAAATATTCTTGCTCAATGCGGTCCAAGTCCAACGGAAATAGATCTGCTCTAAAACTATCCGGTACCCCATACTCAAAACGAGCAGGTGCATTTTTTTCGTAGGGTCCCAGTATCCAGCCACCTCGCTCCTCACGCACATACCATTTTGCGTCAGCATCCCGCAGCACTGGGTGTTCTGAATTACCTAGTTCCCTAAATTTAACTAGTTCTTTGTCAGGCTCTGTAACAATGAACTGATGCTCAACTGGTATTGCTGGAATTTTAATTCCTAGTAAAGCTGCAGTCCTTTGGGCATGATTTCCCGTGGCAGTAACCACATGCTCTGAAGTGAGAGTAATTTTTTCATTACTCGCTAATAGGTTACCGCCCTTTTCAACCATTTTACTGCATATAATTTCCCACTCGGACCCTTTCCAACGATAAGAGTCGACCTGAAGTTTACGCTCAATTGATACCCCTCTTTGCCTAGCGCCCTTTGCCATGGCCATTGTAACATCGGCAGGATTTATGTAACCATCGGTTGGGTGGTATATAGCTCCAACTAAATCTTCTGTTCTTACTAACGGCCAACGATTTTTGATTTGGTTTGGGGTCATCCATTCAAATGGGACACCACAAGTTTCAGCTGTCGAAGCGTATAACATATACTCGTCCATTCGCTCCTGACCTTGAGCCATGCGAAGATTCCCAACCACAGAGAACCCTGCGTTTAATCCAGTTTCAGCTTCAAGCGTCTTGTAGAACTCTACAGAATATTGATGAATGTGAGTTGTTGCATAAGACATATTAAATAGAGGTAGGAGACCTGCGGCATGCCATGTTGACCCAGATGTTAATTCATCGCGTTCCAACAACACGACATCCTTCCAGCCCCCTTTGGCCAAATGATAGGCAATTGATGTTCCAACTGCACCACCACCTACTATAACTGCTTTAAAATGGGTCTTCATTATTTTCTCCTACCGATAATATTTTTTCATCATTATCTTAGGCTAACACCGAGCCCAGCCGACATTAAAAATCAAAAACACGACGTTTTACCTTTTATTTTTAAATGTCCAATTATTATTAACTACTTATTTATATCCAATAATATTAATTACTTACAGAGATACAAAATAATCTGCTTGGTAGTAGAATAACCTTTATCTAAATGCAGTTGAGGCGTATAAGCTTACTGCTAAGAACTACAATAGAATCATACAATATTTAATTTTATTAACAAAGGCGCAGACTTATGGTTGGGTTATCAAACATCACCGGAATTTTATCCCAGGATATGGCAATAGATTTGGGAACGGCAAATACCTTGGTGTATGTTAAAGGCAGAGGCGTGATCTTGTCTGAGCCATCAGTGGTCGCCTATCATGTAAAAGACGGCGGGAAGAAGGTTTTAGCGGTAGGAGAAGATGCTAAATTAATGCTGGGTCGAACGCCAGGTAGCATTGAAGCAATACGCCCAATGAGAGAGGGTGTAATAGCAGATTTTGACGTGGCAGAAGAAATGATAAAGCATTTTATAAGGAAAGTGCATAAAAGGTCTACATTCTCAAAGCCAAAAATTATAGTATGCGTTCCCCATGGAGCAACTCCTGTGGAAAAAAGAGCTATACGTCAATCCGTTCTATCAGCAGGTGCAAGAAAAGCAGGATTAATCGCGGAACCAATTGCAGCGGCGATCGGCGCAGGCATGCCAATAACAGATCCAACAGGCAATATGGTTGTAGATGTAGGTGGAGGAACAACCGAAGTAGCGGTACTATCTTTGGGCGATATAGTTTATGCCAGATCTATTCGAGTTGGTGGCGACAGAATGGATGAAAGCATTATAAATTATCTTCGGAGACACCATAACTTACTTGTTGGGGAAAGCACTGCGGAACGTATAAAAACATCAATTGGGACAGCACGCGTTCCGGACGATGCACGAGGATCATCCATGATGATTAGAGGACGTGACATTTTAAATGGTATTCCAAAAGAAATTGAAATTACGCAATTACATGTAGCAGAAGCATTAAGTGAACCTGTTCAGCAAATTTGTGAAGCTGTAATGACGGCTTTGGAAACAACGCCACCCGACCTAGCAGCGGATATTGTGGATCGTGGTGTCATGCTAACTGGTGGAGGGGCTTTGCTTGGAGACTTAGATCTTGCACTTCGAGAGAGGACAGGGCTGGCTATTTCAATTGCTGACCAGAGCCTTAATTGTGTAGCCCTAGGGACTGGAAAAGCATTAGAATTTGAAAAACAATTAAGACATGCAATAGATTACGATAGTTAAATAGAGTAAATTCATCTTTTGAATAATGATCGACAGACGCAGGCTGACTACTTTGCTCCTCTTCGCAGGTTAATAACCGTTGTCTTACTTTTAATTCTCTTTGGGCTTTTTGTAGTATGGAGGATTGATAATCCCAGAGTTGAAAAATTTAGAGCTCTAGTAATTGATACGTTCGTACCTAATTTTGAATGGATATTGCGCCCGATGACGTCTGTCGTAAAACTTGCACAGGATTACCGAAGTTATGAAAAACTTTTAGAACAAAATAAAGAATTAAGACGAGAACTTCAGCAAATGAAAAGCTGGAAAGAAGCAGCTTTGCAATTAGAACAAGAAAATGCTCGTTTATTGGATCTTAACCAGCTGAGACTTGATAGCAAATTAACTCATGTTAGTGGCATAGTTATAGCAGACAGCGGGTCTCCTTTTCGTCAGTCAGTTTTATTAAACATTGGCTCTCGAGATGGTATACAAGATGGATGGGCTGCGATGGATGGTTTAGGGTTAGTCGGCCGAATTTCGGGAGTAGGTTCTTCAACAAGTCGCGTTATCTTACTGACCGACAACGCAAGTCAAATACCTGTTATCGTTCAGCCTTCTGGACAGCGCGCAATACTTATGGGCGACAATTCATTTGCTCCTCCAGTAGAATTTATCGAAAATGTTGACCTAGTTAGGCCTGGCGATAGAGTTGTTACATCTGGCGGAGGTGGTGTGCTACCAGCAGGACTGCTAGTTGGAACACTCGCCATGGACCCGAATGGTAGACTGAGAGCCAGATTAGTAGCTGACTACGAACGATTAGAGTTCCTGAAAGTGTTGCGCGATTATGGAACAGAAAAAATTGAAAGCTTTGGAAGTTTAATAAAATCGAAAGAAACGTCACCTGATGTATCTAACACTAAAGAGCCCTCTGAAACAGTAAATGAGGGGTCCAGTGAGTAACATTCCAAGCGAACGTATATGGATTTACCGCATTATATTTAGCGCAGTCGCTATTTTTTTAATTTTGGCTAATCTGATGCCACTGCAAACGACACCTCAACGCTGGCCTTGGCCAAATATTCTGTTGCTCGTAATATTCTGCTGGTCACTGAGAGAGCCAAATTTTGTGCCAGTTCCACTAATTATAGCTTTTCTCCTTTTGCAAGATTTTTTGCTGCATCGCCCACCAGGATTATTTTCAGGAATAAGTGTTATGATATTAATTTGGATAAAGGCGATAACAGCTAGCTCCGACGACAAATCATTTCTGGCTGAGTGGGTTCGGGTATCATTAGCCTTTGCAGCTATTTCATTAATCTACCATTTGGTACTTACATTATCACTTGTAAATACATCACAACTCAGAATTAGCTTAATCCAAACAATATTTAATATATCTATATATCCGTTTATTGTTCTTGTTTCTCATTATATATTTCGTGTTAAAAGACCGTACTTCACCCGGAGTGGACGTGTAATCTAGAGATCTAAACATGTGGCAGAAGTCAAATATCGTTTCATATCGACATTTTCGTACAGCAAGGCGTGGTTTATTAGTTGGTGGTATTCAGCTTGGCTTTTGTGGATTATTAGCTTGGCGTATGCACCATCTTCAAGTTGAGAAAGCAGAAAGCTTTAGACTAGTTGCAGATGAAAATAGGATAAATCTAAGACTAATCCCAAACCAAAGAGGCGAAATATATGATAGGAATGGAGTTAAATTAGCAGGAAACGAGGCAAGTTATAGTGTTACGATGGTTGCAGAAGATGCAGGCGATATAGATTTAATTTTAGAACGTCTGTCAAAACTAATAAATTTATCACCTGAAGATATAGAGCGATCTAAGGCAGAGCTCGAACAAAGCGCAAAATTTTTACCTGTAACAATCTTGGATAGACTAGAAAGAGACGATATTGAAAAAATTGCATTCAACGCCCCAATGCTGCCAGGCATCAACCCAGAAATAGCCTTTTCAAGAACTTATCCTTTGGGTGAAATTTTTGCGCATGTTGTCGGATACGTTGGCCCGGTTAGTACCCGTGATTTAGAATTAAGAAAAGACCCTGATCCACTCTTGAGAATACCTAGATTTCAAATTGGTAAAGTAGGAATAGAGAGAGAATTAGAGACCACTCTTCGCGGTAAAGCAGGAACTAAAAAAGTAGAGGTAAATGCACTTGGTCGGGTGATGCGAGAAATAGAGCGAAAAGAAGGTTCTAAAGGGGCCAATTTAAAACTCACTTTGGATACGAATTTACAAGCATATGTGCGGGCAAGATTGGGGAATGAGAGTGCATCAGTGGTTGTTATGGATTGTAACAGTGGGGAAATTTTGGCGATTTGCTCTTCACCTGCTTATGATCCAAATAAATTTGTACGCGGCATATCTTTTAATGATTACGGTATATTACGAGATGACAATCATAGACCTCTAGCGTCAAAGACTGTGCAAGATGCATATCCACCTGGATCTACATTCAAAATGGTAACAATCCTTGCAGCGCTTGAGGCAGGAATTATAAATCATCGAGAAAAAATTAGATGTAATGGACATGTAGAAGTATCAAACAGAAAATTTCATTGTTGGAAACGTGACGGCCACGGCAACGTAGACTTAATAAAATCTCTTAGAGAAAGTTGTGACGTTTACTATTACGAGTTAGCTCAGCAAGTAGGCATCGAAAAAATTGCCGAAGTTGCCCGTATCTTAGGTCTAGGCCAATCGTTTGACATTGAAATGTCTGCCGTAACATCAGGTATTGTACCGGACAAACTTTGGAAGCTGAGTGCACGATCAAGAGAGTGGGTTGTTGGTGATACTGTCAACTCATCAATAGGCCAGGGATATGTGCTAGCATCGCCTTTACAGCTTGCAGTCATGATTGCACGCATCGCAACAGGCAACGAAATTTTACCAAGACTGATTGAGTCCATAAATGGGGTTAAGGCTGATGAAGAAACAAGCAAGTTAAAGTTAAACAAAAATAACTTAAATCTTGTACGAAAAGCCCTTTTTGAGGTTACGAATGATAAAAGAGGCACGGCATATGACTCACGAGTTTTAAATAAGAAAAGTCAAATTATAGGAAAATCTGGTACATCACAGGTTAGAAACATTTCTGCAGTTGAAAGGACACTAGGTGTTTTGGAAAACAAAGATCTGCCCTGGGAACAACGTGACCATGCTTTGTTTGTAAATTATGCACCATACGATGATCCAAAAATTGCAGTTTCAGTTGTCGTAGAACATGGTGGAAGTGGATCAACTGTCGCAGCACCCATTGCGAGGGATATTACACTTCAAGCCATCTATCAGGGTACTCCCCCAATAACTGCATACCCTGTAGAAGATCGAGCCAAAATTTATAATCAGCAACGTGAATTGAAGAAATTGATGCCAAGAACGACAAAGTCATCGAAAGTCCAAGCATGAGCTACCTTGAATATCGAGTTAAAACGATACCAGTAGGCTGGAGAAAAATTTTATTCATGAATTGGGGCTTGACTGCTTTAATAATTGGTGCCGCTTTTTCCGGGTTTGCAATGCTTATCTCAGTTGCAGGCGGGAATATTGAACCATGGGCGTTATCTCAAATGCAAAGATTTTCGATTGGCTTGTTAACAATGTTTATTATTGCAATGACGCCTATTTGGATTTGGCGGAATGTTTCAGTTCCAATTTATATGCTTTCTATTGTGTTACTTTTACTAGTCGAATTTTTAGGAAGTACTGGAATGGGTGCGAAAAGATGGATAAACTTAGGGTTTATCAATTTACAACCATCCGAAGTAGCAAAAATAGCTTTAATAATGCTACTGGCAGCTTACTATGACTGGCTTCCTGCTGATAAAGTGTCAAAACCAATTTGGGTCATAGTTCCAATAGCTTTCATATCTTTACCTGTTTTGCTCGTTCTTCAACAACCTGATCTCGGCACTTCATTACTGTTACTTCTCTCAGGTGCAACAGTAATTTTTCTTGCAGGTGTCCACTGGGTTTATTTTGGAACGGTAATCGCATTTACAGTTGGCTTTGTGATAGCTCTTTTCAAAAGCAGAGGAACAGAATGGCAGTTGTTTCAAGACTACCAGTTTTCAAGGATTGATACATTTTTAAATCCCGACAGTGATCCTTTGGGCGCAGGATATCATATTAGTCAATCGAAAATTGCTTTAGGCTCAGGGGGCTGGACGGGTAGGGGATACATGGAAGGAACACAATCTCGCTTAAATTTTCTACCTGAGAAACACACAGATTTTATATTCACGACTATTGCCGAAGAGCTTGGATTCATTGGGACCATCTCGATTCTGGCAATTTATGTAGGAATTATGATTTTTTGTCTGCACTCTGCATTGAGACACAGAGAGAGATTTTCATCGCTTTTAACCCTTGGCCTAACAATGACCTTTTTCTTATTTTTTGCAGTAAATATGTCGATGGTAATGGGCCTGGCGCCAGTTGTGGGTGTACCATTACCTCTAATTAGTTATGGGGGATCTGCTATGCTTGTTCTTATGGGTGCTTTTGGCTTAATTCAATCAGCTCACGTCCACCGACCTAGGGGTAGCACATGACACTGAAAATTTTATTTTCAGCAAGCAAAAAAAATTGGAGCGAGTATAAAGCACCATTAGAGGAGGCGTTTGCTTCGGTATCCCTCGATTATGATTTGAGAACAAGTTTTGCACCAAGCGAAGTGGATTACATCATCTACGCCCCAAGCAGCTCACTTCAGGATTTTTCACCATACACATCCCTCAAAGCAGTTTTGAACTTATGGGCTGGAGTGGAAGGGGTAGCATTCAATAAAACACTTAAAGTACCACTAGCTCGAATGGTCGACTCAGGTTTAACCAGTGGAATGGTGGAATGGGTTACCGGTCACACCTTACGTCACCACCTTGGGATCGATAAACATATTCATGGGCAAGATGGTGTATGGCGTTCATATGTGCCCCCATTAGCAAAAGACCGTGTTGTAACGATATTAGGACTTGGTACCCTAGGAACTGCATGCGGGACAGCTCTGAGAAGTCTTGGCTTCAATGTTCGCGGGTGGTCAAGAAGAAAAAAATCCATAGATGGTATTTCATGCTTTTATGGTAATGATCAGATCGACTTTTCTCTGATGGATGCTGACATAGTAATTCTTTTACTCCCAGACACACCACTGACCCAAAATATTTTAAATCATCATACACTTAATCTCACGAAAAAAGGTGCTTTTGTACTAAACCCTGGTAGAGGTCCTCTTATTGATGATGACGCCTTGATAACCGCATTAGACAGCGGTCAACTTGAACACGCCACCTTAGATGTGTTCAGGATTGAACCACTACCTGAAAATCACAGATATTGGTCTCACAAAAAAGTAACAGTCGTCCCTCATAAAGCATCCGAAACGAGACCAAAAACATCTTCCCAAGTCATTGCGATGAACATAAAAAGAGCCGAAAATGGTAGTGAGTTACTACACTTAGTAGATAAAGAGAACGGTTATTAAATGTGGGAAAATATCACGATATGGTTGCCAAAGTAGTCTTAATGTTGTTGTGTATTCGCTTTAAAGCTTAATACAAACTTTACAAATATCATTCTATAAAAATTTAGAAGAGCATTTTAAATGGTTCGAATTTTCTTAATACGCCATGGACAGGCAAACTCAGAAGCTAAAGATGAAGTATCGTATGACAGGCTAAGCGCCTTAGGTAAAATACAAGCTGGCTGGCTTGGACAGTATTTTAAGAATAATGAATTCAACTTCGATGCTTGCTTTAGTGGCACACTTTTTCGTCAAAGAGATACTGCGAATTTGTTAGAGATACATAATGACAAAGAAATAATAAGAGATCCGAGGTTAAATGAGATACAATACTACACCCTATCCACACTTATAGAGCAACAATTTGACAAAAAGCCACCGAAATCTGGCCTAGATTTTGAAGAGCACTTTGAATTCATTATGTCAAAATGGAAGGCCAACGAGATACAAAATACCCCTGAATCTTACGTTAATTTTGTAGAAAGGGTATCCGAGGTTTTTGACATCCTTAAAAATAGTGGAGAGTCTATATTGGTTGTCACTTCTGGGGGAATTATAGCAAAAGCACTTCAAAATTTCTTAGGTTTAAGTGATAAAGTGATGATAAAATTCCTATTAGCTTCAATGAATACGGGCGTAACAATTCTTAATTACTCAAATGGTCAATTTAACGTAGAACAAGTAAACGCTCTACCGCATTTGGATCACTCAAGCAGAATTAAATCCCGAACATATTTCTGATACTCCAAGAAACGAGCTTCTAAATGACACATATTTTGGTAAGAGCAGAATGCAGAGACAATGAAAAACGAGTTGGTATTACACCATTAGAAGCTAAAAAACTTTTAAAAATGGGAATTAAAGTTTCAATCGAGGAGAGTAATTCACGAATTATTCCTATTTCAGAATATCGTGATGTTGGGTGCGAAATTGTCAAAGAAAATAGTTGGCCAAATACACCTTTGGAAACAATAATATTTGGTTTAAAGGAATTACCTGAGAATCCTTTTCCACTAAAACATCGACATATTATGTTTGGTCACGCCTATAAGGGTCAACCAACAGCTCAAAATTTGCTAAACAGATTCAAAGTTGGTGGTGGTGCTCTTTATGACATTGAATATTTAGTCAGCCATACTGGCAAAAGGGTAGCTGCATTTGGCTACTGGGCTGGATATGCTGGCGCAGCCGTAACCATATCATGCTGGGTTTCTCAAAAAACAAATAAACGTCCAAGAATTTTTACAACACATCAAGATAAAGATAGCTTGGACAAACAAATAAAAGGTGAATTGGACAATAGCAAACTCTTACCAAGAAATGCGATCGTTATAGGCTCCCTTGGCCGAGTGGGTAGCGGTGTTATAGACTTGTGTGAAAAGATGAATATCGAGACAACAAAGTGGGATATTAAAGAGACTACTTCGAAGGAAAATTTCTCAGAAATATTAAATCATGATATGTTCTTCAATTGCGTAGTTTCAAATAAAGAAACTCCAACCTTCATTTCAAAAGAAACAATTCAAAACGGCCAAAACCTTAGTATAATTGGAGATATAGCATGTGATCCAGGTAGTATGAACAATCCAGTCGCCGTATATAAAGATGTTACGACCTGGTCAGAGCCAGTAACTCGCGTGAGTGGAAATCCTATTTTAGACGTGATGGCAATCGATAACCTACCTTCACTTCTACCCCTAGAAAGCTCGATAGATTTTGCATCTCAACTTTTGCCAAGTTTAATGGAAATAGACAAAATAAACGAAAGCGTGTGGCATCGAGCACATCAAACTTATTTGAATAATATGGAGCCAATATAAAATGACAGTTCATTGGTGTGGGGCAGGCCTATCAGCAATTCCGGGTCTACGCAGACTTATAAAAGATGGATACGATGTAGTTGTTTGGAATAGAACTCCTGAAAAGGCTATTGAAGCCGTTGGTGACATTACAAATAGCATTAGAGTATTTGACAAAGACTCACTTCAAGACTGTCTCAAAGAAAATGACATTATAGTATCGATGCTCCCCGCAGATTGGCATGTGCCTTTAGCCTTGGTGGCGTTATCAAAAAAGGCACATTTTGTGAGCTCTTCCTACATAGCGCCTGAGATGCGGATACTTGACAGTAAATTTAAAAAAGCAAATCTAGTTTGTATTAATGAGGTAGGATTAGATCCTGGAATTGATCATTTAATGGCTCATAAACTGGTTACCGATTATCGCCAGTCTAAACATTATCACATTGAGAATGAACTGAGCTTTCTATCATATTGTGGTGGTATTCCAAAATTTGAAAATGATTTTAAATACAAATTTAGCTGGTCTCCATTAGGAGTACTTAAAGCCCTTAAATCACCCTCTAAATCATTACGTAATTTTAAAGAGTTTAATGTAGACCGCCCGTGGGACGCAATTTCCTCTTATCAAGCACCATTAGAAAAAGCTGAAACATTTGAAGTATATCCAAATCGAGACAGCCTACCTTTCATGGAGGACTATAAATTTGATCCCACTTGGATAGTAAAAGATTTCGTGCGCGGAACGCTCCGCCTGAATGGGTGGAGCTTGGCGTGGCAAGATATTTTCAAGGAACTAGAGAGATTAACCGGAAAAGCTGGTGATAATCGCTTAAAGGAAATGTCAGATCAATTCTGGAGTGAGAATGCTTACGAAAAGGATGAACCAGATAGAGTGGTTTTATGTGTGTCACTTAAAGCAGAAATGAAAAACTCAATTGAATGGCATAAGACATTTGTTATGGATGCATGGGGAAACGGTGAGAGCAGTGCCATGTCGAGGCTGGTATCACAGCCGGTATCTCTTGCAGTTGAAGCCGTGTTGCATAAAAAACTAGAAGCAGGAGTTCAAGCTGCTCCAAGCAACATGGCAATAGTCGATGATTGGTTGTCAAAAATTGACAACTTGGCCCAATATCTCAAAGTCATTCAGCATAACTGATACAAATCTATAAATAGCTTTCGCTTAACTGAAAATTTTAAAATATAACCAGTCTGGAAAATTTTTTATAATTTTACTTATTACAGAAAATACGCGCGGAAATGATGACTGGAAACGATTGGATTTCATATGCATCACAGAAAATTGTGCAGCTCTTTCTGGTGTCATAACATAGATTTTTTTATAGGGGTTTTTATCCGTTAGCCTAGTTTTAATATATCCAGGGTTCAAAAGCTGAACATCTATATTGGCTTTGGCTAGATCTATTTTTAGTGTTTCTGCAAGAGACATCAGCCCTGCTTTTGAAGCACAATAGCCCACTGAACCAGGCAAGCCACGATAACCAGCAATACTTCCAGTTAATACGATATGTCCAAATCCTTGACTTGTAAATTTAGGAACCAAATGGCCTAAACACCTCATTGCTCCAACAAGATTTACATCGACCATTTCCTCTGCTTTTTCTATATCCCATGAAGAAGCGTTAATATGCCAGTAAACACCTGATAAAAATACAAACCCATCTAAAGTTTTGGGTAGTTTACTAAACGCTTTCCGAACGCTAGATTCGTCTGATACATCCATAGGTAAAACCGATGAATTCAATCCAATTTCCTCGGCTAATTCGAGTAGCCGTTCTTCATTTCTTGCAGAAAGAATTACTTGTGCACCTATCTTAGCTAGTTGTAATGCAAGAGCTCTACCCAAGCCTTCGCTTGCACCAACTATCCAATAAGTCTTATTCTGGAAGTCACGCATGAGAAATTTGCACCTCATCGCGCATAATTTTAAAAAGTAAAAAAATTGATATGCATTTCAATATGCAAGGTAAAACTGCATAACCGAAAGTAAGCGCAAGTAAAGCATTTTTAGAATTTGGCCCACTCGAATTAAAACCAACGAGCTCTAGTAATGGGAGAGAAATAACTGCAGCAAAGGCTAATGTTGCCTTTGACACAAAGTTCCAAAGACTAAATCCAAGATCTGGTACTATACTACTGTTTTCTATCTGGCGAGCAAATAATACCGGCAATAGCGCAAGATCGGCGCCAACAGTTGCACCACTTAATAAACAGATGGCAGAAAAAATTAATCCATCACCCTCTGCTAAGAACGTGGCTCCAAAAAATGAAATGATTGATAAGAGCATAGATATTTTTAAAATTTTAAAGACACCATGAGCATCCGCCAATTTTGTCCAGAAGGGGGTAGCTATTGCAGCAGCCAAGAAAAATAATATTAGAAAAATTCCTGCCCAGTCAGGGGCGTTTAAACGGCTTTCAACAAAGAACAAAAATAGAGTGGAGCTGAAAGCAACAGGGCTTGAATTTATCAATGCAAGAAATAGCAAATTTCTGATCTGTAAGTTTCTGGTTGCAGTTAGCAAGCTTGAAAAGGAGTTCTGACTCGCCTGAAAGGAATTAGAAGCAGGAAATTGAGACCAAACATGTACAAGTGCTAGGATAGCTATTATACAGAAGATTATTGCGAACAATGAATACCCATAAGCTGAAACTAATAGTAGAGTAGTGGGTAAAATTGCTGCAACACAAATCCCTAAAGTTGTTCCAACTTCCCGCCACCGCGCTAACCGAATTTGATCTTTTGCTCCCAAATTTATTAAGCCCTGAGCATAAGAGCGAATATAGGCAAAGCTAAAACCTGAAAATACAAGAAAAAGCGAAATAGAAAACCACAGTGATGGCAATACAGGGCTTTGTATTGCGAATAACATTATCATTCCAACACACATTGCAACTACTGATAATGCGATTGGTAGCGCACCAAAGCGGGTAGTTTTTGAAGCAATAATCCCTAGGATTGGATCCTGGAAAACATCAACAAGACGCAAAAAAAATATTATAACCCCCATCGTTACTAAACTTATTCCGTAAACATCTACGAAATACTTAGGTGCATGTATGTATACAGGTAGCCCCGCCATACCAATAACGAAAGCAAGGCTTGAAAAGCGATGTTGGGCCTGTTTCATTGACTGACATCTATTTTAGGAGGTTCTGGCCGAGTTCGGTAACGTGCTCCTTTAAACCATAGCTTGAGGGCTTGCCAATGTATCAAGCCAAGGACTCGCCTAGAACCAAGAGGCCGAGAAATTATCGACTTTATAATCTCCAGATTGGTTAATTTACTTCTACTCCCGATGAGATTAGTTTTGATCCCTCCATTTCGGTAGTTAAGATCTATCCAAATACCAATTTTATCTTTTTTTATGTCGAACCTAAATTCATATTGACCGTCAATTGGCTGAAATGGAGAAACATGAAAAATCTTCTTTGCTTTCAAACGATTTTTAGGCAAAATTTCAGACTGATCATTGTTATATGAGATATACCAATGTCTATCACCAAAGGTATTCGTAACTTCAGAAATTACCGCTAACAAACTGTCGTTTTTTTTATAACAAAGCCAGAAGCTTACCGGATTAAATATGTGACCAAACACTCTAGGTTGCGCAAGTAGTAATATTTTATCGACATCTTTGAGGCCGTGATCGGCTACCACTTCTCTTACCCACTGACTACTTCTGCCAGCGCCTGGGTGGCCACCATAGTCACTGTCCAAAACACCAAAAAACTTTCCTGACGTTCTAGAAAACAAAGCTGGGCTTTCCATATTATTGTCGAGATCCAGCAATACAAAACTAACTTTATACTTGAAGGCGTTTTCTAGATTGCCCTCTCGGCCATGCCAGGTGTATGCATCAACATACTCTACCTTACTCATTGTGCCGCAATCTTTATTGATATTTTATCTGAAAATTTAGCCACGACATCTATCGCTGAAGCCAATCCATCTTCATGAAATCCATTTTTCATCCATGCGCCACAAAACCATGTGTTTTTCTTACCATTATTTTCTGCAAGATCTTTCTGAGCTTTTAATGCAGGTAGGTCATAAACCGGATGCATAAAAGTTGCTTCATCATAAATCTTGTAAGGATCAATTTTGTTTTTTGAATTTAAAGTAACGAACATCGGATCCGACTCAGGAATTGGCTGAAGAGAATTCATCCAGTAAGTTAACCCTATTGGGTTATGTGATGTTGTCTTATCCTCCGTGTACACCCAACTTGCCCAACAATTTCTATTTTTTGGCATCACATTTTGATCATGGTGCAACACCGCCTGATTAGGTTGGTATTTTATGGCACCCAAGGCTGTAGCCTCACCTTTACTAGGGTCTGCAAGCATCTTAAGGGTGTCATCAGAATGGGTCGCGAATACTACATGATCAAAGAACTCTATTTCACTCTTTTGACTTAAAATCTGAACACCAAATGGACCTCGGCGAACCTCTTTAATTGAATCACCTAAACGTAACTCAACACTTCTATTAACTAATTCTTTATTTAACCGGTCAACGTATTGTACCGAACCACCATTTACCGTAAACCATTCATGCTGGCCGGTGCGACTTAAGAGCGCATGATTTTCAAAAAAACTAATCATCGAATGAGCTGGGAAATCAAGTATTTTGTCTTTGGGTGTCGACCATATGGCCCCTGAGAAAGGAAG